>JAQQAP010000009.1 GCA_028533045.1 Spirochaetales bacterium | reverse complement strand
TTTAGTAACCGTAAACCCTCTTTTTTTGTACCATTTTACATCATTCGAAGGACTTTGATGATGGGAGCAATGGGGATTAGGGCAATAGATTTCTTCTTTCATAATGGAATCTCCTCTTATTGTCTTACGAATAAGAGGGAGAGCCATTTTTTTAAATAATCATCATTTTTCTAGAAAAGCTCAAGGATTGGGAACATTAGCTAATAACTTACCGTATACCCTTTAATGACAAAGCTCATACCCCAATCTCCCGTTTCAAACTGATGACTCAGTTGTAAACCGCTGCGAATCATGACGGGAAGAGTAAAGAAGAAGGTATCCACCAACAGCTCCGCTCCGGCGGATGTTACCGTTTCATCCCATCCGTCGCCGTACCACTGCCGGTCCAGGAATAGCTCGGTGCTGACTCGGGGGATATAGGCTAGTCCGCCTAGATCACAGTCAGGATAGAAGAGGGGCAGTACGTATTCAGCCTTAAACATAATCTGTTCTTCCAGCATGAGGCTCTCTTCATCGTCATCATATTCGGAGCCTCTTACTTGGGGAATATTTGAGCTGTAGCCCGAAGGATTTTGTTCGTAGTAACCGTAGAATCCGGTGCCGTGGCTGGGGAAAATCCCCGGGAGAAGGTAGTAGTTGGCCAGGGAGAATTGATAATCATCGTCCCCGGTATTGTAATGGAGAAGGGAGGCGGAAAGGTACTCCTTAAAGCGGGATTGAAGGGCCCGGTAGCCCCCGTCCCGGCTGTGGTACATCTCCAATTCTTCCAAAAAGCCTGCTCCGTCGGCCGAGGCATAATCGGTCCAGCTGTAGAGGTAGACCGATTCGGCGCTAAGTTCCAGGCTAAAGGTATCACGGCCCCTGCTGAATCCCAGGGGAAGGCTTAGGCCCGCTCCGGCGGTAAAGTCCCGAATGGTTACCCCGTTGCGGACTCTTTTGTCCAGGGAGAGGTCGGTTGTGACATGGGGAAGAAAAAGGGACCACTCCGTTTCCAGGCCGTAACCCATGGTTTCTTCGTTGGTGTTGTAGTAGAGGCCTCCTTCCCAGCTAAAGCTTTGTAGGGGATTGGTGGACTTTATGGCAATGGGAATTTCCAGGTCTTCGTCGGAATCGTATTCCAGGGTGCTCAGTCCCCAGCCGACCGGGCTAAAGAGGTCCAAGCCGGGGTAGTCTTTGATCTCATAGTCTTTGGATGAGGTTGGAGCGGTCGTTTCTGGCTGAATGGGAGCGGGGAGCAGTTCGAGGGAGCGTCCATCCCAAGTTTCCGGGGAGAGGGGCAGGGCCCGCACCGAATCTCCTATGGTTCCTTCCCGGTAAACATAGAGGAGTCGACCCCCCTCCCGGTCTACTGCAGGATAGTCGGCTCCCAGAGGCGTATTGGTCACCCGAATCAGCTTCCCCTCTTTAAAATAGCAGATTTCCTTGCCCTCATAGCGGTCCAGAGTGAGGAAGTAGCCCCCCTCCCAGGGGATGGGGTAGGACAGGTCTTCCGTGGTAAAGGGGATTACCCTTTCAAACCCCTTTTCCGACCAGCGCCACAGGGATTCTCCTTCATTATTCTGTACGTTTAACACTATGCCGTCCCCGTCCCAGGCGGGCCAGGAGGCGTAGCTAATCTCTTGGGGAAAGGGTATTTCATTTATAACCTGGCCGGAGAGATCCAGTATAACCAGGCGCGGTTTGCGGTCTGGCTGTAACTCCAGGGCGACGATTTTATCTGCTTGGGGGGAGAGGGCGGGGTGGTAGTAGCGACCCTTTTGGGTGAGTTTTTGAGCTTTGTTATTGCCCCGCTTTAGGTAAAGGTCCGACTCCTCCCGGGTGGTCCAGGTGAGGCTTGTTCGTACCGAATCCCACACAAAAATGTCTCCCTTACCGTCGATGCGGGTGGCGGGCACGGCTTCGTAATACTTTGTTTCCTCTCCTTTAATAAACGAATAGAGGGAGGTGGGTTCTATTAAATCCACTTTTTGGGCGTACCAGGTGCCCCCCTTACCGGGGAGGAGCTGGGAGTAGGCCGTATAGACGTCCCGGGGCGGGCTGATAAGCTCTCCCTCTACAAGAGGACCCTTGGCGGCAAGAATTTCTTCCGTCTCTGTCTTCAGATCTTCAATCATTTCTTTGTAGGCACGGGCAGGGGTAAGTCCTGTGAGTTTTTTGACTGAACGGGAGGGGCCCAGAAGGGGCAGAGGAAGTACGGCTTGCTGGCTAAAGAGTTGTTCCGCCCCGTCGGGGCCGTAATTCTCTTCCATCCAGTTAAGGAAGGGGTAGCCCAGTCTGTGGGGGGGGGGTGTCATATCCCGGAAGGAGAGGTGATGCATTTTATAATAGGAGTAGTCCCGTTCTTCCAGGGCGACGGAGCGCATCAGTTCAAAATAGGAGCCCAGTCGGCCCCGGCCCGAATGGGAATAGATTGTTTCTGTCATAATGGCGTCCCCTTCGAACATCCAGGAGGGGGTAACACCAATGGAGAGGCTGTAGAGATATTCCCCGCCCAGAAGAAAGAGGAGGTGGGCGGTGGAGGAGTTAAGGGTGTCGAACTGTTTGGTGTGCCGTCCTTCGTGAATGGCCAGGTGTTCGTACCATTCGGTGGTTCCCGAACCGTAGCCTCCGTTCAGGCTGTACCACACGGTTCGCCGGGGGAATACGGTCACGTAGCCGTTACTGGTCATATCGTTCCCGGAAAGGATAATCGGGTAGCGGTAGGGGTGTTTGGAGGACATGGTTTCGGAGATGGTAGGATCGTTCTCTTCTGTGAATTGGGCGACTCTTAAGCCTTCGTCGGCCATAAAATCGGGAAAGATAACCCGATTATAGTCGGTCTCTATATATTTCCAGTCGATTTTGGGGTCGTATTGGGCAAAAAGGGCGTGGGTGAAAAGGAGAAAAATAGCGAAAAAGAGAGCTCTACGTTTCATAGAACCACTATACACCACTTTTTATCCCTTGCCACAGCTTTTCTGTGAGAGTTTTATGTAATTTTGACGAATGTTCGAATTCTGTCCGAATCCCCTTGTCATAACCTAGTGTTTCAGTAATAATAGGGGCCATGAAGAGATATATTTCCCTGATTGCCGGGATTCTGGTTCAAATTGCTTTGGGCGGTATTTACGCTTTTAGTTCCTACGTCCCCTCCTTTCAGAGCCACTGGGGTTACAACAGTACCCAGACACAGGCTGTATTTGGTTTGACCATTCTTATGTTCACCCTGTATATGATTATTTCCGGGCGGCAGTTGGTCCGAAGGGGACCGCGAACGCTCATCTTTATATCGGGGATTCTTTTCCTGGCCGGCCATTGGGCCGCTTCATATACGGGGGGGAATTATCCTCTCTTTTTGGCGGCCTATCTCCTGGGAATTGCTCCGGCTCTCTCCTTTGGCTATGTCTGCCCTCTGGCGGCGGGTCTTCTTTGGTTCCCCAATCACCGGGGGCTTGTTACTGGTCTATCCGTTGCCGGTTACGGTATCGGCGGGGTGGTGCTCTCTTCTTTAGTGGAAAAACTCTTGGGGCTTGGTTGGGATATCGAGACCATCCTGCGCTTTGTCGGTGCTGTTTGGGGAGGAATCATTCTTCTTTGCGGCGCCGTTTCTTCCACTCCTCCCGGGCTCATTCATAAGGAAGAAGAGTCGGCCGGACCTCCTCCCATTGGGGATCATAAGAAAGAATTTGCCGGTCTGACCATGTTTTTGGTCTTTGGGACTCTTCCCGGTCTTATGCTGATTGGAGCCCTTAAACCTTTTGGTCTTTTTAACGGGATTGAGGGGCACACGGCGGCCCTGGGGGTTTCCTTTCTCTCATTGGGAAACGGTTTGGGCCGTATTATCTGGGGAATCTCCGCCGATAGGGTACATCCTCGACGGCTTGCGTTGGTGAACTTGATAGGGGTGTTTCTTTCTGTCCTGATACTTTTGGCCGTGGGAGCTCATACCGCTCTTTATATTCCCGCCGGATTTCTCCTGGGATTTACCTACGGCGGGCCTCTGGTCATTACTCCCGATCAGGTGAGCCGGGTATTCGGCGGGCCCCATTTAAGCCGGGTCTATCCGGTAGCCTTCTCTTTTCATGGTATAGCCGCCGCCGTGGGAGCCTCCCTGGCCGGATTTATCTTTCAGTTCACCGGAAGCTACCACGAAGTCTTTATGATTGCCGGCGGAGGAGCCCTTTTTGGTCTTGCCGGGTACTGGTTCTTTTTGAAGGACACGGAGAAGCTGGATTAAGCACGAAGTGCGACAGCGGACTAAGATAGAAGTGCGACAGCGGATGGATGACAGCGGACATGTCGTCTTTGTATCTTCTTTACTAATTATGCGGCATTTACCGTCATCCCTCGTGAATCGACTTGACGCTTTTTACTATCAAATCTACGCTCGCTTTCCGCTTTCCGCTTTCCGCTTTCCGCTTTCCGCTTTCCGCTTTCCGCTTTCCGCTTTCCGCTTTCCGCTACCCGCTACCCGCTACCCGCCCAAGTAGGCTTTCTTCACATCCTCATTATTTCGTAACTCTTCCGAGCTGCCTGAGGCGATAATTTCTCCCGTGTCCAGTACATAGCCGCGGCTGGCAAAATCCAGAGCTACCTTGGCGTTCTGTTCCACCACAAGGATGGTCATACCCTTTAGTTCATTGATTTTCTTGAGGGCCCGGAACATGTCGTACATGAGGATGGGCGCCAGACCCATGGAGGGTTCGTCGAGCATGATGAAGTCCGTACCGGTCATAAGGGCGCGGCCTACGGCAAGCATCTGCTGTTCTCCCCCGGAGAGGGATTCGCTTCGCTGTTTCCGTCTTTCCTTGAGCCGGGGGAAGAGGCTGTACACCAGGTCCAGGGACTCGTGAATCTCTCCCACTTCCACTTTTCGGGCGTAGGTGGCCAGGTCCAGGTTTTCCTGTACGGTTAAGTTACCAAAAATATGGCGTCCTTCCGGTACAAGGCACATCATCTTTTTCTGGATGAGTTCGTGGGGCTCCGTTTTGAGGAGGCTCTTTCCTTCGAAGAGGATGTCTCCCCGGAATACCTCCGGCGCTTCGGGTTTGCTTAGCCGGGCCAGGGTCATGAGAGTGGAGGTTTTTCCCGCACCGTTTGCTCCGATGAGGGTAACGATTTCTCCCTTGTCTATGTTGAATGAGATGCCGTGGAGGGCTTCTATATTGCCGTATTTTACGGCCAGATCTTTCACTTCTAAGAGCATTATATTTCTCCGTCGCCCAGGTAGGCTTTTATTACTTCCGGGTTGGTGCGGATCTCTTCGGGACCGCCGGTGACCAGTTCCTGACCAAAGTTGACCACTTTGATTTTTTCACAGAGGGTCATGATAACCTGCATCTGATGTTCGATCATCCAGATGGTCAGGTTAAAGGTCTCCTTGATCCACTGGATGTAGCTGATAAGACCCTGAACGTCGTGGGTGCTGAGCCCGGCCGCAGGCTCGTCCAGCATGAGCAGGTCCGGTGTAAGAGATAGGGCCCGGGCGATTTCCACCCGCCGCTGTATACCGTAGGGCAGGTTTTTGGGAAATTCCTCGGCCAATTCGGTCAAGTTGAACTGTTCCAACAGGGTATAGGCTTCTTTGTTCATCTCCTTTTCCCGTGTTTTGTATTTTTTCGTATGGAAAAAGGCGTCGGCCAGGTTGTAGCCCAGTTTGTAGTGCTGGGACATTTTAATGTTGTCCAGGACGGTCATGTCACCCCAGAGTCGGATGTTCTGGAAGGTTCGACCGATTTGCCGGGCGGCGATTTCGTGGGGCGCCAGGCCGTTGATTCTCTCGCCGTTGAAGATAATATCTCCTTCCGAAGGGGTATAGAATCCGCTTACCAGGTTGAATACGGTGGTTTTTCCCGCCCCGTTGGGACCGATCAGTCCTACCACTTCTCCCTTGTTGATGGAGAAGTTCAGGTTGGAAACGGCTGTAAGGCCCCCAAAACGATGGGTCAGGCTGTCAATCTTGAGTAGTTCTTCAGACACTTTCCGCCTCCTTTTTGGTTTTGGTAAAGATTTTTTTTAGGGATGGGAAGACGTCGGTCAGTTCCCGGTTGCCCAGAAGTCCCTCGGGGCGGAACTGCATGAGCAGAATCAGCATGAGGGGGATGATGACCCATTTGAGGATCTGCAGGGGACGCATCAATTCCAGAAGGATGGTAAAAAATACCGCCGAAAGGACCGAACCGGAGAGGGAACCCATTCCGCCCAGATAAACCATTACCAAACCTTCGGTGGATTTGAAGATGGAGAAGGAACTGGGGTTTACGAAGCCCAGCACGTGGGCGAAGAGCCCTCCGGCAATACCGGCCAGTCCGGAGGAGAACATGAAGGCCACCAATTTCATTTTGTTGGTGTTCACACTCATGATCTCTGCGGAAATCTCATCGTAGCGGATGGTGCTGATTCCCTTGCCGTAGACTGAGTTCATCAGCCGTCGGATGGAAATGATCGTAAGGACCGCAAAAATGAAGATCCACATGAGCGTGTAGGGAAGGCTTAGTACATCTTCCATGGCGTAGATGGTCTTTTTCATTCCCATAAAGCCGCGGGAACCCCCGACCAGTTCGATGTTGTTGATCAGGGTGACGATGATGAAGTTCGCCGCGATGGTGATAATGGCCAGATAGTCGTCCCGGGTCTTGAAGGAGGGAATGGCCACAAGCAGTCCAAAGAGGGCCGCCGCCAGTCCTCCGATGATGATGACCACCGGGAAGAGGATGATAGCCGATTCGGGAGGCAGCAGGGCATCCCCGATTATTTTGTTATCCGTAAAGAGGATAACCGAAAGGAGGGAGGAGACATAGGCTCCCACCGCCATAAATCCCCCGTGTCCGCAGGAGAACTCTCCCATGTAGCCGTTTACGATGTTCAGGCTGGAAGAAAAGATGATATTGATGCCAATGAACATCAAGACTGATTGAATGTACTTATTGATAACTCCGGTCATGGTCAGCCCGATGATCAGGACAAAGAGCCCGATCACGAGAAGAGGGACCGTAAAGGATTTTTCTCTGTTTAGTTTCATTGTGCGTTCCTAGATTTTTGTACTCTTGGCGATACCGAAAAAGCCGGTGGGCTTAAAGGTCAGGATGACGAGCAGTATCACAAAGGAGATGAGGTCCTTGTAGCTGGAAGGGAAGAAGGCGATAACGAAGATTTCGATAAAGCCCAGCATGAATCCTCCCAAAAAGGCTCCTTTGATTTCACCTATCCCGCCTACTACGGCGGCAATAAAGGCTTTCCAACCGATGATCATACCCATGTAGGGGTCAAGAACGGGGTAGGAAAGTCCAAAGAGGATTCCCGCCACAGCGGCCAATGAAGAACCGAGGGCGAAGGTGAAGGTGATTATTCGGTTAATGGGGATTCCCATGAGGGGAATGGCGAACTTATCGTAGGAGATGGCTCTCATGGCCATACCGATTTTGGTTTCCTTAACGATAAACTGGAGACCAAAGAAAACAGCAACCGATGACAGAATAACTATGATTTTGAGGTTGGTAAGGTGAACCCCGCCCACTTCAATAATAGATTTGCCTATGATTTCGGGGAAACGGAGGGAGCTGGCACCCAATACGGCCAGGTTACCGTTTTCCAGGATAAAACCCACCATAAGGGCGGTAATTACCACGTAGAGACGGTTGGCTCCCTTCATACGCAGGGGGCGGTAGGCGACTCTTTCTATGAGCATTCCCAATCCGGCGGTCAGGGCCATGGTTCCGATCAGGGTTAAACTAAAGGCAATGGCCGGTGAGGCGGTTATCACGTTACCCATAAGGGTGGTTCCGATGAAAAAGGCAAAGTAACAGGCCATCATGAATATGTCACCATGGGCAAAGTTAATCAGCCTGAGAACACCGTACACCAGGCAGTAGCCCAGGGCAATCATGGAGTAAAAACTCCCCCATTGCAGGGCGTTAAATATATTCTGTATCAGCGATGTGAACATAGTTTGTTTCTCTCTCTTCAGGTTTTTTAATCAGCCGTCCCGACTTTTAGAAAAAGTTTGGGACGGCATGGTATTTTAAGTATTCTCTATTATGGACTGAGGGTTTCAACGAACTCGAATTCGCCCGCTTCGTTAACCTTTACAACAACCGCATCTTTGATGGGGTCCCCTTCGGGTGTGAAAGTCATAGTACCGGTAATACCTTTGTAGTCGGCCAGACCGGCAATAGCGTCTTTGATAGCAGTTCTGTCCGCTCTGAGGTCACCGGAGAGTCCCGCTTCCTGAATCGCCTTAAGAACAATGTTAAGTGCGTCGTAGGAGAGGGCCCCTACATCGTCGGGAGTATAACCGTAAGCCGCTTCGTAGGCTTCGATGAACTCTTTGGTTTCGCCTACAGCACCGGCTGCGGCGTAGTGAGTAGTGAAGTAGTAACCCTTAACGGTACCGTTAGAGAGTTTTACCAGGTCTGCAGAACCCCAGGAGTCGGAACCCATAACGGGGCCGGTCCAACCCAGATCCTGGGCTTGAGGTACGAGCATGGCTACCTTGTTGTAGAAGCTGGGCAGGTAAAGGATTTCCGCACCGGAAGCGATTACTTTTGTCAGCTGTACGGAAAAGTCCTGGTCCTTCTGGCCGTAGCTTTCGAAGGCTACCACCGAATCGGCACCGTTGGCCGCTTCCCAGGAGTCTTTGAAAAGACCGGCGAGAGTTTTGGAGTAGTCATCTTCCAGGTTGTAAACGATGGCTGCTTTGGAAAGGTCGAACTCTTCTTCGGCAAACTTAACCGCAACGGGAGCCTGGAAGGGGTCCAGGAAACAGGCCCGGAAAACATAGGGTCTGTCCAGGGTGGTGTTGGGGTTGGTTGACCAGGGGCTGATCAGGGGAGTAGCGTTCTCCTGGGCAACCTGACCGGCGGGGATGGCACGGCTGGAAGTATCGGGACCGACGATGGCCAGTACTTCGTCCTGTTCAATCAGTTTGTAAGCGGCGCTTACGGCCGATTCGGCTTTAAGTTCGTTGTCTACGTAGATGAAGTCAAGCATGTACTTTTCTCCGTCCACTTCAAGACCGCCGGCGGCGTTAATCTTTTCTTTAACAAGCTCGGCCGCATACTTGGTTCCTTCCCCAACTTTGGGGCTGTCACCGGTAAGGGGAATGTTAAAACCGATTTTGATGGTTTTTTCACCTTGACTACAGCCTGTCATAAGGACAGGAATCAACAGAACTGCCAGAGCAGCAATTAGTAAGAATCTTTTCATTAGAACTCTCTCCTATGTTTTTCTAATAATATGAATACAATTCCCGTGCCAAGAGCTCTATGGTGCTATTTATATTGATTTCGAGAGATGGTTGAACGAAAATGTATGAAATTAAGTCATATAGTACGGAAATGAAGGAAAAAAAAGGAAAAAATTACGGGTTACAATGGATTAGGGATGGGAAGGGGGCGAAGCCGACGGGGCTTGGCCCCGGCCGGAGCGAAGAGCGAAGTCCTGGACAGCCCGACCTGCGGCGCAGCCGCAGGGAAGCCCCAACATTTCCTTGACAGCTGCCGGGGGCACTGGTAAAATTGTACAATTTTGTAATTTTCTTTTTACCTTTAGGAGGGAATAATGTCTGATGTTCAAATCGGCGTGCAGGAGAAACCGGAGTTAAAGCACTGGGTTCCTCTTAGTATTCAACATGTTTTTGCCATGTTTGGGGCCACTATTCTGGTGCCTCTTCTTACCGGTCTGAGTCCGACCACGGCCCTTTTTACGGCCGGTGTGGGTACGCTCTTGTATATTTTGATTACCAAGGGTAAGGTGCCCGCTTTTCTGGGGTCCTCCTTTGCTTTTATCGCTCCTATTGCGGCCATTTCCGCTTCGGCCGATTTTGGCGTGGCCTATGCTATGGGCGGGGCTTTTTGTGCCGGGCTTTTTTACTGTCTGATTGCCTTTATTATTAGCAGGGCGGGAATTAAGTGGATGGACCGGGTTCTTCCTCCGGTTGTTATCGGTTCTTTGATTATGGTTATCGGTTTAAAACTGGCCCCGGTGGCTATGGATATGGCCATGACCGGCGGGACCGGGACCTATCATCTGGCCTACTTCGCTATTGCGGCGGTGACTTTGGCTATTGCGGTGATCTCTTCCATTGTTCTTAAGGGCTTTTTTAATGTGATTCCCATTCTATTAGGGATTGCAGGAGGCTATATTTTTACTCTGATTATGGGAATCTTCTTCCCCGCTTTTCACTTAATCGATTTTACCGGAGTGAAAGAAGCGGCCTGGTTCGGTTTTGCCAAGCCGGTTATGCCTAAATTTCATTGGGTTCCCATTCTTACCTTCCTTATTGTGTCCCTGGCTACCATGGCGGAGCATCTGGGAGATACTCTGGTTCTGAGTAAGGTTGTTGGTAAGGATTTTTACAAGGACCCCGGTCTTCACAGAACTCTGGCCGGTGATGGTATTGCCACGGCTTTCGCCTCCCTTTTTGGCGGGCCTCCCAATACGACTTACGGCGAAAACATTGGTGTCATGGCTATTACCCGGGTTTACAGCGTTTGGGTGATAGGCGGGGCGGCTGTCACGGCGGTGGTTCTCTCTTTTATTCAGAAGTTCGGCGCCCTGATTCAGACGATTCCCACTCCCGTTATGGGGGGCGTGAGCATGATGCTCTTTGGTATCATTGCTTCCGCCGGTATTCGTACGGTGGTGGAGAGCGGTGTGAACTACGGCGAGAAGCGTCACCTGACCATTTCCTCGGTTATCCTTGTTGTGGGAATCGGCGGGGGAGTTATCAAGTTCCCCATTGGCTCCGGTCTTCATTTTGAGCTGGGCGGTATGGCGCTGGCCGCTTTGGTGGGGATTCTTCTGAACCTCGTTCTGCCCCAGTCCCTCGATGATATTCCTGAAGAGAGCGCGGAAGAGATGATTCAGGACGAACTGAACAAGGAAAAATAAACTTCCTTGAAAAAGAGATGGGGGCTCTCACCTTTGCTCCCTTAGCGCCTGTGCGCCACCGCGAGAGCCCCCACACCTATTTAAAGGTCCCTTTAGGTATCCCCTCCAGGGACCATTTTTTATTATAAGTAAAGTTCCTCCTTGACCGTTCCCGGAAAAGCCGCAATAGTAAACCATGACAGATTTCGAAAGAATAAAAGAATACTACGGCACATTTGACGAATGGGGGCGGATGGACACTCCCAGCGGGAAATTCGAAATGGAACAGACCCTCTCTTTTATTTTGCCTCTTCTAAAAAGTTCCGATCGGATTCTAGACTTGGGCGGAGGCCCCGGACGTTATACGGTGGCCCTGGCGGAACTGGGATATAAGGTGAATCTCGCCGACCTTTCCGAAGAGCTCTTGGTTGAAGCCCGCAAGCGGATTGCCGAAAGGGGACTTTCCAGGGTCGAGTCTGTTTTACAACTTAATGCGGTAGATTTAGGCGTTTTTGAGGATGAAGCTTTTGATGTTGTCCTTTTGATGGGGCCTCTCTATCATCTTACCGATGAAAATGAACGAATCTCTTGCGTAAAAGAGGTTTACCGTGTTTTGAAGAAGGGCGGTCTTGTCGTAGCCAGTTATATACCCTATTTGGCGGGCAGTATAGGCATAATAGATCGATTGTTTAACGCACCCAAGCAGGTAAATAAAGAAAACCTTGAAGCCGTTTTTGACAAGGGGATTTTTAAGAATGGCGCTGCCCGGGGATTTCAGGAAGGCTATTACCCCAAGTCATCGGAGATTATGAACTTATTTAAGTCGGCGGGATTTGAAAAAACAATCATCCGGTCCGTACGAGGTTTCGCTTATGGGCGGGAGGAGAAACTTTTCAATTTAAAAGAGGAAAACCCTTCCATGTATGATTTAACGGTAAAACTGATCAATCAAACCGCAGAAGACCCGGCGCTCATAGAAAGCTGCGGACATTCTCTTTATGCGGGAAAGAAGCCTTAACTGGCACCAACCGGCTCATCCTTCTTCCCCGCCATCTCTTTTTTTAACTGGAAATTCAGCTTGTTCGCCCGGTCCAGGCGCTGGGCCAGCAGTCGGGAGAGGTAAATGCCGTAGTGGGGATAATCGCGAAGAACGTTTAGAAAAGCGTCCCGGGTGATTTTAACCAGCCGCGCCGGTGTATCGGCCACCACCGAGGCGGAACGGGTGCTGTTCATAAGGAAGGCCATCTCCCCCATGAAAACGTCGCTTCCGTCCAGGCGGGCCACTTTTTTATTTCCCGCGTAAACGGAAAAGGTCCCCCGGCTAATATAGTAAAGGGAGTCGCTAAAGGAGCCTTCCTCAATGACAACGTCTCCCGGATTAACCACAAGAATCTCCTCATTCATAAAGCCTTCGGGGATCGGTCTGTCCTCCTCTTCTTCGTTCAGATCGAGCACCATGGTGGCGCAGGTACCCTTTTTGTTGTAGAAGAGATCGTCGGCAATCATATTGGCCATGGCGATTCCCCCGCCGTGTACGGAGAGAGGCGCATCGTTAGCCAGTTCCAGGTTCAGCCGGTCCGTATTGAACCCGTCCCCTTCGTCGGTAATCTTAATATAAAGGCGGTTTTCCCGCTTTTCCCAGGACAGGGTGACTTTGCGGGTGCGGTAAAGGGTGTTCTGATTTTTGATAGACACCAGTTCATTCGCTTCCATTCCCCTTTCCCGGGCTTTTTCCCGCTCCTCAAAGCTGATTCGGCAGTTCCCGTGTTCAATGGCGTTGGTGAGAAGTTCGATTAAGGCTGATTGAACCTGTTGGGAGCGGCTTCGCTCGACCAGGCCGTCTTTAGCCAGGGAGTGGACCAGAATACGGGTATAAAGATAAAGATTATCCAGATTGTTTCCAATGATGAAAGAGCCCGCCGAGTCTCCCGTAAGGGTAGAGCTCAAAGGTTTCTGAAGGACCAGCTGGCAGTTTTTATCAATCAGCTTGAGAGGAGGAATCAGGTCGGAGTTAATCTGTTCGTAGGTAAGGGCCAGGATGATATTGTAGTCACCATACTGCTCTTCCAGCTCCTCTTCGCTAATTTCATCCTTGTGATAGAGGGCGATAATGCCAAAGTCGTAGAGCCAGTCGTCTCCGGCAATCTTTTCCATTATTCCCGAAATATTCAGCTGCAAATCGGTAAAATTCACCACAATAAGATGGGGAAGCTCGTTGTTCAGGAAGTTTACCGCTTCCTCCTCGCTTCGGAGATAGGCGAACTCGTACCCCCCGGCGCTATTGGTCTCTTTGAGGTTCTCAAAAAGCCTTTTTACATCCCTGTCTTTGTTGATGATCCCGATTAGTCCCATGATATTTACCTTTTAAACTGATTTTTATGGATACCCGTGACGATAATATATCATGAAATCGGCAAAAATTATAACCCTGGTACTTTTTTTCTCTTCCTCCCTGCTTTACGGCGAAGTTTTCCGCTTTGGTTTGGAGAAGGGTGATAAGTACAGTATAGAATCGGTGACGGTGGAAGATGTCTATCTGAATGGGGAGTACCTTCAGTCGGGTAGTGTTACGGGAAAGGTCTCCGTTGAAGTGGAAGATGAGAAAGAGGGCTGGACCGTTAATAGGGGGGATTTCTATTTCCTCGAAGAGATTAGTCACGGGTCGGAAGGGGTATTTGAGCTGTCTCAGCAAGTCACGGTAGAATTTGACCGGAATGAACTGGGGGAGATGCGAATTGATGAGAAATATTTGAGCCCTGTTATGAGGAATCTTCCTTTTTTTGAAGAAAAGGATATCGCTGTCGGGGACAGTTGGGTCGCCCGGGGGGAAGAAGTACACGATTTAAGCCGTAATTATGATGTCATGGACGTACGTATTCCTATTGATGTGGAATATATCTATGTGGGAGAAGTAGAAGAGGGGGACAGCCGATATGACAAATTCGAAATGGTCTACGATATTTATCACAACGTGGTTCCCGACTATTTCGCCGGTTACTTCTATCCCGCCCGAATTAGAGGCCGGTCCGAACGCACCATGCTTTGGGATAGGGAAAAGGGTCTTCCCCATATCATTACGGAAGATTTTCTCATTATTTTTGATACGGCCGACCTGCAGGAAATTCGTTATGCGGGAACACGAAACGCTACTTACACAGTCCACGAGGACTTGACCGAGGAAGCCGCAGAGGACGTGGAAGAGGCTCTTTCCGATTTAGAAGATACCAATGTGGAACTGGACGATGAGGGTATCACCATTACTCTCCATAACATTCACTTTGATCCGGATTCTCCCGTATTGCGCGAGGAAGAGAAGGTGCGTTTGAGTGAGATTGCCAAAGTCCTCGATTACTATGCCGACCGGGACCTTATGATTACGGGCCATGCTGCCGATGTGGGGGATTGGGACACGGGAGTGATTCTCTCGGAAAACCGTGCGGCCAATACGGCGGCCTTCTTAAGGGAAATCCTGGAAAATCCGGAAAGACTGATTATCACCCAAGGGGTGGGAGCCGCTGAGCCGGTGGATACGAACAGCACCGAGAAGGGACGAGTGAAAAACCGGCGGGTAGAAATTACTATTCTGGAGAATTAAATCCTTTTGGTAATGTTCCCAATCCTTGAGCTATTTACTCGGGGGAGTTTGAAATACTATTTTTTTCTCATTATCCTTACCTCTGGAGGATGAGAATGTTTGAAATGGAAGGATCTGTGCTAATAGATTTATGGAATCCCGGACTTTTAGGAAAAGCTCAAGGATTGGGAACACTATGAATCCTTTTAGGGCATGAAAAAAGGCTGCCCTAGGGCAGCCTTTGGTACAGTAAGGGAATTAACCCTTATTACATACCGTAGATCTTAACTTCGTAGAAGTTGTTCCAGTCGTTTTCGTTGTTACCGGCAACATTGATCTTGAGGAACTGAAGCTCTGCGTTAGCAGAATCATACTTTTCCATATCTTCTGTGCTTCCGCTGGAAGTGGTGGGGTTGAGTACGGGGAAGTAGGTACTTCCGTCAACACT
Source organism: Spirochaetales bacterium (assembly GCA_028533045.1). GTDB lineage: Bacteria > Spirochaetota > Spirochaetia > DSM-2461 > DSM-2461 > SZUA-368. The sequence continues at coordinate 70,638 of JAQQAP010000009.1, read as the reverse complement.
ACCTTCCATAGACAGCTTATACTTTCTGTTGGCACCGTGCTTCATAGCGATTTCTACGTAAGCAACTTTCTTAACAGCACCCAGGTCAAGCAGGATGTGCTGTTTACCGGAAGCGGTCCAGGTTGTTTCCATATCGCCGTCAATGGCGAATTCAGCAACGAGGCCTTTGGCTTCTTCATGAGCACTGGCGCTTGCAGCAACAACGGGAAGCTCAACGGCAGCAGTAGCGTCGAGTTCAATCAGGTCTACAAGAGGTTCGGGCTCGGGAGCAGTCATACAACCGGTAAATGCGGCAGCCATAACAACAGTCAGAAATAATAGAGTCTTTTTCATTCTTCTTCCTTAAAAAGTAAATTTGATAAATAATATTAAAGCCACTCTTCTTATCCGTCAAGGGGTTTCCTTGACCCGATGGTCCTTCTTAACTATGATATGTCTCTATGGAGAGATACAACGCTACAAAGATACGCCTCTTGGCCCTGGTGGCCCTTATGACGGCTGTGACCATCGTTTTCACCCTTATTGTTCGAGTCCCCATCCCCCTTACGAAGGGATATATTACCCTGGCCGATGTGGCGGTTTACTTTTCCGCCTTCGCCTTTGGACCTCTGGTCGGCGGTCTTACCGCCGGTTTGGGAACGGGTCTGGCCGATTTAATCGGCGGTTATCCCCACTGGATGGTACTATCCTTTATCATTCACGGTCTGCAGGCGGTCGTCGCGGCTCTGGTAGCCCGTAAAAAGACACTCCCCTCCATGATTGCCGGCGCTTTTGCGGGAGCCTTTATCATGGTGGCCGGTTACTTTACGGCCAGCGCCTTCCTTTATGGTGTGGGTCCTGCCTTGAGTGACCTGCCCTGGAACTGTATCCAGGTTGCCGTGGGCGCATTGGTCGGAACACCCCTTATGCTGGCTGTGAAAAAAGCCTATCCCCCTCTTACGGAACTTACCTCCGAGCGGAGCTGGGAGGAAGAGTGATCAAAGCGGAGGACTTTTCCTTCACCTATCCCGTCCCCCGTTCTCTGCAAAAGGAGGGGAGGGCGGATTTCTTTCAAAAAAGAGCCCTGGACAGGGTCAGTCTAACCATTGAGTCCGGGGAATTCCTTCTTTTGACCGGAGGATCGGGGAGCGGTAAAAGTTCCCTTCTATTGGCCCTTTCCGGTATGATTCCCCATGTGACCGGCGGCAAGATAGGAGGGAAACTTGCCATAGGCGGCAAGGAGATCCGTTCTCTTAATCCTTCCCTCCTTGCGGAAACCACCGGCGCCGCTTTCCAGAATCCCCATACTCAGCTCTTAACCCCTTCTGTTCGGGAAGAAGTGGCTTTTCCTCTGCAAAACAGGGGTATTCCCCGGGGCGAGATGCTTAGGCGTATCGAAAAAAGTCTGGAGTTTACCGGTTTGACCGGTTTGGAAGACCGGAACCCCCGGGATCTATCGGGCGGGGAAAAGCAGCGTCTTCTTCTTGCCGTTCTCATTGCCTGGGACCCGCCGGTTTTTCTTCTCGATGAACCTCTTTCCGCCCTCGATCCGGCCGGTGCGGAGGCCATGATGGAACTTTTAATCCGCCTGAACAGGGAGCAGGGTAAAACCATCATTCTGGCAGAGAAAAATCTTGAATATCACAAAGAAGGCATCGGACGTGTCTTTCACATGGACTACGGACGAATCATAGAGAAGCCTATTCAGACCGAATCGGACTTCTTTTCTTTCAAGAGTTCCCCGCAGATTCTCAAAGAAGAGCTCCCCTCCCTGGAGATCAGCCGAATCAGCTTTGCCTATCCCCAATCTTCCCCGATCTTTGAGGATTTTTCCCTTTCTTTAAAACCGGGAGAAGTGCTTGCCCTAAGCGGAGTAAACGGTTCGGGAAAAACAACCCTGGCTTCATTGATTATGGGGGTCTTGAAGCCTCAAAAGGGTGCGGTTAAATTGGGGCAATTGGATTTGACCTCCCTCTCTGTGGCAGAACGGGCCCGCCATCTGGGCTACCTCTTTCAGAATCCCGATCACCAGCTTTTCTGCCCCACCGTAAGGGAAGAACTGGCATTCGGAGGCCATGAAAAGGCTGTCGAGGAAGCTCTTTCCTATTTTAAACTGATTGATTATGCCGAACTCCCCCCGGCTCTGTTAAGTTTTGCCTTACGCAAAAGGGTTGCCCTCGCTTCGGTCTACGCCGAGAACAGTCCTTTTTACCTCCTCGATGAGCCCGATTGGGGGCAGGACCGGGACGGGCTGGAAGGGATCATTCGTTTTGTTGGGGAAGAGAAGGCCCGGGGCAAGGGATTCCTCCTCATTAGTCATAACCGCCGTCTGGTGGAAGCCCTGGCCGACCGGGAAATTACCCTCCCTGGAGGACACTACCGTGTTTGACCCGCGCACCCACATCCTGGGCGTTCTTCTAGCATTGGTCGCCCTTTTCTTCTATAGCCGTATCTCTCTTTTGGCCTTAATGCTGTTTATTCTTATAGGGTTCTACTTGTTTCAAAAAGAAGGAAGGAAAGCCTTAAGGGGCCTGGCTAAAAATATGCTCCCCCTGGGGCTTTTTATTCTTCTCCTCTGGCCTCTTTTTACCCCTTCGGAGGCTCCTTTCTTCTCCTGGGCCTTCATTAAAATCGGTTGGGACAATATACGTTCCAGTACTCTTATGGTTTTGAGGCTTTTTAACATTGTATTACTCTGTTCCTATCCCATGGTCGCCCTGGAGCGGTCCACCCTCATCCAGGCTATGGTAAAAATGGGGATGCCCTACCACTGGGCTTTTACCCTGGTTCTGGCCATGCAGTCCGTACCGGATTTTACCAACCGCTGGCAGAAAATCCGCCTCGCCCGTCAGGCACGGGGACTTGACCCGGATAAGGGAGGCCTCCTTTATCGGCTGAGCCATCTTATCCCTCTTCTCGCCGCAGTCATTGTCTCCGCTCTCCGGGACAGCGAACAGCTCTCCTATGCTCTTATAAACCGGGGACTGGACCGGGCCGGAGAGCGCAGTTGGCTGGAACATATCCGTTTCCGTCTCAGGGATGTTCTCTTTCTTTTTTGCTTGACTCTGATTCTTCTTTGTTTCATTATGTTCTTATGAAACAGAGAGTTGTCCTGGTTTTGGGGCTTTTTCTTTTTATTTTTACCTTTCTCTCTTTTGCCCTTCTTGCCGGTCAAAACAGCCGAATAGAACGGAGGGAAGAGATGCTTTTTCGCTCCAGGGAAGAGCTTATTCTGGCACAAAATCGGATAAATGAAGAGGAGCAAAGGGTTAATACACTTTCCCGGGAAGTTGGTCGCCTTTCGGGAGAGAATAAGGCCCATATCATCCTCACTTTTGACGACGGCCCTTCATCAATTACCGGCCCTATTCTGGATATTCTTGAAAAAGAAAATATTCCGGCCGTCTTCTTTATAAATGGGGTAAATGTTTCGGCCGGGAGAGTCAGGCTGATTAAACGAGCCGTGGCAGAGGGGCACATTATCGGGAATCATACCTACTCCCACGATTACGACCGTATCTACCGTAGTGTGGATGATTTTATGGAGGACTTCCTCAAAAACGAAGAACTTATCTGGAAGTGGACCGGCACCCGCTCCATGCTCGTCCGTTTTCCCGGAGGCTCCCGCAACTCCCTCTGCGCTACAGAAGAGGGACGGCAGCTTATGGAAGACCTTAAATATGAGATGGACCGGCGGGGTTACCTATATATGGATTGGAATGTCACTGACCCCTCCAATGACCCGCAAGAAGTTCTTCATTCTCTGGAAGACCAGATTCTCTGGCGTGATTCGGCTACCATACTCCTTCACGACCGGGGAGACCGGGCTTTTCTGGTGGAGATCCTGCCTTCCCTTATCAAAACACTTAAAGAAGAGGGTTATGAGTTTGTTCTCCCCGAACGGTTTGCCGGGGCGGTTCGCTTTTGAAAATCTCCCACAGCCCAAGTAAAGGACAGTCTCTTCCCGCTAAGACAGGTACCAAATCATCGTCCGAGTCAGCCCAGAAAACCGGATTCCCCGATAAAACGGCCCCTGCGTCACAACTTGTGGGCCAAACACCAAAGGCCTCCCTTTCTCCTCTATTTCGTCTTATCTCTGATTTTTGGGAGATTTCCTCATCGGAAGAGGGCTTTCTTATGACGGAACGACTGGCCAAACTTCCTCCGGAAGAGCGAAAGGAAGCCCTTTTTCTTCATATTCTCCTGTCCAAAAGAAAAGTCAGCCTTAAGGAAGGGGAGTGGGAGGAGTTATGGAAAAAGCTTAAGACTGAAGGGGGAGATCCCCGCAAGCTTCTTGATACTTTCCGCAGTTCAGGGGAAGAGTCAGCCTTAATCGGGGAGGAGAGTTATTTTAGACTCTTTAATGATGATAAGGGGAAGGGATCTCTCTTGATAACTCTGGAGAGTGACCGGGTTCAAAAACTAAGTTTTTGTCTGGAACGGGGAGGACGAAAGTGGGAATTTCACATGTCCCGCCCCCAAAAGGACAGGAGCCGGGGCAGCATGGTCGTGTATACGGACGACGAAAATCTCGTCCGCCGAGCGCCTCCCGGGTGGAAGGAGTTTCGCCAATCCCTTAAACCCTTTGGTATTGAAGTAGAAAAGTGCATAAAAACCATACAGGCCGATCCTTTTTTTTCCGATAAGAGTAATAGAGAACCGGACCGACTGGTGGATATCGTCCTGTGAGGGGTAGCAAGAAAAAGGCGGTTGCCTTACAATATGACGATAAAATCCACAGGGCTCCCCATGTAACAGCAAAGGGAGAAGGTTCGATGGCCGACCGAATAGAGGCAAAGGCCCGGGAAGAGGATATCCCCGTAATGGATGTCCCCGGACTGGCGGAAAGCCTTTATATGGTGGAATTAGGGCGGGAAATCCCCGAAGAGTTTTACGGGATTACCGCAGAAATATTGAGTTTTGTTTATTCTCTGGAGGATAAGAGATGAATCATTTGCGTGTGGACGAACTTGAACCGGGCATGGAGTTTGATCAGCCCGTTTATATAGAGGGCAACAGCCTCTTTGTCCCGGCAGGTATAAAAATCAAACAGAAGGATATAGACCGGCTTCGTAAATGGAACATCTCCCAGGTGGAGACGGAAGGTCATGTCCGGTCCCTGCCTCCCATATTCCAGCCCGACTCCCAACAGATGTGGGGCGTCCCTTCGGACACGGAACTTTTTGAATTCTATTCCCATACGGTAGAGAAGCTGAACGATATGATGGACAAAATCAGCCGTATGGAAAATATAACCCGGGAAGAGCTGGACTCTCTTTCCGGCGAGATAGTAGACCGGGTCAAGGAGAAGCAATTTGAATCGGTCAGACTGATTCTCTGTAACAACTCCTCCAATCTGGAGTCGGCCAAGAGCGCCTTTAACAGTGCTATCATGGCCCTGAATATTGGTATATCCCTGGGATTGGATGATGAAACCCTTACCGAACTGGCCGACGGGGCCCTTCTTCATGACGTGGGAATGCTCCGTGTTCCGGAGAACATTAAAGCTAAGGACGGCCAGTTGGAGAGCGAGGAACTGCAGACCATGCGTTCCCATCCGCTTTATTCCTACCGAATCATCACAAACGATTTGGGCCTTTCCGACGACATCGCCCAAATCGCCCTTCAGCATCATGAAAGATGGGACGGGGAGGGCTATCCCCAGTCTTTAAAAGGGGATGATATTAACTATCTCGCCCGCATTACATCCATTGCCGATGCCTACGAAGCCATGATTAGCGAGCGGCCCTACCGGAACTCCATGGTCGGCTACGAAGCTATGAAGAATATTCTAAGCGACAACTGCCGTCGCTTTGATCCGGAAATTTTGAAGATTTTCATCCGAAGTATGGGAATCTACCCCCTGGGAAGTCTGGTTATGATGAGCGATTCCAGCATTGCCCGGGTTATCGGAGTGAACAAGGAAGCCCCACTCCGACCGGAAATCATTCTGCTCATCGACGCGGAAGGCACCGAGTATCGGGGAGATACGGGCCCTTCCATTAACCTTTTGGAGAATAAGTCCCTGTTTATAACAAGGGCTTTGGATATTAAGGATCTTCTGGCCCTGCACAAGTAATGCTTCACTACTTAAAGGGACAGAAAGGAGAAGAAAAAGCGGCCGAATACCTTCGGGAACAGGGTTACACCGTACTGGACCGCAATTTTATCAGCCCCGGCGGGGAAATCGATATTATTGCCAAGCGGGATGACCTTGTGGTATTTGTGGAAGTCAAAAGCTGGGAAGTATTTACAGCGGAAGACCTCCAGTATGCCGTAAACGGGAAAAAACGAAGCAGGATTAGGAAGTCTGCAGAGTACTATCTCTTACAACATAAAGAGTTGGGATCTTGCAGAGCGAGATTTGATCTAATTTATCTGTCAAGGAGGATGGGTGAGTTGGAACATTGGGAAAATGCATTCTAGGAGTCGTATGACGCCAAAGGGAGAAGGAGCTCCAAATGGTAAGAATTGCAAAAGAAACCGACCCTAAACGACTGGCTGAGTTGAAAAGCAGAATTAACGACAGCAAATATCTTAACCAGGCAGTGCAGAGGATAGCGGTAAAATTAACTAATGAAATTGTTCATCTGAATGAGGAGAAATATGAGTTCAAATAACAGGTCGCGCCGTTGGAACAAGAATAAAAAAAACGCGAACCGTGGCAACAGGGATAAAAATAAAAAAGGAGACAATCGGCCCCCAAAGAAGCCCCGTCCCCATATACTTCTGAAACCGCTGGTACGTGAAGTTGCCGACTGCTCTATCTGTGGAGAACCCATCAAAGACATCACCTCGGCCCTCTCTCTTCAGGGAGAGGGGATACCGGCCCACTTTGACTGTGTCCTCGCCCAAGTTCGGGAAAGGGAAACGCACGAGGAGGGTGAGATTATCATCTATCTGGGGCAGGGGGATTTTGGCGTGGTCAACGAAGAGGATTACCAGAAGGGTAAGCTCACGATCGTCCGAAAGTTTCCCTACGAACACCCGGAGAACCGGGAAGATTGGCGTAAAAAAATGCGTCAGGATGTTGATTTCCAAAAGAAGTAAAACTTGTATCTTAAAGAGAGGCCGTCCCCCTAAGGGGAGGCGGCTTTTTTTTTATGGGCTTTTCTTTTCCTGCCACAGGGCATAAAAAAACCGACCCTGGCGGATCGGTTTATATTCAATGTTACACTAAATCTATTCGAGAGTTCGGAACACTTCCATGGCTTTCTTTCGAACAACCGTGTTATAACCGTTCCTCATATCAAAGAGTTTGACCAGTTCGGAAATCAGATATTCATCGGTCAGTTCATGACCGTTTTCATTCATGATTTCAAGGGAGGTTAGATAGGCATAGGCGAAGTTGTTGTCCCGGTTCATAGCGGTCTGGCTGTTCATAGCGCTGGCCATGACCTGCAGGGTAATACCGTCTTCGTCGGGACCGATTTTGGCCAGGGCCACAACCGCTTCGGACATTACCATGGGTTCATTTTCCTGACCCAGAATATCGGTAATGGCACGTCGGGATTCTTCTCCACCGATCTCTCCAAGAAGTTCCACTGATTTTCTCCGAACCTCGGGAAAATTATTCTTCATGGTACCCTGTTCCATATAAATTCGTCCGGTACCTTCCCGGCCCATATCGGTAAGCATATCCACAACCGCTTCTTCGCTGCCGTTCAGTTTACCCTCTTCAATCATTCTCTCAATATCCTGGAGGGCCATCAGTTTGGCATCACGGTCTTCCTGGCCGGCGAGAGTCTTGAGCCTCTGTACCTTCTTGGCGCTCTGCAGGTAGGCCTCTTCTACGGTCAATCCGTCATCCTGGGCCGTCAGGGGCAGAACTGCCAAGCAGACTGCCAACAGTGTAAACATGTATTTCATTATCAAACTCCTTGAAGTGCGTGTTTTTACCATATGCTGATCTTCCACGAACCATCAATTAATTCCAGCTGGTAAAGCTTAGTTTTATTATCGTTAAAAATGGTCCATGCCGTTACATGATTTTTGTCGTCAAACTCAATTTCTTCCAAATTCAGGCTCATTCTCGAAGGAACAACCACATGAATGAAATAATCTTCCAGGTTTTTCAAGACCACTTCATTCATTTCCAAAATGGGACTGGCCGATTTTTCCCTAAGCAATTCCTTATTGCTATAGGTCTCAATATAACTGTCCGAAAGATTCTCCTTCCATTCAGTATAGTTCTTTTTAGCGATTATTTCATCTAAATGTCCAATGAGGGCATTAATTTCGTCAAAAGTTTTATCATAAACTTCTTGGGTAACTTCAAATACTTCTTCTTCCACCGGTTCAGACACCGGCTCTTCTACAGGAGGGGTGACTTCTTCTACCGGTTCTGATGCAGGTTCCGGCTCGGAAGAACATGCCACAAAAAGTAATAAGAGCAAACCGGTTAAAACCGGGAAGAGTTTGTTTATTTTCATAAAATCAGTTTATAACTTTCTTATTTTTTTGTCAAAGTAATAAAAAAAAAAGTGACCATTCCTTTGACGGTCAAGAGCAAATAAGGTATAGTCAGTTTCATGGTTAAAGCGGCTTTTCCCGGATCCTTTGATCCTCCTACCCTCGGACATCTTAATCTTATAAAGAGAGCTTCCCGTCTTTTTGACTCACTTGATGTGGTTATCGCGGATAATACCCAGAAGAATCATCTTCTCAATGCGGACGAGAGAGTGGAGATTATGGAGCAGATGATTCGGACCGCCGGAATCGAACATGTAAATATAGTCAAATGGAATTCTCTGGTTGTCGATTATGCCCAGGCAAATGACATTAAGGTTATGGTAAGGGGCTTGCGCCCTCTGGCCGACTTTGGCTATGAGTTTGAATTATCCATGATTAACAAGCACCTTAATTCCAATATAGAAACGGTATTTCTTCCCACCGACCCTCAATATTTCGTTTTGCGGGCCTCCGTGGTGAGGGAACTTATTATGCTGAACGGGGATGTTTCCAACATGGTAACACCCGAAGTGGAAGCTTTATTAAAGAAAAAGCTACTCTAGAGGCGTTTAAGAGCGCTTAAAAAACAAATTCCATATCCCTTGCAATTATTATTGACAATTTTTTACCTATAGTATATTGTGATGGCCGGTATATAATTATTTGCGAGGTAAACATGGCAGTCCCTAAATATAAGACTTCTAAAGCAAGGACACGGAGACGTCGGTCTATTAACATGGCCATGACGACACCCAACCTGGTAGCCTGCGGTAACTGCGGAAACAAAGTTCTCAGACACCGGGTATGTCCCAAATGTGGTTTTTACAGAGGAAAACAAATCATCGAGCCCCAAGAGATGGCCGATTAAAAACTAAGGAGTGCTGGAATGGCAGATCTTTTTGAACAGTTGCAGGAAATCATCGTAGACAAACTTGAAGTGGAAAAGGACAAGGTAACCCCCGAGTCCCGTTTTCGTGAGGATCTCGGCGCAGATAGCCTTGACACCTACGAACTGCTTTACGCTATCAATTCTGAAATGGGTGTAAGCGTTCCCGACGAAAAGGCAACTGAATTCGAAAAAGTTCAGGACGCTCTGGACTACATCATCGAACAGAAGGGTTAATCCACTTAGGTGAAACTTTTCGGTTCCAAGAACATTCCCTTTTCTTCACCCCAGATTAATGCGGTGAGGAAGAGGGAATTAACTGACTTCCAACAGATTGCAGCCCTTAAATTCAAGGATGAAAATCTTCTAAATCTGGCGTTTTGCCACCGTTCCTATACAAACGAATATCCCAAAGCTATCGACAATAATGAAAAACTCGAATTTCTGGGTGATTCTGTTTTGGGACTTATCGTGGCCGATTATCTCTACCACCTTTATCCGGATAGCGCTGAAGGGGATTTGGCTAAAATCAAATCCTATGTGGTAAGTGAATCGTCTCTGGTTAAGGTAGCCAAAAAAATCAAGATTGATAACTATATTCTCATTGGAAAAGGGGAAGAGTACTCCGGGGGAAGAAATAAATCCGCCCTCCTGGCCGACTGTACCGAAGCGGTAATAGGGGCCTACTTCCTGGATTCCGGTTTTAAACAGGTTACCGAATTTGTTTTGGACCAGTTAAAGGATGAGATAGAGAAGGTTAACGATAAAAAGCATTACCGGGACTATAAAACGCTTCTGCAGGAACTTATCCAGAAAAAGTATAAGTGCTGCCCCCGATATACGGTCCTTTCCATTGAAGGACCCGACCATAACCGAACCTACCATATGAACGTTAAAATTAACGAGCAGACCTTTGGACCCGGAACGGGAACCAATAAGAAAAAGGCCGAGCAGGAAGCGGCCCGTCTGGCCTATGAATATTACGATTCCAGGTTAGATTCGTAGTATTTTACTCCCATTTCCAGTAATTTTTCCTCATAGTTAAGGGTCGGATCGTCCAGAACCGCTTCCAGAAGAAATTCCAGTACCAGTCCCATCTTACGGGACTTGGGTATTCCGCCCTGTTCATGAAGCTGGGAACCATTAATATGCAAGTCTTTGATGGAGAAGGCATTTTCCTCTTCCAGAATATGGCCGATTCTCTCTTTGAGGGCATCGAGTCTTTCATTATTCCGTTCCAGTCTTGCCGTACCCCAGATGTCTCCCTGGCGCATGAGAAAGAGATCCTCCAGGTTTTCCCGTCCTACCCGGGCAATGAGACGTCTTACGGCGCTGTCGGTCCAGGCCGGCTCGTAGTGGAACATATGAAGGCCAATGAGATGGCCGATTTTCTTCATTGATTTTACGGGGAAACGGTAACGCTGCATAATGGCGGCGGCCAGTTTCTCCGAGAGTTTTTCATGGTTATGAAAGGTTACTTCTCCCGAGTCGGAAGTCCCCATAGAGCCCGGTTTACCCGTATCGTGGAGGAGGGCGGCAATACGCACCTCTTTATGGGTGGGGGGGACGCCGTCGCAGGCATAGATGGAGTGTTCAAATACATCATAATGATGGCTTCCTTTCTGGCCTACTCCAATACAGGCGGCCAATTCGGGAAAAAGAATCTTGAGAAGCCCTGTATCCCTAAAGAGCTTGAAGCTTAAGGAGGGAGTATCGGTTCCCATGATTTTCATCAGCTCCTCATAAATTCTTTCTTTGGATAAATCGGGGATACGGTAGTGGGTTTTCGTAATGCCCTTCAGGGTTTCTTCGTCAACCTTAAAGTTTAACTGGGCGGCAAATCGGCAGGCCCTAATCGACCTTAATCCATCTTCATCAAAACGTTCTTCCGCCTTGCCAATAGCTCGAATAATACCTGCTTCCAAGTCTTTAAGGCCCTTATTGGGATCAAAAAGTTCTCTGTTAATCAGGTCCCAGGCGATGGAGTTGATAGTAAAGTCCCGTCGTTTGAGGTCTTCCCGTATACTGGGGCTAAAGGATATTTGATCCGGACGTCGTCCGTCGGTGTATTTGCCGTCTACCCGGTAGGTGGTGGTTTCCACGTGGTAGTCTTTGTAGATAACTGTAACTGTACCGTGTTTGATTCCGGTGGGGATAACATGTTTGAAGAGGCCCATAACCTGTTTGGGCAGGGCGTTGGTGGTAATGTCCCAGTCCTTGGCATCGCGGCCTAAGAGCTGGTCTCTCACGGCGCCTCCCACAAGAAAACATTCGTAGCCTCCCTGGCGGAATCGCTCGGCTATCTCGTAGATCTCTTTAGGTACCGTTACTTTGTGCTTCATTTATTACCTCAAAAAAAACCGGCCCGAAGGCCGGCTTGTCATTACGGGAATAATAACGAAAACAGTAGGGAAAAAGCAATAAGCCAGTTCCCCCGAATCGGGAAATTCAGGGAAACGTCCTATGCTACTACTGGAGCAGGGAAAGAACCTGCTGTCCTCTCTGGTTAGCCTGAGCCAACATAGCGTTAGAGCTCTGGCTAAGGATGTTCTGCTTAGCGTATTCAATACTTTCCTGAGCCATGTCGGCGTCACGGATCTGTGATTCGGAAGCCTGGAGGTTTTCAGCAGCAATATCGATACCCTTAACGGCCATTTCCAGTCTGTTCTGGTAGGCACCCAGGTCGGCTCTCTGCTTGTTAACTCTCTTAAGAGCCGCATCTAGAACACCAATGTTTCTGTTGGACTGTTCGGGAGTGGAAAGGGACATGATATTTCCTGTTCCTACCTGTCGGATTCCCAAGGCGTTGGAAGTCATGGTTCCGATGAAAACCTGCTCTCTCTGGTCCATATTGGCACCGATGTGGAGCCACATGGAAGACGTTACGGAGTTAAGGCCGGTGTCTTTGGCAAATCGACCTGTAAGCATGTTCATACCGTTGAACTGGGCGTGGGAGGCGATTCTGTCAACTTCATCAACCAGCTGGGAAACTTCTACCTGAATCTGCATGCGGTCTTCGTTGGAGTAGATACCGTTGGAAGACTGTACTGCGAGTTCTCGTATTCTCAGAAGAGCGTCGGAGGTTTCCTGGAGGTAACCTTCGGAAGTCTGGATAAAGCTGATACCGTCACTTGCATTTCGGGAAGCCTGATTCAAACCCTGGATCTGGGCTCTCATCTTTTCGGAGATAGCAAGACCGGCAGCGTCGTCTCCGGCCCGGTTGATTCTCAAACCGGAAGAAAGCTTTTCCATACTCTTGGTTGTACCCAGAGTGTTTACACCGTTTTGTCTGTCTGCGTAGAGTGCTGACATGTTGTGATTAATAATCATAATTAGATCCTCCTTGATCTAGTCGAATATTGTTGGCGATCGTCCTTGATCACCGGGGTTCATCCTGAATCCCTATCATCATTTTCGGATTTTAAATTAGGGCCTTTAGCTTTTTTGTAAATTATTTTATAAATAAATTATGGGAAACAGGACAGCTTTGGTTATTACCGGGGGAAAAGCCCCGCCCCAATCCATCATAGAACCTCTTTTAAGGGAGTGCGACTTTCTAGTTGCTGCCGATTCAGGACTGGAACAGTCTCTTCTTTATGGCAGAAGGCCTGATCTTGTGGTGGGTGATATGGATTCCCTGTCCAACCGGGCGCTTCTGGATACTTTTGCTCCGGAGCAGGTGAAGATTTATCCCACAGATAAAGATTATACCGATACCGAACTGGCTCTGGATGAAATTGCCGGTTATGACAAGAAGATTCTTATTGGCGGTGGAGAGGGGAGGCTGGACCATACCCTTGCTCTTTTGGCTCTGTTTGAATCGGACAGGCGCCCCGATTTCTGGTTTTCCCGACGGGAGGAGATCTTTTTACTGGACCGCTGCCTTGAACTTGAAGGAAAGCCGGGGGAGCTGATTTCCTTTTATCCTTTGGGGAATCGGGATGTGTTTTTTAAGTCGGAAGGGCTTGTCTGGCCCCTGGAGCCCGTTAGGTGGGACAGGGGTGAGTTAAGTCTGAGTAACCGCTTCCGGCAAAATAAAGTCAGTCTTGAAAGAGTTAGGGGATCGTTGTTGGTTATTCGGTCTTTCCCAGATCTTCCGGCATAAGTTCATTGGAAGTGAACCGGCCAAAATCGTTATCCTCGTCCAGAGCAAAAAAGTCGATGAGAACGGGATAGTCGGTCAAAACCTTTCCATACTCCTCCAGAACCTTCATTTTCTCCTCGTTGACAGCTGTTTGGGGAGCCACATGGCTAATCATATCTTCCAGGGCGTTGTTCCGGGCGTCCAGGTAAGCGAAGTAGAGGCTTCGGGCCTTTTCGTAGAAGACTGTGTCGGGAAGGGTTAAAACGTCCGGCGCGAGGGATGTGACTTCCAGGTAGGGATGTTTTTCATTCAGACTGAGTCGGGCCTTTTCCAGTTCTCCCTGAACATCATCCAGGGGGGAGAGGTTTTTGAGGCTGCCGTAGAGCTCTCCTTCCATCAGCTGAAGCTCGCGGGTAAAGAAATCTTCCAGATCTTCCTGAAAAATACCTTCCTTTGAAGCCAGTTGGGGAATCATCTCTTCCTTGAGTTTATAGGTTATGGTAAAGCGGATATCCCAGTTAAAACGGTCCGAACCGCCCTCTTCCAGGAAGGCCAGGTAGGTTTCTCCGGAAGGGAGGCTTCCTGAGGAGGAGAGGGTGGCCGTTTTTATGTCCAGGGGGTAAACGTGCATGGTGAGGTTGGTAGGAAGGAGTTTTTCCCAGCGCCAGTGGAGACCGTCATGAACGGTGAGGGTGTCGTCGAATCCGCCGCCTCGCTTGCCGTCGGCAAAGGTAAATTTCGTGTGTACCAGTCCGCCGTAACCTTCGGGGATATCATACTGGACCCAGCCGGTGTAGGCTACATAGCCGGAAAAACCGATGATGATAAGAAAGGCCGTCCATCTTCTGAAACGACGGATTTTCTTGCTGACCTTTTCCTTGATATTCTTTTTAGGTTTAGGGGTTTTGGGTTTATTGGGGGTTCGAGGCTTTTTGGGCGCCTTGGTTTTTCTGCTTCTTTTAGGTTTCTTTTTTTCTTCCTGTTCTATTTGGGTACTCACAATAGCTCCTTTAGTTGGGCCAGATCGGTAATGATAAGGTCCGGTTCGATGGGGTCGCAGCGCTCATCACCTTCTCGGAGGCGGAGGGAGCGCTTATCTCCGGCAAAAAGGGCTGTTTTGCAGCCCCAGAGCCGTGCGGTATAGACGTCGTTAAGCATGTCGTTTCCAACATAGAGGATTTCTTCCGGATTTATTCCCTCTGATTGAAGTTTCTCCAGGGGGGCTTTGAAGATATCCGGCGAGGGTTTACCCCTAAGGATGCGGTAGGACCAGGAACAGAGTGGCAATTCAAAACCTAACTCTTCCAGTGTGCTTCCGGAGAGTTCCTCCAGGGTAAGGGGGGTGTAAAACTGGGCGTTTGATACGATTCCCAGACGGTAATCTTTCTCTTTGAGAGCGGGTATGAGGGAAAAAGCGCCAGGCATTTCCCAAACGGGGTTTGAGATAATTTCGTGGTAGGTGGCCAGATGTATAAGGGAGCGCAAGGAGTAGTCCTCCGAGATAAAGCGCTCCTCCTTAAATCGGTTTAACAGCCTGTCCCAGATTGTTATGATGTCCACTTCCGGGAAATCTGCCCCTTTTGCTTTTAAATCGCTATGAAAGGCGGTGATGATCTCCTTCATGGGGCCGGCCAGATCCTGGTCGCGGTATTCCTGGGGGAGGCGGGAGAATTCGGTCTCCTTAAGACAGGGACCCAGGGAAAAATTGTTCTCCTTCTCCCGGGCAATGCTAATATCTCCCGTTCCGGAGATAAGCAAGGTGCCGTAAATATCAAAAAGAACGGCTTTGATGGAGAATCCTTTTTCCAGCCGGGGAGAGAGGCCGGTGGGGATGGGGGCGAGATGAACTGCTTCTTCTCCCATAACACGGGCCGCCAAACGGCACTCTTCATCGCCTAGATCGTTCCAGGTATATTCGGGTCTGCTCATGTATTCATTGTATTTTTTTTCTTACCCAAGATCAAGGGAAAGTCGATTTCCTTAAAGAAAGACCGCCCTATTGACAGAGTTATTACTTTTTATTAGTATAATCGCTCGTATAAGGGCCTATAGCTCAGTTGGTTAGAGCGCTTGACTCATAATCAAGATGTCCCAGGTTCAAGTCCTTGTGGGCCCAAAGTACATTTAAGACAATCACGAAAGTGGTTGTCTTTTTTTTTGCTTCAATTTCCCGCAAGGACTTGAACCGAGACGACGGCGCGAATACCTGGAGCGCAAACCGGCAGGGAGGCCGGTTTAGGAGCCGAGGAGGGCCCGGCGGGAGGAGGCAGGACGCCGACGAGTAGAGGGAAGTCCTTGTGGGCCCACTAAGCACTCCATTTTTGGGGTGCTTTTTTTATGTCTATGCGCTTATAATACAAGGGTTTAGGGGGATTAGCAGGGGACGGGTTTTTTCCTGTTTGGGGTACTGACGCCAGTATTCACGCCTTTTGGAATGTGATTGCTTTTATTCTGGCGTCACTGGCAGTCTGATCTGAGGCTGTTATTGAGCATAATTTCCACATTCAACATCAATCAGAATCGCAGCTCATAAGAGCGATTATGAGTTACGTGAATGCGGCAATTATGTTATATAGAGATCTTCTGTGAATTGATAAGGGATCAGAAAAGTATCAAAAAAAATTGATTGATAAGATTTGGTGGTAGAAATATTAGGATGGCTTATGTGGTAAGGTTTCCATATATGGTTTCTTACTTCGTATTATGAGGGCGTCGATAGTAGCGTCAGTTCTATATGAATTGTGCTCATCCAAGTCATTAATTGGGATTACATTACATTCCTACTTGACAAAAACCTCTCAGAAGATGTATTTAAATGCTATAATTTAGCAGACAACGGACCCGAAATGCTAACAATGTCTGCTTATATCTTTTTGGTTGAAGAGAGATCCCACGTGGGATCGATTGAGAAGGTGTAAGTTGATTGTGTTAAGCAGCATAGGTGTCTTTTACCCAGGATACTACCCTTCTTTGCTGCTAAAGGAGTTAGTATATGTCCGACAAATTATGGTTCGTTACCAATGGTGTCAGTCCCACCGCCGTTTTCATTGAAAAAGCCCGTGCAGAAGAAGAACTGAATCGGTTTACCGATGATCCCGACTTTGAATACTATAGTTGCTATTCCCTCAGAATTGCTGAATTAGATGATTATCCCGAGGAATATGACTTGGCCTTGGAAAGAGGGGTTATAGACTGATGCTGGGGTGGATACTCTATAGAAAAAATGAAGCTGAAGTTAAGCCGGAGATGTATGAAATCAATCGGTTTATGGAAGAAGCGGCTAAAGCCCATATTACTCTGAAAGTTCTCAAACCGGAGCAGATAGATCTCATTGTGACGCAGGAAGACCGGAAAAGTATACTTGTTGACGGTAAGACGACGCCTCTCCCTGATTTTGTCTTGCCCCGGATGGGGGCGGGTACCACATATTTTGCTTTGGCTGTCATTAGGCATTTAGAACGATTGGGTGTTCCTTGTTTAAATGCGGCTCACAATATTGATCTTGTTAAGGATAAGCTTTATACCCAGCAGATATTGGCTGAAAGAAATCTTCCCTTTCCCAAGACCATGTTAATGAAATTTCCTGTAAATACAGAACTGATAGAAAAGAAGATCGGCTTTCCCACCATAATAAAAACTCTGTCCGGCTCACAGGGGAAAGGAGTCTTTCTCTCGGAAAATAAAAAAAGCTTGAGTGATCTCGTTCATATGATTGAAGTAACCAATCCCAAGGCTAACATCATTTTTCAGGAGTTTGTAAAGGATAGCTATGGGAGGGATCTGCGGGTATTTACCATAGGAGGGGTTGTTGTTGCCTGCATGGAAAGGATTGCCCATGGTGACGACTTCAAAGCCAATTTCTCAGCGGGTGGAAGTGTAAAGAATTTTCCTCTTACAGAGGAGATAGAGTGGTTGGCACTGGAAGCATCACGGACACTAGGATTGGAAATTGCCGGTGTGGATCTTCTCTTTGATAAGGATCACTACAAAATTTGTGAGGTAAATTCTTCTCCCGGATTTGAAGGGCTGGAAAAAGCGACGGGAGTCAATGTTCCCCTGAAGATTTTTCATTATATTAAGGTACGGTTGGGACTATTTCCCAAATCCCTTTCTCAAACATCAGAGGTTGCATCGGAATGAAAGAGTTTTTTAGTGAAAATCAAAACTTAATAATCTATCTCTTTATCTCTTTTGGAGTCATTCTGTTCCTGATTTTGGCTATTCAAATACTCATTCGTACCTCATTGAAAAAAAGAACTGAACTGATTGAGAAAATAAAAGTTTCTGAAACTGTGGAAACCAGCACTCCTCTCAAAAAAACATCCCGGGCTTTTAAAAAACAGGCCAAGGAGCATTTGAGAGAAAGGTTTTCCATTTTTAAGCGGGTAGCAATTGCTGTCTCTGTGATTTCCGTATTACTCATTACGTCAATTCCTTTTATGGATCGACTCCCACAAGCCTTTATCTCCATTCTCGTAGGTTCCACAGCCATTATCACTGGTATGGCCGCCAAGCCCTTCATCGAAAATTTTCTCTCTGGAATTGCAATAACCGTATCTAAGATGCTTAAAATCGGTGATACAATTATCATTAATGACAATTACGGCACCATTGAGGATATCTCTCCTACACATACGGTGGTTAAAATATGGAATTGGAGAAGGTACGTCATTCCCAACAGCGCCATGATCAATTCCGACTTTATTAACCTCTCCTTAAATGACAAATGGCTTTGGGCCCATGTGGAGTTTTTCGTTTCCTATGAATCCAATATCAAAGAGGTGAGGGAGATCGCTCTCTCTACGGTTTTGGAGTGTAAATACTATAATGATGTAGAGCCTCCCTCCTTTTGGGTAATGAAAACTGAAAAGGACGGTGTAAAGTGTTGGGTGGCTGCATGGGCCACCTCTCCTGCGGGAGCATGGGAAATTGAAGCAGAGATAAGGACGAATCTTATTATCAATTTTCAGGAGAAAAACATACAGAGCCATATAAATTATCATAAGGTTCATAAGGATGTTGTACTTTGATGAGAATGATTATAAGGATTGCATGAAATATCGACGCCTTTATTATACGAGTCCAGAAGCTTTATAGGGAAAACATACCACATGAGTTCTGAAATACGTCTCTATACAGCCCTTTATGAACTACATAAGGATACTGCTTAAGTTCAAGTCCTTGTGGGCCCACTAAGCACTCCATTTTCGGGGACTGACGCCAGTATTGACGCCTTTTGGTTTTTCTTTTTATCCATGGAATAGGGCGAGTGGCGCTTATTTATTAGTAATGGTGAATATTTTCCCTATTCAATACATACATGGCATAAGAGCTATTATGGGGTATAAAACTGAGACTCTTATGTAATATGCAACTGTTACACCATCATATTTTTTACACAATATGAAATAAATATTGAATTTTGAATCTGTATGATCAAAACTTTTTCTATAAACCATTCTTGTTAAGAGATATAAATGAGAAAGTTCTTAGTTTTAGTTTTGTTGGCAATTTTACTACTCGGGTCCTGCGAAAATCCAAGCTCCAGTGATACCACTGCTGAATCAATAAGCATTATACCTATTGTGGGATTTAATACTCCCATTCGAAGTGGACGGATGACGGTTCCCATTGATACCGAATCAGAACAGAGTCTTGCTTCATATACTCTAATGGGACCTCTTATTACAAGCTTTGAATCAGTTTCGGATTATACCGAAGATACGGATTATTCGATAGCATTATTTGATTCCTTTATGGATTTCACAATAACTTTAAATGATGATTCATCTATAACTTATACAGGGACCATGCAAGATGATTCAGGTAATATGACAGTGACCTATGATGAAGTTGCCGGTACTTTTTCATTTGAACAAATCCTCTATCTTGATGCAACCGCGAGCGATGTTAGCCAGATGGAGCTTGCCATGTATGTTACCGGATCGAATCTTACTATAGATTCTGACGGATATTTTCAGGGTATATATGATGTAGCTTATATCCAGAAAAACAATGATGATAGTTGGATATTGTATACCCATTCATCTGAAATCTATCGCGGTATTATGAATTCCACAGGCTCTATAGGAATAGGAATTACCTATTGTGGTGATGCCGATGCTGATGGCACTGATGGATTGCGCTGGTTTGAATCTGCCGATAGCTTTACCCCCAGTGACTATAATTCCGGCATGACTATCCCTGCAGAAGTAAGTATATCAACTCTATCAGATTGGAAGGCATACTTATCCTCTGATGAAACCCTTTCCCTGGATTCAGATGATGTTGATAATCACCCCAGTCGCTGGGATATGTATTACAAGTTTGATGATGGAGACATATCTTCGGTAGATGGACTTGACAGCTCTACTTATTCTGCTGGATTCACAAGTGATGCAGATCTTTCAACCTGGAGAGATAGCTCCCTTCTGTTAAGTTATCTTTAAGGGCTATTTACAGAGATATATAGGGAATATACCTGGAGCGAAAACCGGCAGGGATGCCGGTTCAACTCTCTAATATCGCGTAAATATGTCCTCAAATAGATTAACTGTATTATCTAAGTCCGTCAAAAAAGGCAAAGAGAAGCTCCGGAGTTGCCGTAAAGGGTTGGTGTCCCCCTTTTTCGAAAATCACAAGCTCCAACGTGTTTTCTCTGTCCTTCGACTCCCACCTTTGGTACTCCCTTTCTGCCTTGATCTGATGAAGTGATTCTGTAGCTCCATTTGCCTCGACCCAGTTCTGAATGACCTCTCTTACGGGCATGACCTGACCCTGACTATCTTCAAAGGGGATTCCCCCGTCGTCCAGGGCGTGAATGTGCTGTACCGAGAGGGGAATCAACTCTTCAGGCATATGCTCGGGAAACACAGAACCGGAGTGAACCGATATGGCCCGAAGCTTCTCTGGGATGGCAAAGGCAAGGGAATAGGACATAAATCCCCCCAGGGAAAATCCCGAGACAAAAACCTGATCACTGTTGATGGCATAGGACTCGATGAGGCGGTCAATCAAGGTAGAGAGATATTTGACATCGGAACTGCCCTGGCCCGTATTGTCGTATATAAACCAGTTACCCCCGATTCCACTGGGGTAGACTACGATATAGTTCAACACGTGCCCCGCTTCGGTGAACCCCAGATTCATCACGTCTACGGCACTCTGTCCCCCGCCGTGCAGGTATAACAGCAGAGCATACTCTTGAGTTTCACTGTAGTCGCCGGGGAGCCTGACGAAGAAGCTCCTGGTTTGACCGTCGATGACCATCGTAGATCGATCTCGGTCATCAAGAGTGATTGGATTCGATTGACACCCCAAATATGTCAGGGCTAATATAAACAGGGCAATTTTTTTCATAATGTCAATATACACCGGTTGAGAATAGAAAATCCATGGATGCCCCTAAAAACGCATTTTGGATTTTTGTGGCGACCCAATATGAGATGATATTTAATTGGGCGCATTCCCTAAAATATACTTAATGTTTTCAAGAAAAATTTGAGTCAGTTCCGGATCAAAGTGTTTTGATTTGCAACGCTCCAGCTCAGCCATTGCATCCTCAACGGGGATGCCCTCCTTGTAAACCCTTTTGCTGACCATGGCATCGAAGGAATCGACGATGGCCATCATCCTGGCGCTGAGGGGAATTGCCTCGCCAGACAAACCCTTGGGATAGCCGGAACCGTCATATTTTTCGTGATGGCAAAGAGAAATTAGAGAGGCTTCCTGAAGCATGGGTAACTCGGAATCACGGAGAATATTGTATCCCTGGACCGTATGGGATTTGATAATTTCAAATTCTTCATCGGTCAGGGGCCCGGCTTTTTTTAGTATTTTGTCGGGAATGACGATCTTGCCCAGATCATGGAGGGTACTGGCCAGGCTTATTTTGTCCGCTTCCGCATAGGGAAGATTGAGACACATACCAAAGCGATACATCATCTCCGATGTTCGTTTGACATGGTCGCCAGTCTCTTCGTAGTGGCTTTCCACCGTCTCTCCGAGGGCGAAAATGATTCCCCGCTGGGTAGTCCTCACCAAGTTGTTTAACAGATAGTTGTCCAGAGCAATGGAAAAGTTCGTTAAAAACAGAGCCACCATATCAAAATCATATATATCGATATCCCCTTTGATATAAATGACGGTTTTCAAGTTGCTATCGCCTTTGCTCTCAATTAAAAAACCGTCCTTCACAAGAAAAATGCCACGGATATGGGCTTCCTTGTTGGTCACGATCTCATAATACTCGGAAAGCTCACCCCCCTCCACCAATTCGCTGCCCACATGGTCTGCGAAAGAACCGCTACCGGCTATTATTTTATATGTCCCCTGTGAAATTGCTACAAAACCGCTGTTGCCCGCCTCTTTTTCTTCCCGGGAAATGCTGCTTTTCTTCATTCGGGATATTTCATCCAGAATGTGACTGAAAAAATCATCTATGCTTTGATGGGAAAAGAGAGAGGCGCCGATATGGAGTAATTTTTCATGCATCTGTCTGTTATGTTCAACCAACAGGAGATCCCTGTAGTTCCTGATCCCCGTGTAAGCTATGGTTTCCAGATGGCTCGCCGTTATTTCCGTCTTCAAGCGATAATCGTTAATATCGTATTCCCTTATGACCTTCTGCTCGGGCGCCTCCCCCGGCTGGCCTGTCCTTAAGACAATCCTTAGGAATTTGTTCTTTAGCTCCTTGCGTATCCGGCCCACCAGTTCCAAACCGGTCTGATTCGATTCCATAACCACATCAAGAAGCAGCAGGGCCACGTCGTCATGCTTTTTCAGAAGCTCTATGGTCTCCTTGCCGCTATAGGCATCCAGGAAATCCAGTCTCTCCCCTTCGAAATCGAAATCCCTTAGAATGACCTTGGTAATCTCATGGATCTCCTTATCATCATCGGCAATCAATACTTTAATAGTTCCCGGCCTTGTTTCCTCTATCTTGTCATCATCCTCGAGGAAATCAACATTGCCGCTTAAATTCTTCCATTTGCTCATGCTTGGAGACCTCCCGTCTCTGTGGGGACTTTTATTATGAACTCCGTTCCATTCCCCTTCGCGCTTTTACACTCAATCGTACCGCCCAGCCTGTCGGTAATAATGTTATAGATTATGTTCATACCCAGGCCGCTGTTGTCTGAATTGCGGTCGGAAGTAAAAAAAGGTTCGTAAATGCGATGTAACAGGGATTCGTCTATGCCGTCTCCGTCGTCACCGTAAATAAGGATCAGCCTGTCCTCTTCAAGATAGCCCTTTATATGGATGCGCCCCGCCTCTTTCTCCTTGAATCCGTGCTTGAGGGAATTCATTAGCAAATTGGTGACTATTTGAGAAAAACCACTGGCGTAGCTGTGCATGGTTATCTGCCCGTCTATCTCTATTTCTATGGTAATGGGCCGGTTTTTATACTCATGTTTCATTGTGAAGACAACTGCTTCTATATAGGCTTTGAGATTGAAGCTGCTTATCTCCTGTACACTTTGGTTTACGGCCAGTTTCTTAAAGCTTTTTATGAGTTCCGAAGCTCGCTCCAAATTGCTGTTCATGATCTCCGTGCTCTCCTCTACCTTCTCCATATAGGCGATGAGCCCGTTCTTTCCCAGCTCCCCCTCCCGGAGGCTGTTATAGGTTTCGTCATTCTTCAGCTTCAAGTAGGAGCCGGCTGTTATGGCGACTCCCAGGGGCGTATTGATTTCGTGGGAAACGCCGGCGACCAGGCTTCCCAGAGATGCCAAACGCTCCTTGTCCACCAGTTCTTTTAAGGTTGCCTTCAGCTCTCTGCTCCGCTCTTCCACCTGGCTCTCAAGGGAGTCGTTCAGCCGGGAAAGCTGTTCCTCGGCCATCTGTCTTCTGCGGACGTTAAAAGAGAGAATCAGAATAACCGAAATGAGAAAAAGCATAAGGACCAGGATACCTATGATGTATTGTCCGTACTTCTCAAACAGGGTTTCTTCATAGTTGACATACATAGTTTCCCCGGGCAGCACGCTCCGGTCGAGATCGAATTCTTTTAAGAGCCTGTAATCGAATTTGTATGTGTTGGGGCTCTTCTCAAGGAGGGGGATGCTTTCTATGGGGGTACCTTGGATGCAGGAGACAACCATCTCAGCTGCCGTTCTGCCCTGGCTATGAAAATCTACCACATAGCCGCCGGTCACCCCGTCTCCTATGCCCACGTCGGCCACATGGAATAGGGGTACTTTGGCATGTCGCGTAATATCCTGTATGGCTTCCCTGTTCGTTCGGTACCGATTCTCCCTATCTCGATGGGATGAAAAAAACAACAGGATCCTGTTTTCCAGCTCTCCCACCCTTGAGTTCAACTCCTCAAAGGTCATGGTGCGAAGATCCAGTATTTCCGCGTCAAAGGGGATTTGCGATTCCACCTCCCTGAACATCTTTAAATCGGCAATTCCCGTATTCGATCCGTCGGTTATGATGGATAAGCCCGTGGCAGAAGGATAGAGCCCGGAAGCTATTTGAATAGTTTCCCTTATGGCAACGCGCTCTACAACTCCGCTTATCCAGGGATCTTCCGCCGCCTTCTTGGCAAGTTCAAGACTATTGACTCCGAAAAAGATAATGGGGATCTCATGGAACAAATCCCTTCGATGGTCCATGACGAATCGCAAGGCATTGTCATCGGCCGTCAGAACCGCATCGTAGGGCTTGCTGCTCTCAATGCGGTATTTGATCAAGTCAAAAAACAGGGCATCGTGCTCTTCATTGGCAAATCGTTTACTGTCCATGAATTCAATATCCATTTCCACGGGCCATCCCTCGAACCCCTGGCGAATGCCATTGGCCTTCATATTGTAAGTCACATGGCTTGCGTTGTAGGAGTTGAGATAAAGAACTCGGTATTTTGGCTCTTCTCCAAAGACTAAGGCAGAGCTTAGACTAAAGAAAAATATGGCAGAAATAAGAAAGAGAACTGTTCTATTCAGGTAATTATTTATTAAATCGATCATTATGATTCCCAAGGAATTATTGTAGCCTTTCACCATTCAAGCATAAGCCAAGTCCATGTATAATTCAAATTGGGGAAGCCGATATCAACAGGGTCACATCGCCCCTATAAATTGGACCTCCACCAGGAAAGAGAGGGGGGAACCACGGCCTATCCAATTGCGTAGAAAAGTGGCCCTTCCCCTGTTCTTATTATTTGTAAAACCCATTGCCGTATATTAAACTTTTAAGCATGCAGCTGCTTAAGCATAGGTACAAATCCATTTGGTCTGTTGTTCTGGGCCTGACCGGTTTTATCGTGAATTTTTCTCCCATTCATATTCAGGTGGGCACCTACGATGTGGGTGTTCTCTGGGGACTCATCTTTCCGATGGTTGTAGCCATGGCATGGGGCTGGAAGTACGGTTTGATTGCCTCCCTTTTGGGGTTAGGCGGATTGACAAACTGGTTCTTGTGGCCAGAAAACGGCTGGCTGAATGTTTTGACCTCTCTTCTTACCTGCGGGTGGTTTGTCTGGCATGGTTTTCTTGCCAAAATCAAGTTCTCAAAATCCCTGTTTAAATGGTTTTTGCCCTTCGCGGGGGAAGCTCTCTGGCGTGCCTTTTCTTTTTTTACAAAGTACACCCTCGCTCCCATACTCCTGGCTCAGGAACCTCCTTTCTGGGCTCCTAAGGCTTATTCCGGGCCCATATCTCTTCCCCTTTTAAGATATATTTTGGTCAAAGGGAGCATAAATGGTCTGGTTGTGGTACTCTGCTCGGCCTTTTTAATCAATATCCCCCATGTGCAGAAGCTGATGGGGCAGTCGGAAGAGGGGGATAGAGGGGCGCAGTCAAAGGTCCTGTACTCTTCGCTGATTTTCGCTTTTTCCTTCTGGTTTCTTTCTGGTCTGTTAAGCTATTTTATCCTAAACCCTGAGTTAAAAAGCCTTTGGGATACTATTATTCGGGACCCTTACGGCCACGATTCCCTCGCCCGGTTTCTGGTTTTTGTGGCCACTTTGTCCGGAGGGATTTTCGCATCGGATTATGTACGTCAAAACGCTATCACCCAGGAGAAGCTGAGAACTAAAGAAGAGCAATACCGGACACTGGTAGAGTCGACGTCAGACTGGTTCTGGGAAATGGACACTCAGGGGAATTTCACCTATTCAAGCCCTCGGGTGGAATCGTTGCTGGGATACAGACCGGAAGAGCTTTTATCTATGAATGCCTTTGATTTAATGGAGAAAAAAGAAGCCGTAGCGGTAAAGCCTGTTTTTCTTGCGGCACTGAATGAAGCCAAGCCTCTCAGGGGTATGCTGAATTTGAATCTCCATAGAGATGGTCATAAGGTTCTTCTCGAGTCAAATGGGGATCCTGTGTTTGATAAAGAGGGGAGTCTGGTCGGTTATAGGGGGTCGGACCGGGATATAACGGACCGGGTTAAGGCGCAGGAAGAGGCCCGCCTTTTTAAGATGATTGCAGAAAATGCCGCTTTTGGCCTTGTTACCATATCTCAGGACTTAAAGATTGTATATCTAAACGATGTCTGGGCCTCCATGCATGGATATACGGTCAAAGAGCTTCAGGGACAGAGTATCTCCCGCCTTCATAGCGAAAAAGAGTTGAGAAATGTTGAAAGGATTGTCAAAACCAGTATCGAGGAGAGAAAATCTCTCAGTGTAGAGATAGAGCATATTCGAAAAGACGGTACCCCTTTCATCACCCTTTCCACCGGTGCGCCTGTCTTTGATGAGGAGGGAAAACTGCTTTTTATTACTTCTACGGCGCTGGATATTACCGAAAGAAAGCGGTTGGAAAAGCAGTTGAATGAGAGGATGAAGCTGGATTCCATTGGACAGCTGGCCGGAGGTATTGCCCATGACTTCAATAATATGCTGGGAGGGATTTCCGGGGCTTCCGAACTGCTTGAGTCCATGATTGGGGAAGATGAAGAGGTCAGGGAGTGCCTCAGGATGATCCAGACTTCCACCCACCGGGCGGCTGATCTGGCAAAGAAGTTGCTGATTTTTTCAAGGGATAGTTCTGTGGGTAAGGAACTGGTTAACTTAAATTTCCTTTTAAGGGATGTAACCTCTATTTTGAAGAATACCGTGGATAAAAAAATTGATGTGCAGACGGTACTGCTCCCGGATAATTCCGAATCTGTTGTTCGGGGAGACGCTTCTCAGCTGCAGTCGGTATTTATGAATCTGGCGATTAACTCTTCCCATGCGATGCCTCAAGGGGGATTTATCCGCTTTGAGGTAAAGCAGTTGACGCTGGATAAAGCCTATTGTCAGGGCAGTACCTTTTCTCTTGAACCGGGGGAGTATCTGCAGATTCGGGTCTCCGATAACGGTTCCGGGATCCCCGAGGATTTGCAGAGCAGAGTATTTGAACCTTTTTTTACAACCAAAGGGCCCGGCAAGGGGACGGGGCTTGGGCTTTCCGCAGTTTACGGTACGGTCAAACAGCATCAGGGAGAGATTGAACTTAACAGCAGCGAAGCTTCGGGAACGACCTTTACCATCCGTTTGCCCCGCGCCTATGGGGATATTGTAGAGAAGGAGCAACTTGAAGAGATTCACGGGACAGGGAATATTCTTCTCGTCGACGATGAGGAAGTGATGCGAAAGACCGGCCAAAGGATGCTTGAAAAGCTGGGGTACAGGGTAACCACGGCGGTAGACGGGAAGGAGGCCTTTTCCCGGTACTGCGCTCAAATCGATTCGGACAGTCCCTTTGACCTTGTAGTGCTTGATATGATTATGCCTAAAATGAATGGCAGAGAGTGTTATCAGATGCTAAAAGAGAAAGATCCCGCCGTAAGGGCCGTACTCTGCTCCGGTTATGCCAATCCGGATGATCTTAAAATCTTAAAGACCCTGGGGCTGGAACACTACATCAAGAAACCCTTTGTTATTGCCGAGCTAAGCCGAATGATTGCCGAAGCCCTGGAAAAGACATAGGTTCCTCCCCCCCGGAGGCGGCCCCGGTTGAAGGGGAACGGTAAAAGGGTATATGCTTATTTGTCATATATCCATCTTTTCCGTAACTGCTGCAAAGGAGGGGCTGTGAAACTTTCTCAAAAAATGATTAAAGCCGGCTGGGTTGTTAACCGTCATAGAGACGGTTCCTTTACGGTTTTTGGCTCCCGTATGCAGGAGTACCATTACGACTCAAACACTGAGCGCTGGTCTGTGGACCTGTCCGTTATCGAGAGCTCCCTGGAACAGGATCTGGCAGAAGATTCCCCCGTAGAGAGGAGCCCCTGGAAATCTCCCTATGTTATCTCCTCCCGGCTTACGGCTCTGAATCATACCAGACAGATCTCCCAACCTGTTCGTTATCTTTGCCAGGAAGGTCTGGTTTCAGATAAAACGGTTTTGCATTTGGGTACAGGCATGGACCGCTTTGCCCGGGAGGCGCTGATTAAGGCGGGATGCCGCGATGTTGCCGATTATGATCCGAACTTTTTCCCCGATACTTCAGTTCTCGACAATCAGTATGACATTGTCATGGCACACTATGTCTTGAATATTCTCCCTCCGGCGGAGAGAAGACAGGTTTACCGACTGATAGGGAATACCCTTCTGGAGGGAGGCCGTGCTTATTTGACGGTTCAGGGGATTTGGCCTGTTGAGCATAAGTACGAGATAATCCGTCCCCAGGAGGACGGATATTTAATCAAAACAGGGTATAACACAACCTTTAGAAAGGGATACAGCTCGGAGGACCTGTTGAAAGAGATTCATTCCGAGCTGGGAGGGACGGCCGGGCTTATGACGACATTTTACAGCAACACTATGGCCTTCTGGAAAAAGTCTATGCCCAATTCAATTCACGATAAGTAGCAATCATCTATAATAAAAGGGTCGTTCTAAGGGATCGGCCTTTTTGGGGGAGTATTATTATGTCACTTAAACCTTTTAGTATTCTATTTCCTTCTATCCTCATCATCCTCATTTTGCCCTTTCTCATCCCCCAGCCCAAGGCGATGAGGACCATCGAGAAGAAAATAGATGAGATGCCCCTGCCCGAAGGTGATGTCTATTACGATATTAGCTACGGAAGAAACGGCTTTCGCCGCCAAAAACTGGATATCTACCTGCCTCTGGCGGAGCGGGAGGAAGCTCCGGTTCTGGTATACATCCACGGGGGATCCTGGCTTCACGGGGACAAGAGCGCCATTCGCTATACCGATCGTTTCCTGCGTACTTTACGAAGCACCGGCTTCACGGTGATCTCAATCGATTATACGGCGAGCCTTTACGGCGGTTTGCAGGTTCCCCTGGATAATTGCGTGGATGCCCTTGAGTGGGTTGGTGACCATGGGGAGGATTACGGTTATGGGACGGGGAACATTGGCATGTACGGAGTGTCCGCCGGAGCCCACCTCTCCCTTATGGCCGCTGCCACCGCCGTAGAACTCTCATACCCCATCCGCTTTATTCTGGAAGAGTGCGGCCCCACCGACCTGGAGGCCATGAAGGGGGGAGACGCCTTTTCTTCATCCTCCTTTTTCAAGCTTTTTACAGAAAATTCCCTGGCGAAAATGAGCCCTGTCCATTATGCGGAGGATCTGCCCATGCCCCTTATGATCGTCCATGGTACGGCCGATGAGACGGTGTCCTTGAATCAGGCTCATTTGATGAGGGATGCCCTGAGGAAAGCCGGGTTTTCACCGATCTACCTGGAAATAGAGGGGGGGAACCATGGTTTTTTTAACTGCGTAGAGAAGTGGCCCTTCATGGAGAAGGCCGTATTGGATTTTATGGAGAATTCTCTGATAGACGCTTTCCATTCGTAGAGCTCTCCCGCCGTCCCGGTAGAGAACAGGCTGCCTCATTCTTTAATCTTCTATCTTTTGCAAATACCAGGTGTAGGCACCGGAACTGGCCAGACTATCCTCTTCATCCTTTAGCTTAACATCAATGGTAATGAGACCGCGTCCGGATTTGTCAAAACTCTCTTTAAAACGAGCCACTGCCTCATCTGATGCTGAATTATGGGCTGTTAATTTAGTCACGGCAGGCTTTTTGAATTTTAATTTTGTGTCCCTGAGAACGGGTATCACCTTACCTTCAAGCTGGGGAAATAGTTCAATTAGGTAGCTCGCGCTTGATGTTTCGGCCAATGTATATTGGGCGCCGGCACAAATAGTCTCCAGATGGTTATATACCTCTTTCGTGTAGGCCAGTTCCATCTTTCCTGTATCTGATTTTTTAATGCCGACTCTTTTGACAAAGGGTATCTCCAGTAGATTCATTCTCTCTCCTTAGTTTCTTTATCTGCTTCCAGGGTAATTATTCGGATGATTAGTCTAAACCCATGTGAATTATTTGTAAATGTAGGGTCGACACATTACTCATGACAAAAGAGCTGCTCCCCAAGCTTAAAAGAGCCACTCTTTTAACGTAAAAATCGGGCCTAAAAAATCCCTCCGGGCAAGCCCGAAGGGATGAGTCTGAACTCGTCACTCTAAGCGATTGTCAAAAGATTATCGTAGGTACCTTGATTCGCCCTGGCCCCTTCCCGAGTCAGGTAGACCTGGGTCTCCCGGTTGTCCTCGGTAAAGTTGGCTCCCTTTAGTCCTATGAGCGCCCCTGCCTCCAAATCATCGCGCAGCTCCTGGCTTTCATAATCAATAACTTTCATTTTCTTTGCTCCTTGGGGCGGTGCCCCGGTTTGTTTTTTTCGTAAGGTTGGCCAGCCTACATACTATACCTACGAGCAAAAACGCGAATTCCGACAAGAATTCTCAAAAAAAGTTAAAAAAGTTTTGAAAATGAGGGGAATCGGCGGGAATTCTCTATTCGGAAGAATAATTTTCCTAAATAACTGGGACAGTTCCGTGATTTCTGTTAACCTCTATGCTTATAGAAGTAGGAAGAACCATGAAAAACAAAAAAGACCTGGATCTGCTCAATGGGCCGATTACTCCGCTGATTCTCAAACTAACCGCTCCCATGATGATCTCCACATTGATTCGGAATTCTTATTTCTTTGTCGATATGGCATTCGCCTCTTTTCTCGGCGGTGTTCAGATTGCGTCGGTGGCTTTCGTTACGCCCATGTTTAATACTCTTAACGCTTTGGGAATGGGCATAACCAACGGGGGAGTAGGGGTTATTGCCAAGGCTATTGGTGAGGAAAACTATGAAAAGGCTTCGGAGTATGCCATTCAACTACGGTACATCATTCTTATTTTGGCCGGGGTGATTTCTGTTCTGGGGGCGGTATTTTCAACTTCTATAATAGAAATTATGGGAATTGAAGGGGAGCTTCTTACCGAGTCGATCACCTATTCGAAAATTGTTTTTTTTACGATACCCTTTTCCCTGATAAGCAGTATCTATGCGACTCTCTTTCAGTCCCAGGGAAAGATGAATATTCAGACGATTATGACAGCCATTACCTTTACGGGAAATACGGCTCTAAACGCTCTCTTTGTTCTCGTTTTTAAGAGGGGTATCGAAGGGTTGGCCTATGCCTCTTTGATTACTCAAGTTGTTCAGACCCTCATTGTCTACGGGATGTACTACCGCGAAAAGCATCAATTCAGCTTACCCGCCCGTATTTTTGCTTCAAAAATGAAACTTCCCATTATAAAGGACTTGCTTAAGATGGGGCTGCCTCTCTCCTTCTCACAGAGTTCTTCCAGTTTCGGCTTTATGCTCTGCAATATCTTTGTGGCTCGATACGGCTATGAAGTGGTGGCTGCCTATGCCATTGGAAATCGGATAAACACATTCTTTTACGGTCCGGCCATGGGATTCGGCAGAGGGACCGTTCCTCTTGTCGCGCAAAATCTGGGCAACAGGAATCTGGCTCGTATTAAGGAAATCGCCAATAAAAACATGCTCTATTCTTTCATCTTTGGTATTGTGGGAGCTTTTGGGCTGATGCTGATTATGCCTCCTCTGAACCGCTTTTTATCCAAGGATAACCTGGTTATTATGGAGCATGTAAGAAACTACACCCGCCTCATGAGTTGGGCCATGATTCCCTGGAGTCTATTCCAGTGTATGAGCGGTATTTTTAATGGACTACAGAAGACGGCATTAACCATGTCCATTACCATGGTTCGTCTCTGGGTTTTAAGGATTCCCGGCATTGCCCTCTTTTATTACGTGCTCCCCTCATTTGCTGAGTACGGAGTCTGGTATACCATGTTCTTTTCCAATGTTTTTACCGCCGTCTTTGCTTTGGCTTGCTTTTTTATCTACATCCCCCGGCATATCTATCCCAACATTGAGGCAGATTCGATTCCCTCAAGCTGAGTGTCTATCTCATTGTAATACTGTTGTTTCTTTTCTATGGATAGAAAGGAAGCTTCGAAAGAGTTCTTTGCCAATTGGGCAATTTCCTCCTTTGATAGGTCCAGGGCCTTCCAGATCTCTATAAAATTCCTGTTTATATATCCGCCGAAATAGGCCGGGTCATCGGAATTGACCGTTACGCAAAGTCCTTTGTTGAGTAATTTTTTTATGACATGCTCTTTCATATCGGAGAAAACGCATAGCTTAATATTAGAGAGAGGACAAACGGTAAGGGGGATTCGGCTGCGCCTTAAATACTCCAGTAATAGTTCATCGTCTATACTTCTTACCCCATGGTCAACTCTGCGAATATGGAGTTCTTTTATGGAATCCCATATGTATTGAGCCGGCCCTTCTTCTCCTGCATGGTTGACCGTAATGAATCCTTCGGAGAGGGCCATGTCACACACTTTTTTAAACTTTTGGGGAGGATTACCCAGTTCTGTGGAATCCCATCCTACTCCAAAAATCCACTCTTTGTAGGGGAGGGCTTCTTTAAGAGTCTCTATGGCTTCTTCCTCACTTAGATGTTTTAAAAAACACATGATCAGACGGGATGTTAAACCGTAGTTTCCCCGGGCTTCCTCGAGGGCCCTATGAATTCCCTCTACCACTTTTTTGAAAGGAATGCCCCGTTGTGTGTGTGTCTGGGGATCAAAAAATATTTCTACATGTTTAACATTATCCTGGTGTGCTTTTTCCAGGTACTCCTTAGTGAGTTCATAAAAATCCTCTTCTTCTATAAGCACAGCGGCACCCTTGTAGTATATATCAAGAAAAGACTGGAGATCGGAGAAATTATAATCTTCTCTAATCTGTTCTACCGTTGTATAGGGGAGTTCAATTCCATTACGCTTTGCCAGTCTGAACATAGTTTCCGGCTCAAGTGTTCCTTCAATATGCAAATGAAGTTCCGTTTTGGGAAGCTGATTTATGAAATCTATCATCTGAAAACTCCTCATATATTATGGGGCTTAGTGTTCTTAAGTTCCCATGTCGTCTTATAGTAGTATAGGACAGCTCGATATAATTGAAAATGTTTTTTCTTATATCACCTCTTATTTTATATTTGTCTACAGGACTAACCAAAAATACATAAAGACTCCCTTGCAAATCCTTTGACATTTCCCTTTCATTAATACTATGAATTTAGATAAGAGGAGTCATAAATGAAAAGACCTATTGTAAGCATAGTTGCTGCGTTGCTGTCCGCCCTATTTATTAGCGGTTGTCAGAGTTTCCGAAAAGAACCGCCCCAGGATTTCGTCCTTAAAGTCATCGAAACCACCGATGTACACGGTTCTCTCGTTCCCTACGACTTCATAAAGGACAAAGAGACCGATACCAGCCTCGCCCAGGTATACAGCCTCGTAAAAGAGGAAAGAGCCAAGGAGAACCAGGAAGTACTTCTTCTGGACAATGGCGATATCCTCCAGGGCCAGCCCATTGTCTACTATTCCAACTTCGAAGCGGTGGACAAACCCCATATCGCTGCAGAAATGATGAATTATATGGATTATGACGCCGGTTCCGTGGGAAATCACGATATAGAAGCGGGACACGCCGTTTATGATAAGCTTGTGGATGAGTTCGACTTCCCCTGGCTGGCAGCCAATGTGGTTGTGGCAGGTTCGGACAAACCCTACTTCCAGCCCTACGAAGTTTTCGAAATGAACGGCGCCAAGATCGTCGTACTGGGGATGTGTACCCCCGGCGTCCCCACCTGGCTTCCGGAAAACCTTTGGGAAGGTATGGAATTCAAGGGAATGGTAGAGACCGCCCAGACCTGGGTTCCCCTTATCGAAGAGAAGGAAGAGCCCGACGTGCTTATCGGTCTTTTTCACGCAGGAACCGACTTTACCTACAGCGGCTACGGCGAAACGGACAGTCTGAACCCGAACGCTTCCCTTCTGGTGGCCGAACAGGTTCCCGGATTCGACCTGGTTCTTACCGGTCATGACCATCAGACCCATAACGATGTGGTCCAGGACAGCGAAGGGAACGACGTTCTGGTTCTGGGCGGACTGAATGCGGCCCGGGCCATCGCTTCGGCCACCTTCATCATGGATTATCAGGAAGAAACCGACGAATGGGACATCACAGTCTCCGGCGACATTACCGACGGTAATGAACTCCCCGTTGACAGCGAATTCTCCGAAGTATTTGCTGATTTGACCCAGGAGGTTAAGGATTACGTGGGCAAACCCATCGGAACCTTCACCAGGACCATCGCTTCTCCGGAAGCCATGTTCCAGGACGCTCCCTTTGTGGACCTGATTCATGTGATCCAGCTTGAATTGACCGGTGCGGATGTTTCCTTCGCCGCCCCCCTTTCCTCCAATGCAGAGATCAGCGAAGGAGAAGTTTACGTACGCGACATGTTCCAGCTTTACAAGTACGAGAACCTGCTTTACACCATGGAACTGACCGGAAAGGAGATTAAGGACTTTATGGAGTACTCCTACGGCGGTTGGTTCAATACCATGGCCGGGCCCGATGACCACCTCATCGCCTTTAAAAAAGACGAAAACGGTGAGATGATCTGGAACGAAAGATACAGCTCCTACGATACGGTGACCCGTTACTACAACTACGATTCCGCCGCCGGCATTGACTACGTTGTGGACGTGTCCAAAGAACCGGGCGACCGCATTACCATCAATGGCTTTAGCGACGGCAGAACCTTTGACGAGAGCGCCCTCTACAAAGTGGCTATAAACTCCTACCGGGCTTCCGGCGGGGGCGGACACCTGACTAAGGGGGCCGGTCTGGATAAAGCGGCCATTGCTGCCAAGACCATCGACTCCACCGATATCGATCTGCGTTACTACCTGATGAAGTGGATTGAAAACGCCGGAACCGTTACCCCCGAAGCGCTGGGCAACTGGAGCGTTGAACCCGCAGCATGGTGGGAAAAGGGTAAGGAGATGGATTACCAGATTATCTACGGATCAAAATAGTAAATCCTCTCATGTTGGGGGGCTGCCATTCATATTCAATATGTCAGCCCCCACAGCCTATCCCTATTTGGGGACATACTCGTAAAGAGCGACATTATCAATAAAGACATTTCCTTCGAGTTTTCCCAGCCTGAATCTGAGCCTTCCCGTCTGGGTTGTTGCTTCATACATGGAAAAGTCGTAGTAAAACTCCTTTGCATCCTTTGTGATGGTAAAGGTTTCCTTGTTGGAATAGGAGAGTTTTGTGTTCAGGTCATCTATCACATTACTCTCAATAGTTCTCTCTTCCCCTTCGGCCCGGGCCGTAAAAACTACGCGGTATCTTTTCCCCTGTTCAAGCTGAATTTCTCCCTGTTTAAGCTGGACATCCCAGGCGTTGGCTCCGGGGTTAAGGATATTCATATAGGCTTCTCCGTCTACTATGCTTAATTCGGAATCGGCCGATTCGGCATTATAGACAGACCAGGGGGAGCTATCACTGCCGGCAAAATCTCCATTCACAAGAATATTTGTGGTCCCCAGAACCAGTTCTTCCACCGGGGGAGGAGTCAATACTTCCTTTGGCTCGGGCATTTCGCCGCCTGTTTTGTACATAAAGTACTCATAGGGAGTCATGAACGTATGTCCCTGGGCTACGAGATAGGCACAGATTTGCTTGAAGGCTTCAAGTCCCTCTTCGTTGAAGTAACCCGGGTGGGCCTGGAGGACCATATAATCCATGGTTTTGTCATAGCTTTCGTAGTTGGCCAGAAAGTAGTCGTAGTCGGCTTTTCCGGTGCCCCCGTTCTCTATGTTCAGTCTTCCTGCATCGGTGGTTATGGAGAGGCCAATCTGCTTTGTGAGAGGGGTCCGGGGGAAGAATACCACTTTCATTTCGGGAAACTGATTGATAACTTCTGTAAAAGTTTCGTCATTCTGGTTGTAGGGAGAACCAAAGGTATGCATGGTAATACCAAGGACCTCTTTAACAATTTCCTGGTTTTTCTGAAAGTCCCTTAACTGTCTTTCGTAATTGCTGTTTGTGGTAAGGTCGGCATATTCGGTCCGCTCATCCTTATCGCGGCCTTTATATTCGTACCAGGACCTGTCAGAGGCTTTGCTGTGGTCCCATCCGTGATGCCATATCTCAATATTTCCCGTGCTGTCCCAGTATTTTGAAGAGACAACAAACAGGTCATCTTCTGTTTTCCCTTCCAGGTATTTACCATTAATCCCAAAGGAGGCCTTAAGGTTATTTTCCAGGATATAATTGGCAACCGGGGTGAATTTATCTACCGAATTATCCCTTAAATCATCGAGTTTTAAGATGACTATGGGACCCTGGACAATCAATGGCTCCTCCGCTGTGTTGGCTTTGCCTTCACTCAGACAACTTGTCATTATAACGACTATGGATAAGAGGACAAGACAAATAGATATTTTTTTCATTTACAACTCCTTAAAAAGTAACTTATCCGGATAAGGAGATTGTACACTCCATTCTGTATCTGTCAAGAAAAACTTTTTTTCTCTTAAAATTGATAAACCTCTATAATCTTGCTATTGAGACGGGAAAATGGTAGATTTTTCCCATGGCCCCTCCTAAAAAAGATGAAGAACCACGTTACATTTGGCTAAAGAAAGAACTTACCAAAATCATTATTGAAGAAAAATTGGTTGCCCATGATATCTTCCTTTCCCAGCCAAATATCATTAAGACTTTCAAGGTTACCATTACCACGGCCAGAAAAGCCCTTGATGATATGGAGAAGGAAGGGCTTATATACCGGATCCACGGAAAAGGGACCTATGTGGCCCCGAAGAGCCAGACCCATTCCATACTCATTGTCTCGAATTACAACGCCCAGATAAGGGAGCGCCACTTTGCTTATATGCGGTTTATGGCGGGTATTATGGATTATCTTGATGAAGAGGATCACCACTATTATCCCTGTTCCATTAACTCGGAGAAGTTCCTGGAAAAATTGGAACACTTGGAGCTTTATTACAGGGATATAAAGGGTGTTATTTTCTTCAGGGATATGAAGGGGTATTCTCAAGGAAAGAAAATACTGGAAGAGAAGGGAATCCCCTTCTATTTTTATGGTTCCGATACCTATTGTGACGAGGTTGATTCTCCTTCTATTATGCATGAGGAGAAGCAGGTCGTTTTAACGGGAATCGAGAAAATCCTGGAAAAAAAATACCAGGCCATGGGGATTTATTTCAATGACAATAACCCGGTAAGAAAAAAGCGATACGATGATTTTCTTGCTATTCTCCAGGAAAAATCTTTGCCACTTTTAAAAGAAAATCTTCTCTCCCAAAAGGATTTTCCCCGTGATGAGTTAATTAAAAAGCTTTCCGGGATTAAAGAAAGAACCGCTTTCTTTTGTGTCGATGACTGGCTGGGGACAGAACTTGTTAATTGTGCTGTTCTGGCCGGGAAGAAGGTTCCCGAAGAGATTGGGATTATCGGGGTGAACGATTTTCCTTTTTGTTCTTTGCTGATAACCCCTCTCTCCAGTATAAGTATTCCCCTTTTTGAGGATGCCCGTATCTGTTTTGAGAATATGATTCGTATGATAGAAGGAGAAAAGGAACTGGAAGGGAAAAATGAAATAAAAGTTGTGGAGAGGGCGAGTCTTTAGGACTCTCATCCGCAAGGGACGGACAGGGCACGTATAACTCTGCCCGGCCCGGGATAGATTTACACTTCCATACCGTCAATGGTAAGGAAGTCGTCAAAGGTGTACTTCTTTTTAAGTACCGTTTCGCCTTCCTTAAGGATATAATAGTCTTCCGTGATACCGTAGATTTTGGTTTCTTCCCTGGAGTTGCCCTTGGTTTTGCTGTTGTCCTTGGTTTCAACCGTTACTACCGTACCGATTTTAAGCCGGTCATTAAGAAAATCTTCAATTTCTTTGGTTACGGTTTTTTTGATCTGTACCAGGTCACTATAGGAACGTCCGGAAAAGAACTCCTTCATTTCGTTGTCTAAACTCTTTGCCATTAGATATACTCCTTTGCATTAATAATAATTCAAGACTCAGGCTTGTCAAATGAATTTGCTTGGTTTCTTTTATTACTATAGCCCCACTTCCCCTATTTGTCAGTTTTTAAGGAAAGGGATATATTAGTTGTGACTTTGAGATTCCCTTTGAGAGGACAATTATGAAACTATCCCTAAAGAAATTACTACTTTGTTTGTTTTTACTACTGACCATGGGGCTTTTATCCGCTGGTGATTTATATGTGACTCCCGCAGAAGAACTTGTTTACCGGTTCAGGACTCAATCGGGCAAGGTCTGTGCCATTGCTATGGAGAAGTCAGGAGCTTATTTGGTCTACCGCTATGGAACAGAGGACAATGTGGAATTGCAGTTCCCTGAGAGTCTGGAGAAGTCTTGGGATCTTTTTACCTATGAGTGGGAAGCCCGGGGTGCCGCTAATTTAGGCTTTACCTATGACAGTGTGATTTTTATCAATAAGGGGTACGAATATACAGTGTACTATTGCGACTACTTTAGTGATGAAGAGATAAGCACCTGTATAGAGATTAAATCACCCGAGGGTAAGCTGATTCGTATTGAAGGACTCCCAAGCTCAGTTCAGGGCGATATAACTCAACTCAAGAAGGGGAAATATCCCCTACGTGTTGTTAAACCGGATTATTAGAAATCGATTTTTTCCCATCCGGTTTTTCCAAAGGTCCAAAAATCTTTCCCGGTACAAAGGAGTAATAGAGCACTATGGCCGCAATTACCGTTAAAAGATTGGAAAGGGGGATGGTTACCCAAACCGCGTAAGCTCCAATGGCGGGAAGGAAGGTTTTAAGAAGGATGACTGCGGGAACCCGAATCCCCCACAGGCGGATAATCGACATGATCATGGTGGCTTTGGTTTTTTGAAAGGAGTTAAAGATACCGCTGAAGGTCTGAAAAATCCCCCAGGGAATAATCCCCCAACCGCATACCCGAATATAATCGACCACATGTTCCGTAATAATTGGATCACCCTTGGAAAGAAAGCTTCCCACCGGTCTGAGAACCAGCTGTATAAGGAAGGCGCACACCGTACTGAACACAACCGTATAAACCATACCGTTACGTATTATTTTCTTCATCCGTTCCAGCGCTCTGTTGCCCCAGTTCTGTGCCAGAAGGGGAACTATAGACTGACCAATAGCTGTGGCGGGATCCCAGAAAATGGTATTAATCTGATTTCCTATGGCAAAGGCGGCCACCACTTCGTAGCCAAAGCTTACGATCAAAGAGTTAATAAGAAGGTGCCCCAGAGGTGAGCTGCCCATGGAAAAAGAGAGGGGCGAGCCGACTCTCAGGAGCTTTTGCCACTGTTTTAGATTGGGCTTTTTGAAAAGATGGAGGAAGTTCAGGTCAAAATTGTGGTCTTCCCTGTGGTAGAGAACCATGATGATGAGGGCCTGGAAGACTTGGGTTAGCAAAGTGGCATAGGCCAATCCGGCAATTCCCATTTTATAAACATAGATAAGAAGGGTGTTAAGGAGGGCATTCAGTACCAGGCCCACCATGGTCATATAAAGGGACATTCTCATCTTGCCTTGGGAGTTATAGAAGGAGAGGTAGAGTTGGAAGAGAAGGGCGAAAATCAGGCTGAGGAAACGGATTTTCGTATAGATAGAAGCCTGACTGAAGAACTCTCCCGAAGTCCCTAGTAACCTAAGGAGACTGTCGGAGAAGAGGAGCCCCCCGACCGTCATCAGGATACCCAAAATAATCATGAGAAGAAGGAGTTCTTTGGCAAAGGAAGACGCCCGTTCCCTGTCACCCTTGCCAATTTCCTTGGCGATGATACTCACTCCCCCCAGGGAAAGTCCCAGGCCGATGTGAAGAAGTGCCATAAAGAGAGGACCCACAAACGCGATGGAAGCTACCTGCAGTCCTCCCAATCGGGAAGCAAAAATTATATCGACCATATCGTAGGAGGTACGTAAAAGAGCAGAGAGCATAATGGGGGCGGATAAGCGGAAGAGAAGCTTATTTATGGGTTCTGTTAAAAGGTTAGCACTATTTTTCTTTTTCATAAGCTCCTTCATTGTTATATCACAAAATTGTCCAATTATTTTTCGTTGACCGTTAAAGAAATGTAATAGGATAATAACTTATCGTCCGTCGCAAGTCAAAGCGGACGGCTAAAAATTCTCGGAGGAAGTTATGAGAAAATCTTTAACTAAAATGGTAATTTTTGGATTACTGCTCCTTTCTATGGTTGTAAGCTGTTCTAAAAAAGAAGCTGCAGCTCCTGCAGAAAAGGAAGTCATTACTCTGGTCGCTGCTTCAATGTTCGACTCTACTCACCCTTTTAACAAATGTTACGAAAAGTTTGGTGAATTGGTAAACGAATATCAGGACGAAGTGGTTATTGACCTTCAGATTAGTGAAAGCAAAGCTCTTGGTGTTGAAACTGACTTTTTCAGATTCATGAGCCAGGGAGAATCTGTGGACATCGCTATTCTGGCTCCCGGTAACATTTCCAAAAGAATCCCCAGTATTGCCATTGTAGATATGCCCCTTATTTTTAAGAGTGTTGAGCACAGAAACAAGGTTCTTGCCAGTGAGCATTTCGCTCCTATCGCGCAGGAAGCCATCGATAAGGGTAACATTCGAATCATCGGTTTTGCCGGTGGTGCCAGCCGAAGCATCATTTCCAACTACGCCATTACCGACATGGATACCCTCCAGGGTTTTAAACTTCGTGTAATGGGTGCTCCCATCTGGGCTAAAGTATTCGATTCGGTAGGTGCTGTACCTTCCGTAATCGCTTACGACGAAGTTTACAGTGCTGTTCAGACCGGTGTAATCCAGGGTCTGGAAAACGAAAAAGTGGGATTCTCTTCCATGAGATTCTTCGAAGTAGCTCCTCACTACACCATGAATGAGCATGCTATTACCGTTAGACCTCTCTTTATCTCTGAATCTACTTTTAAGAAATTGTCTCCCACCGTTCAGGCTGCCGTACTTAAAGCCGGTAAAGAAGCCGGTGAATACGGTTCCCAGTACGAACTTGACATGGCTGACGCCGAATTGGCCAAGCTTGTAGATGCCGGTCTTGCCTATGCTCACGAGTTCTCCGACGAGGACAAGGCTGAGTTTAGAAGAAGAGCAACTCCCGCTCTTATGGAATTCGTTGAAGAAAACGGTTTCACCGATCTCTACAATGCTATTCAGTCTGTAGAATAGTCTTATCAAAGGATGTCTCTTGCGGGGGGCATCCTTTTTTAAAAAGGTTTAGAATGAATTTGTATAAGAATATTATGAATAAAATGTACCGGGGGCTGGTATACTTGCAGACCTTTTTGATGTCTGTTCTTCTTCTGATCGTATCTATTCAGGTACTAACCAGACTGCTACCCTTTCTTCCCCATTTTCTATGGACCGAGGAAATCGCCCGGTTCCTCCTCATTTGGGTTATTTTTCTGGGTGCTTCCATTGGTATACGGGAAGGCACTCACTTTACCGTTAGCCTCCTGCAAAAGAGCAAGTCCAAAGTGGTAAACAAGATTTGGGATCTTGGTGTCCTAGTGGCCTTGACCGCCATGTCCGCCATTTTTGCTATTCGAGGTTTTAAATACGCCAAAGTTATGATTTGGGATATTTCCGATATCGCTCAGATCTCCATGATTTGGGTGGGAGCCGCCATTCCGGCTTTTGGAATCCTGTCCCTGCTTTTTATTATAGAAATGTTTGTTAATCAATTTAATAAGGAAGGTCGCTAGTTATGGGTCCCTTAGGAATTGCCCTTTTGTTATTCGGAGTTTTTCTGCTCCTCGTATTTCTCAAAGTACCCGTGGCCTACGCTCTGGGATTGGCCTGTATCCCTGTTATTCTCGTAACCGATCATGTCTCTTTCTTTGCCTTGATCGACCGGGTTTACAGCTCGTTCAACTCTTTCCTATTGCTTTCTGTTCCCTTCTTTTTGCTGGCGGCAAACCTTATGAACTCCAGCGGGGTAACGGAAAAACTGATGAAAATGTCCCGTCATTCGGTCGGTCACCTTCCGGGCGGTTTGGGGCACGTAAACGTATTCGTAAGTATGCTTTTTGCCGGTGTATCCGGTTCATCCACCGCCGATGCGGCCGGTATTGGTAAAATCCTAATTCCCCAGATGGTTAATGAAGGCTATGACCGGAAGTTTTCCATTGCCATTACCGCCTGTTCCAGTGTAATGGGTGTTATTATTCCCCCCAGTATTCTCATGCTTATTTGGGGCGGTACCATGTCTATTTCGGTGGGTTCCCTTTTTATGGCGGGAATTATTCCCGGTGTTATGCTGGGGCTTTCCATGATGATTACCGTTTACGTGTATGCGGTAAAATATAAGTACCCCGTGTATAGTAAGTCTAATTTTGTTGATTTCCTCAAAGCCTTTGGCGAGGCCCTTCCCGGGTTAATGACACCTCTTATCATTCTGGGTGGGATTACCTTTGGCTGGTTTACCCCCACTGAAGCTTCGGCCATTGCCGTACTTTATACCATGGCTTTGGGATTCATAAATAAAACCATTACTATTAAGAAGTTTGGCAAGATCCTTAGCGATACGGCTCGACTGGCAGCAATTTCTCTCTTTTGTGTGGGAACAGCTTCTGCCTTTAGTTGGCTTCTTTCTTATCATAAAGTGCCCTATGCTCTGGTGGAAGCTATTTCCGCCCTCTCTATTGGACCGGTGGGGATCACTTTGATTGTGGCTCTTATCTTTCTGGTTGTAGGGCTTTTTATCGATGCTATTCCGGCGATCATTATTATGGGGGGTGTTCTGTACCCCATTGCTCTGGAAGCGGGAATTCATCCCATCCACTTTTCCATTATTGGTGTTGTGGCCCTGGGATTCGGGCTGGTAACTCCTCCTTACGGATTGTGTCTGCTTATTGCGGCGCGGATTGGTGAAGAGAAGGTACATAATGTTCTTAAGGATGTCGCTATTATTCTGCTTCCCATGTTCCTTATTCTTCTTCTCATTTGTTTAATACCGGGAATCTCCTTAGCACTTCCCAAGCTAATTACTCCGCAGTTTATGTAAACTGTACTTTTTTCTCCTGGACCGGACATTTTTGTCCGGTCTTTTTTGCATTCAGACCTTCCCTTTACTATACTTAACACTTGTACGGGGAGGTAGGTTTCTGTGAATAATAAAAAGACAATCGGTTTTATGACTCGCCCCATCGGGACTCCCGTGGGGTTTGCTATATGGCAAGGTGTGCGCCAGGCGGCTAAAAAGCATAATACCAATCTTATCACCATTGACTCCGGCGTGGTCGGGGCCGGGGGCACATTGCTCTACGAGCTTTTTAAAAAACAGAATGTCGACGGCGTCCTTACCTGGGCTTCCAATCAGATTAATGAGTTCACCTGTTACTATGAGAAGCAGATAAAAGGCCGAAATTCGAGTTTTAATGGACTATTATAAAACTTCCTCTCATTGTATAATTTGTTTATGGACAAAAACATACGATGGGAGGAAGTATGAATATAGTAGGATTATACACGATTATTGATGATTTTTTCAAATCCATCCAACATGAAGAGGTTTGGAAATTAGTAAGCAAATCGTTCAACGGGAAAAGAGGCCCTAAACCGAAACTCTCTCTTCCTGAAGTCGTAACTCTCAATATAATAAGATTTTACACTAGATCAATAGATCTTAAATCATTCCACAAATTGGTATTAGATCGTTATCAGGATGAATTTCCGAATATGCCAAATTATGAGAACTTTTTGAAAGCAACCAATAAATCCTTTACGGCTATGATACTATTTCTTCAGTTTCTTCTTTTCTTAGGAAGACAAAAATGTAGAACAGGGATTCATTTCATTGATTCCACATCTCTTCAAATCTGCAAAAATTACAATATTTATAGGAATAAAGTTGGCGAAGGGCTTGCAAGTCGGGGGCGATCTACAAAGGGATGGTTCTTTGGCTTCAAATTACATGGGGTTTGTAATGATGAAGGATTTTTAGAAGACATTATGTTTTCTCCTGGTAGCCCTAATGATAAGAACTTTTTAGAACCCATGAGTAGAAAAATCCATGGAACGCTTGTCGGTGATGCAGGGTATCTCGTTAAGGAAGAAGTGTTTAAACGAGTTCTTGACTCAGTTGGGAGATTGTTTATTGCTACCAGGAAAAATATGAAACGTGTGATGACAAAGGAACAGAGCATTCTCTTTAAAAAAAGAAGCAAGATTGAAACAATATGGGGAATCCTGAAGGAACGATTCCTTTTAGAAACCAATCTCCCGAGAAGCATTACTGGCTTCTTCAGGCATTACATTTACTCAATCTCAGCATGGTGCTTTAAATCTCTTTTTAAAGAGAAGCTCTTATTGGTATAAACTCGAAATTCGGCCTCTTAGATAATAATCAATAACTTTCATTTTCTTTGCTCCTTGGGGCGGTGCCCCGGTTTGTTTTTTTCGTAAGGTTGGCCAGCCTACATACTATACCTACGAGCAAAAACGCGAATTCCGACAAGAATTCTCAAAAAAAGTGAAAAAAGTTTTGAAAAGGGGGGGTATCGGCGGGATTTTACGCTTTGCTCGGCGCTGTGCACCATCGTGGGGGGGACGGTGTTTTCTGATTTTGGGGAGAGGAGTGCGGGGTATGGCGTGTTAAGACTCGCCTTCCAGTCACCGGCGTCCTGCCGGTTCCTTCCAGGCCCGTCGAAGAGCTGACGTTGACATCCTGTTAACTTTCCCTCCCTGGTCGGTCGGCGCTCTTCTCGGATCTCGTCCTTCCCCTTATTTTATTGGTATTTTCACTGTCAGATCTTTCGGCAAACTGTGAGGTTTATAACAAAAAAAGAGCAAGGTAAAACCTTGCTCTTTAAAAACTTAGCAGGGGAAGGACTCGAACCTCCGGCCTTCGGGTTATGAGCCCGACGAGCTGCCAGACTGCTCCACCCCGCATCTGGAGGGCAGATAATACGCAGATAAATCAGCTTTGGCAACCCCTCTTCAAGCAATT
This sequence comes from Spirochaetales bacterium, assembly GCA_028533045.1. GTDB lineage: Bacteria > Spirochaetota > Spirochaetia > DSM-2461 > DSM-2461 > SZUA-368. The sequence goes on along the minus strand of JAQQAP010000009.1, from coordinate 26,023 downwards.
AGCCGGATTAATTGAAACTAATAATCCGGCCGTTAGTCTGTGACTGTTTTGCTGTCAAAAAAGCCCCGTCACAAGGACAGGGCTTGGTAAGGGTTGTTATGTACCGGTCGTTATCCCATGGCGGCCGCGCAGAGCGACAGCAAACCGGCCGGGAACATACCCAAGGCCAACATGGAGAGCCCGTTCACCGACAAAGCGATCTGGGTGTCCACGCCAGCCGTCAGTGGCGTGTCATCCACCGGCTTGTCGAAATACATCAGCTTGACGATACGCAGGTAGTAGAAGGCACCAATGATGGAGAAGAACACGCCCACCAGCGCCAGCCAGGTCATATCCACACTGATGACCGCTTCCAGCACCACCATCTTGGCAAAGAAACCAACGGTGGGTGGCACACCCGCCATGGAGAACATCACCAGCAGCATCATGCCGGCAAACCAGGGACTGCGCTCGTTAAGCCCCTTGTAGTCATCGAGGTTCTCCGCTTCAAAGCCACGGCGACTCAGCAGCATTACGATGCCGAAAGCACCCAGGGCCATGATTGCATAGACGATGGTATAAAACATCGCGGCTGTATAACCCGTACTTGTACCGGCAAGTATGCCCAGCAGGATGAAACCCACATGGGAAATGGTCGAGTAGGCCAGCATGCGCTTGATATTGCCCTGGGCAATGGCGATGACATTACCCACGCCCATGGAGAGAATAGAGAGGATCACCAGCATATATTGCCAATCGCCATGCAGCCCGCCCAGGCCGTCTACCAGCATCCTTATGGCCAATGCGAATGCGGCGATCTTTGGCGCACTACCAAGCAAGGTCACTACAGCGGTGGGCGCTCCTTCATACACATCCGGCACCCACATATGGAACGGTACCGCGCCAAACTTGAAGGCCATGCCGATGACCACGAACACCAGCCCGAAGACCAGAACAATCTTGTTCACGTCGGGATTGGTCAAGCCACTGCTGATGGCCTGGAACTCGATGGATCCGGTTGCGCCGTAGATCATTGAGATACCGTAGAGCAACATACCGGATGCCAGCGCGCCCAGCACAAAATATTTCATCGCGGCCTCTGCGCCACCGGTGGAATCCCGGTTAAAGGCGACCAGTGCGTAGAAACTGAGCGCAAGCAGCTCCACACCCAGATAGACCGTCAGGAAGCTGTTGGCCGAGATCATCACCATCATGCCCAAGATGGCGAACAGACCGAGCACATAGTACTCGCCCTTAAACAGATCCCGGTCCCGCAGGTAATCCTTCGAATAGAGGAAGGCACCAGCACTGACAATGAATATGGCGATTTTCAAAATGTCAGACATACCATCCCGTACAACACTGCCGTCGAACACAATCTGCGTTTCGGTCGGCGCGGTCATCATGGTGACTATAATCGCCAGCAGCAGACTGATCAGGGTCATGCCGTAACTGACTACCCGTTGTTCCTCTTTAAGAAACAGATCCACCACCAGGATCAAACAGGCCGCTGACAAGATAAAGATCTCCGGTAGTACCGGTATCAGGCTGGATGTATCAAATTGCATCGAATCTCACCAATTCCTTGAATGGGGCCGGTTAGGGTATTTTTGTTACCGCAATATGTTTCAGAAGATTGGCGACGGACACATCCATCACCTCAACCAGAGGCGCGGGCCAGAGCCCGAGCGCCAACACGGCGATTGCAAGTGAGCCAAGCACCAGAAACTCGCGCCCACTGATATCCTTCAGTGCAGCGACCTTGTCACTGGCCACGGGACCAAACACCACTCGTTTAATCATCCACAGGGTGTAGGCAGCACCGGTAATCAAGGTAGTTGCCGCAAGGAAAGCAAACCAGAAGTCAGCACGGAAGCTGGCCAGGATGACCATGAATTCGCCCACGAACCCCGAGGTACCGGGCAAGCCCGCATTCGACATAGCGAAGAACACCATGAAACCGGCGAAGATGGGCATGCTGTGAACCACACCGCCATAGTCGGCTATCTGGCGACTGTGCAGGCGGTCATACAACACGCCGACACAGAGGAACATCGCGGCCGAGACAAAACCGTGCGACACCATCTGTACCATGCCACCTTCCATACCCAGCAACGCGCCACCATTGGCGTTACCGTTCTGGGCAATCATGAACACGATGAAGAAACCCAGGGTAACAAAACCCATGTGCGCAATGGATGAGTAGGCGATCAGCTTCTTCATGTCCTGCTGTACCAGCGCCACGAAGCTGATGTAAACGATAGCGATCAGGGAGATGGTAATGATCAACCAATCCAGGTGCTGGCTTGCATCCGGCGTAATCGGCAGACTGAAACGCAGGAAGCCGTAGCCGCCGATCTTCAGCATGATGGCCGCCAGAATAACGGAACCACCGGTTGGCGCCTCGACATGCGCATCCGGCAACCAGGTGTGTACCGGCCACATCGGCACCTTGACAGCAAACGCCATCAGGAAGGCGATAAAGATCAGGATCTGGACACTCAGATCCATTTTCAGATCATGGAATGCAAGGATATCGAAACTGCCGGCCTGGAAATACATGTAGATCAGGGCGACCAGCATGAATACCGATCCGAAAAATGTGTAGATGAAGAACTTGATAGTGGCATAAACCCGGTTCGGGCCACCCCAGACACCGATGATCAGGAACATCGGTATCAACATCGCTTCCCAGAACACGTAGAACAGCATGGCATCCAGGGCTGAGAATACGCCGATCATGACACCTTCCATGATCAGGAACGCCGCCATGTAGTGGGAGGGTTTGTACTGAATAACCTCCCAACCGGCAATTATCACCAGAATCGTGATAAAGGTCGTGAGGATAATCAACGGCATGGAAATGCCGTCCACCCCAAGGTAGTACTCAATATTGAACAGTTCGATCCAGCTTGCGCGCTCCACGAACTGCATACTTGCTGTAGACGCGTCAAAAGACGAGTAAAGCGGCAGACTCACAAGGAATGTGAGGATCGCAATGGTCAGGGCCGTCCAGCGCGTGGCGTTGGCTGCCTTGTCTCCACTTGCGAGAACCAGTAAGCCACCAACGATGGGTAACCAGATGGTCAAACTGAGGATGGGCCAGTCTGCTAACATGCGATGCGTCCTACCTTTTTTAAGCGATCACGAACCAGGTCAGCAGAACCAGCAGACCCAGAATCATGGCAATTGCGTAATGGAAGAGATAACCGGTCTGGATGTTACGAACCCAACCAGCGAACAGGCCAACCGAGCGGGCAGAGCCGTTAACAATCAGCCCATCAATCAAACGACGGTCACCCAGGTTCCAGAACAGCTTCCCGAGACCCCGACTGCCCCCGGCGAATACCGCCTGATAAGCCTCGTCAAAGCCGTATTTCTTGTCCAGTATCTGGTAGATACCGACACTCTCGAAACGTTTTTTCCAGGCGGTGGCCAGGGATGGTTTCACCATGTAGAAGACGAATGCCACCGCCACGCCTGATGCTGCCAACAGGGTCGGCAGACCAAAGATGCCATGAGTGAAGAAGGCCCAGGTACCGTGGAACTCGATCTGCCCCAGCGTGTTGTGTTCGGGCAATACAAAGATCACATCCTTGAACCAGTCACCAAACACCATCTCCCCGACGGTGAACATACCGATAAACAGCGACGGAATAGCCAGCAGTATGAGTGGAATGGTGACCACCTTGGGCGACTCACGCAGGTGTTCCCTGGCATGTTCATCCCGCGGACCATTGCCGTGGAATACCAGGAAGTACATACGGAAGCTGTAGAGCGCGGTAATAAACACACCCGCCACTACGGCGAAGTAAGCGTAGCCGGAACCGGCGATAGTGGAGTGATGAACTGCCTCGATAATGGCGTCCTTGGAGAAGAAGCCTGAAGAGCCGGGCAGACCGATCAACGCCAGCGAGCCGATCAGTGCGGTGATCCAGGTAATCTTCATGTATTTGCGGACACCGCCCATGTTGCGGATATCCTGATCATGGTGCATGCCGATGATGACCGAACCGGCAGCCAGGAACAGCAGCGCCTTGAAGAAGGCGTGAGTCATCAGGTGGAATACGCCAGCCGCATAGGCGGAGACACCGAGCGCCACCATCATGTATCCAAGCTGGGACAGGGTGGAGTAGGCCACCACCCGCTTGATGTCGTTCTGAACCACACCGATCAGACCGGTAAACAGCGCGGTGGTGGCGCCGATCACCAGGACAAAGGTCAGTGCTGTCTCGGACAGCTCATACAGGGGCGACATGCGTGCAACCATAAAGATACCGGCAGTCACCATGGTGGCCGCATGGATCAGCGCGGAGATCGGGGTCGGGCCTTCCATGGAATCTGGCAACCAGACATGCAGCGGCACCTGGGCCGATTTACCCATAGCACCGATAAACAGGCAGATACAGATCACTGTCATCAGCGACCAGGCGGTATCACCAAACAGGCTGATCTGGGTATCCGCCAGTTGCGGAGCCGCCTTGAACACCTCGGTGTAATCCAGGCTGTTGGTGTACATGGCAATCGCCGCAATACCCAGCAGGAAGCCGAAGTCACCGACCCGGTTTACCAGGAACGCCTTCAGATTGGCGAATACCGCCGTCTCCCGCACCGACCAGAAACCGATCAGCAGATAGGAGACCAGGCCGACTGCTTCCCAGCCAAAAAACAGCTGCAGGAAGTTATTCGACATCACCAGCATGAGCATGGAGAAGGTAAACAGCGAAATGTAGCTGAAGAAGCGCTGGTAGCTGTTGATACCGGCCAGGCTCTCATTGGGCCAGTTCTCTTCATCATGGGCCATGTAGCCAATGGTGTAGATATGTACACAGAAGGAGACGAAGGTGACCACCACCATCATCATGGCAGTCAGCTGATCCACCAGGAAACCGATCTCCATGCGGATACCTTCGCTGACCATCCAGGTGTAGAGGCTTTCGTTATAGACCCCGGTGGTACCGTTGATAAACTGGAACAACACATAAACGGACAGCAGCATGGACAGCCCGACACCGCCACTGGTTATCCAGTGCGCGCCGGCGCGACCGATACGCGAGCCCATTAAGCCGGCGATGATTGCGCCAATCAGGGGCGCCAGCACGATAAGGAGGTAGATCTTGTCCATGCTTAACCCTTGAGAGTATCCAGATCTTCAACGTTAATGGAGTGCCGGTTACGGAACAGCACCACGAGAATCGCCAGGCCGATAGCCGCTTCAGCGGCGGCCACGGTCAGGATGAAAAAGACAAACACCTGGCCGGCGGTATCACCGAGAAAATGGGAGAAAGCGATAAAGTTGATATTCACAGCCAACAACATCAGCTCCACACACATCAACAGGATGATGACATTCTTCCTGTTCAGGAAAATACCCGTCACACTGAGTGAAAACAGTATGGCGCCGAGTATGAGATAGTCGGAAAGTGCAATCATGTCGGCTCCCATCAATCCTCTGTATCCATTTTCAATACCCGCAAGCGATCTTCCTTCTTCACACGAACCTGCAATGAGGGGTTCTGATACTTGGTATCCGGGCGCCGGCGCATGGTCAGTCCGATGGCGGCGATAATGCCGACCAGCAGTATGACTGCCGCAATTTCGAACGGATACATATAGACGGTGTAGAGTACGCTACCCAGCTCTTCGGTATTGTTGTAACTGGCTGCGTGAGCAACCGGAGCCGGCACCTTGTCGAGGCCGAAGTTGGCCGGACCGACCACCAGGAAGATTTCAACAATCATCACCAGGGCCACCAGCACACCGACTGGCATATGGCGAATGAAACCGGCTCGCAAGGTGGCAACATCAATATCCAGCATCATGACCACGAACAGGAACAACACCATGACGGCACCGACATAAACCAGAATCAGCACGATCGCCAGGAACTCCGCTTCAGCCAGTAGCCATATACCGGCACTGGAAAAAAACGCCAGCACCAGGAACAGCGCCGAATGGACCGGATTTCGCCGGGTGATGACCATGGTGGCTGCAAACACGAGTGTGGCTGCAAACAGATAAAAGACAAACTTCTCGAATGTCATGGGTTATTCCAGTTTCAGTTTTTAAAAACCACTTTTACCGGTACTTACCGTCTGCACGGATGCAGTCGGCCAGGGCGGCTTCATGTTTATCACCAACAGCCAGCAACTTCTCCTTGGTCATGACCGCATCCTGGCGATTTTCAAAGTGGTACTCGTAAATCGGTGTTTCGACAATCGCATCCACCGGGCAGGCCTCCTGGCAGAAACCACAGAAGATGCACTTGAACAGATCGATGTCGTAACGTGACGTCCGACGTGACCCGTCCGGTTGTGGCGGTGACACCTCGATGGTAATCGCCACCGCTGGGCAGGTCGCCTCACACAGCTTGCAGGCGATACAGCGTTCCTCGCCATTCTCATAACGCCGCAGCGCGTGCAATCCCCGGAAGCGCGGGGAGATAGGTGCCTTCTCTTCAGGGTATTGAACCGTAAACTTCTTCCTGAACAGGTATCTTCCGGTCACCCCCAACCCCTTGAGGAGTTCCAGCATGGCCAGACTTTTGATGTAATCGCGTAGCATTTTCATCGTTCATCTAACCTCAGCTAAACCAAGCAAACTGGTAAACAACCATTAACCCGACCACCAGAATCCAGACAATGGTAATGGGGATGAACACCTTCCAGCCCAGCCGCATGATCTGGTCATAGCGATAACGGGGGAAGGTGGCGCGGAACCAGAGAAAGAAGAAGCCGACAAACAGGGCTTTCAGGAACAGCCAGTGAATGCCATCACCCAGCAGGAATACACCATCAACCCAGCTGGCTGGCAGAGGCGACAACCAGCCGCCCAGGAACAGCAGCGTGGTCAGGGCCGATATCAGGATCATGTTGGCGTATTCACCGAGGAAGAATACGGCGAACGGCATGCCTGAGTACTCCACGTGGAAGCCCGCTACGATCTCGGACTCACCCTCGGCCACGTCAAACGGCGCACGGTTGGTCTCCGCAACACCGGAGATGAAATAGATCAGGAACAGCGGAAACAGGGGTAACCAGAACCAGCCGAAAATGCCGGCTTCGCCCTGTTGCGCCCGTACAATCTCACCCAGATTCAGGCTACCTGCCGCCACCAGCACGCCCACCAGGGCAAAGCCCATGGCGATCTCGTAAGCCACGATCTGCGCCGCGGAACGCATGGAGCCGAGGAAAGCGTACTTCGAGTTAGAGGCCCAGCCGGCGATGATGACGCCGTAAACACCGATGGAGGTCAGCGCCAGGATATACAGCAGCCCGGCATTCAGATCCGCCAGCACCAGGGTATCGGTAAAGGGGAACACCGCCCAGGCCGCCAGCGCGGGGCCCAGGGTCAGCAGAGGCGCAATCAGGAACAGGAGCTTGTTGGCCCTGGTCGGGATCACGATCTCCTTGAACATCAGTTTCACGGCGTCGGCAATCGGTTGCAGCCAGCCCTTGGGCCCGACACGGTTGGGACCGATGCGGACCTGCATGTAACCGATCAGCTTACGCTCCGCGTAGGTAAAGTAGGCCACGCAGAGCATCAGCGGCGCGATGATTACCACGATTTTAATCAGGATCTGAACCACGATCATATTCTGACCGAGCCATTCCCAGAGAGTTATCAATGAATCCATCGCTTAAACCTTCTCCAGGGTCACTTCACCAAACTGGGCACCCAGCGTCTCGGTACCGGCCAGCGCGGCGGGTATTCGGACACAACCGTTTGGTACGTTGGGATCAATAAAGATTGGCAGTTGGGCACGGTTACCGTCCTGGACAGCAACGGCCGACTCACCCTCAGATAGTCCCTGCCGACCGGCCTCTTCAGCGTTGATGTAGATACCCGCCGGTATCGCATCATGAGTCTGCTGCAGGGAGGAGGCGTGGCGCACCAGCGGATCCAATGCATAGATAGGTACATCACCAACGCGCTGCAGACCAGCGGCGGCAGCCGGGGCATCCGAAACACCTGCACCCGTCACAGTGTTGTCCGGCGCAACGTCAGCCATTGACGCGTTGGCCTCCGCCAGCACCTCATCTGAGCTAATGTAATCAAAGCCTGACACATCCAGCAGATTGCCCAGCACGCGCAGCACTTTCCAGGCCGGGCGAATGGCGCCGGCAGGAGTGATGGCACCAGCAAAGGATTGCAGGGTACCGGCCGCGTTGACGAAGCTGCCGGAAGTCTCCGCAAACAGGGCTGTTGGCAACAGCACGTTGGCGGCCGAATCCAGATCTGCGCTCCGATAAGCCGTCAGGGCGACTACGAAGTCGGCCTGCGCAAATGCACTGCTGGCCTTGGCCGGATTCCACAAATCCAGGCCAGGCTGTATGCCCATCAGCAGGTACGCCTTGCGGGGTTGTTCCAGCATCGAACGGCTATTGTTGTCCGCCGTACCGACGGCACCAACCATATGGGCACCCACACTGTTGGCTGCTTCCGGCAGGTAGCCCAGAGTCAGGTCACAGGCTTTGGCCAGGGCGCCCGCCAATGTGCGCAACAGCGCGAAGTCTGCATGGGCAGTGGCAAGATTACCCAGCAGCAGGGTTCCGTTGGATGCCGACTTGAGACTATCGGCAACAGCCTGATGGTGTTCGTTCGCCACCGCCTGGTCGATCACCGCACCGCTGGCACCGGCCGCCTTGGCAACTGCCGCCAGGTCGTCGATCATGCCGCGCGGCGAACTCACCAGCTGGTCGGCCTTATAGTTCAGGTCCAGTTCCAGCGGATTGATGAAACTGATTTTGGCACCTTCCAGGGCCGCCTTGCGCAGACGATGACCCAGCAGGGGCTGTTCCTTGCGGATATTGCTGCCAACCAGCAATGCCGCATCGACTTTCTCCAGCGCTGCAATCGGTTGTCCCAGCCAGGGTACGCGGGGTGCGTCACCGCGGAAATCACCCTGTCTCAGACGGCTGTCGATCGCCTCACTACCGAGTGCCCGGATCAACTTCTGCGCCAGGAACAGCTCTTCCAGCGTCGAACCCGGCGAGAGCAGCGCGCCCAGATCGGCCCCGGCCGCCTTTATACCCTTCGCAGTCTCTTCCAGCGCCACATCCCAGCTTACCGGGACCCACTCACCGTCTTTCTTAAGCATCGGAGAGGTAAGGCGTTGCTCACTGTAGACGCCCTCGTAACTGAAGCGATCCCGATCGGAGATCCAGCACTCATTGACCGGCTCGTTCTCTTTCGGAACGACCCGGATCAGCTCATTCCGCCGGACGTGTACATGGATATTGGAACCGACCGAATCATGCGGAGCAATCGAGTCACGCTGAATCAGTTCCCAGGCACGTGCCTTGAATTGGGAGGGTTTGGAGGTGAGCGAACCGACCGGGCAGACATCGATAATGTTACCCGACAGTTCCGAGTCAACACTGCGCTCAACGTAAGTGCCGATGGTCATGTGCTCGCCGCGACCGGTGGCGCCCAACTCGCGGATACCGGCTATCTCGGCGCCGAAACGAACGCAACGGGTGCAGTGAATACAGCGGGTCAGGTCGGTCACAATCAACGGACCGATATCCTTGTCCTTGACGATCCGTTTACCTTCCACGAACCGGGAGACGTCGCTGCCGTATCCCATGGAGATGTCCTGCAACTCACATTCACCACCCTGGTCGCAGATAGGACAGTCCAGCGGGTGGTTGATGAGCAGAAACTCCATGGTCCCCTTCTGCGCCGCCAGCGCCACTGGAGAGCGGGTAAACACCTTCATGCCGTCGTTTACCGGCGTCGCACAAGCCGGCAGGGGCTTGGGTGCGCGCTCAACCTCAACCAGACACATCCGGCAGTTGGCGGCGACGGAGAGTTTCTTGTGATAGCAGAAACGCGGAATATCGATACCAGCGGCATCGGTCACTTCGATCAGCATCTGACCGGGCGTGGCCTTTATCGCCTTGCCATCTATCTCAATTGTAATCGTCTGGTCTTCAGACATTGATTTAGTTCTCTAACCAGTAGCGTAAATAACATTCAATGCAAGGCGTTACTTCAATCGACCATGCATTTCTTGTGTTCAATGTGATACTCGAACTCATGCCGGAAGTGCTTCAGCATGCCTTGTACCGGCATCGCCGCTGCATCACCCAGGGCACAGATAGTGCGACCGGCAATTTTCTGCGTAACATCGTCCAGCAGCGCCAGGTCCTCGGGACGTCCTTCACCACGTTCAATACGGTTGACCACCCGGTAGAGCCAGCCGGTTCCCTCTCGACAGGGCGTGCACTGGCCACAGGACTCCTCAAAATAGAAGTAGGACATGCGCTCCAGCACCTTGACCATGCAGTTGGTGTCATCCAGCACGATGACAGCACCGGAACCGAGCATGGAGCCGGCATTGGCGATGGCGTCATAATCCATGGTCAACTCCATCATCTGCTCGCCCGGAATAATGGGAGCGGAGGAGCCACCAGGGATAACTGCCTTGATCTTGCGGCCATCTTTCATGCCGCCCGCCATCTCCAGCAATTCAGAGAACGGCGTACCCAGGGGAATTTCGAACACACCCGGATTGTTGATATTGCCCGAGATAGAGAACAGCTTGGAACCGCCGCTGTTTTCCACACCCAGCTGTTTGAACCACTCGCCGCCCTTCTCCATGATGACAGGAATAGACGCCAGTGACTCGGTATTATTGATAATGGTTGGCCGGCCATAGAGACCAAAGTGGGCCGGGAACGGCGGTTTGTAACGCGGTTGCCCTTTCTTACCCTCTATAGACTCCAGCAGCGCGGTCTCTTCGCCACACACGTAGGCGCCACCGCCCAGGTGCGTATGGAGCTGGAAATCAAATCCGGACCCTAACAGGTTCTCGCCCAGGAAACCCGCTGCCCTTGCCTCTTCCAGAGCCGCTTCGAAACGTTCGTAGGGCTCCCAGAATTCGCCGCGGATGTAGTTATAGCCGACGGTAGCACCAATAGCGTAACCGGCGATAATCATCCCCTCGATCAGCTGATGCGGGTTGTAGCGCAGAATATCCCGATCCTTGAAGGTACCGGGCTCACCCTCATCCGAGTTACACACCACGTACTTTTGACCGGGTGCGTTGCGGGAGATGAAACTCCACTTCAGACCGGTGGGGAATCCGGCACCACCACGCCCCCGCAAACCGGAAGCCTTGACCTCTTCGATCACCTGCTCCGGCGGCGTTTTCTCTTTCAGGATCTTGGTCAGGGCAGAGTAGCCGCCACGGCTCTGGTAGGTTTCCAGCAACCAGGGGCGTTCGAGATCATTATTTCTGAGGCAGACTTCATTGGCCATGATCGTTACTCCAGTCCGTCCAGAATGGAATCGACCAGTTCAGGGGTCAGATTCTCGTAATACTTGTTACCGATCTGGAACATGGGTGCGCCGCCACAGGCGCCCAGGCACTCAACTTCCTTAAGCGTGAAGCGCCCGTCTTCCGTGGTCTGCCCAAGTTTGATACCGAGTTTCTTCTCCATGTGATCAACCAGCTTGTCGGAACCGTTGATCATGCAGGAAACATTGGTGCAGACACACACCTTATGCTTGCCCACTTTTTCCCGCTCGTACATGGAGTAGAAGGTCGCCACCTCGTAGACAGCGATGGGGGGCATATCCAGATAGGCTGCCACCTTATCCATCAGCTCTTCTGTCAGGTACCCGCCGTTATCATCCTGCACAATACGCAACGCAGCCATCACCGCAGACTGCTGCCACCCTTCCGGATATTTCGCAACCCAGGTATCGATCTCCGCCCTAATCTCCGCCGGGAACAGCTGTTCCTTGTTCTCCGTCGGTTTGACGGTGGTCATTGGTAAATTCTTGAACCCCATCAGCGATCAATCTCCCCGAACACAACGTCCATGGTGCCGATTACCGCCACCACGTCGGCCAGCATATGGCCTTTTACCATTTCATCCATAGCCGCCATATGGGCAAAGCCCGGGGCACGGATTTTCAGGCGGAAAGGTTTGTTGCCGCCATCGGATACCACGTAGCAGCCAAATTCACCTTTAGGAGCTTCGACCGCTGCATAGGCTTCACCAGGCGGCGGGCAATAACCTTCGGTGAACAGCTTGAAGTGGTGAATCAGGCTCTCCATGTCACCTTTCATAGCGTCCCGTTTCGGCGGCGAGATCTTGTGATCCTGCACAATCACCGGCCCCGGATTCTCGCGCAACCACTTGACGCACTGTTTGATAATCCGGGTAGATTGACGCAACTCTTCAACACGCACCAGGTAACGGTCATAACAGTCACCATTCACGCCGACGGGAATATCGAAATCGACCTTGTCGTAGGCGGCATAGGGCTGCTTTTTCCGCAAATCCCAGGCAATCCCTGATCCACGTAACATGGGACCGCTGAATGAAAGCTGTTTGGCGCGCTCCGGCGACACCACGCCGATGCCAACGGTACGTTGCTTCCAGATCCGGTTATCGGTCAGCAGGGTTTCGTACTCATCTATCAACCCAGGGAAACGATCCGCAAAATCCTCGATAAAGTCCAACAGGGATCCTTGACGGTTCTCGTTTTTGCGCGCGATCTCCGCGTCGCTGCGAAACTGGTTGTTTGCATAGCGCGGCATCACTTCCGGCAGGTCACGATAGACCCCGCCCACCCGGTAGTAAGCGGCGTGCATACGCGCCCCGGAAACCGCCTCGTAGCAGTCCATCAGGTCCTCGCGCTCGCGGAAGGCGTACAGAAAGACCGTCATGGCACCCACGTCCAGGGCATGAGCACCCAGCCACATCAGGTGATTGAGGATGCGGGTGATCTCGTCGTACAGGGTACGGATATACTTGGCACGCTCCGGCACCTCCACACCCAGCAACTTCTCTATCGCCATCACATAACCGTGCTCGTTGCACATCATGGAGACGTAATCGAGCCGATCCATGTAAGGGATCGCCTGATTGAAGGGTTTACTCTCGGCCAGCTTCTCCGTGGCCCGGTGCAGCAACCCGACATGCGGGTCGGCACGCTCTATCACCTCGCCATCCATCTCGAGAACCAGGCGCAGCACACCGTGCGCGGCCGGATGTTGGGGACCGAAGTTGAGGGTGTAGTTACGAATCTCAGGCATCAGTGGAGTCCTGCTGTGCGTTGGACACAAATCGGTTGTCTTCGCGGATCACCTTGGGCACCAGCACACGGGGATCGATAGCCACCGGCTCGTAAACCACCCGACCCTGCTCAGCGTCATAACGCATCTGCACCGTGCCCTCCAGGGGGAAGTCCTTGCGGAACGGGTGACCGACAAAACCGTAGTCGGTGAGAATGCGTCGCAGGTCGGGGTGACCGCTGAACATGATGCCGTAGAGATCAAAGGCCTCGCGCTCAAACCAGTTAGCGCCATTCCATATGCCCACCACGGAATCGATAATTGGTTGCGTCGCATCGACGAACACCCGCAACCTCAGCCGCAGGTTGTGCGCCATCGAGAGAAGATGGTAGACCACGGCGAAGCGATCGTTATCGCCGCGCGCCGCCACGTCTATATGATGACGATCCACCCCCCGGGAAAATCCGGAAGCGGAGGCGTCCCGGGTCGACCATTCTGATTCACCGAACCCGGCATAATCGACACCACAGACATCCATCACTTCCTCGAACCGGAAAGCTTCATCATCACGGAGTTCGGTAGCGATGCTCAGCAGATGCTCTCTGGGAATCACCATGGTTACTTCACCGAGGGTATAGCTGACCGCGCACCCCTTGGAGCCGTAGCGTTCGTTCAAGGCTTCCTGGAGCGCCTCGTGGCGAAGCTGGGATTTCGTCTTGACTGTTTCGTTCATTAATCCGACTCACCTAGTCCTGACGCGCAATTGTGCTGGTACGTTTGATTTTTTCCTGCAACTGGATAATGCCGTAAAGCAGCGCCTCCGCCGTCGGCGGACAGCCGGGCACGTAGACATCCACCGGCACCACCCGATCACAGCCCCGCACCACGGAGTAGGAGTAGTGGTAATAACCCCCGCCATTGGCGCAGGAGCCCATGGAGATTACCCAGCGCGGCTCGGCCATCTGGTCATACACCTTGCGCAACGCCGGTGCCATCTTGTTGACCAGGGTACCGGCCACGATCATCACATCGGACTGGCGGGGACTGGGACGAAAGATAATTCCGAAGCGATCCAAATCGTAGCGGGCCGCCCCTGCTTGCATCATCTCCACCGCGCAACAGGCGAGACCAAAGGTCATTGGCCAGAGGGAGCCGGTACGCGCCCAGTTGATCAGCTTATCGGCGCTTGTGGTGATGACACCCTTTTCAAGTATGCCTTCTACTCCCATTCCAGAGCCCCTTTCTTCCACTCATAGATAAACCCGACCACAAGAATGCCCAGGAAAATGGTCATGGCGACAAAGCCGACCATTCCAATTTGGTCCAGAACGATGGCCCAGGGAAACAGAAAAGCGATTTCGAGATCAAAGATAATGAATAGGATGGCGACCAGGTAGTACCGGACGTCGAATTTCATGCGGGCATCTTCGAATGCCTCGAAACCACATTCATAGGGAGACAGCTTTTCGCTATCCGGGCGTCTTGTACCGAGCACAAAACCCAGTGCCACCATGACGACCCCCACAATCAGGCCGACAACGACAAACACCAGAACGGGAAGATAGTTCTCTAACATTGGCTCTCGTCCTTCTTGCCAGGCCCGCCCATTTATGGTGTTCCCAGCCGTAAGATTAACGGGGCGCAATGGTAGAGCAGCGCACCTGATCTGTCAAGCTTATACAGCTAATAAAAAACTTTATAATCAGTTACTTATGCTTGATTTTATTAACAAAAAACGGCATCACCCCTCACGGAGCGATGCCGTTTTTCTATTATGGTGCCGATGGCCGGATTTGAACCGGCACGGCTTGCGCCACTACCCCCTCAAGATAGCGTGTCTACCAATTTCACCACATCGGCATGCAGGCTGCTTGAGCCTGGTTACATATTATATCATTCAGCTCCCTTCGGCTGTTCACCTTCCGCAGCGGCAGAAGGAATTTCTGGCACTTCGGCATCAGCAGCAGCGCCACCGGCAGTTCCGGGAATGGACGGTACTTCAGAAACCGGCGCAGGCTGGGAGGCGGGAACCTCTGCTGCTGGCTGAGTATCTTCAATAATCAGTCCGGGCTGCTCAACTGACTGCATGGCAAACCACCCCATGCCTAAACTGGTCAGGAAGAAAAGGGTTGCCAGCAGCGCTGTCGCCCGGCTCAAAAAGTTAGCTGAACCTGCCGCACCAAACACGGTGCCCGATGACCCGGAACCAAAAGCCGCGCCTGCGTCAGCACCCTTGCCGTGCTGCATCAGCACGAGACCAATGACACCCAACGCCAGGAAAAGATGGACTACGACCAGAACTGTTTGCATTCAGGCTTCCGTTTTATCGCTGAAAATTCAAAGCGCGCATTGTACATGATGCGGATGCGATAAAGAAGACACATCAACATCAAAAGTCCAAATTTTTATAGCTTTGCAGAAAAAATATCCGGACAATCATCCCAAAAACTGAAAATAAGACTCGATATTCAGTTGGCCGCCGTGCAGATTCCCAGGAAATCATCCGCATCAAGGGAGGCACCACCAATGAGTCCGCCGTCGATATCCGGCTTGGCAATCAGTTCCTGGGCATTACCCGGTTTCATGCTACCACCGTAGAGGATACGCAGACCGTCGGCTACCGCCCCGTCCTGCTCGGCCACCCGTTGACGAATAAAGGCATGCACATCCTGCGCCTGTTCCGGCGAGGCAGTCTTGCCGGTACCGATAGCCCAGACCGGCTCATAAGCCACCACCCCGTCAGCCAGGGCGTTCACACCCTCCAGCCGGATTACCGCGTCCAATTGACGGGCAACCACCGATTCAGTGACCCCCTGTTCCCGCTCATCCAGCGTTTCACCCACGCAGAGTATCGGCGTCAACCCGGCTGCACGTGCAGCCGCGTACTTGCGCGCCACCAGCTCATCGCTCTCTCCATGATAGGCACGTCGTTCGGAGTGCCCGACAATTACAAACTGACAACCAAAATCCTTCAGCATGGATGTGGCTATCTCACCGGTATAGGCACCGGAAGCTTCAGCCGATACATCCTGGGCTCCCCAGGCAATACCACTACCCTGCAACTGTTGCTGGACTGCTGGCAGATAGATGGCTGGCGCGCAGACAGCCACGGCGGCCCGCTTCACATCGCCCATGCCCGCCTTGATGCCTTGCAGCAGCCGACCGATGCTCTCCAGTGAGCCATTCATTTTCCAGTTACCCGCAACGAGTGGTTGACGCATCTTTTTCTCCTGACCGGCCGTCCCTTGCGGACTGCCATCGATATTTTTTCGGGGGATTACTAACAGGGGAAAAAGTCTATCCAGCGCCCCGGGCGAAATCAAATCAACAAATGGTATAGATGGGATCAGTTCTCCCTATGGGTGAGAACCTCTGGCAACTCGCCTGCTGCATAGGCATCTAGCCACGCCAACAGGAGTGACAAATCATAGCCTGCCAGACTATCAACGCCCGCCGCATGACTAGGCGGGCGCACTGACCAACTGGCTCAACACATCCACTATCTGCTGCGACAGGCCATCAACCTGGCGATCATCCGAACCTTCCACCGTTACCCGCAGCAGGGGTTCTGTGCCGGAGGGACGCAACAACACCCGCCCGGAACCGGCCAGCGCGGCTTCCACCTCGGCGACCACCTGACGAACCGGGTCAGCCGTCATCAACTCTGCCGCCGGCAAGCTTCCCAGTTTCACATTCCGGGTAATCTGCGGGAACTTCTTGTAACCATCCCGAAGCTCTCCCAACGTCCGGCCACTTTTGTTGATTTCCGCCAGCACCTGCAACGCCGAGATAATGCCATCACCGGTCGTGGTCCGATCCAGGCAGATAATGTGTCCGGAAGGCTCTCCACCGAGAGACCAGCGTTCCAGCTGCAGCCGCTCCAGTATGTAGCGATCCCCCACATCGGTGCGTACCAGCGCGATGCCTTGCTCATTGAGAGCGTGCTCCAGTCCGAAATTGGTCATTTTAGTCCCGACCACGCCCCCTTCCAGGACGCCTCTGCGCAGCCGGGAACAGGCGATGATATAGAGGATATCATCGCCATCCAGTACCGAGCCCGCACCATCCACCATGATCAGGCGATCGCCATCACCATCCAGGGCGATACCCAGATCCGCCCCCTGCTCCAGGACCGCTTTCTGTAACGTTTCGATATGGGTGGAACCGACACCGGCATTGATATTCAAACCATCGGGTTCGACACCGATGGTATACACCTCGGCACCCAGTTCACGGAATACGTGGGGCGCGATATGGTAGGTCGCGCCGTGGGCACAGTCCACTACGATCTTCAGCCCTTCGAAGCTCATGGTCCAGGGGATGGTGCTTTTGCAAAACTCGATATAACGACCGGCTGCATCGCCCACCCGATATGCCTTGCCCAGGTGTTCGGAATCGACCGTGGTCATCGGTTTATCGAGCTCCTGCTCGATCTGGATCTCCACCTCATCCGGCAGTTTTTTACCTTCACTGGAAAAGAACTTGATGCCGTTATCATAGTGGGGATTGTGCGAGGCACTGATCACGATACCCGCCTGGGCGTGCAACGTGCGAGTCAAATAGGCAATGCCCGGGGTCGGCATGGGGCCGAGCAGGTGGATATCCACCCCGGCGGCCACCAGCCCGGCCTCCAGGGCCGACTCCAGCAGATACCCGGATATCCGGGTATCCTTGCCAATCAGAACCTTGCCACCGTGGCCCTGACCGAGTACGCGTCCCGCAGCCCACCCCAGACGCATGACAAACTCAGGCGTTATTTTTCCTTCACCAACACGGCCGCGGATACCATCAGTACCAAAGTATTTCCGTTTCAAGATGCTCCCCTCTATCCGGGCAAATTCCACAAATTATACTGAAAAACAGCTGAACAATCCGACCACCCCAATCGGTCGAAAGACCTGAACAGGCCCGGGTTGTGCGATCCCGGCATCACTCCTGTTCGGCTGACGCCATCACCGCGTGGGCCATACGAACCGCCTCGGCGGTCGCCTTAACATCGTGGGTACGCACGATGGCGGCACCCCGTTCGACAGCCATTACCGCGCAGGCCAAGCCGCCGGGCAGGCGCTGATCCACCGGGATATTATCAAGCACCGCACCGATCATCGATTTTCTGGAGATACCGACCAGAACGGGAAGCTGCAGCTCACTGAAACGATCAAGCTGACGCAACAGGGTAAGGTTATGCTGCAAGGACTTGCCGAAGCCGAACCCCGGATCAAGCAACAGCCGTTCCCGGGGGATGCCTTCCGCCAGACAGGCGTTCACCCGCGACTGCAGAAACGCAGTCACATCACTCACCACATCCTGATACTGAGGATTTTTTTGCATGGTACGAGGCTGACCCTGCATATGCATCAGGCAGACCGGTACACCGAGAGTTTTGGCGACAGCCAGGGCGCCCTCATCGCGCAATGCCATCACATCGTTAATCAACCCGGCACCCGCCATGACTGCCTCACGCATCACCACGGCCTTATTGGTATCCACGGAAATCGGCACCGGAATCTCCGCTGCGATAGCCTGTATGACAGGGATGATCCGATCGAGCTCTTCCTGTTCCGAGACCGCCAATGCACCAGGACGAGTGGACTCACCGCCGATATCCAGCAGATCGGCCCCCTCCTCTACCATGGCGCGGGCCCGTTCCAGTGCCGCCTCACGGGAAACAAAATCACCCCCGTCCGAGAAGGAGTCGGGGGTGACATTGAGTATGCCCATGATTCGCGGCCGAGTCAGATCGACAGTTTTACCGGCGCAATCCAGGATCGTCATAAGAAACTATAAGTTGTTGCCGCTGCGGATCAATGCTGTCCGGCGGGACCACCGATACCATCGGGCGAATCGCCCTTTGGCTTCTCCACGACATCCGCTTTTACACCGTCACCACCGGAATCGGGAGGCAGGTCCGAATCGTCAATCCAGTCCTCGGGGGGCTGGGGCTTCTTACCGGACATGATGTCATCGATTTGCGAGCTGTCGATAGTCTCGTACTTCATCAGGGCCTCTGCCATGATGTGAAGTTTATCCATGTGCTCTTCGAGAATCTTTCTTGCCCTGGAGTAGTTGCGCTCGATAAAGTTGTGCACTTCCTCATCGATTGCATGAGCCGTTTCATCCGAAACATTCTTGTGCTGCGTGACTGAACGACCCAGGAAAACCTCTTCCTCTTCCTCACCATACATCAGGGGCCCCAGGCGCTCGGAGAGACCCCACTTGGTGACCATACTGCGGGCAATACTGGTTGCGCGCTGGATGTCATTGGAAGCACCGGTAGTCACCATATCCTTGCCGAACACCAGTTCTTCCGCCACACGGCCACCGAACAGGCTGGAAATCTGGCTCTCCAGGTGCTCCTTGCTATGGCTGTAGCGATCCTCTTCCGGCAGGAACATGGTTACACCCAGCGCCCGGCCGCGCGGAATAATACTGACCTTGTAGACCGGGTCGTGCGACGGTACCAGGCGTCCGACGATGGCATGTCCTGCCTCGTGATAAGCGGTCAGCCGCTTGTCGTCCTCATTCATCACCATGGACTTGCGCTCGGCGCCCATCATGATTTTATCCTTGGCGCGCTCCATCTCGATCATGCCGACTACACGCTTGTTGGCCCGGGCAGCAAACAGTGCCGCCTCGTTGACCAGGTTAGCCAGATCTGCGCCGGAGAAGCCGGGCGTACCCCGTGCGATCAAGGCCGGCTTCACGTCATCGGAAGCGGCCACTTTGCGCAGGTGTACCTTGAGTATCTGCTCACGGCCACGCACGTCAGGCAAGGGCACCACGACCTGGCGGTCGAAGCGGCCCGGCCGCAACAGCGCCGGGTCGAGCACATCAGGACGGTTGGTCGCCGCGATAACGATGACCCCCTCGTTACCCTCGAATCCATCCATCTCCACCAGCAGCTGGTTGAGGGTCTGTTCACGCTCATCATGCCCGCCACCCAGGCCAGCTCCACGGTGACGGCCGACGGCGTCAATTTCGTCAATAAAGATGATACAGGGGGCGTGCTTTTTCGCCTGCTCGAACATGTCACGCACACGGGATGCGCCGACACCAACGAACATCTCCACGAAGTCGGAACCGGAAATGGTAAAGAACGGCACCTTGGCCTCGCCCGCAATGGCCTTGGCCAGCAGGGTTTTACCGGTACCAGGCGAGCCAACCATCAGGACGCCCTTGGGGATTTTGCCGCCCAGTTTCTGGAATTTTGATGGATCACGCAGGAATTCCACCATTTCAGAGACCTCTTCCTTGGCCTCCTCGACTCCAGCCACATCGGCGAAAGTGACCTTTACCTGGTCCTCGCCCAGCATGCGCGCCTTGCTCTTGCCGAACGACATGGCACCCCGGCCGGCTCCCCCGCCCTGCATCTGGCGCATAAAGAAGATCCACAGGCCGATCAGGATAAACAGCGGGAACCAGTTGATCAGGATGGTCATCAGGATGGAGGGCTTTTCCGGTGGCGTGGCAACAATCTGCACATTGTTGTTCAACAGATCACCCACCAGCCCGTCATCACCGGGACTGTAGGTCGAGAAGGTGGCCCCGGAGGTCAGCGTACCCTTGATCTCCCGTCCATCAATGGTCACCTTCTGGACTGCACCATTCTTGACCTGGGCAATAAAATCCGAATAAGACAACGCATTGGTCTGTGAGGTCTGGGTTGAAAAATTATTGAACACCGACATCAAAACGATCGCGATGATCACCCAGAGAACCAGATTTTTTGCCATATCGTTCAAGGTCAAAACCCTCTATATAACTACCAAAACCGGGGAAATTTCCATACCGTCCCCGGCACTTCCCGGCCCCACGTATCTACTGACCACGGGAACCGGCCTTAATTCAACTGGTTATCACCATATCGGGCGACCTACAGTACTATACATTATAGCGCCTCGCCACCAGATACACCTCCCGGCTCTGGGGCCGAGACGCAGCGGGCTTGCGTGTTACCACCTTGGAGAAGCTGCTCCGCAAGTCCCGCAGATACTGATCAAACCCCTCTCCCTGGAAAACCTTTACCACAAAACTACCTCCGGGGCGCAACACTTCACGCGCATATTCCAGAGCCAGTTCACAGAGATACATGGCGCGGGGCTGATCAACCGCACTCATACCACTCACATTGGGGGCCATATCCGAGATTACAAGATCAACCGGTCGCCCGGCCAGCAGGGCACGTAGTTGCTCAACCGATTCATCTTCGCGAAAATCGCCCTGAATGAATTCCACCCCCGGAATCGGGTCCATCGGCAGAATATCGAGCGCAAACACCCGGCCATTGGCCCCCACCAGCTTTTCTGCCACCTGGCACCAGCCACCTGGCGCCGCCCCCAGATCGACCACCACCTGTCCGGCAGAAAAAAGCTGATCTTTCTCCTGTAATTCCAACAACTTGAAAGATGCGCGAGATCGATACCCGGCCGCCTGGGCGCGCTTCACATATTCATCATTAAAGTGTCGATCCAGCCACTGGTGACTGCTTTTGCTTTTTTTCATCGTGCCTGCTTGTTAGATGCACTAAATCAGATTTCGGGCCAACCTGCCATAGCGGGACAGCTATCCGGCCCTAACGGCGGCAAAACGCTCCGCACAACAGCCACCGGGCTCAAAAGAGTGTCCGGTTGCCTATAACTACGTTAGAATGCGCGGCCTTTCAAGTACGACCGGAGTCCGTGATGCCACTGACAAAAAAACAGATCCGCCAGCTGAAAAGCCTGGTGCATCACCTCAACCCCGTGGTCATCATTGGCCAGAATGGCCTGACCGACGCGGTTTTCAATGAAATCGATATCACCCTGAACACCCATGAACTGGTCAAGATCAGGCTGAATGCCGGCGACCGGGATGAGCGACAGACGATGATCGACGCCATCTGCAACCAGTGCCACGCCGAACTGGTACAAAGCATCGGCCATGTGGCGGCCTTTTACCGCGCCAATCCGGACAACCCGGTTATCGCCTTGACCCGGGACTGACTCCCCTGCATAGCCAAAAGGGGGCTTTCGCCCCCTCTGGTTTAAGCCATGCTGTTGCGCAGTAGCGACTATTCGTAGCGAACCTCGAGTATCTCCATGTGGCGGGCGCCATTGGGAGTCTGCACCGCCGCCTCATCGCCTGCCGATTTGCCGATCAGGGCACGGGCCATGGGAGAACTGACCGAGATCAGCCCCTGCTTTATATCGGCCTCATCGTCACCGACGATCTGGAACGTATGCTCGGCGTCCTCTTCCTCCTCATACACGTCGACCGTGGCACCGAAGACCACCCGGCCGCCGGCATTGATGCTCTTTACATCAATAATCTGGGCATGGGAAAGCTTGGACTCGATATCCTTGATGCGGGCTTCGATAAAACCCTGCTGTTCCCGAGCCGCATGATATTCCGCGTTCTCTTTCAGATCACCATGGGCGCGCGCCTCGGCAATCGCCTGAATCACCTTGGGTCGATCGACCTGCTTCAGCCTGGTTAGTTCAGCCCGAAGATTCTCCGCACCTCTGACAGTCAGGGGCACCTTGCTCATACCTAAAACCTCGTCTCTGTTTATTATTCAGGATTCCGACCAAAATCCGCCGTAGCGGATCAGTGCAGATCCTGCAGCCGGTTAACATTGGTACTATCCGCCTGTTTCAAGGCCAGACAAATCGCTTCGCCACCCGACATGGTGGTTGTATAGGTCACCTTGTGCTGGAGGGCGGAGCGCCGTATGGCCGCCGAATCGGCAATCGCTTTTTTGCCTTCGGTGGTATTGATAATCAGACGGAATTCGTCATTTTTTATCATATCCACGATGTGTGGGCGACCCTCCGCCACCTTGTTCACCCGCTCGCATTCAATCCCGTTTTCCATGATCACCTTGCAGGTACCACCGGTGGCAAACAACTGGAAACCGAGCTGGTTAAGATCCCGCGCCACGGTAACGATACGTTTCTTATCCTGCTCACGTACGGACAGCAACGCCCGACCAGAGCGCGGCAGCAGATCACCCGCCCCCTCCATGGCTTTGGCGAACGCCTCGCCAAATGTCGCACCTACCCCCATCACCTCACCGGTGGACTTCATTTCCGGACCCAACAGGGTATCAACACCGGGGAACTTGACGAACGGGAAGATGGCCTCCTTAACAAAGTAGTTCTCCGGAATCTTCTCCTCGATAAAACCCTGTTCTTTCAGCGAAACGCCAGCCATGCAGCGGGCAGCCACCTTGGCCAGCTGTACCCCGGTCGCCTTGGATACGAAGGGCACGGTACGCGAGGCACGCGGATTTACTTCCAGCAGGTAGATCTCATTATCCTTGATAGCAAACTGAGTATTCATCAGGCCAACCACCTTCAATTCCAGGGCCATGCGGCGGATCTGCTCGCGCATGCGATCCTGGATCTCCGTGGAGAGCGTGTAGGGCGGCAGTGAACAGGCAGAATCACCGGAGTGAACACCGGCCTCCTCGATATGCTCCATGATGCCGCCGATAACCACGTCGGTACCGTCACAGATGGCATCAATATCGACCTCAATGGCATCATTCAGGAAGCGGTCCAGCAGGACCGGCGAGTCATTAGAGACCCGCACCGCATCACGCATGTAGCGCCGCAGGTCATCCTCGTCATGGACAATTTCCATGGCCCGTCCGCCCAGCACGTAGGAGGGGCGCACCACCAGGGGGTAACCCACTTCCTGGGCCAGCGTCACCGCCTCTTCCGGATCCGTAGCGGTGCGATTGGGCGGCTGCTTGAGAGCCAGTTTCTCGACCAGTTGCTGGAACCGCTCACGATCCTCCGCCAGGTCGATGGAGTCGGGGGAGGTGCCGATAATGGACGTACCGGCGGCTTCAAGCGCCTGGGCCAGCTTGAGCGGCGTCTGCCCCCCATACTGGACGATCACACCGGTGGGCTGTTCCACCTCGACCACCTCAAGCACATCCTCCAGGGTGAGCGGCTCGAAATAGAGTCGGTCGGACGTATCGTAATCGGTGGACACCGTCTCCGGGTTACAGTTAACCATAATGGTCTCGTAACCATCTTCGCGCATAGCGAAGGCGGCGTGCACACAGCAGTAATCGAACTCGATACCCTGGCCAATCCGGTTCGGACCGCCACCCAGCACCATGATCTTTTTGTTGTTCGTCGGCAGCGCCTCGCACTCCTCCTCATAGGTGGAGTACATGTAGGCGGTACTGGTAGAAAACTCGGCAGCACAGGTATCCACCCGTTTGAATACCGGGCGTACACCGGCTTCCCAGCGCGCTGTGCGGATCTGCTCCTGCTTGACTCCCACCAGGGCGGCCAGTCGTTCATCAGAAAAGCCCTTGCGCTTCAGGTAGCGTAACCGGTCACCATCCAGGGCGGCCATTCCGCCGGCACGCACTTCCGCCTCGATCTTCACCAGCTCCTCGATCTGCACCAGGAACCAGGGGTCGATCTTGGTCACCTCGAAGATGTCTTCCATCGACATACCGGAGCGGAACGCATCGGCCACATACCAGAGCCGCTCGGCGCCGGGCTCTCGCAACTCATGACGCAGGATGGTCTTGAGCTCTTCGGAGTCCAGATCCACCACTTCATCCAGACCGCTTTTTCCAGTCTCCAGGCCACGCAGCGCCTTTTGCAGAGACTCCTGGAAGGTACGGCCGATGGCCATCACCTCACCCACCGACTTCATCTGGGTGGTCAGACGATCCGGCGCAGCCGGGAACTTCTCGAAGGCGAAACGGGGAATCTTGGTGACCACGTAGTCGATGGTCGGCTCAAAGGAGGCCGGGGTGGCCCCGCCGGTAATTTCGTTGCGCAGTTCGTCCAGCGTATAGCCGATCGCCAGCTTGGCGGCGATCTTGGCAATCGGGAAACCGGTCGCCTTGGAAGCCAGGGCGGAGGAGCGGGAGACCCGGGGATTCATCTCGATGATGATCATGCGCCCGTCTTCCGGGTTGATGGCGAACTGCACGTTGGAGCCACCGGTATCCACACCGATCTCGCGCAGGACCGCCAGCGAGGCGTCGCGCATGATCTGGTACTCTTTATCGGTCAGGGTCTGGGCCGGGGCCACGGTAATGGAGTCACCGGTATGCACCCCCATCGGATCCAGATTCTCAATAGAGCAGATGATGATGCAGTTATCCTTGCGGTCCCGCACCACCTCCATCTCGTACTCTTTCCAACCCAGCGCCGACTCCTCGATCAGCAACTCCCGGGTGGGTGACAGGTCCAGTCCGCGCTCGCAGATCTCGACAAACTCCTCCCGGTTGTAGGCGATACCGCCACCGGAGCCCCCCATGGTGAAGGAGGGTCGGATAATGGTGGGGAAGCCGATCTGCGCCTGTACCTGCAGGGCCTCTTCCATGCTGTGGGCCACGGCGGAGCGGGGCATATCGAGTCCGATTTTCTGCATCGCCTGGCGGAACAGATCCCGGTCCTCGGCCTTGTCAATCGCCTCCCGCGAGGCGCCGACCATCTCCACCCCGTACTCTTCCAGCACCCCTTCCCGCACCAGGTCCAGGGCGCAGTTGAGCGCCGTCTGTCCACCCATGGTGGGCAGCAGCACATCGGGGCGCTCCTTTTCGATAATCCGCGCAACCGTGCGCCAGGTGATCGGTTCGATGTAAACCGCATCGGCACTGTCGGGGTCGGTCATGATGGTGGCCGGGTTGGAATTGACCAGCACCACTTCGTAGCCTTCCTCTTTCAGCGCCTTGCACGCCTGGGTGCCGGAATAGTCGAATTCGCACGCCTGGCCGATGATGATCGGGCCGGCGCCGATAATCAGGATTTTGTGGATGTCCTTGCGTTTGGGCATGAGCGTGGGAACCGAATTCAGAATTCAGAAGCCAGAATCCAGAAGTGTGGACTTGCCTTCAAACCGTTATTTAAGAATTGATAAACTCGTAAAAAGTCTGAATCTCTCCATTTTTGTCATCCCCGCAAAGACGGGGATCCATCATTTTCAATGGGTCGTGGATTCCCGGCGCGGGAATGACATGTCTGGCGACTTTGTACGAAACCATCAAGGATTACA
>JAQQAP010000008.1 GCA_028533045.1 Spirochaetales bacterium | reverse complement strand
CCCAGAATACGATGCCCTTTTTTCGGGAGATCCCACCTGGGTAACCGAGGTCATAGGCGGAATCGGTGTGGACGGACGTCCCCTTGTCACCAAAAACAGTTTCCGCATGCTTCATACTCTGGAAAACCTGGGGCCCGCTCCCGAGCCCAATATGACCGTTCTCTGGACCCCCCGTCTTCCCCTGGGATTCCGGAACTACTGTTCCAAAGTATCTATTCATACCTCAGCGGTTCAGTATGAGAATGACTGTCTGATGAGAACCCACTTCGGCGACGACTATGCCATCGCCTGCTGTGTGTCCGCCATGAGGGTCGGTAAGCAGATGCAGTTCTTCGGCGCCCGCGCCAACCTGGCCAAGGCCCTTCTTTACGCCATCAACGGCGGTAAGGATGAGAAGTCCGGCGTTCAGGTAGCTCCCGAATACACCCCCATTACTTCCGAGTATCTCGATTACGACGAAGTTGTGGCCAAGTATGACGTAATTATGGAATGGCTGGCTAACGTTTACGTTAAGGCTCTTAACGTTATCCATTTCATGCATGACAAATATAACTACGAGTCTCTCCAGATGGCTCTTCATGACGATCAGGTTTACAGAACCATGGCCTGTGGTATCGCGGGACTTTCCGTTGTAGCCGACTCTTT
Organism: Spirochaetales bacterium; assembly: GCA_028533045.1. Lineage (GTDB taxonomy): Bacteria > Spirochaetota > Spirochaetia > DSM-2461 > DSM-2461 > SZUA-368. The sequence continues at coordinate 353,573 of JAQQAP010000008.1, read as the reverse complement.
GTCCGCTATCAAGTACGCCAAGGTTAAGGTTATCAGAAACGAAGAAGGTCTGGCTGTAGACTATGAAGTAGAAGGGGAATACCCCGCCTACGGTAACAACGACGACCGGGTAGACCAGATCGCCGTAGACCTTGTTGAAGCTTTCATGAACAAGATCCGTCACCAGAAGACTTACCGTGATGCGGACCCCACCCAGTCTATCCTTACCATTACCAGTAACGTTGTATACGGTAAGAAGACCGGTTCCACTCCCGATGGCCGTAAGGCCGGTTCCCCCTTCGGACCCGGTGCCAACCCCATCCACGGACGGGACACCCACGGTGCTCTGGCCTGTTTCGCTTCCATTGCCAAACTGCCCTATGAGCACTCAACCGATGGTATTTCCTACACCTTCTCCATCATCCCCGATGCTTTGGGTAAGGATGAGGACAACCGAGTTAACAACCTGACCAGTCTGATGGACGGTTACTTCCTTGACGGTGGTCACCACGTGAACATCAACGTTCTGAACAGAGACACTCTGCTCGACGCCATGGAGAATCCGGAAAAGTATCCCCAGCTGACTATCCGTGTTTCCGGTTATGCGGTAAACTTTGTTAAGTTGACCCGTGAACAGCAGGAAGACGTAATTAGCAGAACTTTTCACCAGGTAATGTAAGGAGGCTTGCATGAGGACAGTAAAAGGGAGAATACATTCAGTCGTTACAGGCGGTATGGTAGATGGTCCGGGCATCCGGTTTGTCGTTTTCACTCAAGGCTGTCCTCTGCGCTGTCTCTATTGTCACAACCCGGACACCTGGAAAAAATCGGGCGGCCGGGAAGTGACTGTTGCCGAAATTATTGATCACGCCAAAACCTACAAACGATACATGGAGGCTTCCGGCGGCGGGATAACCGTCACCGGCGGCGAGCCTCTTATGCAGCCCGACTTCGTTGAGGCCCTGCTTAAGGAAGCCCGTTCCCTGGGCATTCATACGGCGGTAGATACCTCCGGCTTTGGTACGGAGGAGGCTAGAAAGCGGGTCCTTCTTAATGCTGACTTGGTCCTTCTGGACATGAAGTCGATTAATCCTTCCACTTTTAAAAAGGTCTCGGGAGTGGAACGGGATTCCACATTGGCCGCCCTGGCCGAGCTCCGGGAGGCAAAAATACCCGTATGGATACGACATGTCGTCGTCCCCGGTTTGACCGATGAGCTTGAAGATGCCCGTGAGTTGGCCCGGGTTCTTTCCGAATACGATAATATTGAGAAAATAGAGATACTTCCCTTCCATAAACTGGGGGAATTCAAATGGCAGGAACTGGGGCTGAATTATACCTTGGGTGAAACCCAGCCCCCGGCGAAAGACTTAATCGATACTATTCGTCAAATCTTTCGAGAGGTTGGATTTACGGTGACTTAGGACGGTCCAGTCGTCTCACTTCCCCCGTATCCAGATGGTCCAGGCTGCGATGAATACGGGCTTCTTTCCCTTCGAACCAGGTTTGTCCAATCTGCAGGGCATCTCCATGGGACACAAGAATGATATCCTTGTCCTGATAGTCTTGTTCCAATTCCTCAATCAAGGAACCGAATCGGTTTTTTACAGCTTCAGGAGATTCCACTCCTTCCAGAGTGTTGCCCCCATTTTTTATATCCTCCGCCCAGACGAGCTTATAATGGGTGTTGTCCTTTTCTTCGTAGTTACCAAAAAAACGCTCCCGCAGGCGTATGTCTTTCCTGGGGGGCTCGCATCCCAGAACTTCCGCCGTCAACAGAGCCGTTTCCCAGGTTCGAAGAAAATCGGAACTGACGATAATCGTATTTTCGTCCAGGGAGGATTTTTCTACTCCTTCCTTAACCTGATTTCGCCCGAAGTCGCTCAAGCCCCAACGAACGGTCCCTACAGAGGGATCGCTGACGATTATACCCGCTTCGTTGGCCCGGGAGCGGCCGTGGCGCAAGCCGTAGTAGCGGTTATTCAAGGCCAAATCCCTCTTTTTTGATACGTTGGTTAAAGTAGAGATTCACCGTGAAGCAACACTGCAGGGAGATAGTGAGGACTACCACCGGTAGATTCAGGATAAAATATATTATGGTTGTGGTGATTCCTACTGCGTCTCCCATAATGAGGGGAGCAATGAGTTCCACTACCCGAGAGTTGATCAAATCAATTCCTATGAAAATCAGCCAGAAGACAATCCAGTTAGCCAGAATAGCCCAGAAATTTTTCTGTACAAGATTAAAGGCCCGCCTAATGGTCTCCCGGGGGGTAAGGTTTTCAAAAACAAGAATGGGGTAAAGGAGGGAGAGGTAAAGGGCTACCACAATGGCTCCCACAAAGAGAGCGAAGGCTCCGGCCATTATAAGGAGAGAGGCCAGAAGAGTCGTGAGGAGCATGGGGACGTAGCGCCCGGAAGCTTTTCCCGCCGCTTCGGGCAGATTCCATTCCTCTTCCCGTACAAAGAAAGAGGAAATGGCCAAATCATTCACAATATACTGGAAAAAGGGGCTGGCAAGTACCATAACTGTAATGGCAAGGAAATAGGGCCCCGGATTAAAAGAGGAGAACAAATCCACAGCGGCGTCGGGAGAAATCATGACAGCATTGAAAAAATCGCTGTTCGCGGCATACATGAACTCCATAAGTGCCGTGGAAAGGGCGGAATAAAGCATGACCGGGAGAAAAAATCTCCTGTAATTTTTGAATGTCATTCGAAAGGTATGATCTAAAAGCTGCCCCAGATTGTGGGCTGTAAGCGGTGTCGTTTCCATGGCTCCCATGATAGACTATTTTCCCTGCCGGGGGAAGACAATCGAGCCCGCTTAGGGTATACTGAATTGGTAATTATGTAATGGAGGAGACAACTATGTCCTATGTAATTGGTGGAATTCAGCAATTGGGTGTGGGAACACCCGACGAACAGGGTTCCTGCGAATGGTACGCTCGTGTTTTTGGGATGACAACCCCTATTTTCCGTGAGGCCGCTCCGGCCCCTTTCATGACCCGGTATACCGGAGGGGAAGTTCAGTCCCGTTCAGCCACACTTGCCATTAACCTCCAGGGAGGAAGCGGCTTCGAAATCTGGCAGTACACCAGCCGCAAAACCCAGCCGGCCGAATTTGAAATTCAGACGGGAGATTTGGGATTTCTTTACGGAAAAATTAAGGCCAACGATCTGGAAGGAGCCTTCGCTCATATGAAAAAAGAGGGGGTTGAAATCCTCTCCGAGAAAATTCTTCCCCTTCCCGACGGCCGGGGCTGTTTTTATCTCCGCGATCCGTGGAACAACATTTTTCAGGTGATCGAAGACAATGATTTTTTCCAGCAGGGAAAATACACCACAGGCGGTCCTTGCGGTGCCGTTATTGGTGTTTCCGATATGGAAAAATCCCTGAAGTTCTACCAAGAGCTTCTGGGCTACGATTTGATAATTGACGACGAAACGGCAAGCTTCGAAGACATGGCCGTTCTGCCCGGTGGATCGGGTAAATTCCGTCGAGTGCTTCTGAGTCACTCTCAGGCTCCCCAAGGCCCCTTTGCTCCTGTGTTCGGTACAAGCTACATCGAACTGGTTCAGGCCCTTGATCGGGAGCCGGTAAAAATCTTCAAAGACCGATTCTGGGGAGACGCCGGTTTTATCCATCTCTGTTTTGACATACTGAATATGCCCGCTCTCCAGGAAGCCTGTAATGAAGCGGGCCACCCCTTTACGGTGGACAGTGCCGACTCATTCAACATGGGAGAAGCGGCGGGTCATTTTACCTACATCGAAGATCCCGACGGGGCCCTCATCGAGTTTGTGGAAACCCACAAAATACCGCTTTTGAAAAAGCTTAACTGGTACCTTGATCTTACCAAGCGGGCGGGAAAACCTCTCCCCCGGTGGATGCTCAAGATGCTCAAAAGCAACAAATACTAGCAAAACGAGTATATTGCACCGGAGGCGTCGTTAGGGAAAAGATCTGATGTCCTCATGTACTTTTTGTACACTGTGGGATCAGCTCCTTCCCCTGCCTAGCCTGCGGCACAATCTACTCGTTTTGGAGTTGGTTTTTGGTGCATGTGTCGGCTAGCCGAACGAGCTGCCAGCCATGGTTTAAGGTCGAGGCGTGAAAAGCGGAGTGAGCGCAGTGTGCGAAAGCACATGAGCATCGCGAGCATTTTCAGAACGAAGAGATTAAGCCTTGGGTGGTAGCGGAATAAATAAAAAGGCCGGTCTTAAACCGGCCTTTTGGTCTGATCGGGGTTGCTTCACAGGGAAGGGCGCCGATTCAGTGCACTGTTATTCTGCCTTTCTTTAAAGAAAGGTTTGAATATATAATTGTCTTTCCCGGGTCCGCCGGGATTGCATTCTGGGTGGTTTTAACAATTATCACCTCCCTCGTGATGCATATTATAATTTTAGCCCCACTTGGGGGATTTGTCAATTTTTTGTTAGAGAAATATGTGAATGGCCGAGCTTTTGGGCATCGGTTTAAATAAGGAGTTAATCTATGAATAAAGGACTTATTTTTGGAATCTTGTTTTTGGTGGGCCTCTTTTCTGCTAGTGCCCAGGACGTTACCGGTTACTGGAAAACCATCGACGATGTGACCGGTGAGGTTAAGTCTGTTGTAGCGGTTTACGAAAAGGGCGGGAAGGTTTACGGACGAGTTCTCGCTATTTTTGAAGAAGGGGCTTATTTGGAAGATTTCCGAAACCCCCAAAAAGTGGCGGAAGAGACGGCGGGGCAGCCCTATTTCTGTGGCCTTGATATTATTTGGGACATGGAAAAGAAGGGTGACAGCTATAAGAAGGGAAAAATTATGGATCCCCAGAACGGTAAGCACTATTCCTGTGAGATGTGGCTTGACGGGAAGAATCTTATGGTGAGAGGAAAGATTGGGCCGATTGGACGGAACCAGACCTGGAGGCCTCTTGATGGCTCCGAAGGTCTTCCCTCCGACCTGACTTTACCTCCCCTGAGTAGTTTTACCCCTGTTATTCCCCAGTAGTATTTTTATACTGTTTCAAAGGCAGTAACTTCATCGTTCCCGGTTGAGCAAAGGACCGGGAGCGGGATTCAGACAGGATTTCTGCCATACGGCGCATCTTCTTTGTGTTAAGTAGAGCGCAGAGGTAGTCCGCCTCCTCCCGGGACCGGCAGGCAATATAGCCGTGCATGGCCTGGTTGGGAATGGCCTCGTCCGTTACAGCTGCTTCGAGCCTTTTGGCTCCCATGGCCCGCCAGACGACCTTCCAGGGAGCGAAGGTGTAAGGGCCTATCCCAAAGAGGGCGTACCAGCTTTTTTTGGCAAAACGGGATTTTCTTCCTTCCAGCTTATCTTTCCGGGAAAGTAAGTATTCCCAGCTTTTGGGATAATCTTTTTTTAGTGTTTTTTCTTCCAATAAACATCCCTCTCCGTCGTAAGGCAAAAGTACCCATCGGCTTGGTTCGGCCCGATTTTCCCCCACGTCTCCGCTTCTGAGCAGGGGATGAAGCAGAGCCTCTTCCAGGTCGGGTTTTTCATTGAAGAAATATACTCCGTTTGCTCCCAGGGTATTGATGCCCTGTCGGATTGGGTAGTCCGAACCTTCATCCAGAGCTAAATCAGCCTCCAATAAAAGTCCCCCCTTCTTACGAAGTTGTACTGTTTCTCCTTTCTTTTCATAGAGAAGAGGGTAGGTCGTTTGCCCTCCCTTTTGTCCCAGAATATAAAAGCAGGGCCGGTTGGTGTTGGCAAAGGCCTCCTCTCCGGGAATATCGACGAGACGTTCTACGGAGATTCCGGGGAATTTTCTAAAACTCTCTGTTGCCCGGTTTCCCTTAATCAGTGAATTGGGAAGAACCACGCCAAAGCGGCCTTTTTCTTTGAGATAGCGGCTTATGGAGTGGTAAAAGACCAGGGCCGCCACATCGCCCCGGCTTTCGCCCAGGAGAAGGGAAAATCCCTTTTGCACGGGCATGTAGTGAATCCAGAGGGGACGGATTTTTTCGCGGTACTCCGGGGGAAGGTCGGTGTAGTTGATGAAAGGAGGATTGCCCAGGTAGAGGTCGCAGGGAGGGATGGGCAATTCGTCGAGGAGAATGTCGCCCCGGAGGTAGTGAAGGTTGGGAAAAGCTTCTGTGGCGGGAAGGACGGCCCGGTAAATTTGTTCGTTCCGTTCTACCCCGTAAAACTGCTTTTTGGGGTAGGCTGCGGCCAGGGAGAGAAGGAAGTTGCACGACCCGGCGGCCGTATCAATAACCGAATCGACTCCTTTCAGGTCAAATCGACTCACTATTTCGTCAACCACGGCCTTTCCCGTAAAGAATATTCCTTCCTTAAGCCGGGTTTTACCGTCTATTTCATGCTCTATGGCGGAAGGATCTATCATTCAGGTTTTCCCGTTAGTCGAGCCAGTCGGGAGGAATCGAGTTCAACGGTGAGGTTCTTTTCCCGGGTGGGGAGAACGGTTCCTTTGGGGGCGCCTTTTGCCCGGCGCAGGTATTTCACTTCCGTATAGTAAAGGTCGCATTTGCCGGACCTTTTTCCTTTGCTATAGTGAACCGCCAGGGTTCCCGCATCGAGGAGGGTCTCAAGGGGGACCGATTTTCCCTTAATAGTCTTGATGAATATGTAGCCCCCGGGCCAGTCTCGGCTGTGGAGCCATAAATCGTTGCCCCGCACATGTCTACGCAGCAGTTCGTCATTTTCAGCAGCGTTTCGGCCCACCAGTATAAGAAAAGGGCCTGAATGGAACTGGAGTCCCGGAGTGGGGCTCTCGTTTTTTGTTTTCCTCTCCTTTTCCAGGGTGATGAGGTTTTTTAGATGGCCCTTGTCGCTTGATTCGGGAAGTGCTTCCCGTTCTGTTTGGATTTTTTCCAGGCGGATTTGCAATTGTTCCAGTTCTTCCCGGGCCAGTTTTTCTCCGGTGCGGGCTTTTTTGTACCGCTTGTAATAGCGTTCGCCGTTTTCTGCCGGTGTGAGGAGAGGGTCCAGTTCAAGGATAAGAAGGGTTTCCTTGCCTTCCTCGTCGTAGGTGGTTATTTCCAACTCCCGGTCGCCTTGTTTTATTAAATGAAGATGGGACATGATTTCATCGCCCCAAAGTTTAAAGCTCTCCGCCCGGGCGTAATCGGCCAGGCGTTTTTCTACTTTTTCTTCCCGTCCCTGGAGGCGTCGTTTTTCTGCCTTGAGACAACGGGCGGCTTCCTCTCTGAGCTTGGTCAGTTCCGAGTCCTCTTCCCGGTTTTCGTAGAAGAGTTCGAGGCGGCGGTTATAATCTCCCTCTCCGGGAAAATCCCGCGGGATAAAACGGTCCGGGTCTATGGGATCGGACAGGTCCTCTTTGGGATTATATAGCTCCCCCGGGATTTCGCCCCGGTTGGGACGGCGGGAGAAGCAGTCGAGAATTTTATGCTTCTCATTGGTGATAATGATATTACTGCTATTTTCCCATAATTTTATATAGAGGTGGTAATGTTCCTCTCCCCGGCTCAGAGGAAAAAGGATTATTCGCTCTGAGCCGATCTGTTCGGGCATACCGACTTTACTGCCCTTTAATCGGGCCTTCATAAAGGTGGTGAACCGGGGAGGGCGGGGAAGGGCCTTACGCTTTCGTTCCGTTTTATGGATGCGTAAGGCTCCCTGCTTGAGTGATACAAGCAGGGTTGTTTTTCCCCGGGGGGTGTAGAATTGAAAGAGAAGATGGTGGAAATCGTATTGGCGAATCTCCTGTAGAAAGGAGGAGTCAAGATTCCACTCCTCCATAATCAAATTGATTTCCTTCCAGTTAAGGGACATTAATTCTCCAGTCTTTCCACTATGGTCCGAAAAACTCCCGCCGTAACTGAATCGGGATGGGCCTGAATGTAACTTTCTCCCCGTTCACAGGCCAGCATAACCGCCGGATCGAGGGGGACTTCGCCCAGGAAGGGTACTTTCTCTGTATCGGCCATTTTCTTTCCGCCGCCGGTAGAGAAAATATCGGTTCTCGTACCGCATTCGGGGCAGACAAATCCGCTCATGTTCTCAATAACTCCCAAAACGGGGAGATTGAGTTTGTGGCAGAAGTTAATGGACCGACGACAGTCGGAAAGGGATACTTCCTGAGGTGTTGTAACGATTATGGCGCCTTGGGCATCGTCTATAAGCTGACAGGCGGAAAGGGCCTCGTCACCTGTTCCGGGGGGAAAGTCAATAATGAGGTAGTCCAGTTCTCCCCACTCAACATCCTTGAGAAGCTGTTCGAGAACGCCCATCTTCATGGGGCCTCGCCATACTACGGCGGCCCTGTCGTCGGGAACCAGAAAGCCCACGGACATCAGTTTTACACCATTAGATTCAATGGGAAGGATATTTTGATCTGACGTGCCTTCCGCTCTTTTGTGTTGAACCGAAAACATTCGGGGAATGGAAGGGCCGTGAAAGTCTATGTCCAAAAGGCCGACTTTTAGGCCCTGTGCAGCCAGGCTAGTGGCTAGGTTGGCGGAGACGGAGCTTTTTCCCACTCCTCCCTTACCGGACATGACCATCACTTTGTTCTTGATGTTATTTAGTCGGTTCTTGAGCTTTTCCTTGCCCATCTTCTCTTCTTCAGAACAGTTACCGCTGCTGGCGCAGCTATTGCAGTTTCCTTCGCACTCACTCATTGGTGCCTCCCATTATTATTTTGACCTTGATTACCCTGTAAAAATACTTAAAATAGGGAGACGAATCAAGTGCAAAGGGGAATATGGATGAAAGCGGTACTGCAGAGGGCGGCTAGAGCGTCGGTAACGGTGATTTCCGACGACGGGGAACGGTCTGTTCGCTCCATTGGGGCGGGATTGATGATTCTTTTGGGCGTGGGCCCCGAGGATGATGAGAAGGATGCCGACTTCCTGGTGCGGAAAATTGTCAATATGCGAATTTTTAATGACGAAGCGGGAAAAATGAATCTTTCCGTGAAGGACCGGGACGGAGAGATTCTCGTGGTGAGTCAGTTTACCCTCTATGCCGATACGCGCAAGGGAAATCGGCCTTCCTTTAATTATTCCGCTCCGCCGGACCAGGCGATTCCCCTTTACGAGTATTTTGTGGCCGAGGTGGGGAAAGCCCTGGGGAAGACCATCCCAACCGGAGAATTCGGGGCCCATATGGAGGTTGATCTGATCAATGACGGACCGGTGACCATCCTTATGGACTCAAAGGATAAGTGATATGCGCTTGACCGCCCGGTTATGCCGTGTTAACGTCGGGGTAAGGAGTATTCATGTCATTTAGAACGATCAAAGCAGATGAAATAGAAGGGAATGTTGTTAAACAAATTCGGGACCAGTGGATGCTGATTGGCGCCGGAACGGAAGGTAAGGCCAATTCCATGATAGGCAGCTGGGGATTTATGGGCGAAATGTGGCGAAAGGATGTGGCCGTTTGTGTGGTGCGCCCTAACCGCTATACCTATGAATTTATGGAGAGCAACGAAACCTACGCCCTCTCTTTTCTGGGCGATGAATACAGTGAGGTAAAGAAAATATTCGGTTCAAAATCGGGCCGGGATATTAATAAGGTAGAAGGGGGACCGTTGACTCCGGCCTATAAGCATGGTGCCCTCTATTATGAAGAGGCTGAATTGGTCATCTTTTGCCGAAAGCTTTATGTTCATGACTATAAGGAGGAAGAGTTCCTCGATAAGGCTCTTATTGACGACTGTTACGGGAACGGAAATTTTCACCGGGTTTATTATGGTGAGATACTAGAGGTTCTGGCGAAATAAAAAACGGTCCCTTCATCGGGACCGCTTATGAACAAATAAAGGCTGGGCTTTACCACTCCAGAAGAATGGCTCCGTAAGTCAATCCGCCGCCAAATCCGCAAAGAACGATCTTGTCGCCCTTCTTTAAAAGGCCCTTTTTATTCATTTCATCCAGGGCCAGGGGGATGGATGCCGATGAGGTATTGGCAGTTCTTTCAATATTCATATAGAACTTGTCCAGGTCGTATTTGTTTCTTTTACAGACCGCTTCGATTATTCGGACATTAGCCTGATGGGGAACCACATAGGCGATGTCGTCGATGGTCAATTCAGCCTTATCCAAAACTTCCTTGATCGCCTGTCCTACGGAACGAACTGCAAAGAGGTACACCGCCTGGCCGTCCATGTAGAGGAAGGCATTTTTTCCAATAACTTCGCCCTCTTTAAGAGGAAAGGCGGAGCCGCCCAGTTCCCGCTTTAGTTTGTCAAAGCCGCTGCCTTCTGCATGGAGGGCGCTTTCCCAGGGCCGGTCTTCGGTCAATTCAACCACAGCAGCTCCCGCTCCGTCTCCAAAGAGAACACAGGTGGACCGGTCGGACCAGTCGGAGATTCGTGTAAGAATCTCGCTTCCAATAACAAGGATACGTTTTGCCGTGCCTGCCAGAAGGAAGCCACGAGCCGTTTCCAGGCCGTAGATGAATCCGGCGCAGGCGGCGCTTACGTCCATTGCGGCTGCCTGGGGGGCGTTGAGTTTATGCTGAACCACCGCTGCGGTGGAGGGGAATCCGTTGTAATCTCCCGTAACGGTGGAGACAATGATCATATCGATATCTTTTTCCGTGAGGCCCGCATCTTCCAGGGCTCTTTTAGCCGCTTCCACGGCCATATCGGAACAGGCTTGATCGTCTTGGGCAATATGGCGCTGATGAATCCCTGTGTGGGAATAGATCCATTCGTCGGATGTATCCATCATTTTGGCAAGTTCATCGTTGTGAACCACTCTTTCCGGTAAATAACTACCCGTGCCGACAATTACTGGCTGCATGAAAAATCCTCCTGTTAGTAAAACCGCTACAGTGTATCGTTTTTTTTTATTGTTTCCTAGCGGGGGAGGTGTTTTTTTTATGTTAGTGTGAATGCACTAGGCTTAATTATTACCGGTGCCCTCCGGTTTATTCAACATAATTTGGCATTCCCAAGATTCCCAAATCTTTCATAATCCTCTTTGTTCCTTTTCTCCCAGTGAGCTTTTCTTTTTGTTTTTTTGACTGGGAATAATGGGAATTATGGGATTTTATATAAGAGTTTTTTAGTTTTCTTAATCCTCTTTGTCCCTCTTTCCCCAGTGAGCTTTTCTTTTTTGCTTTTTTTGACAGGGATTAATGGGAATTATGGGATTTTATATAAGAGCTTTTTAGCTTTCTTAATCCTCTTAGTCCCTCTTCTCCCAGTGAGCTTTTCTTTTTGTTTTTTTGACAGGGATTAATGGGAATTATGGGATTAATAAGAGTTTTTTAGCTTTCTTAATCCTCTTGATCCCTCTTCTCTTAGTGAGCTTTGCTTTTTGATAATTATGGAATAAGAACAAATTTCCCTACGTGCTTCTTTAGGGTAAACTCCTGTTGGGCCTCTACAATCTTTTCCAAGGGAAAGGTCTTGGCCAGGAGCGGCTTGATTTCGCCTTTTTCAATGTAGGATACCAGATTGGGGAAGACCGGTTCGTCCCAGCCGGTGCAGCCTATGATTTTCAGGTCCTTAAGGTATACGTCCCGCAGGTCCAGTTCTACCATGGGGCCCGCAATAGCGCCGGAGCTTACATAGCGACCGCCCCGGTCGAGCAGTTTGAACATAGCCGTGAATCCGGGACCGGCCACATTGTCGACCACTACGTCCACCGATTTTTCTCCCAGAAGGGACAGAATATCCTCTTCCCGGGAAATCACCCTGTCCGCCCCAATTTCCTTAACCTGGTGCAGCTTGGAAGTTCCTGCAATCGCAATAACGTAGGCCCCTCGCCGTTTAGCCAGTTGGAGAGCCGCAGAGCCGACTCCTCCCGAAGCGCCGCGTATGAGAACCCGATCTCCGGCGGACACATTGGTCCGGTGGAGCATATTCTCCGCCGTACCGTAGGTGCAGGGTATCGTTCCCAGCTCTTCGTCAGTCCAGTCACTCTCTATGGGGAACACTTCCGAGGCGGGAACCTTTACGTATTCTGCAAAAGCTCCGTCAAAGTCGGAGGCCATCCAGATATTCTCCGGCGAATTCCAGCCTTCGGTACGAATGCAGCAGCGCACCAGAACCCGGGCGCCCATCAGCTTTTCATCGGTCCCTTCACCCAGGGCTTCAACTCTGCCGCAGCAGTCGGTCCCCTGTATAAAAGGAAAGGGCGTGGCCTCGCTCCAGCCTCCATCCCCTTCGGCAGCGGCTTGTGCACCCTCCCCACTTCCGGCGCCCAAATCTTCCGTACCGGTAGTCACTTTGGAGGAGTACCAGCCCAAACGGGTGTTTATCTCCGTATTGTTTACTCCGGCGGCCAACACCTTAAGAAGGACTTCACCCTCGTTGAGTTGGGGGATGGGAACATCTTTGTATTCCAGTTTATCGTAGCCCCCGTTTTCTTTGGTAACCACCGCTTTCATGGTAGGGCGGCCCGGCTTAAGCTCAAATCGGTTCTTTTTATTGAATTCTTCCTTGAGCCCGGTCAGTTTCACTGTTTTTCTTCCTCCAGGTAGTCTCGGACTTCCTGGGATGTGGCGGCGATAGGCCCGGAAACGAGTACCGGCGGGGCGACAATATCTTCGGCATTCATCATGGAAGCCAGGCGCTGCAGGGAGGCGAGGAGCATGTTTTTCTCCCAGTCTTCCAGCTTGTCAAAATTATGAGTGAATTCCTCCTGAAGGAGGGAGGGGTTATCCTTGAGAATCTCTTCTGCCTTTTCCGTGAGAAAGAGATTTACCTTGCGCTTGTCTTGCTCGCTTCTTTTTCGGATGGCAAATCCCTGTTGTTCCAGGCGGTTCAAAATAGCTGTAACCGTGGCCTGGGAAAGACTGACCTGGCGGGAAATTTCCGAAATAGGCCTGTGGGGGCCCCGTTTAATCTCTTTAAGGATGATAAGCTGAGGCCCGGTAAGGCCATATTTCTTGGTTAGCTTCTTGGACTGAAGGTCAATAGCTCTAATTATCTGTCTGAGGGTTGCCACTACCTCGTCGGCTGTTTCATTAAAATCCATCATTTACTCTCGTGCCCATAATAGCACCGCCTATCTCAAAATGTAAAGTAGTCTAAATATTACAACACTAAATATTAGTTGTGTATACATTTTTATTCTCCAAAGGGGGGAGAAAGGAGAAAAATCAGTGAAAAATTGCCAAAAATAGCTGTTTTTACCGCTTGTAGATTCTTTTATCGCGAAAGAGATAAGAAGTTGACCCTTGACGCATTTCTTTTAAATCTTTAGTCTACTAATTAAATAAGAGAAAGGAGATAACTATGAAAAGGCTTTTTGCCCTTATATTAAGTATTGCAGTGCTTCTAACATTCTTCGTTAGTTGCGAAAAAGAAGGGGCTAGCGCCAAAAAAACGGTCATTGTATTTGGAGACCTCTCCTGGGATAGTGCCCAGGTTCACAATAGAATTGCTGCCTATATTATCGAAAACGGTTTAGACGGCTATGAAGCGGAATATATGGCGGGAGATACGGTTCCCATCATGAACGGAATCATTCAGGGTGATGTTGATGTGGATATGGAATCCTGGCATAAAAATGTTCCCGAGATCTACCGGAAAGGAATTGAGTCGGGCAACATGATTGACCTGGGTGAGAATCTTCCCGACGGTCCTCAGGGCTGGTGGGTTCCCCGTTATGTTGTTGAAGGTCCCGATGCGGTAGCTCCCGGTCTTAAGTCTGTGGAAGACCTTCCCAATTACGCATCTCTATTCAAGGATCCCGAAGATCCCTCCAAGGGTGTTGTTTACGCTGGCGTTGCCGGTTGGGGACAGCTGACTACTTCCGAGGAAATCTTTGAAACCTATAAGCTTAAAGACACCTTCAATATGTCTATTGCCGGTTCGGGCAGTGCTTTGGCCGGTACCATGGTAGGGGCGGACAAGAAGAGAGAACCCTGGGTAGGTTACTACTGGGCTCCCACCGCTGTTATGGGTAAGCTGGACATGGTTCGACTGGAAGGAAGCGAGTTTCCCAAAGCGGACATTAATATTCTCGTAAACTCTTCCATGCTGGAAAAAGCTCCGGAAGTTGTGGAAATGCTCAAAAAGTACTCCACCTCCGTAGAAGATAACAACGAAGTGTTGGCCCTTATGGATCAGAACGAATGGGATACGACTCAGGCTGCCGAATGGTTCCTCAAAAACAAGGAAGATGTTTGGACCGAGTGGGTTGATGCCTCTGTTGCTGAAAAAGTGAAGGCGGCCCTTCAGGGATAATTCATGTCAGATTCAGAAGAAAAAAAGGAAGACACTCCCCAGGTTATTATCAAAGATGTGTGGAAAGTCTTCGGTCGAGATCCCAAAAGGGTCCTAAAGAAGGGCCTGAGGGAGAAGACAAAAGATGAAATTCAAAAGAAAACCGGATGTATTCTGGGATTGAGGAATATAAATCTGTCTATTGAAAAGGGGCAGTTTTATATTCTTATGGGACTTTCCGGTAGCGGGAAGTCTACCCTTATCCGGAATATTATTCGTCTGGTGAATCCTACTTCCGGTGAGATTATTATCGATGGGAAAGATGTTACTTCTATGAATGGGGAACAACTTCTCCAGTTCCGCAGAAAGACTTTTGGTATGGTTTTTCAGCATTACGGATTGCTTCCCCATCTTACCGTCTTGGATAATGCCGCCTACGGTTTAAAGGTGCGCGACGTACCCAAGGGAGAGCGTTATGCAAAAGCTATGCAGACCCTTGAGACGGTAGGTTTGAAGGGGTGGGAAGATTACTATCCCGGCTCTCTTTCCGGTGGGATGCAGCAGCGGGTCGGTCTGGCCCGTGCCTTGGCTAACGATCCGGATATCCTACTCATGGATGAGCCTTTTAGCGGGTTGGACCCCCTTATTCGTCGTCAGATGCAGGATGAATTGGTGGAGCTCCAGGAAAAACTGCAGAAAACCATCATCTTTGTAACCCATGACCTCCACGAAGCCCTTAAATTGGGTGACCGGATTGCCATTATGCGAAACGGAGAAGTGGTGCAGGAGGGAACTCCGGAAGATATTGTTACCCATCCGGCGGACGAGTATGTTCAGGAATTCGTACAGGATGCTTCTCCCGCCAAGGTACTTACCGCAGGTTCCATCATGGAACCGGCCAAGGTACTGCTTTATGCTTGGGAAGGTCCTAAAACCGCTTTGACCCTGCTCAGATCGAACAAGAGAAAGGCCGCCTTTGTGGTAAACAAGAACCATAAGCTTCTTGGTGTGGCCAAGGAAGATAAACTGGCCAAGTGGGTGGATGAGGGAAATCATTCAGGAAAGATTCCTCCGGAAAAGCTTCGGGTTGTCCCCACCGTTACGGAGGATACCATTCTGGAAGACTTGTTTCCCATCGTGTCCGACAATCCCTATCCCATTCCCGTTGTAAATGAAGTGGGGAAATTGATGGGTATCGTTACAACCGATATGATTTTTGAGGCCATTTCGCCCGCAGAAGGAGACGATCATGATTGATTTTCCCGAAATTATTGATTTTCCCCTGGCCGACGGGATTGATGCGGCCATGGATTGGCTCCTGGAGCATCTGGACGGATTTTTTGACGCAGTGGGATTTATTATCCTTCAGGTTGTAAACTTTTTCGAAGGGATTTTTCTCTTTGTTCCCTGGTTTGTCCTGATTCCTCTAGTCGGTCTGGCAGGCTGGAAGCTGATTGGTAAATGGAAGACCGGTATAGTTTTTATGCTTCTTCTTATGCTGATTGGGTCCTTTGGATACTGGGATTTGGCCATGAGGACTTTGGCGCTTGTTATTGCTTCGGTGTTCTTTTCCCTTCTCATCGGAATCCCTACAGGGATCAGTATGGCCCGGAATGACCGAACTCAGGCGATTTTGCAGCCCATTCTGGACGGTATGCAGACCATGCCCAGTTTTGTCTATCTTATTCCGGCTCTTATGTTCTTTGGAATGGGAAAGGTACCGGCCATGTTCGCTACCATCATCTATGCCGTACCACCGGTTATTCGTTTGACTAATGTGGGGATTCGGACGGTAGATCCGGAAGCGGTGGAAGCTTCAAAAGCTTTCGGCGCTACTCCTCGTCAGGTTCTGTTTGACGTACAGCTTCCCCTGGCCAAACCCTCTATCATGGTGGGAATTAACCAGACGACCATGATGGCCCTGGCCATGGTGGTAATGGGGTCCATGATCGGAGCCAAGGGACTGGGAATGGAAGTACTCGTAGCCATTAGCCGTATTGAAGTAGGGCAGGGTTTTGAAGCGGGATTGTCCATTGTTATCCTGGCCATCATTATTGATAGAATTACCCACTCCTTTTCGGAGAAAAAAGACAAATAGGAGCTTTTCCGGGGAAGGTTTATTCTTCCTTGGGAGATTCCAATTCCTGCTTTGAGTATTCCCGGGCTACGCCGGAAGAGAAGAGCAGGTCATGAAGCCGGCTGTCCAGTTCGTGATGGTCGGCCATTTTTTTTATAATTTCCAGGGCTTCGTCCCAGCCCAGGGGCTTCCTGTAGGGACGGTCTCTGGCGGTTAGGGCTTCGAAAATATCGGAGACCGCAATGATACGCGCCTGTAAGGGAATTTCCTTTTCCGAAAGGGCTCTGTGATAGCCTAAACCGTTCAGCTTTTCGTGGTGCATGCAGGCATATTCTGCTACCTGGGAGAGATTGTCCGGGAATTCCAGTTTGTCCAGAATGGTTTTTGTCATAGCCACATGGTTTTCCATCTGCTCCCTTTCATCTTGGTTTAGGGTTCCCTTTCGTATGGCAAGATATTCTTTTTCTTTCTCGTCGAGGTAGGGATATTTTTTATTTTTTAGTTTCCAGGTTTTTTGGGCGATTTTTTCCAGTCGAGTCAGTTTATCCTCATCCATAAACTCCCTGGGAATATTACAGCTTTTCAGGAATTCAAGCTCTTCCCGAATCAGTTTTTTCTCATTCTTTGTCTCGGCCAGGTGTTCGATGAGTTTAAAGCGCAGCTCTATGAGTTCTATTCGGTCTCCGGGAAGCTCCAGTTTTGTCGATTTATTAATAAGTCTGTCCGGTGTAGTCAGCTTTCCAATATCATGGAGCCATGCGGCAATGCGAATTTCTTCCCTTTCCTCATCGGTAAAATGGGTCTCCTTAAAAGGGCCTTCCGTAGCATCGTTGACGGCCTGTGTTATCATCATTGTGAGTTTTACCACCCGTTCAATATGATGTCCCGTATAGGGAGACTTTTCGTCAATCGTTGAACCTATGCTCTTGATAAAGGAGTTAAAAAGGTCCTTGAGCTGCTCGGTAAGTTGAATATTATTGAGAGTAGAGGCGGCATGGGCTGTAAGAAGGGAGATAAGATCTTCGTGGTTTTTGGTAAAAGAAACAGGGCTTCCGCTGATCTTATCCTGGGCATTAATCAGCTGGATCACCCCAATCATCTTTCCTTCCAGATCCTTCATGGGCATGACAAGCATGGAGTGGGAGCGGTAGTTGTTGCTGCTATCGTATTTTTTCGTGCCGGAAAAATTGTAGCCCTCTTCCTTGTAGATGTCGGGAATATTAATGGTTTCTTCGTTCAGGGCACAGCTGGAACAGACATTGTCGTGATTGGCTTTTCCTTCCTTGTAAAGAGGAACGGAGGGAAGTTTAATTTCATTACCGCTTGTTCCGCCTTGGCGGACGTTGCGGGAGTTGGTATGGAGAATGGCAAAATCCAGTTCTTGATTTTCGTAGTCATAGAGATAAATGGTTCCCGCATCGGCGTGGGTAAGGCGCTGGCATTCATCGAGTATCAGTTCAAGCAACTCGTAATGTCCCGCTCCCCGTGAGAGAATTTTCCCAATACGCCCATAGGTTTCGTAGCCCAGCCGGCTCTCTTCGAGAGCTTTGGATAGTCCCTGTTTTTCCCGCCTTTCTCGAAGGAAAAGTACAACAAAGAGAGCCAGAACAGTGGAGGCGGCAAAAAGTAAAATAATCATCAGGCTAATTATAGAAAAAATCTTGCCTTTTTGCATCTAACTTAGTATTTTTTCTTCTGAAAATCATTTTATATCAATATAAGGCCGCTTCCCACTCTGCTTTTGGGGCGGACCTGTGACTAGGAGAATATCTATTCATGGCTAAACAGAAGTTCAAAACCGAAGTTAATCAGCTGCTGGACCTGCTCATTCACTCACTTTACTCCCACCCGGAGATCTTCCTGCGTGAGCTCGTTTCCAACTCGTCCGATGCAATGGACAAGCTTAAGTACCTGACTTTGACCGACGACAATTTCAAGAATCTCGAGTTCGATCCCCGCATCGATATTGAAATAGATGAAGTTAATCACAAGACTCTTAAGATAAGTGACTCCGGAATCGGTATGAATAAGGACGATCTTGTGGACTCCCTGGGAACCATTGCCCGTTCGGGAACAAAGAACTTCCTTTCCAACCTCACCGGTGACGCCAAAAAGGATTCCAATCTCATTGGTCAGTTTGGTGTAGGTTTCTACTCTATCTTCATGGTGGCCGATAAGGCTGAGGTTATCACTAAAAAGGCCGGAGAAGACCAGGCCTGGAAGTGGACCAGCGACGGCAAGACCGGCTTCTCCATCACCGAAGCGGAAAAAGAGGGCCACGGAACGGATGTTATCCTTCATCTGAACGATCAGGGCCGCGAACTGGACTCCCAGTACGAAATCAAGAATATCACCAAGAAATATTCCAACCACATCGCTTTCCCCATCTTCCTTCACTATGAAAAGACAGAATGGGAAGGTGAGGGCGATGACAGAACCTCCAAACAGGTTCCCACCACCGAGCAAATTAACTCGGCCAGTGCTCTTTGGAGACGAAACAAGTCGGAAATTTCCGAAGAAGAGTACAACGAGTTTTACAAATCCGTTGCCGATGCCTGGGACGAGCCCATGATGACCGTTCACACCAAGGCGGAAGGTACCATGGAGTACACCACTCTTTTCTACGTACCCAAAACGGCTCCCATGGATATGTTCCAGGCCGACTATAAACCGGGCGTGAAGCTTTACGTGAGGCGTGTTTTCATTACCGACGATGACAAGGAACTTATGCCCACATACCTGCGTTTTGTAAAGGGTGTGATCGATTCTGAAGACCTGCCCCTTAACGTGAGCCGGGAACTTCTCCAGAAGAACAAGGTCCTTGCCGGAATCAAAACGGCCAGTACCAAAAAGATGCTTTCCGAGTTCAAGAAACTTTCCCAGGACAAGGAAAAATACTCCGAGTTTATCGATCAGTATAACCGTCCCCTCAAGGAAGGTCTCTATTCGGACTTCTCCAACAAGGAAGCCCTAATGGAACTGGTTCGCTTCAAGTCCACCACCGAGGAAGGCTGGGTTTCCCTGGCCGAGTACAAGGAAAGAATGAAGGACGACCAGAAGGCGATCTATTACATCGCCGGTGAGCGGGAAGAGCAGTTAAGAAAGTCTCCCCTCCTGGAAGCCTACGCCAAGAAGGGAATCGAAGTTCTGGTTATGGCCGATGAAATCGACGACATGGTTATGCCCATGGCCGGTCCCTACCAGGAGATTGAACTTAAGGCAATTAACAAGTCCAACGCCGCCGACGACCTGAAGGACGAAGAGGACGAAAAGAAGGAAAAGGCCACCGAGCCCGTAGCCAAGAAGATCAAGGAAGCCTTGGGTGAAGCGGTTAAGGACGTTAAGGTCTCCAGTCGTCTCCATGAATCTCCCTGCTGTATCGTAGCGGACGAGAACGATCCCAGTGCCCAGATGCGTCAAATGATGGCTGCCATGGGACAGGCGGGCAACCTTCCCGAACTTCAGCCTATACTGGAAATCAATCCGGACCACGAAATGGTTACCAAATTGGCCTCTACCGAGGACAAGCAGGTTATCGAGGATGTTTCCTGGGTTCTTTTGAACCAGGCTATGCTTCTTGAAGGGCATGAGCTTAAGGATGCCAGCGATTTTGCGGCCCGTTTAAACCGACTGGTGGGCGGAGCGCTCTAATATCCGCCTCTGAGCCTCCAGGTTCGGAGCGTCGAAACCGTCCTCTTCTCGGGGGCGGTTTTTTTTATTCTTTCCAAATTACCGCCCGGGCCCGGCCGTTCTCTTTTGCCCTATACACCGCCTGGTCGGCCCGTTCCCAGAGGAGTTTCTTCTCTTTTCCCTGTTCCGGATAGGCGGCGATTCCCACACTGGCCGAGACGGTGTTTAAGTCTCCCTCAAGGTCATGGAGGAGATTAATCATCTTTAATTCCTCAATCATCTTTGTGCAGAGTTCCTGAGCCTCTCCGGCAGTCGTGCCGGGCAGTATAAAGGTAAACTCATCCCCTCCGTAGCGGCAGAGGATGTCCCCTTCACGGAAGACATTACGAAAAATATCTACCGCTTGAAGCAAAACCTTGTCGCCCCAGTCCTGTCCATAGAGGTCGTTGATGGTACCAAAGTGGTCCAGGTCCAGCATAATAAGGGAGAGGGGGTGTTTTTTTTCTTCCGCTTCCCTCAGGCGTCCGTCTATGGACTGGTCAAGGAAGCGGCGGTTGTAGAGGCCGGTAAAATCGTCCGTAATGGCCCGGGCCTGGGCCTGTTCGCCCCAGGTTACCAGATCGGAGAGAAAGGCGCCCGTGGCATGAAGCCTGTTCGTGGTGGTATTAAGCATGCGCTGCATGATGGAGATCCCCGCCTGGGGTCTCTCTTTTACGTATTTATAGAAATCCTCTCCCCTTAGACGGAGGAAGCAGGCATGAGACTTGGGAACGCAGGTGGCGGAGCGGGGAGAGTTATCAAAAATGGCCATTTCTCCAAAGAAATGGCCCTCTCCGATTTCCGCCAGCTCCAGGGTTTCTCCGTCGGGCGTTTCTACGGTAATCGCCACCGATCCGGATAAAATAATATACATGGAATCGCCTCTGTCCCCTTCGTGAAAGACAGGAGTCCCGGCGGGAAGTGTTAAGGTTTCCATTGCCTTATGGAGTGCTTGAAGATTCTCCCGGGAAAGGTTTTCCAGCATTTCGAAAGAGCTCAGGACCTGAATGGGATCTTTAATCATTTTCCTTACTCCTTTTTTTATAGGCCAGAATCTTCTCTCCCCCTCTTTTACGTCCCATAAGGGGGAGTTCGTGAATCATAGTCAGGAGTTCTTCTACCTTTTGATTGTGAGTGGGGTAGATCCCGATACCTACGCTGGCCGTCAATTTGAACTGGTCTGTGCCGGTTAGAGAGGAGAGGTCAAGTGAGTGAATAAAACTTTGGATTTCACCAGCTTTAACATAGGCTTCCTTGCGGTTAGCGCTGTAGAGGATTACCGCCATGGCATTTCCCTTGTAACGGACCGTACGGCTATCATCGCCAATGAAGTCCCGCAGTTCCCGGGCCATGAGGCAAATGGCCTTGTCCCCCGCTTCATGGCCGTAATTATCATTTAGCTCTTTGAAGTTATCCGGTTTGGAAATGAGGACCGTAAAGGGAGTGCCCGACTTGTTTATATGTTCCTGCAGGGTCTCCGTCAGATAGCTCTGATTGTAGATCCCGGTCAGTTTATCCCGGTAGACCTGTTTCTTGAGCTCCTGAACCAGGGGGGAGTTCTCTTTGACCAGATCATTGGCACTGCGTATACGGTCCGATACAAGAACCAGCATCCGGTGGAGGACCTGGGCGGCGATAAGAGGTTGGGATTCAAGAAATGAGGAGAAATCCCTGTCTCTTCCGGGGAATCTCAGTACGGTTGTGTCGGTGCTGGCCAAAGCATCGGCTTGGCGAGGTTCTCCGTTAAAAAGGTCCAGCTCTCCCAAACTATTGCCCGGTATATAACGAGCCAGTTGGGTATCGGGCCCCTCCGAGTATTCCGCCACTTTCTGAACCACGATTTCGCCAGTCTTAACAATATAAAGGGCATCTCCCCGGTCGCCTTCGGCAAAGAGTCTCTCCCCTTCTTCAAGGTCTATGTATTCGCAAAAGGAGGCAATCACTTCCAGTTCCCGGGAGCTTAGTCGGGAGAACAGGTCTATTTGTTTGAGTAGATCTAACATTGATTTTCTTAGGGCAACTCGTACGATTCGACAGAGGCGGTCAGGTTGGGGTAGAAAAGTCCCTTGATAAAGGTATTGCTATACCCTGTTTCTTCCAGGAAATCTTTTTGCCAACTCCATACATCAGGCCCCTCTCCGAAAAAATCGTAAGGGTCATAGTCTGAATAGCCCAGTGAATCGACATAGATGAAGTATTCATTCCCCACTTCTTCCAGGACGTTTCCCAGGAAGATGTCTTTGCTCCCGTCGGAAAGAAAAAGGTCGAAGCCGGCACTCATGGGCCCCATGGCCTCTAGGGTGTCCAGGAGTCCCTTATAGACATTCTCTTTTTTAAGAGGGACTTCGTACTCATATTCCAGGTTGGCCACATCATCGCTAATATTGAGGATGACTCCTGTCTCGTAATAGGTTCGCTCATCTATGGTATAGCTGATGATACCCGGGGCCGCTTCGGAAAAGTGGTAGATGAATTCCTGACCCTTTTCTATTTCCAGTAATTCAAGAATGTCCCGGTCCGTTTCCGTTATTATACACTTGAGGAAGAGAGGGGCATTGCTAAATTCGCTCCCCTCCATAAGAGTGTTCATCGTTTTTTCCAGAGCATCCTTCTCCTCAAGCTCCAGTTCCCGGTCCAGGATGACATAGTAGACATCTTCGTTAAAGTTGACTTCCTGTTCTCCATAGCTTACCAGGACATCTTCTATCATTGTTTCCAGCTCTTTTTTTATCTCACTATTCCAGGGAGCATTGACCGTCATAACCGTAGGCCTACAGGAGCTAAATAATATAGCACCAAGAATTAAGGCGCCTTTAATAAAAATCTTTCTCATGGTAAATAATGATTATACTGTTTCTTATATTTTTTGCTATCCCCTAAACATTGTTCTATAATTTTTTATATGAAACTCTTTCATGGCTCTATTCGAAAAAAGCTGTATTTACTGGTTTTATTGGCTACTCTGCCGGTATTTTTTGTTCTTCTTACAACGGAGCTGGTTTATAGAAGGCAATTTATTCAGCGGGCGGAAGAGGAAGTGGCCCGCTCACTGGAGAGTGTGGCCGAAATGCAAAAGCGTCTTACCGATTCCACGGCGACCTTGCTTCGGACGGTGGCCTCCATCCCCGATATTATAGCTCTGGAAGAGGAAGAGTCCCGGGTGCTTCTCTCGACTTTGCTCGATGCCAATCCCATTTATACCAATGCTATTCTGGTCGATCTGGATGGTGATGTTATTGCTGCCGGAAGAAATCATGAAAAATCCAAAACATTAAACTTTAGTGATCGCAAACAGTTTCGGGATGCCATTGAGACCAAGGGTTTTGCCCCCGGTGAATATGTGGTGGGAAAGCAGTCTCAAATGGCCATTTTCCCTTTTGGTATGGCTGTCCTGGATGGGAACGGCCGAACGGTAGGTGCCATAATTATCGGGGTCAGCTTGAATCATTATCAGGAGCTTTTTGAGAATAATGATCATTATCAGTACAGTTTTTTTGGCGTGAGCGATTATATGGGGACCCGTATTTTCCGCTATCCCTCCAGTGAGAACACCCAGTTCGGAGTCCCGATTAAGGACGATGTGTACAGTGCGGCTTCCCAAAACAAATCGGGAACCATTATTACAGAGAGCTCCGACGGTATGATCTATCTTATTAGCTATACCCCCTTAAGGCTTACCCCCGACGGAACCCCTTACATGTACATGTTTTTGGGACAGGATTATAAGATCATCCAGAAGCAGGCCACCTCTATCCTCACCCGCCTGATTATCACAAGTTTTCTTTCCCTTCTCCTTGCCCTGGGAACCGCATGGCTTGCGGGGCAAAGAATTATCGTTTTACAGATAGAACAGCTCTCCCGAGCGGCGGAAAAATTCGGAGGAGGGGAAGAGGATATTACCGCCGGGATTGATTATCGGGACGGGGAAATAGGTCGTTTGGCCGAATCCTTTGATTCCATGATGGAAACTATTCATAAAAGGGATGAAGAGAAGAGTCATCTGGTCCATCAGTTAAATCGGTCACAAAAGATGGATGCCATAGGGCAGCTCGCCGGAGGAATCGCCCATGACTTTAATAATCTTCTTGGGGGGATTATGGGGGCCGCAGACTTACTGGGCCTTGAACTACCCGAGGATTCAAGGGGACGGGAGTATCAGGAACTCATAGTCCGCTCCGCCACCCGGGCCGCCGATCTTGCCAGTCAGCTTCTGGCCTTTTCGCGAACATCGGGCAAGTCCACCGTCCTGGTGGATATGCACGGCCTTATTAAAGAAACGGTACAAATACTCTCTAATACGATAGATAAGCGCATTGACTTAAAGACGGATTTGAGAGGAAGCCATAGCCGGGTGACGGGAGATCCCTCTCTCCTTCAGAGCGCCCTTCTTAATTTGGGAATTAACGCTTCCCAGGCTATTGAGAGTAAGGGGTTCATTGAGATCGTCAGCTATGATAGGGAACTGGATTATCAAAAGTGTCGTGATTCGGTTTTTGATCTTGAACCGGGCTCTTATCTTGTTATTGAGGTGCGAGACAGCGGACGGGGAATCCCCCGGGAGAATCTTGATAAGATTTTCGAACCCTTTTTTACGACAAAAGAACAGGGGGAAGGGACCGGACTGGGACTGGCTGCGGTGTACGGGACGGTTAAGAAATGCGGTGGTAGTCTTGAAGTAGAGAGCGAAGTGGGAAAGGGGACGGTTTTTACCCTCTACCTACCCCGGGGAAGAGGAGAGCGCCGAGAGGAATCCGTTCCTCAGGGAGAAATGGTAAGAGGGGAAGGCTCCGTACTGATTGTGGAGGATGAAGAGCCCGTTCGCACTATGGCCAAAATGGCCCTGGAAAGGCTTGGATACAGAACTTATACCACCGTTAACGGCAGGGAAGCTCTGGATTTTCTTCAAAAAAAAACAGAACAGATCGATTTAATCCTTCTGGATATGATAATGCCCGAAATGAACGGTAAAGACTGTTTTATGGAGCTGCAAAAGCTTGTTCCCGAAGTTCCTGTCCTTCTTTGTTCCGGTATGATTCGCGATGAAGACCTTAAGGAGATGACCCGCGAAGGGCTTAAACACATACTCCATAAGCCCTATCAGGTTCATGAACTGAGCAAGGCCGTGGCGGAAGTCTTAATTCAAGGCTGACTTTTCCTCCCGTTTATGATAAAAATGAGCTACAGGAGTCAGTTATGGATTTAGACAAAGTTATACGTAAAGTATCCGATTTTCCCATTAAGGGAATTCGTTTCTATGATATTACCAGTGTTATCGGTAACCCCGAGGCCTTTAGCTACTGTATCAATAAAATGGTAGAGCTCTACGGAGACAAAAAGATCGACGCCGTGGCCGGTGTTGAATCGCGGGGCTTTATCTTTGCCGCTCCCTTTGCGGAAAAAATGGGGATTCCCCTCGTCCTTATCCGCAAGGCGGGGAAACTGCCCGGTACGACTCTTAAAGCAGCCTATTCTCTGGAATACGGCAAGGCGGAAATAGAGGTTCACAAGTCCGATGTTCCCCAGGGAGGGAATGTACTTCTTATTGATGATCTTCTGGCTACAGGGGGGACTCTGGAAGCTTCGGCCCGTGTCCTACGTGACGGAGGTGCCCGGGTAGAGAATATCTTTGGGGTAATCGGTTTGCCTTTTCTTGGCTATGAAAAGAAACTGGAAGGGATTGAAGTTACCACTTTAATTAACTACGACTCCGAGTAGGGCTTCACAGCACCTTTACGCCGTCCCGGTTATCTATCATTACTTCAAGACCAAAGACGTGGTCTTCGCCGATGTAATCGGGGAGGGTGCCCTTTAGCTGTCCCAGGGAAAGGTGCCAGGCCCGGATGACTTTCCAGGTTGTGAGAGACATTATAACCTGTGTCCCGGTCAGGCCTGCCTGTTGGCGTTCCGTTTTTTGCCGGTAAATCTCGGCTATCAGCTCTTCCGGCCGTTCCGGCTCAGTTCCCTGTATCGTTTGTGGGCTTCTTTCCATTTTTTTCGTTCTCCCAGCATTTCATAGGTGTCGCGCAGGTTAAACCAGCTGTCCTCCCAGTCGGGATTCAGGTTTACCGAGGTACGAAAGCACTCCTCCGCCCTTGGATAATCTTCCTTTTGGAAATAGTAAACTCCCCGGTTGTTCCAGGCCGTGCTGTGGGTGGGGTTGAGCTCCAGGGCCCGGTCATATTCGGCCAGGGCCTCATCCTTCTTGCCGCTCCGGTAGTAGCACAGTCCCAAGTCGTTATGAAAATCCCCTTCCTCCGGCTCCAGGTCAATCGCCTTTATTAAAAGCTCCTGCGCCGTGGCATAATCCTCTTTACGGATAAACACCAGGGCCATGTTGTAGATGATTCGGGGATTGGCCGGCTCCATTTCCAGAGCCGTATTAAAGGCAAGGAGGGCCTTGTCGTATTTTCCCGATTGGGAGAGACGAATACCTTCGCTGTTCATTTGATCTGCCGACACCATAGTTAGATTTTCGGCAGTTAGAAGCTCCAGATCAAAGAAAAACTTATGGGAGTAGGGTAGGGAATCCAGTCTTCCGAGCTTTCTGCCGTCCAATCGGCATTCCAGAAGGGGGAGTAGGAGAAGAAAGTCAGATTACGCTCAATCTGGTCGTCATTGTAATATTCCTCATCCAAACGAAAGCCCAGGCGGAGCATCTCCACCCACATACGGAAGCTAAGGTGCTCAAAAGGTTTAAACTCTAAAGCCATAGGAACATCTATCATCGTGGCAAAAGCGCCATAGGCGGGATCGTAGTTGTATTCTCCCGTAGGAGAATCGCCTCCCCACTGGGGAAACATTATCTGAAATTCAGGACTAAAGCCGCTGATAAAATTAAAGTATTTCGTTTCTATGAGGTTCCAGTAAAACCCCGCACCCGCTCCCAGGCTTATGCGGTAAAGATCGGAGTCAATAATATCCGTATCGACCACTTCTTCTTCGTTGGAGTCAATTTCAAACCGTCCCAGAAGGTAGGGAGCGAATTCCATTCCTCCCTTTGCCTTAAAGTGAACCGTAGGCATGAGTGTTACGTCCCACTTGTAGGCGCCTCCCTCATCGAAGCTGTACATTTCATTATACAGCCGGGTTTCCAGGCTGAATGCGGTCATTTTCCGATCCTTTTCTTCTGCCGTCAGAGAAAAGACAAGCAGGAACAGGAGCGGAATGAAGCGTCCTATTCGACTCATTTTCTGTTACCGAACCAGTAGATGGCGGCCAGGGACACAAGGGCCATATCGTCGTCGTCGACATTGAGGAAGGGAAAGGAAGAAGCGGCTTCCATCGTAATATCCTTACCGTCATCATCGGCCGATTTGTCGTAGGTAAAACTCAGCTTCATCAGGTCCGCGCTCAGACGGATAGTCAGGTCTCTTGTCATGATGAAGTCCATAGCAATGGGAACCACAAAGCTTAAGGCTGCGGAGAAATCTTTATCGTCATCGCCGTCGCCCTTTTCGTCAAGGCCAAAGAGAAGATCCCCTTCCATTCCGCTTACCAGGTCAATACGCCAGGTTTTGAGAAAGTGCCAGAAGAGGGATGTTCCCCCTCCCAGATACATGCGGTAGCTGTCTTCGTTAATATCACTGGAAATAGAGTCTTCGTCACGGTTCAGATTCATACCGTAGGTAAGGTAGGGAACGAACTCGGTCTCCTTGTCCGGTCTAAAATGGAATGTAGGCTGGATAAGGAAATCGTACTCCGAAGCGGTTTCGCTGTCTCCGTCCGAATCGGTGTTGCGTTCTATGGAGGAGGAGAAGTTGAGATTCAAGCCGATGCCGTCCATGGAGCCCACTTCGGCCCAGAGCAGGGCGGTGAGGCAGAATAACAGGGGCAGAAATATTTTTTTCATTATTTTCGTCCTTTCTTCGGAATCTTGCTTACTATTATACAAAGTTCCTTGGGAAATTACTCGCATTTTTGTGTGTTTTCTGTAAAGTTTTTCTGTCCTTTCATAGGGGAAATAGCTATTATTGAATCATGATTAAAGAGTACGCTTCTCTCAAACCCTATTTAAAGAAATACGCCCTCCGTTATTTTCTGGGTATTATTTGCCTGGCCATTACCAACGGAGGCGTCATCTACATCCCCCAGCTCCTTAAGCGGGCCATCGATCTGATCTCCCGGGGCGAGACCGATCAGACTCAAATAGGGCGGATCATGCTCCTCATGGTAGGGGTCGCCTTTGTCGTGGCCCTTTCCCGGCTGGGGTGGCGCCATTTTGTTCACGGCGCCTCCCGGAGGATTGAGGCTGAATTAAGAGGGCGCCTCTTTGACCGGCTGGTCACCCTGGACCGTTCCTTCTATAGCTCCACGAAGACCGGGGACATTATGGCCCGGGCCACCAACGATATGAATGCGGTGCGCATGGCCACGGGGATGACCCTTATTGCCTTTCTGGACGGCCTTTTTATGACCCTGTTTATCCTGATTATCCTCTTTGGGAACTATCCCAGGCTGACCTGGATACTTATTACTCCCCTTCCTCTGGTCACTCTTTTAATCCTGCGATTCGGTCCCATGCTGGGGAAACGATTCAAGGCCGTACAGTCGGGCTTTTCCGATATCTCCGACCGGGCCCAGGAAAATCTCTCCGGCCTTCGCCTTATTCAGACCTACCGTCGGGAAGAGTACGCCATGTCCCGCTTTAGCGAGGTCAACGAAAACTATCGCAAAGCCAACCTGGCCCTTGTGAGAATCTGGGGGCTTTTTCATCCGCTCATCATGTTTTTTGCGGGAGTCATCACCTTCCTTCTCATCCTATTTGGAGGAAAGCAGGTCCTGTTGGGTAACATTACTCCCGGGGATTTCGTAGCCATCATGAGTTATATGGGGATGCTGATTTGGCCCATGATGGGCGTGGGAATGGTGGTGAACTGGCTCCAGCGGGGCGGTGTGGCCCTGGAAAGGATTAACGCCATCCTGGATAGGGAAGCGGACATTCGGGACTACCCCGAAGCGGAAGCGGGCAGGGCCACGGGCGACCTGGTTCTGGACCATTTGAACTACACCTACCCCGACGGGGAGGTTCCCGTTCTCAAAGACATAGATTTAACCATTAAAAAAGGCATGACCCTGGGTATCTTGGGGCCCACAGGCAGCGGCAAGACCACCCTTATCAAACTGCTTCCCCGGCTTTTGGAATCGGACCGGGGCAAAATCAGCTTCGGCGGCCGGGAACTTCACCGGATAGAGCTGGAGGAACTGCGCTCCGCCTTTTCTCTGGTGCCCCAAACCACCTTCCTCTTCTCCGATACGGTACGGAACAACATTGCCTTTGGTAAGCCCGACGCGACTCAGGAAGAGGTGGAACAGGCCGCCCGCATCTCTACCATCGACCGGGATATGGAGAATTTTCCCCAAGGTTACGAAACGGTGGTGGGCGAAAAGGGGGTGACCCTCTCGGGCGGCCAGAAACAGCGCACCGCCCTCAGCCGGGCCCTCATGCTGGACCGGGAGGTTATGATACTGGACGACTCCCTCTCCGCGGTGGATACCAAAACGGAAGAGTTCATTCTCAACCATTTTAGGGAGAGCCGGAAGGGCAAAACCAATATTATCGTGAGCCACCGCTATACTACTTTGCAGAAGGCTGACTTGATCCTCGTTATGGAGGAGGGGCGCATCGCCGACCGGGGAACTCACGAAGAGCTGATTGGCCGTGACGGTTTTTACCGGGAAATCTACGACTTGCAAAGACTGGAAGAGGCGGAAAGCCGGGAGGTACGGGATGAGCAGTAAATCCACTTTTGACGAGTTTAGAGACGATCAGGACGGCAAACTGAACCCGCAGGTTATCCGCCGTATACTCAGCTATCTCAAGCCCTACAAGGGTGTTGTCACTCTGGCTCTCATCGGCTTAGTACTGGCCACCGCCTCCTCCCTTTTGGCGCCGGTTATTATCCAGCGCACGGTGGACCACTATATTCTGGCCCCCGAGACGGGAGAGGTCCTGAGCCAGGCCGAGAAAATCGCCGGAATTGAACGGAATGCCTTCTTCTATCTGGGGCTTCTGTTCCTTTCCCTGCTCTTTACCTTTGCCCAGGTCTATTTGACCGCCATGACCAGTCAGTATGTGATGAGGGATATGAGAAAGGAACTCTTCGGTCACCTCATTGGCCAGTCACTGAGTTTTCTGGGGGGAACTCCCATAGGGAGTCTCGTTTCCCGAGTGACCAGCGATGTGGGGAAGATCAACGACTTTTTTACCTCCGTGGCCCTGGCTATTCTGAAGGATATTGTTCTTATGGGGGGGATCTTCCTTACCCTTTTTCTGATGAACAGCCGTCTGGCCCTTATTGTGGTGGTGACCCTGCCGCCGGTTTTTATTCTCACCGGTATTATTCGTAACCACATACGCCAGGTCTACCGGGAGGTGCAGCACCACAACTCCCGGCTGAGTGCTTTTTTGGCCGAGTCGGTGGGAGGCATGGAGATTGTCCAGCTCTTTAATCGGCAGAGAGGCTTTAAGGCTGATTTTGGCGAAAGGAATCAGTCTCTCTTTAAGGCGAACATGAACGAAGTCTATCTATTCAGCTTTTTTCGTCCCCTTGTGAATCTCTTTACCTCCCTTTCCCTGGGCTGCCTGCTCTACTTTGGAACGGGGCTGCATAATTCGGGCGTGGTAACTCTGGGGGTTCTGATTGCTTTTATTAACCTGGTGGAGCAGTTTTATCAGCCCATTCGGGATATTACCGAGCTTATTACGGTGACCCAGTCGGCCATGGCCGGGGGAGAGCGGGTTTTTGCTCTGCTTGACCGGGACGAAGCGATTCCCGACGAGGGGAAGGTGGAACCGGAAGAGGTACGGGGCGACCTGGCCTTTGACAAGGTGTGCTTCTGCTACAAAGAGGGGGAACCGGTTCTGCGCAACCTGAGTTTTTCCGCTAAAGCGGGAGAGACTGTGGCCGTTGTGGGAACCACCGGGGCCGGGAAAACCACCATTGCCAATATGCTGGCCCGCTTTTGGGACCGTCAGGAGGGAAGAATCACCCTGGACGGAGTGGATGTGAAAGATTACAGCCTCCAGGCCCTGCGGAGCCATATTCAGTCGGTTCAGCAGGACGTGACCCTTTTCTCCGGCACGGTGCGGGAGAATATCGCTTTGGGGAAAGAGATAAGCGACGAAGAGATTCTTCGGGCCCTGGAAATTGTACGGGCCGATCACTTTGTAAACGCTCTGCCCAAAGGACTCGATTCGCTTCTCTCCGAAGGGGCGGAGAATATTTCCGCCGGACAGCGGCAGCTTCTCTCCTTCGCCCGCATCTTCGTACATAACCCGTCGGTGGTGATTCTGGATGAAGCGACCAGCAGCATCGATACGCAAACGGAAACCTGGATACAGGAGGGTATGGCCAATCTGCTCAAGAATCGGACCGCCCTGGTTATCGCCCACCGCCTGTCCACCATAAAAAACGCCGACCGGATTCTGGTCCTGGGCAAGGGATCTCTCCTGGAAGAGGGAACCCACCGGGAGTTGATTGACCGGGAGGGAATTTACTACAATCTTTACAAACTCCAGTACGAGCAGGCCGGAGCGTAGCCACAGGAGGCACAAACTATGATCGAATTAGCAGATGCGGATTTGCAGGAAGCCATAGACGGAGGGGAATTCTCCGATAAAATCCTCAAGAGCCACGAGCGGGTGGCGGTTATTCTGACCCAGGGCTGGTGCCCCCAGTGGAAGATGATGAGTCTCTGGCTTAAAAAGATGGATGAGGAAGTGAAAATCTACTTTGTTGAGTACGAGAAGCGGGACATCTACCGGAGCTTCATGACCTTTAAGGAGTCGGTCTACGGCAACGATCAGGTCCCCTACATCCGTTTTTACGTGGATGGCAAGCTCACCGGCGCCAGTAATTACTGCAACAAGGAATTCTTTCTGGAGAAACTGGGACTTTAGGGGCGAATCAAATGGAATTGGGAAAATACTCCATGGGCATTGGGGACCGCTTCAAAGAGGAAGGTACAGCCCAACTCAAGGCGATTAAACAGGCCGAGGCGGAAGGGATAATTATAACTCCCGTATGGAACCAGTCCGCCCGGGAGCACGACACAATCGGCTCCCTGCCGGTACACACCCGAATGGAAGCGGACGAAGCAGTATCTCTGTTGGGTTGGAACCATGATTACTTCGTAGACGCGGACCATGTGAACCGGGAGACTCTTAAGCGCTTTACCACCCATTGCGACTTCTTCACCCTCGACGTGGCCTCTTTTATTGGAATAGCTCCGGCTAACGAGGATGAACTGGCCGATGCTATTCTGGACTGTCGCTCCTTCGTGGGGGAGCTGCAGCTGGAGGGGCTGTCCGAGCCGGTGATTCTGACCGGGGACGGGATAGACAGAACGGTGCGGGGGTATTTTTCCGCCACAAAAGAGGCGGCCGCCCTTTACCGCACGGTGGAAGAGAAAAAGGGGGCTGGGAACTTCATTACCGAAGTCTCCCTGGACGAATCGGATACACCCCAGAGTCGGGCGGATCTTTTTATCATTCTGGCCCTCT
Source organism: Spirochaetales bacterium (assembly GCA_028533045.1). Taxonomy (GTDB): domain Bacteria; phylum Spirochaetota; class Spirochaetia; order DSM-2461; family DSM-2461; genus SZUA-368. Next base: position 321,220 of record JAQQAP010000008.1, on the reverse strand, counting down.
TGGCAAGAGAAGGGGTACCGGTCCAAACCATAGCCCCCCGTTTTTCCGGGGAATTCAACAAAGGCGTCGACTATGTGGGCGACCCGGAGCAGTTCGCCCGGGAGTTTGAGGCTGATTTAGCCGTTGTCTCCTACGCTGTGAAAACTCTGGATCTTCCCCAAAGCCTCAAGCTGAGTGTCCATTCGGGGAGCGACAAGTTTTCCCTCTACGGCCCCATTAATGCGGCCTTGAAAAAGTTTGACGCCGGTCTCCACCTCAAAACCGCCGGGACCACCTGGCTGGAAGAAGTCATTGCCATTACGGAGAAGAGCTCCAACGGCTGGGACTTCTTCCGTAAGCTTTACGGGGAAGCCCTGGAGCGCTTTGATGAGCTCTGCGGCCCCTACAAGGAGGTTTTGGATATTAACAGGGAGAATCTTCCCAGCCTAAAAGCGCTCAATAGCTGGTTCGGTGATGATTTTGCGGAGGCTCTGCGCCACGACCCGTCCCATCCCAAGTACAATAGGGACCTGCGCCAGCTTATGCACGTGAGTTACAAGCTGGCGGCGGAGAAGGGAAAGGATTTCTTCCCCCTTCTTAAGCAGGTTCGCTGGTTCCGGGAGCAGAATGTAATGGAGAATCTTTACGAGAGGCATATTAAGCCGATTTTTTATTAGGGACCTTCCAAGAATCGAATATTCTTGGAAGGTGAACCTCAGATTCAAAGGTAATATGCACTTACCCATAATTCAATTCAACATCTTATTCATCTAATGATGAAGGATAAATCCGCATGCTTTTTCTTCTTTGACCATGCTACATAGTTATTGGAATCAATAATTGAATAGAGTTAGTATTGAATACGAAGGACGAATCTAGCATGTGGAATTGAGTATCATAATCGTAGAATCAAAGACCTAGATAAAGGCCATATAATGTGCCAGTATAACTACCACTCGTGACGGCTGTACTTGTTAACATATATATAGAGGTTAAACTGTCGCCAACAACTGAATAGGTATCTTCTGTCGTGCCATTTGTTAGTCCGTCACTTGTATTTCTTATTGTTAATGTTACTTCTTCATCAGTGGCAGGATCACAAAAAAGAATGATTTCTTCACCATCTGTAAGATCAGATTCTACAAGGGTCGTCGATCCTAAGTATGCCGATGTAATAGTAGTAAAACCTGTCTGATTTTTAAAAGAAATGACTCCTGCATCATCAAAAAAGCTAAGTGTCCCAGATTGGCTAGTATCCGTGCAAACAACATTTGTTGAAGAATCAAGTTCGAAATAGTTACTACCGGATATAAAATTTCCCCCTTCTACAGGTATGAACATGCTACTTGTTCTAAAATTATACTCATCCGAACCAACATCAAGAACAAAATAAATATAGTCTCCATCAGGATCAGTATCAATACTTAATTTTGTACTATTCCCAAATCCTTCATACTCATTTTCTTGATAAATTATTGAGGATATATCCGATACGGAACTTTCGATTTGTATATCCATCTCTACAGTTCCACTATCAGAATCTGTACTGTCTGAATCCGTACTATCTGAAGATGAATCCGTAGGCGATCCACATGATGCAAAAACAAGCAGGAATAGAATTAATAAGTTAACACCCATTTTTTTAAAAAAAATCATATTTTCTTTCTCCTTCATTTTGTGGTCTCTAAATAGACACACGTTATATGCGTGTATGATACACGCTTATAGTTAGGCGCGTCAATGTTTTTTTTAGAATATAATGCTCCTAAGATGAAAGATGAGTCTTGTTTACAGTTAATAGTCATTAATAATGTAAAGCGATTGAGAAAACGTAAGGGAATTTCTCAAATGAAATTAGCTGAGTTATGTAATTTATCATCAGGATACATTGGAGATATAGAAGCAGGAAAAACTTCACCTTCTCTAAGAACTATTGAGAAAATAGCAAATGCTTTTGAAATTAACGCATACATACTTCTCGCTGAGGATGAGGGTTATGATAGCATAAAAGATGACCAAACAGAACAGCTCATTAACCAAGTGGGTGAGGTCATCAAAAAATATTATACTGATAAAAAATAATATCAGGGAGTATTAAGCTTAAGGATTGGGAACATTAGCTTAATCGATCGATAAGCGGGAAACCCGAATAATCTTGTCAACCGTTTCCTCAAGGGGGGAGTCCTCTGCTATGGTGACTTCATTCCCGGGGAAACGCATGGTTGAGCCGGGATACCACTCCCTCATGGCATCATCGTCAAAGAGAAAATTCCCCTCCCGGGAGTGATGCCGCCGGATAGTTTCTTCAAGGCTGATGTCAAAGTAAAACATATGGCTTTCCCCGGGGTGGTTTTCCACCAGTCTTTTAAGAATGTCTTCATAGGAACGGAGGCTTAGTATACCCTCCAGGATGACATCGTAACCGGCTTCCAGGGCGGCAGCCGTATTGTGCTCAATCATTTTATGAATAACCTGGGAATTCGGTTTACTTCCCCCGCCGGCGGGTTTGAAAATGAAGCGGTAGTAATCCTGATGAATGATAGTCGCACGATTTGCCGCTTTTTCAAACAACTGTTTTGCCACGGTCGTCTTTCCCGATGCCGAGGGTCCTCGAAGCACAATAAGCTTATTATCCATCTTGCTTAAATAATCCCCATTCCGTTCATAACCGCCAGTCCGCCTCCAATCGTCAGAAGGGAGAAGAGGGTGGTCATGGTTATAATGTCAGCGGTGAGTTCCGTATCGTTTTCCAGAGCGGCGGCCATGGCGAAGGAGGCCACAGCTGTAGGGCTTCCGGTGAGGATAAAGACAACTGCCAGAGTTTCCCCTTCCACCTTAAGAAAATAGGCCAGGACCAGTGCCACCGCAGGAACCAGAATCAGTTTGTAAAAGGACGCGGAGGCAGTGGGAATCCAGTGGGATTTGAGATTGCTGATTTTAAGAGTTCCCCCAATACCCAGAAGAGCCAGGGGCAGGGTCATCTTGGCCAGGTAAGAAAGGGAGGTCGCCACCAGGGTGGGAAGCTTAATCTTAAGAAGGGAGAAGAGTATTCCCAGGACAATGGCTATGATGAGAGGGTTGGTGATGATTTTAAAAAGGGAGCTTTTGAGTCTTCCCTTTCTGTCTCCCGATTGGTTCCACCCGGTAAGGGCAATAACCGAAAGGATGTTGAACAGGGGAATCATGAAGGCGAGAAGTCCCGCCCCCGTGGCGGCCCCCGTATCGCCCAGGGCCCGTTCTATCACAGCCATGCCGAATATGGCCAGGTTTCCCCGGTTGGAGGCCTGCACAAAGGCGCCCCGCTGGTTATCGGCGGCACAGAACAGCCCCGAAGTGATCCAGGAAATCAGGAAGACGGCCATGGTGGACACAAAGGCAATAAGATAGAGCTTCCCGTTAAAAAGGGAGGCAAAATCAGTCTTATACACAATGGAAAAAAGTGAGGCCGGCAGGGCCAAGTTAAAAACCACTTTGCTGGAGGTTCGAATGAAGGCATCGTCAATAAGACCCTTGCGGCGGGAAATGATACCCACCAAAATAATAAGGAAAACGGGAATAATAACATTGGCACTATATATTAAGCTGTTCATATGGCTATGATAGGTGGAAAGATCGGGAGATTCAAGATAGAATAGGGGCAGGGAAAGGAGATTATGCCTAAATTACCCCAAAGTATTGGTGCTTTTACCGTTCTTGAGTCTCTGGGACGGGGCGGGACAAGTCAGGTTTACAAAGCGGTACATCCGGAACTCAAAAAAACGGTGGTTCTCAAAAAACTGACCCTCAAGGGAGCGGGCCCCGTAAAGGAACGCTTTCAGAGGGAGGCTGACTTGATGATGGGCTTTAATCACGAGCACATCGTTAAGGTTTACGATATCTTCAAAGAGGGGAGCAGCTGGATTATCGTTCAGGAGTTTGTGGACGGCCCCAATCTGGAGGATATTATTAACCGTCGCGGCGGGCTGGGCAAGAAAGGAGCTCTTTCCGTTGTCGTTCAATGTCTCAAGGCCCTCGTTTATATTCACAAGCAGGGGGTCGTACACCGGGATATTAAGCCCTCCAATATATTCCTTACCACAAAGGGAAAGGTCAAACTGGGCGATTTTGGTATCGCCTCTCGCCTGGACGGAGGAAAGGGGCTCACCCGGGAAGGGGCCGCTCTGGGAACTCCCGACTTTATGGCTCCCGAACAGGCTTTGGACCCGGCTTCGGTAGACGGACGGGCCGACTTGTATGCCCTGGCCCTTACCTGGTACGAGGCGTGGACCGGAGAACCCTGGCCCCGGCGGGGGCGGGTAGCCGGTGAGGTGCGTTTTTCTCTGGCCGGAGGTTTTGTGCGCAAGGGAGCCCGGAAAAATCGCCTTTTCCGCTTTCGTTCGGCCCGTTCCCTTCTTATACAAATCAGGCTCCTTCTCTTTCCTCTGCTTATGGGAGGCCGCCAGTTCATCAGTCTCTCCCCAAAGTCTTCTGACAAGAAAGAGTTAAATCAATCTGGGAAATCAGGCCGCCCTTATCTTCTTCCCCTTTTCCTGATAACGGCCCTTTTTCTGGCAGTGGGGGGACGCTATCTCTACTTTAATACCCTGGGGAACCGACGCTACAGCCGTTTGGCCGTGGAGATTCCCTATACAATAAATACGGCCGACTGGTACCGGAAAGAGGCCAGGCTGATTCTCTATCGCCACGGAGAGGGGGGCGAGATGCACCGGGAGCGGCGCTTTATCCTTATTAACCGGCGGGATCGGGAGCGTTTAAGTACCCGTCCCGTTTTTCTTGCAAAGGGGAGTTACCGCCTGCGTCTTACCCTGCCCGACAGGGAAGAGTGGCACCGCTTTTACCTGGACGATGAGGACCTCCTTTTTACCATGGACCGGCTGGATTTCCCTCTCACCCCCCTTAGGATAGATGCCGTTGTATTTGACAGCCTTAGCGGGGAAAGCCTCGATTCGGCCCGGATAGAATTGATCGCCGGGGAGGAACGGGTCCCCTTGAACGGGCCTCTTCCTGTTATTCCCGGCGAGACTACCTTGCTTTCCGTTAGCGCCCCCGGTTATGAGGAACTGGTGCAGGAAATCCGTCCCGCCCCATCCCAGAGGGAACTGAAACTGCGCCTGGGGCTCCTGCCGGAAGCGGCCCGGCTTGTTCTTAAACGTCCCGCCGGAAGCGGTGATGTGCCGGGCTGGCAGAAGAGTATTGCCATTGACGGTTCGCCGGACTATCTCTCCTGGGAGGGGGAACCCCACTGGGCTCGAGCCGAATGGGAAGGCTTGGAAATGGTCCTGTTTCTGGCGCCGGGGAAACATAGGGTGGAAGTGGCCCTGCCCGGGGAAGAGGGACGAACAGTTTCTAAAGAGTGGAATATGAGAGCCGGGAAGAGTTATACCCTTTACGCCGAGTAAGAACCGAACCTATTGGGCTGTGTTCATATCCAGAAGGGCTTCGTACTTGGGCGCATCGGAATAGCCTTCCTCGATTTGGTCCAAACTTTCCAGATGCCCCCAGGAACCGTACTGGCTCTCCCTTTCCGAGGCGTAGTTATAGGCCATAAAGAGCTGGCAGTCCACCTCTTCCTCTGTCTGGACCGAGAAATTATTAACATAAAGGTTGTACATATAATTGGTGACCTGGAAGTCGTAGAGCATCTGGCTGTAGTCCCACTCCAGTTGGCTGTAGGACTGCATATGCTGCCCTCCCTCGTAGCAGATATAATCCACCCCGTAGTCGGTGGCAATCGCCGCAGCGGAACGGGCCCAGTCAAAAGAACCGTCGTCCTCGGAATTCTCCATGACGTCTTCGTACATTTGGGCGTAGCTGAGCTCATTATTTTCGGAAAGCTCTACCCACTCCTCATGCTGGGTGGTAGAGAAATAGAAATAGCCCGAACAGGTGAGGGCATCCACGTTGGTGGAGTACTCGTTCATGGCCCAGTCAAGGACGGTACTGTTGAGGGCATCATAGCCCAGCTGGCCCGAAACGATGCGTACTATTCTTTCGCTCTCGGTACCAAAAACATCTTCCCATAAGCCTATGGTTCGGGCCATCATATAGCCCATTTTTCTGTACTGGTAGTATCCCGCGTCTCCAATCTCTTCCAGTTCGGCCAGAACCTCATCATCGGCCACGGGGATGTCATCGCTCCCGTTATTGGTGAGCCAGGAGGCTTGATCGAACTGCCAGTTCCAGACCTCGTTGGAGTACTCCACATAGACTTTCAGGTTGGAGTCCAGGTCATCATAGAAGAGCTGGGCCAGAGTGCTGATGTAGTCGTTGCTGGCGGCATGGGGCACACAAATCCAGGCGTCGCATTGAAGTTCGTTACACAGGTCAATGATATATTCCCAGGCCGTTTCCCCCGCCTGGGTGTAGTAGGTAGAACTTCTTCTGTCCTCCCATTCGCTTACCTCACTGTCGTTAGTTCCGGTCAAATCCATAAATCTCAGGCAGTGAAAGTCCTCTAGTCCTTCCAGGAACAGGTAGTGAAAGGTATCGTAACCTCCCGCTTCCACCAATGCCTCGTATTCATCGTTGTTGGTCACGGCAAAATCCTCGTGGATGATGTGCATATTGGTTATGGGGTCGGAGGCGTCGCTGTACTCCATATTTATCCAGATATTATTCCCGTTCCCTGTGAGCGTGACATAGTATCCTTCATCATCGGACTCGGCATAGCCGCTTAGAGTTCCGGTCCCGTCGTAAAAAATACGGTAATTTCCCGCCGGATAGTTGTCGTTTATCATAAAGCGGACCATGCTTTCGTTACCGTCCGAGGTAGATTGGGGGAGGTAGGTGGGGTAGCCGTCGTCATCCACTTCTATCTCATCGGTATAGCCCGACTCCCACTCGCTTCCGGCATAGGTTTTGAAGGAACTGGCCGTGGTCATTACATCGCTAAAAACATAGCAGAGATTGCTGGCGCTTATATCGGGAATATTCATCCCCATGGGCAATTCGATCCCGCTGCTGTCTAATCGATTCGCATCGTCATAAATACTTGTCGATTCGGAGCCTGTAAACCACGAGCAGCCGGAGAGGAGGAGAAGAAATATTCCGTAGCTTATGATTGGTTTGAGAGATTTCATTGTCATGTACCACCGCCGGTTGATTTTTATTCAATATACCCCGGAGGGCGGTAAAATAACTATTTTTTCCGGATTAAAATATCCCGGTTTTCCCGTAAGAGTCCCAAAGTTTCCAAATCTTTCACAAAGCGCATGCCGTCCTTGTAGTAACCGGCGGTCTTCTTAAGCTCCGGGGCTTTTTCCTGCCAGTAGCGGTTAAAAAGAACCATGGCGCATTCCCGGGCGTATTTGGCGAAGAGGGAGGCCAGAGCCGTTTCCAGGGCAAAGCCGTCGGCACCTACGAGGAATTTTATCGTTCGGTTCCCCGAGCGGTAGGTAGAGACCTTTGCCAGTTCTTCCAGGGCCTGGAGCGGTTTTCCCGGAAGAAGAGAGAGAAGCCAGTCCCCGTAGAAGCGCCGTCCCCCCTGCCGGTCCACGGTCAGGATGAGATCATCTTCCTTAAGCGCTTCTTCCATAAATGGGCCAATCAGTTCCTGGCAGAGGGTGCTTTTGTTGCTGTATCTGTCCAGCCCCCGGTTGAATTCGGCAGCGATGATGAAACGCAGGCCTATGTGTTTAAGGCGGATGTCATTCGCCTCCATTACTTCCTGAATCCGGGTGGTTCCCTGCTGGATCTCCTCTTCCGGGGCCAGGAGGGGCAGTTTTAATTCGGCCGCTCCTTTGAACCAGGGTATTTCGTTCCATGGGTCATGGCTCAGATTATTGAGAAAGTCGGCAAAATTATCCGCCTTCCCGTGGAGAAGGCCGTAGAAGGCCAAAACGCTTTTTTCCAGTTCCCTAATCCCTTTGGCAGGGGTGTAGAGCTTTTTGCTGTCCCCCACGGCGATTTTACCCGCCTCGGGGGTGGAGGATACCCCATCGGCAAGGAGGGCGTAGAGGTTCTCCCCGGAAGAGGAGAAAAGGGTCAGTCCGGCACAGTAGGGTCCCAGTACGGGGCCCAGACCGGCCTCATCAATGCCGCCTAGAATCATACCCTAAAGTAGTGGGAGCTTTCCCGGTTCATCTGGAGGATCAGTTCCCGGCTCTTGAGCGAAGTCGTTTCGCTGGGACTGTACCCTCTGCTGCCGGCCAGTTCTCCCTCTTTAAGGGATATCACTCGGGTTTTACGGCCCAGATTCAGGATGGCAGTCATCTTTTGCCGGTTCATGAGAAGGAGAACACCCTGTCCCAGGCCGTATTCGGAAACTTCCAGGGGAAGGAGAGGATCTTTGCGGTCGGTTGCCCATATTTTCCAGGATTCCAGAAGCCCTTCGTCCAGGTCATCGGTCTTGTCTCCCAAAAGGAAGGGTCCGTTTAGGAGGGACTGGCTGTGAAGGTGGATTTTTCGTCTCTTTTTCTCCCGGTTTTTACCCTTATCGGAGAGGATGAGTTTTCCCAGGGAGAGGGGGGGAGAGTTTTTGAGGCTCACCGCCAGGTTCATGAGGTCGGAAAAGCCCGTCTGTGGATCGTCCAGTCCGGAAAAGATCACATCAAAACGGTCCAACTCCTCACAAATCGGAAGGGGCGTGGTGGAGAACTTGACTCCCCGTGATTTAAAGGGTTCCATCAAGTCCGTTAACAGTTTTAGCCGTTTTTGGGGCTCCATAGCTGTTTCCCATTCGGCCTCGCTGAACAACAGGTCCAGGTGGTCCAGGTGGATGAATTTTATCCCCCGGGAGACATAGTAATTCAGGCTTTTATCAATGTGCTCCTGCACCGCTTTCTTTGTAATATCAAGGGGCTGCAGGATGGGGTTTCCCGGTTGGGACAGGATTTTAAAGGTTTTTCCTTTTCCCAGGAGAAGTTCTTTTCCGTTCTTATAGAATTCGGACTTCTTCGAGCAGGTGAGGGGGGATAAGCGGACTCCCGCCAGGGCTCCCAAAGGTCTTACCAGGCCGGGAAGGGAATTGATTCCCTCCGTAAAGGCCGGGAGAGGCTGGTCCCAATCGCCCCATTCGGAGGCGGTGCCATAGTCCAGAAGGAAAAAGTCAAAACGGTTTTTGCCGGCGGAAAGAACATTCACATCCCGGCGAATCTCTTCCAGGTCCGGCCGCCCCGTAAAGGAGAAAAGCCGCCCCCTGTTCAGATTGGTACCGGCGGGATTCCTCAGTCCAAAACGCACCGGCTCAACCCGTTTGTCCCGCAGGGTCATCTGGATCTCGGGCAGGTCCAATTCCTCTTTTGCTTTAAGAGGGAAAGGGGCATCCCAAAGTATCTCCAGAGCGCCGCCCTTTTCATCGAGGGTAAACTTGACAGTACCCTTCTCCCGGGGGGAAAGGTTAATCTGCATAACCGAATTATTCTCACTCAGAAGAAGAAGGCTGCTATGGGCCGATCTATCCTCTTTTCTAAAAAGAGGAGCCCAGGTTTCGCCCAGGGGTATGGTAAGAATCAGGCTGTGAAGAGTGTCATCTTCATCCGCTGTAATATGGGGCTGCAGGGAGTTCCCGCTGCGAACCAGCCGGACCGCAAACTGGTCCAGATCTATTTTTTCTCTCTGAGGGCCTTTCTTAAGGGAAAGGGTCTGTTTCTTCTCCTGTGTCTGCAGCTGCAGTTTAACAGGATAGTTTAGTTGTGAACTGCTCATTATTTTCTATCATAGTCCAATTTGGGGGAAATGAAAATATTAAAGCGAATTCGGGGTTGATTTTTTTTCCCCATAGCGGGGATAATTCCCCCCATAGCGGAATGAGGGAGGGGAGACTATGGTTTCACCAAGTATTTTTATTGCCATGGGGGTCACCTTTTTTTTAATGTTGCTGCCCCTGCCGACGATTTTTGTCCTGCTCTGGAGGAAAAAAGCCTTTCCCCTGAACAGTTTTTTCACGGGGACCGCCGTTTTTATCGTTTTTTATCTGGTCATTCGTTACTACATACGGGCCGCCCTGCCCGCCGCCTCCCCGGTGGGACTGCTTCTCGCCGCCCTGGCCGTGGAGGGGGGACGGTTAACGGGCTTTCTTATTCTTCCCCGTAAGGAGGAAACGGGATCTCTCAAAACGGGAATCTCCCTGGCTCTGGGTTACATGGCCGCTGCCTTTCTTCTCATAAACGCCTTTGAAATGTTCATGAACTTTATTTACGCCGGAGCCCTTCAGGGATGGGGCATGCTGGCGGACTACCTGAATCGCTTCCCTGCGGAAAGTGTGGACCGGGTGCAGATGCTCATCCTCCAGACCCCGGCCTACACCTATTTTTTAGAGCTGATTTCCCTCTATCTGGCCGTACCGGTTCAGCTTTTTCTGACCCTTTTGGTTTTTCAGTTCTATCGGAACGGTTCCGGGAAGGGCTGGGCCTTTCTGGGGGGAGCGGTTTTGCTGGATTTCTTTTACTTTGGAGCCGGGTCGGCGGCGGCCTCCATCGGATGGCTGGGACATATTCTCTTTCTCCTTATTGTAGGGGGAGCCTCCCTGTGGGGAATTCTTCACTTCTGGAAGGAGGAACTTGATGATACTTTCGGCGCTGCTTAGAATCTCACTGCCCATCATATTGGGTTACGGGCTAAAAAAAGGGGGCTATTTCCCCGAGAAGAACGCTTTGTCGGTCCGCCTCTTTTGTGTCCGCATTCCCATTCCCGCCCTTATTTTCCTGAATCTCTATCAGTCGGACATGTCCACGGTGCAGCAGTTTCTGCCCGTCTCCCTCTCCACACTCATGTTTACCGGTATAGCCTGGCTTATCGCCGTGGGAGGAACGGCCCTTTTGAGGATAAAGAGGCACCGGGCGGAAATCATCATTGTTACTATCTTTGGAAATATCGGCTACATCGGCTGGGCCGTTCTTGACGCCATTCTGGGGGACGGCGGGCTCAAAAGGGGCATTTTTATTAGCGCCTTTTGGTGGCCTAATCTCTACCTTTACAGCATATTAACCCTACTGGCCTGCGGGGGAAAGGGCTCCTTCAAAGGGCAGGGGAAAAATATAGCCATGAACCTGATTCCCTCCCTGGGGGCGGTGGTCCTGGGACTTGTTCTGAACCTGACCGGCCTCGCTCTCCCGGAGGACCTCATTTACTTCGTTCGCTCCTTTGGGCAGATGACCGTACCCCTCATTCTTTTTACAGTGGGAATGTCCATCTCCCTGCGGGACAGCTTTGGCGACATCAAGCGCCTCCTCCCGCTCACCTTTATCCGTACCGCCGTCTCCCTGGCGGCCATCTCCCTTACCGTACTTATCCTTCCCATGCTGGATGATATGAGCCGCAAGAGCCTGCTTATCGAGTCGGTCATGCCCGTGGCGGCGGGGACCCTGGTGATGGGGCAGGTTTTTGATCTGGACAACCGGTTTATTGCATCGGCCATCGCTTTGAGTACGCTGGTTTCCTTTGTGACCATTCCTATTGTGGTGGGGATTTTTGCTTGAGGGCGAAAGCCTAAAGCGGGGGATTTTGATATGGGGTGTATAGTTGCTATTGGGGGCGGGGAAATTGGCCATGGCGGCAGTGAACCGGAAACGACGGAAATTGACAGACGGATTATAGGGTGTACCGGGAAGGAGAGACCGCAGATTCTATTTATTCCCACTGCTTCCGGTGATTCGGAAAGGTATGTCGATGTTTTTACTGAGCATTACGGGGGACGATTGGGCTGTTCTGTTGACGTTCTGCGTCTTGTTGAGACTCCCGATTCTTCAGACGAAATCACAGCAAAAATTGACTGGGCCGATGCTGTCTATGTGGGCGGGGGGAACCCGGTTTCCATGATTAAGGCTTGGAAGGCACGGGGTGTGGATATTCTGCTTAAAGAGGCCTATGAAAGGGGACTCGTGTTAAGCGGTCTGAGTGCCGGAGCGATTTGTTGGTTCCGTAAGGCCCTGTCCGATACGCTCAAATTTGATAATCCCGGAGCTCCCCTTACTCTTATTTCATCTCTGGACTTCCATCCTCTTACGGTCTGCCCCCATTTTGACGGGGAGGCGGATCGAAGACCGGGCTTCAAAGAGGCTCTTAAGGGAACCGGGTTAATCGGTTTGGGGATTGATAATTGTGCCGCACTGGAAGTTCGTGAAGGAGTCCTGTTTGCCCTTAGCTCCCGGGAGGGGGCCCATGTGTGGAAGTGTTACTGGAATGGGGATGAATATAGGGAAGAGCCATTAGAGGAGGGAATAGGCTATGAAATACATAATCTGGGATTGGAACGGGACTCTATTTAACGATGTGGCCGTATGCATTGCCGCCATGAATGAGCTTCTGGAAAAGTACGAATTGCCCTTGCTCCAAAGCGAAGAGGAGTACCGAAGCAAATTCACCTTTCCCGTGATCGATTATTACCGGGCCGTTGGGTTTGATTTTGAAAAGACCCCCTTTGACCTTTTGGCGGGGGAGTTTATCGAGACCTACCACCGTTTGAGCCGGGAGTGTCCTTTGTCCGACGGGGTGGAGGAGTTGTTATCCGAATTGAAGAGGAAAGGCTACAGGCAAATCATTCTTTCCGCTTCCAAACGGGAAAATCTGCTTAAACAACTGGAAGCCTTTGATATTGATTCTCACTTTGAGGAGATTTTAGGGCTCACCCATATTTATGCCGAATCGAAGGTTGACCTCGCCCGTGACTGGATAGGGCGCAGCGGGGCAAAGAGTCTGACTGTGATTGGCGATACTCTCCACGACTATGAGGTGGCCCGGGAAATTGGGGCGGACTGTCTTCTTTACTCTCGGGGGCATCAGGAGCTGAATGGGGCGGGGGAGTATCGGGTGATTGATAGGTTTGAGTCGGTTATAAACCTTCTTTGAGTTTTCCCTTTTTCCACCAAAACGAAAAAAATAAAAACTTTTTTCAAAAGGGGCTTGTCAAAAAAATCAGTCTTTGGTATAAATATGCTCACGCAGCAACGATAGCTGCGAAACACTGAAGTGCGAAAGTAGCTCAGCTGGTAGAGCCCCACCTTGCCAAGGTGGTTGTCGCGAGTTCGAATCTCGTCTTTCGCTCAATATTAACCCATCCGTTCGGATGGGTTTTTTTTATGCCCAGTACCTATTTGGATGAGGAAAAGTAGCATAAATAGGCAGTCTCTTTGTTCAATGGAAAAGGAGGATGTTTTGAAGCAATACTTTTTAAGTAAACTATGTATATTTTCTTTTCTTATTGGTCTTTCCCCCCTTATGGCAGAGGAAAACCGTTTTACCTGGAATGTCGGTACCTATGAGATCGTTTTGAACCAGTGGAGCGGTGAGGGTGAAGACTCTGATTGGGATATGTCAATTCCGGAATTGAATCTGACTATAGGCGACTTTCAATATCATGCTCCCCGTTCCCCCTGGACCTTTCAGATATCCCTTTACGAACTGAGAAATAATTACGAGGAGGAACGGGAAAGTTATCAGGCTATTCTGTCTCCCATGGAGGTTAATTATAATCTATTGGGGCACTCCAGCTTACTCCTGGGACCATATATCAGGGGAGGTATGGGGTGGACCTTTGATGATCAGGAATTTTACCCCTACTATGAAGGAGGTATGAAAATAGGTCTGCTAGCCCGTCGATCTTTCATACACTACTCCTGGCGTAATTCTCTCTATATGGGTTATGACAGTGAAGGGGATTTCAATATAGGGCTTCAGCTAGATTACGGCCCCCTTCTTCCTCTTCCTTTGTTTAGTTGACTTTAGCCGTACATCTAAAGGCAAAAGAAAAAAGCGGCCCACAGGATTAAAATAACCCCGCAAACCGCTTTGCTTTTTACTGTTCTACTTAAACTTTCCGCTGTCCGCTTTCAGCTGTCCGCTATCGCCCTTTGGCAATCACTTCTCCGCTCTCAGCTTTCGGCGGAATCAACAGGCTATTCGACATAATCCCCTTCTTCAGCTTAATCCCCAAAGCTTCCTTAAGAACATCTTCCACCCGGTCCACCGGGATAAACTTGATCTCTTCGCGGATCTCTTCGGGTATATCTTCCAGGTCACCTTCGTTGGCTTTGGGAATCAGGACTTTCTCTATGCCCGCCCGGTGAGCGGCAATAACCTTCTCCTTCAATCCGCCGATGGGAAGAACTGAACCGCGCAGGGTGATCTCTCCGGTCATGGCGAGTTTCGTGTCCACCGCCTTGCCTGTTACCAGGGAGGCGATGGCCGTAAAGAGGGTGACTCCCGCAGAGGGCCCGTCCTTGGGGGTGGAGCCGGCGGGAACGTGAATATGGATATCGTTCTTGATAAAGTCAAAGTGGGTGATTCTATCGGCCAGACGGGAGCGTACCAGGCTCAAGGAGATCCGGGCGGACTCCTTCATCACGTCGCCCAGCTGTCCGGTCAGGGTTAGTCCTCCCGATCCGGGCATAAAGGTCCCTTCTATAAAGAGAATATCCCCGCCCACCGGAGTCCAGGCCAGGCCCGTTACCACACCGGCGGGAGCGCTTTTGTTGGCGTCGTCCTGGCGAATCAGTTCACGGCCCAGTACTTCGTTGAGGTTCTGTTTTTTTACGGTAAAGGGGAGTTCTACCGTACCGGAGACAATCTTCTCCGAGGCGTAACGGCTGGCGGCGGCAATCTGTTTACCCAAACCGCGCACCCCCGCTTCCCGGGTGTACTTTTCGATAATCTGTTTAAGGGCTCCGTCGGTAAACTTCATCTTCGACTTGTCCAGTCCGTGTTCTTCCAGGGTTTTATCCACCAGGTGGTTCCGGGCTATCTGGAACTTTTCCGGGTTGGTGTATCCGTTTATCTGAATGACTTCGGTCCGGTCCAGAAGGGGAGCCGGGATGGAGTTGAGACTGTTGGCTGTGGCGATGAAAAATACATCGGACAGGTCAAAGGGCACTTCCAGGTAGTGGTCGGAGAAGGCGCTGTTCTGTTCGGGATCGAGAATTTCCAACAGGGCGGAGAAAGGATCGCCCCCGTGGGAGGAGGAGACCTTGTCCACTTCGTCCAGTACGAAGACCGGGTTTCGCTGGCCCGCCTTCTTCATGGCCCGGATAATGCGGCCGGGGAGGGCTCCCACGTAGGTTCTTCTGTGGCCGCGCAGTTCCGCTTCGTCCCGCACGCCGCCCAGGCTCAGCCGTTCGTAGGGCCGTCCCAGTGCTTTGGCAATGGACTTACCCAGGCTGGTTTTACCCGTTCCCGGAGGTCCTACCAAAAGGAGAATGGAGCCCTGCTTCTCTTTTTTAAGTTTCATAACGGCCAAATGCTGAATGATTCGGTCTTTTACCTTTTCCAGGCCGTAGTGTTCCTCTTCCAGGAGAGCCCGGGCCTGATTCAGGTCTATTTCCGGGGCTTCCCCCTTTTTCCAGGGGAGGGAAAGGAGCAGCTCCAGATAGTCCCGGGACTTGTTGTACTCGGGGCTGTTCGATTCCATGTTCTGCTGCTTGGTTAACTCTTCCCGTGCGGCTTTTTCCGCCTCTTCCGGCATGGCCGCTTTCTCTATGCGCGTCAGGTAGTCGTCCTTTCCGTCGGCCTTGCCTTCGTTGAGTTCGGCCTGTATCGCCTTCATCTGTTCTCGGAGCATATTTTTTCGGTACTGGCTGTTGTTCTTCTCCTGGAACTTTTGGGCTATTTCCATCTGAATGGAGAAGGCCTCCTTTTGAAGAATCAGCATGTCTATGAAGTTCATCGCCCGGGAGCGTTGGGAGGTCTCTTCCAAAAGGACCTGCTTGCGGTAAATATCGACTTGAAGGTAGGGGAGGACGTTGGCAATAATATTGTTCAGGCTGTCCATGCGCAGAAGGGGCTTAATAAAGTCGTCCGCTCCGCTCAGGTGTTCCCCGGTCTCTCTGATAATTTGGTGAATGTATTTGAGAAGTTCGTCTTCCCCTTCTCGGGAGAGATCGAATTCATCCAGCCGCTGTTCGAACCGGGCAAAGAACTGCTTGTTCCGGAGTTCCATATTATGGACCGTAACGGCGGTGAGGCTTTCTATGTGAAGAAGGAAGCCGCCCTTGTCGTTGGGAACGGCCTGTTCAATTTTGATGAGGGTTCCCACATCGTAAAAACTGTGGATGCCTAAACGGCCTTTCTCGTCCTTTTCTCTTACGGTAAGGGCGATGATGGGGGTCTCTGATATATTTTCTCTCTCTTCCAGGGCCTTTCGCACGGCTTTGCCCACGGTTATTTTTGTTCGAACACCGGGGAAAAGGACCGAATCAAAAAGGGGAAGGATTAATTCCTGTTTTTTTGCTTCAATATCCATATTCTTAACTCCTCAAAGGGTTTAATGAAGGTACTAATTTCCCGGGCAATGGTCAAATTAAATTTGACAGGCCATGGCGGGCTCTACTATTATTATATTAATAAAGCCTGGAGAAGAAATGCAGCGGGAAGCGGAGAAGAAATCCTGTGCCGAACTTTTGAAGCAATGTCGAATAGAACGGGATTTGGAACGGGAACACATAGAACAGCTTGAAAAACTCTTGAATCACGACCCGGACACGGGCCTTCTGCAAAGGCACATTCTTATGCGACGCCTTAGTAAGCTCCTCGAAGGGGGCTGTGAAACTTTGGCCTACGGGATTCTCAGGCTGGACCAGAACTATCAGCGAATCCGCCATATTCGGGACAGGATGAAAGTCCTTCTTTATGTTACCACCGAACGTCTCAAGCCCATAGTGGGGGAAGAGAATCTCTATCAGTCGGACCGTTCCGATGAATTTCTCTTTATTTTGGAGAATGTGAAATCCCGGGCGGAGGTGGAAAAGAGAATTAATGATATGATTATTAAGGTGGCTGAGCCCCATAATCCCCCCGCTTCTGACCTGACCTTTGGTTGTAATGTGGGGGTGGCTCTTTATCCGGAACACGCCAGGAATCTTGATGAGCTGGTAATCAACGCAGAGATAGCCCTGGGAATTTACGAAGAGAAAAGCTGGCATGGCTTTATCTACTCTCCGGAGATCGGCGAAGCCCATTATGCCAACCAGTCTCTGGAATATAATCTGAGAAAGTGCATCCTTAACAACTTTGAGGGATTTCACGTGGCCTATCAGCCCATTGTGAACAGTAAAAAGGAAATAGTGGCCTGCGAAGCTCTTATGCGTTGGGATGCTCCCGGCATTGGCGCCGTATCTCCGGAAAAGTTTATCGGCCTGGCCGAGAAGAGCGGGCTGATTAACTATGTGGGCAAGTGGATTCTCTACAAGGCCCTGGCCCAGGTTAAAAGATGGCGTACCGAGAGAAAGGCGGATATGCAGGTTTCGGTGAATCTATCTCCCGTACAGCTGGAACAGAAGGATTTGGTGGATATGATTTTTACGGCCATGGATGTTCTCAAGGTTCCCGGAGAAGCGATTCATCTGGAATTGACCGAACGGGCGGTTATGCTGAATCCGGAGGATATTTCTACCAAACTCAAGATGCTCCAGTCCCGGGGGATAGAAATTATGCTGGACGATTTCGGGACAGGCTACTCCAGTCTGAGCGCTCTGAACAACTTTCCTATCAATACCCTAAAAATCGCCAAGGAATTTGTAGATAATCTTCCCGATGACAAGGAAGCTTTGGAAATGATTCGGGTCATTATGAGTATTACCCGTACCTTTAAATTCACCACCCTGGCCGAAGGGATTGAAGATGACAGCCAGTTCGATCTTCTGGTCAAAGAGGGCTGTCAATTTATCCAGGGATACATCACCAGTCCTCCCGTGGCTGCCGTAGAATTTGAAGAGCGTTTTCTAAAATGATTCCCTTCTTGGGAAAATATTAGTATATTCTAATATATACAACACCTCTCGGAGTAGAATAATGAGTGATAAACATGAAATGGGTTTAATCGGTCTGGCCGTTATGGGGCAGAACCTGGTAATGAATATGGCCGATCACGGTTTTTCCGTGGCCGTCTATAACAGGACCTATGCGGTGACCGAACAGTTTTTGGCCGGCCCGGCCGAATCCTTTGATAATATATTCGGTTTTGAGAAGCTGGAAGACTTTGTGGCCAGCCTCAAGCGTCCTCGAAAGATTATGCTTATGGTTAAGGCCGGAGCGGTGGTAGATAGGGTTATTGAGCAGCTCCTTCCCTTGTTGGAAGAGGGCGACATTATTATAGACGGAGGAAACTCCTACTACGGCGATACGAACCGACGCGCGGCGGAACTAAAGGAAAAGGGTATCCTTTTTGTCGGCTCCGGTGTTTCCGGCGGTGAAGAAGGGGCCCGGCGAGGTCCTTCCCTTATGCCCGGCGGTAACAAAGAGGCCTGGGAGGCGGTTAAGCCGGTCTTTCAGATTATTTCCGCTCAGGCCGGGGACGAACCCTGCTGTGACTGGGTAGGAGAAGACGGGGCGGGCCACTTTGTTAAAATGGTTCACAACGGTATTGAATACGGCGATATGCAGCTTATCTGCGAGGCTTACCAGCTGATGGGTGAAGGCCTGGGACTTTCCGCCGACAAGATGGCCGCCATTTTTGGTGAATGGAACAAGGGCGACCTGGACAGCTATCTTGTGGAAATTACGGCGGACATTCTCTCCTATAAGGAAGAGGGAGGCCCCCTGGTAGACAAGATCCTCGATACGGCGGGGCAGAAGGGGACCGGTAAATGGACCGGTATTACCGCTCTGGACAAGGGCGTACCCCTTACCCTCATTGCCGAGGCCGTTTACAGCCGCTGCGTATCCGCCCTCAAGGACGAGCGGGTCCGGGCTTCCAAAGTATATGAAGGCCCCCGTAAGGAGTTGGGCGAAGGGGGCGAGTTTAACGAGTCCTTTACGGAAGATTTTGTAGCCCAGGTGGGAAAGGCCTTATTGGCCTCCAAAATCATCTCCTATGCCCAGGGTTTTATGCTGATGCGTGAAGCGGCCCGTGAATATGGATGGGACTTGAATTACGGCGGGATCGCCCTTATGTGGCGGGGCGGCTGTATTATCAGAAGTACCTTCCTGGGAAAAATCCGTGAAGCCTACGACAAGAACGCCAAGCTGGAGAACCTTCTTTTGGACGATTACTTTAGCGATAAGATTTCCGACTGTCAGGACAGCTGGAGAAAGGTTGTGATGAAGGCCGTGGAGTGGGGAATCCCCGTGCCCGCCATGTCATCGGCCCTGTCCTTCTTTGATAGCTACCGATCGGCCCGGCTGCCTTCCAATCTGCTTCAGGCTCAGCGGGACTACTTCGGCGCTCACACCTATGAACGAACCGATAAGCCCCGGGGCGAGTTCTTTCATACCAACTGGACCGGTAAGGGCGGGGATGTCTCCTCCTCTACCTATAACGTTTAATAAGTATTTTCTCCGGGCAGCTTAGGCTTTGTTCGTTGCCTGGGGAAAGTAGAGGCGGAATTCGCTTCCCCTTTCTATTTCACTGCTTACAGTAATATGTCCCCCGTGGTCTTTAACAATTCCAAAGACCACGGAAAGGCCCATTCCCGTTCCCTTACCCACATCTTTGGTGGTGTAGAAGGGCTCGAAAATCCGGCTTATCGTTTGAGCTGTCATGCCGCAGCCCTCATCGGCAAAGGTCAGGAGGGAGTAGTCTCCCGGGGGAATGGGGTCGGAAATACCCTCTATTTGTTCTTTGACCTTCTTTGTGCCAAAGGCGACTTCTATCACACCCTTATAGTCCATAGCTGCCGCTGCATTGGTTCCCAGGTTTATGATTATCTCGTAAATCTTCATGGGGTCCGCTTCCACCAAGGGGGGATTGTTGTCCAGGCTCAGACTGAATTCCACCGTAGCGGGCAGGGTGGCTTTTAGGAATGTTACCGCTTCTCTTATTTGAGGTGTGAGGTTAACCACCTCTTTTTCCATTTTCTTTTGGCGGGAGAAGGAGAGGATCTGGTTAACCAAAAGCTTTGCCCGCTCGCCGGCATGTAGTATTTGTTCCAGGTTGTTCAGAGCTTCTTCCGGGAGTTCTTCTATCTGTTGGGATAGTTCGGTATAGCCTATGATGCCGCAGAGTATATTGTTAAAGTCGTGTGCCACCCCTCCGGCCAGCTTGCCAATGGCTTCCATTTTTTCCGATTGGCGGAGCCGCTCTTCCATACGGGACAATTCCGTTTTGTCCTCCATCAGGCAGATGATACGTCCCGAGGGGAGGGGATTGATGTAGCTCTCCAGCACAAGGGAGAGATTATCATCGACATATTCGGCCAGGGGAAGATATTGGCTTGTGCCTTCCCGGGAAGCTTTTAGCATGGGATTTAAGAGGCCCATTTTTTTTATGTTAGGAAAAATCTCCGTAAGCTTTTTCCCCTTTAACTCCTCTCCGGGGCGGTTGGCAAGGTTTATTCCTCCCGGGTTAATATCGACAAGGATAAAATCCTCTTCATAGGGGCAGGGTTCGTAAACCAGAATGGCGTTGCTTATATTGTCGAAGATACTTCGGAAGTGGGCTTCGCTCTCCTTAAGGGCGTCTTCGAATTTTTTCTTTTCCGTGTGATCCGCCAGGATACAGTGGGTCTGGCGGAAGTTGCCCTGTTCATCGTGGCCTATGCGTCCTTCAAAGACAATATAGCGCCGTTCTCCATTTTTATGCATCATGAAGAATTCGCTGTGTATAGACCCTTGGGCCTTGAAAATCGGGAATCTTTCCCTAAAGGCCTCCACGTATTCCGGGGCCAGAAAGTCACCGAACCAGCGGCCTAAAACCTCGCGCTTTTCGTAGCCCATGGTATTAACCCAGGCATCATTTACCTCAATGAAATAACCGTCTTCGTCGAGGGACTGATAGCCCAGAGGAGCATTCTGGAAGAGTCTTTCGAAGCGTTCCTCACTCTCCTTTAGTCCCTTTTCTGTCTGAATGTTCTTAAGGGCGTGGGCAATATCTTCTGCCAGATCGGCAAAGAAACGGACTGCCTCTTTGTCCTTCCCCCGCTCATCGGAGATTATTACCGTAAGCCAACCCATGGGGGTGTTGTCGCTGCAGTAAAGGGGGCAGGTAATGCTCCCCGGTTGGGAATAAAAGGGGCAGTCGTCACAGGTTCCGTAGTTTACCACGGGATTCCGGTTTTCATCTTCAAAGGCTTTCTGGGCGCAGGAGGGGATATTACCGGCATTCAGGTAGTCGGTCATAGCCTGAAAACCCTGGCCAAATCCCGTATGATAATAGGGTTCGACCGGTGTTTCCTTGTTAAGCAGAATAATCCATCCCCCCTTAACTCCCTGGGAGTCTTTGAGGTGGCGGCAAACTCCGTCGAGGAGAGCGGTCTGATCTTTTTCGTAGTTTATGAGCCTGTTTATATTCCGGATAGTCCGAAGAGTATTGGCTAGGTATTCATTATTATCTTTCTGATTGATCATTATTATAATAAGTATAGGGTAAGTGCGGGGAATGTCAAAGACATGAGCCCTGGAGGGTTGCCAGTGCCAGTTCTTTGGCCTTTTCCTTGCTTACCAGGTACTCCACCAGAGCCAGGGAGAATTCCGCCGCCGTACCGGGGCCCCGGCTGGTAATGAGGTTACTGTCCCGGACAACTCTTGCCTCGGAGAAACGGGCACCGGAGACTTCCTTCTCAAATCCGGGATAACAGGTGAACTCTCGGCCTTCCAGAATTCCGGCGCTTCCCAGAACCACTGCGGGAGCCGCGCAGATAGCCCCCACCAGTTCGCTGTCGTTATGAATTCGCTTAATCAGCTTCAAAGCCTCTTCCGATTCGGCAATGTTGGCCGCTCCGGGCATCCCCCCGGGAATTACGACTCCGTCCAGGTCGTCGGGCAGTTCGTCCAGAGTCAAATCAGCCTCAATCGTTATATCATGGGAACCGGTGACCGAGGGGCCGTAAACGCCGCAGAGGATCACTTCCACCCCCGCTCGTCTAAGAAAATCGGCGGGAGTAATGGCCTCCACCTCTTCAAATCCATCGGCCAGCAAAAGGGCTATTTTTTTCATGATCCTCTCCTTGTCACAGTTTTGACTATTCTAGGGCGGGGAGGGGAATAAATCAAGAAAATTCCGGTCTTTGCCGTTATAATAGTATTATGAAGAAGAGAATTGTCCTGGGACTATTTTGTTTATTGAGTATTTTCCCTCTTATGGCCGGTCAGGCCGACGAGATCATCCGTTCCGCCTCTAATCTGGTGGGGACACCCTACCGCTGGGGGGGGATTAGTCCCTCCGGTTTTGACTGTTCCGGTCTGCTTTACTACCTTTATCATAGGGTTGTCGCCTCCTTCCCCCGCACCTCCGCCGATCAATCCCGGACGGGAAGTTTCGTGGCCCAGGCCGATTTGGTTCCGGGAGACCTGGTTTTTTATGCTACCGGTTCTAGCCGTACAACCATTACCCACGTGGCTCTGTATATTGGGAGCAACACCGTTATACAGGCCGTTTCCGAAGGACCCCAAACGGGCGTTGTCATTACCGATATGGATGAGCGCTATTGGAGAAACCGCTATGTTACATCCCGCCGGGTTTTGGCCAAGACCGATTCCTCCGAGCTTCCCGTGGTGGCCAAAGAGAAGGTTATAGATAACAAGGGCAATGAGAAAACGGTAGTCTCCATTGGAACCCGTCGTTTTACCCTTATGTCCTGGGAAGAGTGGTTTGCCGCCGAGCAGGAAGCCTTCGAGGCTAAGCAGGACCGGGAATCGCGGGTTCTTGATGAGGACATGTCCGATTTTGAAAAATGGAAGCAGCAGAATTCTCCGGGCTAAGAAATGAATTGTAAGAGTTGTGAATCTAATAGCGGAGCTAAGCGTATTAGTCCGGGAGAGACGATTTATGAAGGGGAGTATTGGCTTGTGGAGCACGCCTATCCCACTTCTCTCAAGGGTTGGACCGTTATTGTACTAAAGCGTCATTGTGAGAATATGCATGAGTTAAGCGAAGCTGAATTCCTGGAGCTGGGACGCATCCAGAAGCGCTTGGTTGCCGCCCTGCGGGAAGTTTTTCATTCGGAGCGGGAGTATATCTTCTGTTTTGCCGAGGCGGAAGGCTTCAAGCATATTCATTTCCATGTTGTCCCCAAGCACAAAGACTTTAATGATGACTACAAGGGGGCCAAAGTTTTTCACTATCTCAAAGCCCCGCCGGAGGAGATCATCCCGCCCGGGGAAATCGTTCCCCTTTGTAAAACTCTCAAATCCGCAATGACTCCATAAAAAAATCTTAAAATCTCCAAAATCCCCTTGGCCATCACCCTCTCTCGCCTTGAAAATCCCCTTTCCCTTCTGTATAATCACTCCCAGAAACTGACGCGAGCGCGGCCTGTCCGCCCGGATGGAATCGACCATCGGGAATAATCTCTGTCTATCGTGCGTCTGGGTAGACGGTTAATTTCATTAATCAGGAGTAAACAATGAGTGTATTTCATGACTACCTTAAGAGTACGGACAATCCCGATCCCGGTTTTATCGCCTACCTGGCTTCCCTTACCAAAGTGGCCGAAGTAGCCCCGGAAGTAGCCGCAGCCACCGTAAAGGAACTGGCCGACCAGAGAAGCTACCTTAAGCTGATTGCCAGCGAGAACTTCTCCTCCCTTTCCAGCCAGCTGGCCATGGGAAACCTCCTTACCGACAAATACGCCGAGGGTTTTCCCTGGCACCGTTTTTACGCCGGTTGCGACAACGTAGACTCCATAGAAGACTACGCCGCCAAGAAGGCTTGCGAACTATTCGGTTGTGACCACGCTTTTGTTCAGCCCCACGCCGGTGCGGACGCCAACCTCATTGCTTACCTGGCTATTCTCAACGCTAAAGTGGAAGTTCCCGCCCTGGAAAAAATCGGCGATATGAACCCCTCCCACCTGAGCCAGGAAGACTGGAACAAGATTCGGGCCGAACTGGGTAACCAGAAGCTTTTGGGACTGGATTATTACTCCGGTGGTCACCTGACCCACGGTTACCGACATAACGTTTCGGCTCAGCTTTTTGACGCCTATACCTACACTGTAGATAAAGAGACCGGCCTCCTTGATTACGACGCCATTGAAGAAATGGCTATGGAACTCAAGCCGCTCATATTCCTTACCGGATACTCCGCCTACCCCCGAAAGGTGAACTTCAAGAGAATGCGGGAAATCGCCGACAAGTGCGGCGCCGTATTTATGGTAGATATGGCTCACTTCGCCGGTCTTGTAGCCGGGGGAATCTTTGAAGGTGATTTTAATCCCTTCCCCCACGCCCAGGTTGTTACCACCACCACCCACAAGACCCTTCGCGGTCCCCGAGGCGGTATGGTTCTTTGTGACGAAGAATTTGCCGAAGCCGTAGACAAGGCCTGTCCCATCGCCATGGGCGGTCCCCTTCCTCACGTAATGGCAGCCAAGGCTGTCGCCTTTACCGAAGCGGCCCAGCCCGAATTCAAAGACTACGCCAAGAAGATCGTAGAAAACTGCCAGGCCCTGGCCCAGGCATGTATCGACAAGGGACTGACCGTAGCCACCGGCGGGACCGATAACCACCTCTTCCTCATCGACGTAACTCCTCTGGGCCTTACCGGTCGTCAGGCGGAAAGCATTGTTCGTGAGTGTGGCATCACCTTGAACAGAAACTCCCTTCCCTTTGATGCCAACGGCCCCTGGTACACCAGCGGTCTGAGACTGGGAACAGCGGCCCTGACTTCTTTGGGTATGGGCACAGAACAGATGGACGTGATTGCCGATGTTCTGGCTACTGTACTTAAGGCTGCCGAGCCTACTGTGCTCACAAAGGGTGCTAACGCCGGTAAGAAGAGCAAGGCCAAGTACATCATTGACAGCGCCGTGGTAGAAGAAGCCAAGGGCCGAGTTAAGGCATTGTTGGACCAGTTCGTTCTCTATCCGGAGATTGATCTGGAAATTCTAGAAAAGGCATTTTGCTAAATCACAGGCGGCCCGGCTTTGTTCGGTGCCGCCTTTTTTATTATCATACCGGGAGAAAATGATTAATGAATAAAACCCTCGTTGTAGGTAACTATGCGGACAGCGTCTTTGTCGCCGATATTGCTCATCATCTGGGCCAAAAAGAGAACTATCAGGATCTTATAGCCCTCAAGACCTTTCACAACAGCGAATTCTGCCCCCGTTATATTTTTGGGGACAGGGAGGACAAGAACATGATAGGCCGTCGTCTGGAAGGGCAAAAAGTGCTTATCGTCAGTACCTCTTCCCCCAGAATGAATCGAAACGAACTGGCCATGCACAATCTGCTAATCGCCCGGGCGGCTCGGGAAAACGGTGCCGAACGGGTATCTCTTTTGGAGCCGGACCTGTTTTTTAGTGCCCAGGATAGAGGACCCCGGCCCGAATACGGGCAGACCCTCTTTACCAGGGACAGCGTGGATTACGAGAAGTTCGACGGCCAACCCTTTTCGGCCAAACTTTACGCCGACCTTCTGAGGGAAGCCGGAGTGAATCAGGTTTTTACCGTTCATAACCACAGTCCCTTCTCCCTCCGTATGCTCTACCAGGAGCACTTTGACGGCATGTTCGTGGACCTGAGGCCCGTAGACCTTTATGCGGACTACCTCAAATCCAGCGATATTGTGAATCTGGACGACCTGATTATCTGTGCTCCCGACAAAGGAGCCCACGAGTTCGCCACCCAGCTGGCCGAGCAGT
Organism: Spirochaetales bacterium; assembly: GCA_028533045.1. Classification (GTDB taxonomy): domain Bacteria; phylum Spirochaetota; class Spirochaetia; order DSM-2461; family DSM-2461; genus SZUA-368. The sequence continues at coordinate 295,793 of JAQQAP010000008.1, read as the reverse complement.
TTACGGAAAAACCGGTGGGCTATTTGCGTATGAGCAAGGAACGAAGAGGCGAGCGGGAAGTAATTGTACAACCGGCTACCTGTTCTCCCCTACAGTTGGGAGATATCGAAGGTAAGGACATTGTTGTTGTAGACGATATGGTACGTACGGGGCGGACGATTTTGGAGACCTGCAAGGTTATCCGTAAGGCTAAACCGCGAAAGATTATCTTCCTGGTTACCCACTTCTACTCTTCCCGGGAAGGTCGGGCTCTGCTCGATGACCCTGTAATTGATGAGATCGTTACCACCAATACCATTCCGGCTATTCTTAATCGGGATGAACAGGGACGGCTTCGTCATAAAATGGTTGTTTTGAGAATTTCCCGCTGGATAGCCCATAATCTTTTTATGAACCTCCAGCCCGAATCGGGCGGTTTGAAAATGCCCCACTTTGTAGAGGATATCTCTTCGAAAAACCCCCGTTGGAAAGGAAAGTACGGGGCTCATCATTAGAGTTACTTTTTGAGGAGAAAGAGCCGGGAAAAATCCTTTTCCCGCGTCTCCTCAAAACTATAGCCTCCGTAAGCCTGGAATCGTCTGAATCCGGCCTTTGCGGCGGCTTTTTTTATCTCTTCCTCTTTGAAAGGATAGAGGCGGTGAATGTCCGATGAGACTTCTCCCGTGGCCGAATTGGTGTAATCCGTATGGAAGAGAAGACTGCCCTCCGGCCCCGCCGAATAGGATCGGGCAAACTTTACTCTTTCCGTGTGAAGCTCGGGGAAGCTAAAGTCCTCATTCATGGCGGGATTGTCATAGTTAAGGATTTGAATGACTACCTGTCCCTGGGGCCTGAGAAGGGCGAAGGCGCCGTACAGGAAATCTTCCAGCTCCTCCGGTCCTTCCAGATAGGCCAGAGTGTTGCCAAAGCAGAGAATCAGGTCAAGGCTGAATTTCTCCCCGTGTTCCAGATAGCTGTTCATCTCGAATTGGAGAAAGCGGGCCCTGTCACCCCCTTCCCGTTCGGCCGATTTGGCTACAGCCCGTGCCACCATCTCTCCGTCCAGGTCTATTCCTGTTAACTCCCGCTCCTCTTTGACCAGGGAAAGAAGAAGTTCCCCTGTGGCGCACCCCAAATCCAACAGGGATGAGGGGCCGTCGGGAATCAGCTTCTCCACAAAGTCCGTTTTAGCCCGGGGGTGGGGGAAGAGACTGTCGTATTCGTCGGCAATCAGGCTGTAGATATTCATTCTATTTCAAGTATAAGTGAATAAAGTGAGCTAATCCAATATTAAAATCGGGATTCTACGTGACAGGTCAAACGGATTTGAAGAAAAACCTTAGGCTGTGTATGGTTATCCTTTACTGTTTATGTTAGTGTTTTGTCATCTAAGGAGCTGGAATTATAATGGAAAATCCTGTTTTAAATAAGAACTTATTTCTCGTTAAGGAACATGTCGGTCTATTTAAGGCCGCTAATAACTATGATATCTATGATCCCTCTACAGGGGAAATTATATTGGAATGCCGTGAACCGAATCTTGGTTTTTTTACAAAAATGTTTCGCTTTTCCGACTATAAGCGCATGACGCCTTTTGATATCCAAATAAGCACGCCCGAGGGGCAAACACTAATAAAAATCCAAAGAGGTGTTTCTCTCTTTCTTTCAAAAGTAGTCGTAAAAGATGAAGCGGATAAGCTCATTGGAAGTTTTGAGCAGAAACTTTTTTCCATTGGCGGGGCTTTTGAAGTGCTCGGAAGCCGCCATGAGTCCCTCTGTAAACTTGAAGGGAAATGGACGGGATGGGAGTTCTATTTTAAGAATGATGGAAAAGATTTGGCCCATGTTTCTAAAAAATGGAACGGTTTAGGCAAAGAATTATTTACCACGGCCGATAACTATATGCTTGAGATTTTTGAGCATGTCCCGGAAAATGACGAGGTAAGGAAATTGATTCTGGCCGCAGTAATGTGTATTGATATGGTGTTGAAAGAGTAAGATCCCCCAGCCCCGAAGCCGCTTGCAAAGCCAGCCTCGGGGCAAAGAGTATTAAGTATACCTAGCCACTTAGGACAGGGTAGATTTAATCTTATCTTCCACCATGGAAAGGTTCCCCAAGTCCATGGGCAGAATAATCTTGCTGTCCTTCTTGGCGAGTTTCTTCATCTGATCGATAAAGTCTTCCACCACCTGGAGGGAGGCAGCCTCTTCTCCGCCGGCCAGAGTAATAGCTCCGGCCACTTTGGAGATACTGGCGGCGGTAGCCCGGGATACGGCGATAATCTCGGCGGCTTTACCTTCCGCTTCGTTTATCAGCTTCTCCTTAGCCCCTTCCGATTCGTTTATCATCCGCTCCATTTCACCCTGGGACCGGTTAATCCGGCTGGTCATGGAACCTTCCGATTCGAGGATAACCGCTCGTCTTTCACGCTCGGCCTGCATCTGCTTCTCCATGGTGTTGAGGATGGAGTTGGGTACCTGGATGTTCTGGATCTCGTAACGGGAGACCTTGATGCCCCAGGGGTCGCTCGCCTCATCCACGCTCTGTACGATGGCGGAGTTAATGGCATCACGCTCTTCAAAGGTGGTGTCCAGTTCCATCTTACCAATAACGGAACGCATCATGGTCTGGGCCAGCTGAACCGTGGCGTATTCGTAATCCTTGATTCCCGGAGTCCGCAGGGCTTTGGTAATGCCATAGCTGGCTCTTACCGGGTCCACTACCTGAAGGTAGAGAACGCCGTCCACGAAAATCCGCACATTGTCCTCGGTAAAACAGGGCTGGACCGGAACGTCCAGGGCCTTTTCCTTAAGGCTGTGCTTATAGCGCACCTTGTCGATGAAGGGAATGAGCACATGAAATCCCGCTTCCAGGGTGCTGGAATATTTACCGAGCCGCTCTACAACCCAGGCCTGCTTGGCCGGTACGATGCGGATACATTTAAAGAAAGTGATGACCGCAATAATAATTGCTGCCACAACGAGGATGGGGTACAAATCCTGTATAGTCATTATTTACCTCCCTTTTCTACTACCGCCGGAATGACGGTCTGCAGGAGTGATTTAACCTGAGCCGCTTCCAGGGGAATAACCTGGGTTTCGGCCGTATCGAGGATCTCCCCGAGCTGCTTGGTGTATTTGTTGATGATACGGATCTTCTTGGCCTTGTCTCCATTAGGCTGGTTTAAGGCTTCCGCAATCAGCTTGATACCTTCTGCGGTGGCTTCCGCCTGGACCTCAATAGCCTTGGCTTCCCCTTCGGCTTCGTTAATCCGCTTCTGCCGTTCACCCTTGGAATAGTTAATTGCTTCTTCCCGGGCGCCCTTTGATTCGTTAATCTGGGCCTGCTTTACTCCGTCCGATTCGAGGATGTCCGCACGCTTGTCCCGCTCGGCGGTCATCTGCTGCTCCATCGCTTCCCGTACCGAATCGGTGGGATCCAGGTTCTTGATCTCGTAGCGGGTTACCTTGATTCCCCAGGGATCGCTCGCTTCGTCAACGGCCTTTACAACGGCGTTGTTGATCGTGTCCCGCTCGGAAAAGGTCTTGTCCAGCTCGATTTTACCAACCTCGGAACGCATGGTGGTCTGGGCGAGCTGGCTGGTGGCGTAACGGTAGTTTTCGATACCGTAACAGGCTTTCTCCGGCTCTATGACCTTAATATACAGAATTCCGTCAACAGAAACCTGTACGTTGTCGTTGGTAATACAAACCTGGGGGAGAACATCGATAACTTCTTCCTTCAGATTCACTTTGTAAGCCGCTTTCTGGACAATGGGGATGATCAAGTGCAGACCGGCGGCCAGAGTTTTCTGGTACTTTCCGAACTGCTCGATAATCCACGCTTCCTGTTCCGGGACGATTTTCACCATCTTCAGAAGCAGGATGATTACCAGAACAATAAGAATCAGTGTTCCTATCATTTATATCTCCTTTTTTACGACAAACCCGAGAGATTCGGTGTCGCTTTTTTCCTTGATTATTACGGTCTCACCCTTTTCTATGGCCGAATCGGCATGGGCGGTCCAGGTGGTGCCGCGAAACTTTATGCGCCCCGGTTCTTCCGGAGTGATGGGGTCTATCACTTCCGCTTCCTGGCCCAGCCAGTCATCCTTTTCCGTTTGGAACATGCGTCCTTTAAAGGTGCCGGAAAAGCGGTTGCGTAAAAAGAAAAGAAGCACCGCCGAGTAGGTTACCCAAATAATGAGTTGTACCCAAAAAATATCGTTCAAGAAGGGAAGGAGTTTGACTGTGGCCAGAGTGAGCAGGGCGCCCACGCCAAAGAAAAACAGAATGAAGCCGGGAACGGCGATTTCCGCCAGAAGCAGAAGGGCTCCCATTATGAGCCAGAAAAAGGTCACTTTATCCATAGGCTTAACTATAGCGCTATTTGGACGGCTAATCTATAGTTTTCTGTTGATTCAGATAATCTTTAAGGTTTTCCAGAAGCTCCCCGTTCATATTCTCCAGGGTTTCTCCGGTCCTGTAGCCTATGTGGGGGGTGAGTATGACGTTGGAATATTGTTTAAAGGCTGAATTTTCGACCGGCTCATCATCATACACATCGAGTCCCACACCCCAAAATCGGCCCAGACTGATTTCTTCCTCCAGGGCTTCATAGTCCACCACAGACGCCCGGGCGGTATTAATCAGGATAGATCCCTTCTTCATAAGTTTAAGCCGTTCCCGGTTCAGATAGTGTCGGTTCTCCTTGCTTGTGGAGAGGTGTAGGCTTAGCACATCCGACTGGACCAGGACCTCTTCCACACTTAAATTGCCCGGTTTTAGGCTGCGGGGACTTTGGGCTAGGGCAATTTTCATCCCCAGAGCCTCGCCCATTTGAGCTACCCTGCGGCCAATCTCTCCATAGCCAATGATGCCCAGAGTTTTTCCGGAGAGTTGAAAATTTTGGGGAAGCCCTTCCTGCCACTTGCCTTCTATAAGGTTTTGGTGGGCTCCCCTGATGTTTTTGGCCAGGGCGAAGATAAGGGCAAAACTGTGTTCCGCCACAGCTGTTACGCCGTGCTGTCGATTCAGACCTTTCACTTCTATCTTCATGGCTTCGGCCAGGGATTTATTGATGTAATCCGTATTGTGGGCCCTCACTCCTATGTACCGGCAGTTTTTCATCTGCCTTAGCTCATCATCGGGGAGGGGACTGTGGAAAAGAAGGTACTCTATGGAATTGAAGTCCACCTCGGAGGCTCTATAGGGAATCAGGTTCAGGCCCAGGGCTTTAGCCCGTTCCCCGTTGGCGGCGGTAAGTTTAATGTGGGGGTCGATAAAACAGTTCATTGGAATTCTCCCTTGTTCCCTTATCATATTTCTTTCGGGCCCTTTCCGGGAAGGGTGGAAGAAAAAAAACTTATCCCCCATAATAGATATTGTATAGGAGCGATACCATGGCCATGATAAATCCCTTTGAACTCAAAACAAATAAAAGACTGATTTTTGGATGGGGGGAACGAAAGCAGCTCTCTTCTCTTATTCAGGAATTTCCTTCCGGGGGGATTGCTCTTTTTACGGGAAAGACGGTGGCCTCCTCCGAAGCGGGTCGGGAAGTCATCGAAGCTGTGGAAAAGGCGGGGAAAGTGTCTCGTCACGCCCTATCCGGTGAGCCCTCTCCCGCTGTAGTCGATGAGGCTGCGGCCCAATGCCGAAAGGAGAAGGTCTCCCTGGTTATTGCCATGGGCGGGGGAAGCGTAATAGATGCGGCCAAGGCGGTGGCGGCTCTTTGCTGTGAAGAGGGGAGTGTAAAGGACTACCTGGAAGGGGTGGGAACTAAGAAGCCCTCAGGCAAAACCCTTCCCCTCATTGCCATGCCCACCACAAGCGGGACCGGAAGTGAAGCTACGGCCAATGCGGTTATTACCGACCGGGCCGGAGGCTACAAAAAGTCCCTCCGTCACAATAACTATATCCCCGAAATTGCCCTGGTCGATCCGGAACTGACCCTTAGCTGCCCCCGTTCGGTTACGGCAGCTTGCGGTATGGATGCCTTTTGCCAGCTCCTGGAATCCTACTTTTCCACCAAAGCTTCGGTCCTCACCGATACGCTCGCCTTTGAAGGTCTTATCCGCATTGTTCGCAGCCTAAAACAACTCTGCGGTGACCAGGCGGATAGTCCCGAATACCGAAGCGATATGGCCTATGCCGCCTATCTTTCGGGAATAACCCTAACCAACGCAGGCCTTGGGACTGTTCACGGTATGGCCGGTCCCATGGGCGGTCTTCATGACATTCCCCACGGAGCGGCCTGCGGCCTCCTCTTAAAACCGGTTATGGAGCTGACCCTCAAGAAAATCGCCGTAAAGTGGCAGAGCGACCGATGGGAGCAAAAGGTCAAACGGGTGGCCCGGCTTTTTTCAGGAACCAATGTTTCCGGTTATACCGAAGGTGTGGAGAGCCTGATTGGCTCTCTCGATGCCTGGCAAAATCAGTTTGACTTAAAGCCTTTGGGGCATTACGGTATAAAAGAGGACGATCTGGGAAAGATCATTATTCATTCGGGAAACAAGAACAATCCCTATGAGCTGACCGTGGAGGAGATGGAGGAAGTTCTTCTGTCTCTCCTGGGATAATTCGTTTCGCCTGTCTCTTAAGGGTTGACTTTTTTATATATAAGAATCAAGATGTCCTCTAATGGGATTTAATGTCCTTGTTTCTAGTTAAAAGGTAGGGGAAGCGTCGTGAATATTACCGAGTTAATGACCGAACTGGTCTTTCAGATTGGAGTTATCCTTTTTGCCGCCAAACTGGGCGGTATTATCGTTAAAAAACTGGGTATGCCCTCCGTATTGGGGGAACTTCTCATTGGGATACTTATTGGTCCCTACGTACTGGGCGGATTGGCTCTGCCCGGTTTCCCCCACGGGCTTTTTCCCCTGGCCGAGGGATTTTCCGTTTCCCCCGAACTCTACGGTTTTGCCACGGTGGCCTCTATTATTCTGCTTTTCCTTTCCGGTCTTGAAACGGACCTGTCCCTTTTTCTGGCCTACTCCCTTAAGGGAGCCATTATTGGTATCGGCGGTATTATTGCCGCCATGCTCACCGGTATGTGGACCGGTTCGCTTATGCTCCACACCCCCCTCTTTACCCCGGTAAACCTCTTTCTGGGGATACTCTCGGTGGCTACCAGCGTGGGTATTACGGCGCGCATCCTATCGGAACAGAAGAAAATGGGTTCCCCCGAGGGTGTTACCATCCTGGCCGCTGCGGTTATTGATGACGTGCTGGGGATTATTATGCTCGCCATCGTCCTGGGTATGATTGGTGTTATGGGCCAGGGGGGCGGCGGCCATATCAACTGGGGCGCCATTGGGATAATCGCCCTTAAAGCCGTGGCCGTTTGGCTGGGATTTACCATTGCCGGGCTCTTTTTCGCCCGGCGAATCAGTAAGGGCCTTAAGTGGTTCAGGGCCGAATCTTCCATTGCGGTGATGGCCCTGGGACTGGCCCTTTTTATGGCCGGAATTTTTGAAGAAGCCGGTCTGGCCCTGATTATTGGAGCCTACGTTACCGGTTTAAGTCTTTCCCGTACAGATATTAGTTTTGTTATTCAGGAAAAGCTGGAGGTGATTCACGACTTCTTTGTGCCCATCTTCTTCTGTGTTATGGGAATGATGGTGGACGTGAAGGTCTTTGCCGATCCTCAGGTTATCATCTTTGGCCTGGTTTACTCTGTCGTGGCCGTGGTGGCCAAGATTATCGGCTGCGGCGGCCCGGCTCTCTTTCTTAACTTTAATAAAACCGGAGCCCTGCGAATCGGAGTGGGAATGGTCCCCCGAGGGGAAGTCGCCCTCATTATCGCCGGTATAGGTATTGCCCAGGGCATCCTTTCAAAGAACCTCTTTGGGGTGGCTGTTATGATGACCCTCATTACCACCGTTGTACCTCCCCCCATCCTTACGGCCCTCCTTAAGATCAACAGGAAGGGAACCAAAAAGGATGAAAAAGGGGACGACCGGGTAGAGACGGAATTCGATTTTCCCTCAAAGGAACTGCAGCACTTTGCCTGCGCCAATATCCTGGACGAGTTTAAGGACCAGGGCTTCTTTGCCCATGAATGGGATCTGGGCCACTGGGCTTACCAGATTAGAAAGGACGACGTTTTCATCACCATGAATGTTTATGAGGACAGGCTGAATTTTGTCTCCGATCCTCAGGACGTGCGTTTCCTAAAGACTCTGGTCTACGAAAAACTTCTGGAGATGCAGGAAACGGTCAACAAACTCAAAGACCTGGCCAAGCCGGAACAGCTGGGCCGTGAACTGAGCTCCGCCGAAGATTCCGCCGTGCGCCAGGATGATAACTTCTTCAAGAATATACCCTTAAGCTGTATAAAGATGGACCTGGAAGGGAATGACAAGGAAGCGATTATTAACGAGCTGATTGGTCTGGCCGACGCTTCGGGCCAGTTAAAGGACCGGGAGCTTGTGACAAAGGCCGTTTTTGACCGGGAAGCCACCATGAGTACGGGGATGCAGAACGGTATTGCCCTGCCCCACGGGAAATCGGACGGGGTAGACCGACTGGTTCCTGTGGTGGGAATACATCGGTCCGGAATCGATTTTGACTCCCTCGACGGACAGGAGAGCAAGCTTTTCTTTATGGTTCTATCCTCAAAGGATACCGCCGGGCCCCATGTACAGTACCTGGCCGCCATCAGCGCCATTCTTTCCAAGCCGGATGTGCCCGGTAAGATATTGGCCTGCCAGACGGCGGAAGAGCTGAAGGAACTGCTGATAAATGAGGCTTTGGAGAAGTAGAGGCAGGACTTTTCTTGTTCTACGGAATCTTCACAATCTTGTAAAAGAAAATATATACTTAATATATACTTTTCATTCCAATTCCCTCCTTATTATATAAAATGAATTGGTTTTTTTTAAAAACACCCATTTAAAGGGGCGGTTGAAAAAATAGGGAAAAACAATTCAGGAGGAGATTTATGAAAAGGGGAATGCTTTTTTTAATTAGTATGATGTTCTTTTGGGCTTGTACCATGGACATGGAAACGGACAGTACTGCCGAAAGCAGTAGCAGCACAGACCATCCGGTTCGTGCCGTTGAGATGGGAGAGGATGGCGAGATCCTTCAGGTCGTAAAAGACGATGAGGGAGATTTAACTTTTTCCGTTACATATTATGAGTCAAAGAGTTACGTCCAGCTCTTTGTTGAGCGATCGGATGTTCAGTACTTGGTTCCCGAGATTAGCGATAGGGAAAGTATAGATGACGATGCCTACACTTACAGCTATACCGAATCGGGGGATGATTACGAAGATGACGATACGGTGGAGTTCCGTTTTTACTCCTATGGTGAGGCGGGGCAGATTTACTCTCCCGGTCCCGATGAAAGTGACTGGTCCGAAGGGTACATTTATTCCGAAATTAGCGATGGAACCGATGACTCTATCGATTCGGATGATGATTCGGATGAGAACTATTACTCTCTTGAAACGGTCTACATAGAGCCGGTGGGCGATGATGACGCCCGTTTCTCCATCCGGCTGAGCGAGCAGAAGACCCATGTTTATCTTTTTGCCCGATGTAATGAAGTACAGGACTATGTGGTTATTGATCTACAGGACACGGGTGAAGTGGACAATGACGACGGAACTTACACTTACGAGTCTACCCGTGACTCGGACTACAAAGAGGGAGACCTGCTGGAGGCCCGCTTTTACACTTATTCATCCGATTCAGGCCAGGTTTATTATCCCGGTTCCGGCGATGATGACTGGACCTCCTACACCTATGGAGACGAGGTCGTTTACGGCAGTGAGGATGAGGACACCGGCGATACCACCACCGACGATGACACCGACGATGACAGCGAGGATGACAGCGAGGATGATTCTACTAGTGTGGATCTTATCGATCTTGACACCGACATGGAAATGACCTTTCAGTTTAGCAACAGCACCGATGAGTACAGTGATGATGAAATCTATCTTATCATAATGGCACTCAACTCGGACAGCGACTGGTGTTATCTCCAGCCCGATGGAACCATGGTCGTGGTCGGGGAAGAGGACGACAGTGAGGAATGGTATTATTGCCTGGGTGATATAGAGGGTTTTCAGGTTCCCTCCAGCATCTCTTCCGGACGATGTTATGTGTCCTATGAGGAACCTGTGATTCTCTCTACCGTTCTCGATGCCAATGATGATATTGGAATCGTTCAGCCCAATTTAGCCGACTCGGGCGATGAAAACCAGGAGATCTACTTTGAATGGTTCGAATTTACCGTGGGTGACAATGCCTATTGGGGTAACACCACACAGGTGGATCAGTACTGCTTCTCCTATACCAAGTCACTTTACAATGATGATTTAGACCTTGTGAAAGAGGTGGGAATCGAAGAAGGGCGGGACGATATCTTTGACGCCTTTAAATCGATAACTCCCGAATCATTCCAGGTTCTGGTTCAGGATTCCTTCCGGATTCTCGCTCCCTGTAAAGCGGAGGGGGGATTCTCCAATGACGATACCTACGGCGACTATATGGACGATTATGTCGATGAGGTTTGGGAATTCCTGGGAGGAGAGCACGTGGTTCTTGACCATCCCTTAGGAAGATTTGTCTCAGAAATTATTGATGACGATTCGGAAACCTTGGAGTTTTATCTCTATGACGACGAAGAGACGGATTTCTCCGAAGAAAACCGGGAAGGCGGTCCTTACGAAATCACCGCTCAGCCGACCAATGAAGAAGCTTTTGAAGGTTCCGGTGTTCTCGCATCGGGAGATACCTATGAGCTTTGTATCGAGGCTTGGATCTGTGCGGCCTTAAACAGGCATAATGCTACCGAATATGATGGTACTATCGGGGGGTATAAAGTGGCCAACTGGAACGATAGGGATACCTATTATCCAGAACCCTACGACGACAATGCGGCTAATCACTACTCCCGCTTCTGGCATGAGTACAGTGTTGACGGTTTGGCCTACGGATTCTGCTATGACGACGTAAACGATCAGTCCACTTTGCTTTATACCACCGATCCTCGAGCCGTGGTTATTGAACTGTTCTGGAATTAATCATAGAACTTGACTTTTAATTTGCCGATTCAAGAAATTAAGCCCCCTTTTGAACGGGTATTTTATGCCATATGAAAAGAGAATGGCAAAGGATACCATGTTTGACAGGGGGCTGTAGTCGTCGATGCGGTGGTTTAGTCAATCTTAAACTTATCTACCTCGCCGTTAAGTTCTTCTATGCTGTCCCGGTTCTGAATAGTAATGCTATTGGAGTTCAGAACCGCCCGGCTCATATTGCCCGTGTTGGAAACAATTCCCTCAACTCCCTCCACGATTTTAGAGGTGATTTCCCTGAGCTTATCCATATCAGCCATGACCTGATCACTTCCCAGATACATGGTCTGGGAACCCGATTTAACCTCGCTGGTGATAGTATTCAGTTCCTGTACAACCTGGAGAATCTGGGAATTTCCCGTATTCAGCTCGTCCAGGGCGGATTTTATCATCCTTTCCTGATTATCCACTTCGCCCAGAAGATGGTAGATCTTCTCATACTGACTCTGGGAGCTGTCGGAGGCCGTAGAAACCAGGTCTATGCTGTTTTTTAGTTTTCCCAGTACATCGGAGATGGATTTGGCTTCCAGGGCGGAACTCTCCGCCAGTTTTCCAATCTCCGTAGCCACAACGGCAAAACCCCGTCCCGCTTCCCCCGCATGGGCCGCTTCTATGGAGGCGTTCATGGAGAGGAGATTTGTCTGTTCGGCAATTTCCGTAATCACGTCACTCGCCTGGAGAAGCCCTTCCGATTCCTGGGCAATGGTGGCAACAAAGGAAGATACCTCATCAATATTGGTTCTTCCCTTTTCCGAAGCTTCCAGAAGGCGGGACATGGAGGCGGCATTTTTGTCCAGACCGTTGGTAATGGAAAGGAGGTTTCGTGTCATCTCCTCTATGGAGGCAGAGGCTTCAATCACCGAGGCGGACTGATTCTCTATCTGTCCGTTAAGATGGGAAATCGCTTCCCTAATTGTATCCACCGCTTCATTGGTTCTATCCACCGTACTGTTTTGCTGATTGATTTCTTCATTAATACTATTCAGGCTGTCGGATATACCGTCCACCGATGTAACCGTATCTTCCATATTGGAGGCCAGGTCGTTTCCTATATGGGAAAGGACATTGGTATTTTTTTTGATAACACCCACCATACTGGATATCTTCTGGATCGTATGGTTAAAGTGGAGGGACATTTTGCCTATTTCATCGCTGCTGTCTACCGTGAGCCGCTGGGTCAGGTCGCCCTCATCTTCCGCAATGGACCGGAGGATATTGGTCGTATCCCTAATGGGTTTGACCACCACCTTTCTGAGGACAATAAAGAGAATGGCAAAGAGTACGAGAAAACAGATGGCCAGAGCGATGAAAAGAACCAGGATAATTCGGCGGGTATTTTCCCAGAGTTCGCTTGCTTCGTAGCTAACTCCTAAAAACCACTCGAAATCATTAAATTTACTGTAGTAAAAGGTTTTTTCACTATCACCCGGATTATAGGAAAGTTCTCCCTGTTTTCTGTTATGATCAAGAGTAAAGGGGGCGTCCGTAAAAATCAGCTCCTCCTTTTGGTGGGCTACGACTTTGTTATCCTGGTTAATAATGAGGGGATAGCCGGTTTTACCTACTCGGTTGTTCTTTATGAAGTTATCAGAAATGGACGTGAGGTTTATGGGGCATCCCAGATACCCTATCAATTCGCCCATTTCGTCGTGAACCAGGGAGATAACCATGAGTACGGGAAGCCCGGTGACCGGTGATTGATAGATTTCGTTTTCTATGTAGACTTTTCCTTGAAAACCCTGGATCTTGGACCACCAGGGCATCCCCTGGTCACTGATGTTCAAGCCTTGGGGAACCGTATGGGCCACGGACATGGCTTTCCTGTCAAATACAACTACCGCATCGAGAATTCCCGTTTCTGCGAATATTCCTTTAAGAAGTTGGGTCGTTTCCGAAAAGTCTTTCGAAAGGAATTCCTCGCGGATTACCTTGTTCTCCGAAGAGAGTGCCGCCACAATGGCTATATCCTGTATCTGTTTCTCCATGATCTGTATCATTGTTTCCGAGAGGGTGTAGGAATTTTCCCTGTAGGAGGCCTTTTGATCCCTGCTTACGATGAGTGATACAACGAGAGATGTGGTGATAATAAAAAAGACGTTGACCGGAATGAGCAGGAGAAAGAGTTTTCTCTGCAGTTTTAAATCTTTCATTTTGAACCCCATTTGTATTTTTTTCTTATAAATATTATAAGCCAAACAGGATCAAAATGCCAAAATCAGCTCAATCAGTCCTTCTTCTCTTCCTTGGGCACATAAAGATGCTCATGGGTCTCGTGGAGCAGGGCCTTTAAGTCGACGCCTTCGGGCACTCGGGACACATCTACCTTCTCTACCAATTCGGGGAAAGCCAGGCTTCCCGTAACCCAATGGTCGTCGGGGCTGTGTCCGTTATAGCGGTACCGGGCGAATTCGGTCATGTCAAAACATTTCCATAGGGATCGGAGCCGCAGAAATTCGGGAATATTGATGCCCGTAGGGTCTTCCTGTTGTCCATAGCCCTCAAAGGAGCTGTAGGGATCTTCCAGGTAACGTTGGTCCAATCGGCATTGAATCTCCCTATCCAGACGGGGGAGGGGTAGGCTCAGGGGAAAAAGGCCTTCCATCTCCTTAAAGTGAGACTCTTCGGTAATGCCAAAGCTCAGGGTATGTACCGCCGGTGTGCCCAGGCAAAAGCGGGCGTTCCACTGGATGGGGGTGTAGGGTTCTGTCAGAGAACGGAGCAGGGGAGGGGCCTTGTAGAGTTGGCCCCCCTTGTCGTTGGGAGAGATGATAAAGACTCCCATGTCCTTTAATTCCGCCAGGTCTATGGCCGCCCGGTTTCGCTGGAAGAAGTAGTAGTAATGAAGATTGACAAATTCAAAAAGGTCCGTGCGAATGGCGTCGGAAATGACTTCCACCCGCCCGTGGCTGCTAAATCCCACGTGACCGATGAGCCCCTCTTCCTTTAACTTAAGAAGTTCCTCCACCGCACCGCCTGTGGCGCAGGAAGAGTCCAGTAAAGCCCGGTTGTTAAGTCCGTGCCAGGCGTAGAAGTCAAAGTGGTCCGTACCCAGGACTTCCAGCTGCTCCTCAATAAGGGGGCGGACTTCCTCGGCGGTGGCTGGATTTCCCTTGGTCATAAGGAAATAATTATCCCGGGGGACGGCCAGTTCTTTGAAGGCCATTCCCATGGCGTGTTCGCTTTTCATGTAGCCATAGGCCGTTTCTATAAGGTTAATTCCCCCGTCCAGGGCTCTTTTGAGAGAGAATATCGCATTGTCCAGGGTTTCCCGGGGGATCTCGTTTTTGGGTTTTTCCCAGCCCTTTGTGAATCTCATTCCTCCCAGGGTAATGACACTTACTTCTTTTTCTGTCTTTCCAAATCGTCGGTATTCCATGGCCCTTCCTCTCTCGGCTCAATTAAACCATCTTCCTTTTGAATGATCAAGGTAGGATGTAAATATGATAATTATGGTTTCTGTATACATAAAATGTATTCATAAATTTATTTGCTATTAGGACTTGTCATAAAAGGCTTTCATGATTATTATGCCCATGGCGGGCCTGTTCCCCCCTTAAGGAGATTATCAGTATGGATAAAAATTTGGATGTCATCACTTTTGGAGAATCTATGGTTCTCTTTAGCCCCGGGGACAAGGGCCCTCTGCGGCACATTCACAATTTTACCAAGTCCATTGCCGGCGCCGAGTCGAATGTGGCTATTGCCATGAGCCGATTGGGTAACAGCGTGGGGTGGTTCTCCAAGGTGGGAGACGATGAGTTTGGTCGCTACCTGCAGTTTATGATTCGCGGAGAAGGGGTCGATGTTTCCCGGGTAACCCTGGATGAGGAACATAAGACGGGCCTTCTTTTTAAGGAACTCTTTGAGCACGTAAACCCTAACGTTTACTACTACCGCCAAAATTCCGCCGCCAGCTACATTTCCCCTGCCGACCTGGATCGTGAGTATATTCAGAGCGCGAAAATCCTTCATATAACGGGAATTACCCCCGCCATTAGCCAAAGTGCCAAAGAGGCGACCCTTGAGGCTATTAAAATCGCCAAAGAAGCAGGTGTTAAGGTCTCCTTTGACCCCAATATTCGCTTGAAGCTCTGGTCCGAGGAAGAAGCGAAGGAGACGATCCTGGATATCTGCCGGAACGTGGACATCCTTTTTCCCGGTATTGATGAATCTGAGCTGCTTTTGGGTACCACCGATGTAAAGGAGATCCTTAAGGCTTTCCATGACATGGGAATTAGCGAGATTGCCCTTAAGCTTGGTAAAAAGGGCTGTATGGTTTCCCATGGGAAAGAGGCCGACTTTATCCCGGGGTACACGGTGGAACAGGTGGAAGACAGTGTGGGTGCCGGAGACGGATTTGCCGCCGGATACCTGAGCAGCCGCATCAAGGGCTGTACCATACAGGAAGCGGGTGATTTCGCCAACGGGGTTGGGGCCATGGCCACCCTTGTAAGGGGCGACAGCGAGGGGTTTCCCACCTATCAGCAGCTCCTGGCCTTTACGGGGAAAATCAAGAGCGTCGACAGATAGAATTGATAATGATTTTCTCTGTTATCAACGATATAATAAGTATTAAAGGTTATTTTACAGGCCTATTTTACTAGCATTTTTAAATAGATGGGTTTATATTGTGAGTAAAGGAGATTGTATGGAAGCAAGAGTGGCCACTATTGTTAAGGAGATTATTAGATCTGGCACAGAATCTGAAAAGAGACATCTTGTCGATGGTGATTCTAAAGATGTAAGTTTTTCTTATGACAATAATAATTATACTGTTGTTTCCAAGTTGCCTAAGGGTATTTTAACTGTTAAAATTCCCAGGTAAGAATCTTTTTGCAGTTAGCATTATCTTCTTTACTTGTATTACTTATTATTTTACCGGGGATTCTTTTTCGTTATTTCTATAGAAAAGGATTTTGGACGTGTCCGGTATATCTTTCTCATTTAACAAATGAAATATTATATGGCGTGATATTTTCTATTGTTTTACATAGTCTTTTTTATCATGTTATCCTAAGTAAGTCCGAATATTCATATGATTTTTACATACTCCTTTCTCTGGTAAGTGGTAATGTAGATGAAGGTAATATTCAGTTCATTTCAAGAAATATCAAAGATTATTTTTTTGTTATTTTAAGATATTTTACTGTTATTAATATTTCATCAGCTGCTTTAGGACTTGCTGTACACTCTTTTGTACGGGAGTTAAAATTAGACTTAAAAATTCCTTTTTTGAGATTTAATAACGAGTGGTATTACCTATTAAGAGGCGAAAGTTGGGTTATAAGCGATCTCAATGAATTAAAGTTCTTAAAAAGGTTATTTTCTAACATTTCTACAATAAATTACTATTTGAGGAAAATATATCCGGAAGTTTCAGTCGTAATTGAGCAGAGTGGGGAAAGTTTTTTATATAATGGGATTGTTGAAGATTTTAATTATTCCAAAGATGGATTGCTTGAAAAAATAATAATGACTTATTCTTCAAGAAGAAAACTGTCTGATGATGGTACAAATAGGACATCAACAGATAAAACAACCTCAAAGAAAGAGAGTAGAAGCGATGATCGCTACTATCCAATCGAAGGGGAATACTTGATCATTAATTATTGTGACATTAAAACTCTTAATATCAACTATAAATTTATCTTTGATGATAAAGAATTTAAAGCACTTGAAAGAAATATCGAAAAAATGAAAGAAGCAGATAAAGGGCATAACTCTAAATAGAAAACACTTTAACCCTCAGGGCATAAAAAAACCATCCCGAAGGATGGTTATGTTTTGGAGGTTAGGGGAGTTGAACCCCTGACCTCTTGAATGCCATTCAAGCGCTCTAGCCAACTGAGCTAAACCCCCAAAGCGATTAAGAATATAACCGATAGGCCAAAAAGGGTCAACCCCGTTTTAATCTTTTTTTTTATCATTATGAGAAGCACCGCCGATAAGAATAAAAGGTGGAAAGATGAAACGCATAGGTAAGGGCAAACTGCAAAAAATCATAACCATCGACGAGGAACTGAACAAGATTCAGGACCTCCTCGACGCCCGGCGGGTGACCAATGGCGAGGCGGGGTCGCTGCCAACGGGGAATCGCTTATGATTACCGACATGTACGAACCCTTTGTGATGCACTTTGCCTCCTCCGCCACGCTGGCTTTGCAGAGGGCCCGCATGACCCGGACCCTCCTTTTGCGCATGATTCGCATGGCCGGACTCCGTGACCCCAAGGAAACGGGAGCCCACGTAAACCGGGTGGGAGCCTATTCGGTGGAACTTTACGAAGCCTGGGCAAAGGCTCGGTCCATTCCGGAGGAGGAGATTACAAGGGTAAAGGATATTTTTCGCATGGTGGCCATGCTTCATGACATCGGTAAGGTGGCCATTCCCGATAATATTCTTAAAAAAGCGGGCCAGCTGAACGAAGAGGAATTCCAGATAATGAAGACCCACACCTGGCAGGGGGCCCGAATTATGGGAGAAAGCGAATCCCCCATGGATTCCATGGCTATTGAAGTGGCCCTGCGCCATCATGAACACTGGGACGGCACCGGTTACCCCGGCCGCATAGATGTGGAGACCGGCCGGAGGCTCGATGAAAATGATACATCCGGATTAAAAGGGGAGGAGATTCCCATCTTTGCCCGGATCGTTTCCATTGCCGATGTCTACGATGCTCTTATTTCTACGCGGGTCTACAAAAAAGCCTGGAAGGAAGAAGAGGTTATAGGGGCCATTCTGGAGCAGAAGGGCCGTCAGTTTGATCCGGAGTTAGTCGATCTGTTTATGGAAATCCTGCCCACCATCAAGCATGTGCAGGAAAAGTATCCCGATCAGGAAGAGTAGCCACCGGGAAGACCGGCTGCATAGAGTTTGCCGCAGGCTTCGAACATCCCCAGCTCCGTTTCGGCCAGGCTGATGCCGCTTTCTTCGGCCAGATCCCTCATGGATTGGGTTACTTCTTTCTCCCGGACAAAGAGAATGTGCTCTATATCGGCCATTTCCGCCGTGCGGATGGACTGTACATT
Organism: Spirochaetales bacterium; assembly: GCA_028533045.1. GTDB lineage: Bacteria > Spirochaetota > Spirochaetia > DSM-2461 > DSM-2461 > SZUA-368. The sequence goes on along the minus strand of JAQQAP010000008.1, from coordinate 277,691 downwards.
GGCCAGACCCGTAACGAGGAGGGCCTTTTCCGGTTCGAGAGTCAGGATATCGCTCATAAGGTCGGAGGCGCAAATCATCTGAATATCGGCGTCGGGACATTCTCCGTCTACCATATGACCGTCCACTACGGACAAAATCTCTTTTAGTGTCATTGGGTCTCCCATTTTTGGTATGGTCCTACTATAGAACAGGTTGCCACAGTTTTTCAATTCCCCTCGGAGAAAAAGAGGAAATAATCGCCCTTTGTTGAATTCAGCCTGCTCCTGTCTTAAAATCAGTTTATGAAAGTCCGATTCGGCTCCAAGCTGCTATCCCTCAAAATGACTCTCCAGTTTATCTGTTTTGGCCTTCTTATCAGCTATTTTACTCTCTTGCTTATGACCATCTCTACCGGGCGCAGGCTCATAGAAAACTTCACCGACCAGATTACAGAGAATGCTTCTCTTTTTCCCGGAGACGGGGAGGCTTGGGTCGAGGAGATGTTCATAGATTCCCCGGAAAAAGGGCAGGCTCTCATGGAGAGTATCCGGGAAAATGTCCCTATGGAAAATCGCCCGAATATCTCCTTTGCCCTATTTCGCAAGAAGGGCGATGAAGGGGAGTGGAACCTGATTTATCAGGAGGGGACTATTAGCGATGTTAAGCCCGATGGGATCTTGGGCGATGTCTGGATTGACCGGTTGGAGGATTCTCTCAAAGAAGGGGTGTCCCACAAGGGGCGCTTCTATTTTGGACAGAGTGAGGCGAGGGGGGTTCTCCTCAAGTTATCCTCTCCGGACGATGTGGGTATATTGAGCCGCCAGATGGACGAGATGACCCTTCATCTGCGCCACCGGGCCCGCACCATGGAGACCATGAACCGGATTGACCGGGCGGTGCTCTCCTCCCTTTCCCGGGATGAGCTTCTGTCCCGGGTGGCCGGTTTTATTGCGGACCAGTTTGATCGTTCTTCCGTGGTCGTGCTGGAACGGGGAGAGAAGGATTACCGGATTCTGGCCCTCCTTTCCGATAAAGAGGGCTACGGTAAAAGTCATCTTCCCTATGATGAACTGGACGGTTCCCTTGTAAATCCTTCGGACTCTCCCTTTTGCCTTGAGGAAAATCCCGATCGGGGACTTTATCTTCTTTTGGGAGAAGAGGGGGTTAAAAGAAATAATCTGGCCTTTCCTCTTATCCTGGAAGAGAAGGTGATGGGGCTGATTATCGTAAGCCGGGATGAACTGGCGGAACACGATAGGAGCGCCCTGGAAAAGCTTTCCGACCAGGTGGGGGTGGCCTTGAAGAGTCTGACCGAAGCCAAGGCCCGGGAGATCCTTTATGACAGTATGATGCTCTCCCTTACCCGGTCGGTGGATGCCAAGTCCCAATGGACCGCCGGGCACAGCGAACGGGTTACGACCTTAGCCTTAATGCTGGCCGGGAAACTGGACATGGACAGACCTTTTAGGGATATGGTTCGCGTGGGCGGCCTCCTTCACGATATAGGTAAGCTGGCCATACCCGAAGCGATTCTGGATAAACCGGGCCGTCTGGATGAGGGGGAATTTCACATCATCCGGAGCCATCCCGAGCGGGGCTATGAGATTATTAAGGATATTCCCGATTTTGACGAAGCCCGCCACGCCGTTCGGAGCCACCATGAAAAATGGGACGGAACGGGCTACCCCGACGGTTTAAAGGGGGAGGCCATTCCCCTTATTGCCCGGATTATCACGATTTGTGATGTCTACGATGCGGTGACCGAGGACCGGCCCTATCGGAAGGGTTTTTCCCGGGAAGAAGCCCGTGAGTTTATGCTTAAAGAGCGGGGGAAGCTCTTTGATCCTTCTCTTCTGGACAGCTTTATAGAGATATTTGACAGTCAGGATAAAGACTAGTTCTCAAATCCGGATACGCTAATTATCCTTATTTACATAGTCCCACATAAATTCCGGCAAGGGTATTGCTGATTTTTTTCTTGTCATTTTCGTGAGCCCCGGGAAGGGGAAATAAAAACTTTTTTAATTTTTTTTTTGAAATTTGGGGACATTTTCCCGTTTCCGCTCGTAGGTATAGGGCATAGGCCGGCTAAAAAACGGATGTGCCCTTAAGGACACGAGCAAGATAAGGGGCAATAGCCCAAAGGAGTTCACAATGAACAAGATTAATTATTATTTGAGAAAAAATCCCCTGACCACATCGGAAGAGAACAAGTTTATGGCCAACATCAGTCAGAAGGATACCCAGTGGCAGGAGGGCGTGATTGAACACATGATGAAGCGGAACACCACCATATCCAAACAGGATATCGTGATAGTTCTGGATCTTATGAAGGAAACGGTCATCGATCTTATTTCCAACGGATACCCGGTCATTACGGACCTCTTTAAGGCGCGTCTAAGCCTTAAAGGAGCGTTTACCTCCTTTGACGACGATTTTGACGCGAGCCGTCACTCTCTGAATCTTAACCTGAATGCCTCCAAGGCTCTTAAGGACGAGGTGATGAACAACACTTCCATAGAGAAGACGGAAGCCCGAATCAAGGAAGCCGACATTAGCCGCCTCTACGATTATGAGACCAGAAGCTTTGGCCTGGCTTTTACGGCGGGCGGACTCATGGGACTTCACGGGAAAAACCTGATTAAAGACGGAGTTGATCCTGAATTGTTCCTAAAGCGGGACGGGGAAGACGAGACCATCCCCATGGGAAAAATCATGGATATTTCGGAACGACAAATCATGTGTTACATCCCGGAAGATTTGGAAGCCGGGACCTACAAGATAGGCTTTAAGCGTGATGTGGGTGAGAACAAGAAGGAAGAGATCAGCTATGGCGAGTTGGTAATGATAACTTAACCGCAACTATTTCTGTTCCGGCTCCCTGCCTTTAGGCGGGGGGCCTTTTTTTGTTGCAAGGTTTTTATAGTAATAAAAAAAATCGGTTTCATTAGTATCAAAAATTTGCTTTTAGTATAATAAAAACTTTCGTTTTATTAGTATCAAACGAATCGTTTTATACTAATAGTTTGGATCTTTTTATTAGGTATAAACCAATCGTTTTATTATACTAAAACGGTTGGTTTAATAGTAATAGTTCTGATTTTTTGATTAGGTATAAAAGGGTTGGGAAAATTGGGGGAGTAAAAGCGGCAGAAGAGGCTGTTTTTTTGTAAATAAGTTGATGGCGGGAGCTTTTGGGTGTATTGTGAATGATGCGTGAAGTGGAGTGATTATCCTACGGTGAGGGGAGTTATGCGGAAAACAAGGGAACGAGACTGTAGAATAACCCCATTCAAAATGACTCCCACCACCCACCCTTCCAAGAAAAGGCGGAGAATCAACAGACTTTTCGGGATTAACTCGCTCCATCGAAATTGTAAACCCAATAGCCCTCTGTATCTTACCAATATTATGAACCATGCAGTATAACAGCCACTGGGACGTCACTTTTTTCTTACTCCTCAAGGTAAATCGATTCAGCTTTTTCATACCGGAAATATGCCCGAACACAGGCTCCACCGTTCCCATTCTACGGGAATACACTGACCTCCCGTAGGGCGTATCAATACGGGCCTTCATCGCCTCAGTCGGATTGAAACCCTTGCTCACCTCTTTCATTAGAGCCACCTGCCGATAGGGCGTATGATCATGGCGTATACACTTCTTACGTAGTGCGCATGTTCCACAGAAGTGACGCTGCCCCCTGTAGGACTTGCCCACATAACGGCCTCCGGCACTCTGGAAATTGGGGCACTTCAAGATCATGGGATGGCCGGCGGGACAGACAAGTGTATTGATGACCGTATCCATATGAAAATCTTCTTATAGACGTCCTTATCTATCCCTGACTCACGGCAGTTCTTCTCCAACCCCTCTAGGATTTCCGGGAGATGGCCCGACTCATTGGCATCGCCAAAGGCCTCCGCCCAGACAATAAGCTGATGCTTGTCATCCACTGCGGCAATCCCGTTATACCCCTGTATCACGCCATGACCGGTAGACATCTTGGCGCTGTCGTTATCAACTACATTGCTTTTGATAGGTTGATTCAGGCTACCCCGTTTCTCTTCGTGAGTATCCAACCACCCAAGTATCTTTTCAGATTTTGCGTTTAACTTCTTAATCGCCTTTTCTTCCTTCTCTCTCTGGTCTTGATCACTCCAGGACAGATCCGCCTTCTTATGCTTTTCCAAGAGATAGTTCACCGACTTACGGATCTTCTTAGACTTAGCAAGGAGTTCCTCCTTGGCACCGCTCCACTCCTTGGAGCAGTTTGAAGAGATCTTACAACCGTCTATAGCGAACATATTCTTCCCAATCAGCCCCTGGCTGTAACAGACGGACAGGATCATGGTAAACAGGGATGCGATCTCATCATTCCGGGAGGAAATAAAATCGGCTATGGTCGTGAAATGAGGACGGGTATCCGCAGATAGAGCCATACAGATGATATTCTCCTCACAGAGTTTTTCAATCTTACGGCTGCTGTTGATGCCACGGGAATAAGCGAAAAGGACTACCTTCAGAAGAATGGCCGGGTCGTAGGCGGGGGCCCCTGTATCATCATTATTATAGTGGTCATCGAAAAGACTCATATCAATTTGATCATCAATAAGATGACTAAGGGTATATTCGAAAGATCCCGGAAGAATTTGTTTTTCGAAGCTTACCGGTAACATCTGAATCTGTTCGTAGGAATACTCTTTATATCTGGCCATGACATGTCCCTCCCCCGTTATGAGAAAATTTTAACATGGTTTTGAGGATAAAGGGAAAAAAATGGGTTTTTCTACAGTTTCAACGCCCAAATAACTTGTGAGCCGTGAAGCTGGCGTAGAAGGTGCGAAAGCAGCTTATATGACAGTAGGCGAATCTGCGTTCAAAACTTTGTTATGTACCCCTGTTTTTCAACAAGGAATAAAGTCGTTTATTTACGTAAATATTTTCTTTTCCAACTTTCATCGATTCAAGAATATCAATTTCCTCTAGGGCTTTTAAATATTTACTTGCAGTTCTTCTTTCTGCTATTCCTGCTTCAACAAGATTCGCTATTTTAGTATATGGTTGCTTAAATATTATTTCAATTAATTCTTTTGAATATATCGTTGATGGTAATTTTTCCTTACAGCTCTGAGTTGTTGTTTCCAGTAAATTAATTATCGATTTTATGATATTCAATGTTTCGATTGATGTAAATTCTACGGCCTTTAAAATGTAGAGAATCCAACTTTCCCAATCATTATCATCTCGTACCTTTTGTAATAGACGATAATAATCATTCTTATTTTTGATAATAAAGGAACTCAAATATAAAATTGGCGTACTGATCAAATCCTTTAGAACTAAATATAATACATTAATAATTCTTCCGGTCCTTCCATTTCCGTCATAAAAAGGATGAATAGATTCAAATTGATAATGAATAATTGCCATCTTGATTAAAGGATCTATTTCATCATCTGTATTAATAAATTTTTCTAAATTAGATAATAACGATACGATTATTCTTTCATTACTGGGCGGAGTATAAATAACTTCTCCAGTTCTATCATTTACAAGACTGGTTCCTGGAACTTTTCGAATTCCTGCATCATTTTTCTCTAATTCAGCTTGGATTTTTAATATTGTATTGACTGTAAGAATATTTCTTTCCTCTATTTCGTGAAAACCCAGCCATAATGCAGATCGATAATTTAAGACTTCCTTTGTTTGGGAATCTGTCACTTCATTTTTTGTTATCAGAGCTTTATACAATTCATCTTGTGTTGTGATTATATTTTCAATTTCAGAACTTGCGGTAGCTTCTTTCAATATTAAGGAACTTAGTAATATTGAATCGTTTGGGAGAAGAGAACAATATCCTTTAAGTTTCGCTAATTCCCTATTTGATGATATTGCTTGCCTTAATATCGCTTTTGTTTCAAGTTCAACATTTGGTGGTAGTTTTTCTAATCCATCATTGGGAATTATATCGCTCATAAGTACATATTATCACATTTCTTGAACGTATCAATCATTCATGTACCTTTTTTGCAAATATTTGTACATATTCCATTGTATATGTACATGCTGTGTACATAACTTTTGTTATGTTGTTTTCGGTAGAATTTCATGCCCTAAAAATAATAGTATAAATCCCACAAACGGTTTTCAGAAGAAAACGCAATAGACACCAAAATCCGAGATTAATTTAGCAGAGAAGAGAAAGAATGATTGGTTAAGGAGAAACAGATGAGTGATTTAGAAAAATATATAAATCCAAGAAAAGAAAATGATAAATCCTTTGCTGAAGGATTTGATATCGGATATGAGAATTTCAAGATTGGAGCAATGTTGAAAAATGCTCGTATAGAAAAGGGGAAAACATGGATCAAATTGAGAAATTGTACGGCGTATGTGATGGATTGAATAATAAATTCTCAGGAAATAAAAATCCCTATATGATTTTATCAAGATTACTTGAAGAATCAGGTGAACTTGCTTCTGCAGTTCATAATATTGAAAAACGAGGCCGGAAAATTGAAAAACATGGTGAACCAGATAAAGAAAATTTAACAAAAGAAGTTTTTGATGTTTTAACCTCAGTCCTAAGCATTTCTCGTTATTATCAAATTGAAATCGATTTAAAAAATAAAATTAATAAGCATTACGAAATGGTTGTGGACGAAGGATTAATATAATTCAAAAAGGAAATTATTATTATAAGATAGTAGGTGTTTTCTAATAAGAACGCTTTCTTTTTAAATCCACAGAACAAGAAAATCTATATCTAATATTCGATGGTGACGAAAATTATCAACGATTTGATCAACAGTAAGATTCCCAACCCGCCTAATTTGCACATATTAACCAACCCATCTTCGATATATACCAAGAAATAAAACAAAATTACTAGTATTTTATGAATAGGCAAGGACTCTTCTATGAAAACAAAATTGACTAAATTATTTTCATTTTCCCAACCCATCTACTATGATTTATTTAAGGAGAGATTTTATGGATCTTAAAAATATCGCAGAGCAGGCTTACGAACTGCTCGAACCGTCCATCAAGAAACTTCTCAAAGAGAAGGCAAAAAGAGAGGACATGCATATCGTTGTGATGAATCCCGCCGTTAAACCCTGGGAAGCGAGCTTCGAGGAAGCTATCCTGGCGGAATTTTCCCTCACCGACAAGAGCGGCTGGGCCAATCCCTATGACGATTTGGCCCGGGGCAAGGCTAAACAGGCCTGGCGTGACGGGAAAAGCAATGTACACAAGCATCTTATAGCTCCGGCCACCCTTAAAACGGGAGATGTGGCCTTTTACGGTTCCTTCGAGCACGAAGGAGTGATCGTCGGAGCCAGTGGTGTGGAAGGCTGGTACGATGTACTGGTATGCGGTTTGATGGCTGTGGCTATTCAGCAGCTGGCCCAGGCGGAGTATCAAAAGTTTAAATCGGAAAATCCCATGTCACCCTATTTGGACTGACATAGGAAGAATATACTTTAAGGAGTTTTTTTATGAAAAAGATGGCTTTATTGTTAGCGGTTCTTCTCTTGACCTGCGCAGCAGTATTTGCAGAAGGACAGGGCGAAGGGGCAAGCGATTTCCCCAACAAGGATCTTACCCTTATCGTTCCCTGGTCTGCCGGTGGCGGGACCGATACCATTGCCCGGGCCCTCGTTAAAAATGCCGACCAGTATCTGGGCGTTAACGTAAATGTAGTTAACAAAACCGGTGGTCAGGGTGTAGTAGGGATGTCTGCCGCCTCCACCTCCCGTGCCGACGGCTACACTGTAGGTATGATCACTTTTGGTCTCAGTACCTATGAGCTGATGGGTCTGGCCGACCTTTCCTACGAAGATTTTGAGCTGCTCCAGCTGCTTAACCAGAGCGCCGCCGTACTTTATGTAAAGGCTGACTCCCAGTGGGACACTCTCAAAGACCTGATTGATTACGCCAAAGCCAATCCCGGAAAAGTATCTCTGGGACATACCGGAGCCGGTGGAGACAAGCACCTTTCCGCCGCTTCCTTCGCCACCGAGCAGGGTGTAGAACTCAACTACGTCCCCTTCGATGGGGCCGCTCCCGCCCGTTCCGCCGTCCTCGGCGGCCACGTAGATGTAGGTGTTGCCGGTATTGCCGAAATCAAGCAGCTTTACGAAGCAGGGGAAGTTAAGGTTCTCTGTGTAAACAACGTTGTTGAAGAGCCCGCCGCTCCCGAAATCCCCACCCTCGTAGAAGCCGGTTACGATATCAAAGCTCCCGTTCTTGACTGGAGAGGCCTCGCCCTTCCCAAGGGTGTTCCCGCAGAACGTGTAGCTATCCTGGAAGAAGGTTTCAAAAAAATGTTTGACGACCCCGAGTTCAGAGCTTTCTGTGACGAAGTGGGACTGGTTCTCGTTTACGAAGATGCCGCCGGATTTGAAGGTTTCCTTTCCAATATGGAAGACGTATTAACGCCTACTATTGAGTCGGTAGGACTCCTTAAATAAACCCTTAGGTTCCCTGTCCTCACCGGGCGGGGGACCTTTTCCACGGAGAACAAAATGAATAGCAAACGCATCGACATAGGAGCGGGGTCCGCCTTGGCCCTCTTCAGTTTGATAGTTTTTTTATACGCCAATCAGTATAAGGGAGCCGGCGTTTTTCAGTACGGACCCAACTTTTTTCCCCAGGTTTTGGCGGTGGGCCTTTTCGTCACATCGATCCTCCTCATTGTACAAGCAGTAAAGGGGAAATCACGCCCCCTCAAGGAGACCATCGATAAAAAAGGCTTTATCCGCTCCAGCATCACCTTGGGAATAGCTATAGCCTACCTTTTACTCATGCAGGTATTCGGCTTTTTCCTTTCCACCCTGGCCTTCCTCTTTGTCCTTATGACATTCATCGGCCAAAAGGGTCTTGTTAAACGAATAATCAACTGTGTGGCGGTCAACCTGGCCGTATACGGTATATTTTACTTTTTCCTCAAGATTCCCCTCCCCGAGGGAATCCTCATCCGGGCCATTACGGGAGGGTTCTAATGAGCTTTATGTATTTACTTGATGCCTTCCAGACCATCTTTACCAATCCGGTAAGCCTGATTTTTATCGTCATAGGCGTCACATCGGGAATTATTCTGGGCTCCCTCCCCGGCCTTACAGCCACCATGGGTTGTGCCCTGCTGATTCCCTTTACCTTTAGCATGCCCCCCATTCAGGGACTCCTCATGCTCATGGGGATCTTTTCCGGAGGAATCTACGGCGGTTCTATTTCGGGTATCCTGATTCGAACCCCCGGCACTCCTGCGGCTGCGGCCACTCTGCTGGACGGGCACCCCCTTTCCCAGAGAGGAGAAGCGGGGAAGGCCATTGGGATCGCCACGATAGCCTCCTTCGCGGGCGGTACGATCGGAGCCATCATCATGTCCTTTCTCTCTCCCCAGATCGCCAAGGTCGGACTGAAATTCGGTCCCCCCGAATTTTTCGCCCTGGCCATCTTCGGCCTTTCCATGATCGTCTCTATCTCGGGCAAATCCCTGATTAAGGGAGTCATCTCGGCCCTGTTCGGTCTCATCCTGACCACCATCGGCTTTGACCCCCTCTCCGGTGTCCCCCGATTCGCCTTTGGCAACCAAAACCTGCTGGGAGGAATTACCTTTATTCCCGCCCTCATCGGTCTCTTCGGCTTTGCCCAGGTGTTCCGTAACATCGAAAAGATGGAGATCATTCCCCACATCAAATCGAATGTGGGCAAAATTCTCCCCAAGGGTAAGGAGACCCTCAAGCTCATCCCCACTATGATTAAGTCGGGGACCCTGGGAGCCTTTATCGGTTCCGTACCGGGTCTGGGCTGCGATATTGCCGCCTTTATCGCCTACGGAGAAGCGCGCAGAACCTCCAAACACCCGGAAGAATTCGGTAACGGCGCCCTGGAAGGAATTGCTGCGCCGGAAGCGGCCAATAACGGCGCCACCGGGGGAGCGATGATCCCCATGCTGACTCTGGGTATCCCGGGAGACGCGGTAACCGCCGTACTGCTTGGAGCTTTGACCATTCACGGACTCCAGCCGGGGCCCCTCCTTTTTAGGGACCACCTGGACATCGTGTACCCCATTTTTGCCGGTATGATCCTCTGTCAGCTGGCCCTGCTCATCATCGGACTGAGCGGTTCACGGCTCTTCGCCCGGCTCATCAACATCGACCGCAAGGTGCTGACGCCTGTTATCTTCCTGCTCTGTATCATGGGCTCCTACGCCATGCGTTTCAGCTTCTTTGATGTGGGACTGGCCCTTGTCATTGGAATCCTGGCCTACTTTATGGAGTACGGCGGCTTCTCCGTCTCCCCCATTCTGCTGGCCCTGATCCTTGGCCCGATGGCGGAACAGAACATGCGCCGCGCCCTTATGCTTTCCCACGGAAACCCGGCGATTTTCTTTACCCGGCCCATAAGCGTGCTTTTCCTGGTACTCGCCGTTTTCGTTATTATCAGTAGCTACCGACGACTAGTTAAAATGGATAAAAAAGCCGCGGAGGAAACGGCGGAAGAACCTCAAGCCTAGAAGGCTGTCTGAATTGTTTTTATAAGGGATCGTTTCGACGATCCCTTTTTTCTTATTTGCATATGCCCCTTCTATCAATTAAACTTAAAGACATCCGGGAGAGGATCTGTGTTTCGAAAATATCTCTTCTATCTGTTATTTATCATTCTCTCCTTCCCCCTGACCGCCCGGGACGATGTAAAACATATTCTTATAATGAATTCCTATCACAGAGACCTTACCTGGGTTAAAAATCTTTCCGAAGGCATACAGGAAGGACGAAGCCTTTATGAAAGCAAGGTGGAACTGTATTTCGAAAACATGGATTTTATGCGCCTGAAAGATTCAATGGACAATGAGGAGTGGTCCGCCTATCTTGCTAATAAATACAGGAATATAGAATTCGACGGTGTTATCGCCGAATCCACCCAGGCCGCACTCTTTACCTATGAGGATCCCTTCTTTAGGGACATTTATCCCCGTGTTATCTATACGACTAGCTATCTGGAACCTCAGCCGGGTATAGAACTGCTCGAAGCAGGCTACGAAGTGAGCATATCCCAAACTCTGGACATGGCCCTGGCTCAGAATCCTCATACCCGGCAAGCTGTACTTCTCTATCAGGACTCCCCCAATTTCCAGAAAGTTAAAAAGGGCCTGGAATCGCTTATGGAAGAGCGTGGCATTCCTCTGACCGTATTGGAATTCCACAATATGGAAGACATAAAGGAACAGTTGAAAAAACAGAAGACAGACAGCATTGCCTTCTATACCCCCTTCTTTTGGGACGAAGAGGGAAACACCTTGATTCCCCGGGACGCGGTAGGAGAGTTGGCGGAAATATCGCCTATCCCCATCTATAGTTTTTGGAACTCGATCATAGGAACCGGTTGCGCCGGGGGCATAATGATTGACGGGAAAACTTCGGGGGCGGAAATGTTCCGAGCCCTGACCGACTATATAGACAAGGGCGCCTTCGGAGACGATTACCGCACCACCTCATGTTTTATGGATTGGCAAATAATGAAAAAATTCCGCCTTAGAGTCTCCAGACGCAACAACTCCATAACATTTGTAAATAAACCGGTGCCCTTCTACATCACCTACATTAGGGAAATCCTGATTTTGGTCGCCCTGATTCTCCTTCTTTTTCTCCTTCTTGCCCGTCTGAATATCAAAAAGCTAAACAGCTTCCAACGTAAACTTCGCCTGGCCTTTGAAAAGACAGAGCGGGCTCTTATGGAAACCTCGGCCATATTTATGCACTCCAATGTGGGTATCGTCTTCATGGGAAAAAATCATATTTTAAGCCGGGTTAACCCAAAGTTCTGCGAGCTTTTTGGCTTCTCTTCCCCAAAAGATGCGGTGGGGAAAACGATTGATATTCTCCCTCTGGTCCATGACCAGCAAACCGTTTTCGAGGCCATAGGCATAGAAACACTTCTCACAGAAGGTCTGGTTTCCCGGGAGATAACGGCGGCCATGCTCAAGGGCGACAAGAGATGTTTTAAAGTAACGGGAAAAACAATAGATAAGAAAATCCCTCCCGATCCGAATAAGGGAATCGTTTGGATAATTGACGATATAACCCTCCAGAAAGAGATAGAGCTGCAAACCCGGGAAGAGGTTAAGCAAAAGACCATAAGCCAGATTGCCGGAGGGATCGCCCATGATTTCAACAATAAACTGACCATGATTATGGGATATGCCGACCTCTGCCTTCAGGAGAAGCCGGACGATCCTCACCTAATAGAAGCCCTGGATATCATTCTCAAAGCAAGCGCAGATTCAGCCTCACTAACGGAACAGTTAATGGCATTGACCAATCACGACCTAAAGAAAAAGACCTGCTTTTGCCTTAGCGAACTGATAAAAAATATGTATGAAGAACTCGCCACAGAGGACGAAAAAAAATACACCTTGCAAGGGGAGTTAAGCGATGAGGATTACTACATAACAGGAAACCGGGAGCAACTCCATATGGCTATAATGAACATCGCCCGTAACGGCTGGGAAGCCATGACCGAAGGAGGTGTCCTGACCATGCGATCCCAACGTGAGGATCGTGACGGACAATCCTGGTATGTCCTGGAAATATCCGATACGGGAAAAGGGATTAGCCGGGAGCTGCAGGAACGGATTTTCGACCCCTTTTTCTCAACCAAACAGGAAGAGGGGAAAAAAGGGATGGGCCTCTCCTCCGCCCGGGGGATCATCCACAGTTTAGGGGGAACGGTTACCGTTAAGAGCGAAGAGGGCAAGGGTTCTCTTTTCCGAATAAGACTGCCCCTGGAAACTCCCCTTCGTTGACAGCTGATTCCTTTTGTGATACACCCTGAACATGCAAGAAAAACGCCAGGCCATCCTAACCGGCCCCCTATCAAAAACCATCATCCGCCTAACCATTCCCTCCATAGTGGGTATGCTGGGCCTCATGATCTTCAATGTGGTGGATACCTACTTCGTCGGCCGACTGGGCGCCCTGGAATTGGCAGCCATCTCCTTTACCTTCCCCGTAGTCATGGTAATAAACAGTCTGGTCTTTGGGATAGGCGTGGGTTCAATGACCCTCTTTTCCCGGGCTGTGGGAAACCAGAACAGGGAAGAGGAAAAACTACTGGCCACCTCCTCCCTCATACTGGGCATATCACTGGCTGCCCTGCTGGGGCTTATAGGCCACGTTACGATAGAGCCGGTTTTCCGCTTGCTCGGCGCCGGAGAGGAGCTGATGCCCTACATCAAATCCTATATGCGAATCTGGTACGCAGGCACCGCCTTCATGGTTATCCCCATGTTAAGCGACTCTATTCTCCGCGGCCTGGGAGACACCTTTACCCCCGCCTTTGTCATGCTTACCGTAGCAGTGGTCAACGCCGTCATGGACCCCATTCTCATCTTTGGCATAGGCCCCTTCCCGGAGATGGGTATAGCCGGCGCTGCCGTAGCCACCCTGCTTTCCCGTGCCATCGCAACGATAGTCTCCTTCCTTATTCAAATATTCAGAGAAAAACTGATTACCTTTCGCGGCCTTACTCCCGGCAAAGTATGGAAGACCTGGAAAGCCCTCTTTCACATTGGCCTTCCCAATTCGGCAATTAAAGCCATTCTGCCCCTGGGAACGGCCATATTTACGTCCATTTTGGCCGGTTACGGACACGAAGCGGTAGCCGGCTTTGGGGTGGCGGCAAAAATAGAAGGGGTGGTTCTGGCCCTTTTTAGCGCCCTGGCTGTGACAGCGGCGGTTTTCGTGGGGCAAAACCTGGGGGCCCAGAACTATGACCGCGCCCAAAAAGGCATCCGCCGGATGCGCCAGTTCTCCCACATCGGCGGAATTCTGGCGGCCCTCATCCTGTTCTTTACCGGCCGCTATCTCGCAGGCTTCTTTAATGACGACCCCACCGTCCGCCATACCGCTGCGGCCTACCTGATGATAGTCCCGATTGGCTACGGCCTCTATGGCTGCGGACAAGTCGCCGCCTCCGTACTCAACGTCTACCACAAACCCTTTCTGGCCGGGGGATTATCCCTTTTCCAGATAGGCGTAGTAGCGGTCCCCCTCGCCTATCTGCTGCCGGGCCTGTTAGGATTAAACGGAGTCTTCCTGGCCATACTCATCAGCTTTATTGCCCTGGGGGTACTCTCCTTTTTTGCGGTTAAAAGGGAATCAAAAAAAATACTACCGCCGACAGAATCTATCTAGTACCGCCCCACCGCTCTTACGGGAGACCCGTCGGCTTCTTTGATCTTCAAGGGAAAAGCAAAAAACTCAGCTCCCTCTTGGGGCAGTTCTTCCAGTCGGCATAAGTTTTCAATAATAACCATGCCCGCCCCCAGGAATATTCGGTGGTTGGGTAGCTTGGGCGCATCCATGGAATCGGCAGAGATACAGTCAAAACCGATTCCCTTAAGACCTAACGCGGCTAAGGCGCGAGCAGCGGCTTCGGAAAGAACGGGAAACTTACCGTAATACTCCTCCCGCCCCCAGTAACGGCTCCAGCCGGTATGAACAAGTAGGAATTCGGCTTGAGAAATAGCTTCTGAAGCTTCCAGAATGACCTTTTCCTCCACCACGCCTCCCGTTCCCAAATCAGCATTAAGAACAAAGGCCTTTCCCGTAAAATTATCAATCGGCAAATCATCCAGAGCGGGAGCCTCCTTGAGAATATGACAGGGGGCGTCCATATGAGTTCCCGTATGACTAAACATGGTTAGAAGCTTCTCCCTAAACCCATCTTTATCCAGGGTGCAGGCCTCCCTAATTTGGGGCGTTTCCGTACCGGGGTAAACGGGCATATCCTCCATAATAGGATGGCTTAAATCAATAATGTTCATGATAACCTCAACTCTTTAGGTTATATTTAGCATAAGGAGCTGATTATGACCAGTAAAAACCGCTGTGCCTGGTGCGGCGACGATCCCCTGTATATTGAATACCACGACAAGGAGTGGGGCGTACCGGTCCACGACGACCGGCGGCTCTTTGAATTCCTGATTCTCGAAGGGGCCCAGGCCGGCTTGAGTTGGATTACCATTCTGAGAAAACGGGAGAATTACCGGGAGGCCTTTGATCAGTTTAACTATGAAAAAATAGGGTGTTATGGAGAAAACAAGATAACTCAATTACTGAATAATCCGGGCATCGTCCGCAACAAGCTCAAGATTCACTCGGCCGTAAAAAACGCCGGGGCCTTTATGAGGATACGGGAAGAATTCGGCTCCTTCGACACTTACCTCTGGGCGTTCGTTGGAGGAAAACCGATTCAGAATAGCTATAAAAGCCTGGCTGAGATCCCCGCCTCCACCGAGCTTTCCGATGCCCTGAGCAAGGATCTCAAAAAACGGGGGATGAACTTTGTGGGCTCCACCATTTGTTACGCCTTTATGCAGGCGGTAGGAATGGTGAATGACCACGTGGTGGGGTGTTACAGGCATGGGGAGTTAGACCGATCCTATTAGCCCCCCGGCCTAAACGACTTCAAGAGTAACATGAGCGTACTCACACCGTTCCCCCATCCTGCGGAGGAACTCATTTCTTTTAAAAGCCTCTCCCCCTTTAACCGTAAGAATCAGGGCCTTGTGATTTTCTGAAATCCGCCAGATATGCAAATCCCTCAACAGCGATCCGGACTCCTCAAGGAGAGCCTGAATGGCCATACAATCCTCCTTCAAGGGATAATAATCCACAAGAAGAGCTCCCGAAGAGACAAGAAGACCATAGGCCCACTTAAGAATAACAACCGCCCCCAGAATCGCCACCAGCGCATCGGGCCAGGTTTGTCCCCAGACCTTACCAAAGAGAAGAGCGGCTATGGCCAACACAGAGGTTAACGCATCGGTGAGAACATGAATATAGGCCGCTCTGAGGTTATGGTCATGATGTTCATGGCCGTGGTGGTGTCCGTGATCATGGCCGTGATGGTGATGATCATGGTCTCCGGCAGAAAGCAGGGCCGCACTAATCAGATTTACCGTTAAGCCGATTCCCGCCACAATAAGAGCCTGATTAAAGATGATCTCTTCCGGATGGATGAGTCTGAAAATGGCCTCATAAATCATATAAAGAGCTGTAATCCCCAAAAGGATGGCATTCGTGTAGCCTCCCAAAATCCCGACCTTTCCCGAGGAAAAGGTAAAGTTGGGATTGTCCGCCTGTTTCCCCGCAATCATATAGGCGATTAAAGTCACAATAAGAGCAAAGGTATGGGTTCCCATGTGAATCCCGTCGGCCAGTAATGACATGGATCCTGTAATAATTCCATATCCGATTTCCGCAATCATCGTAAGCAAAGTAATTGATACGACCAGGGCCGTTTTCTTCATATTCGAATGATTGTGACTATGTTCACTCTGTTGTTGATTACATATCCGTTCTGTCATAAAGTCCTCACATTATCTCTTGTATGGCCTTAAGATTTTGAAAAAACCGGTGCGCTTCACGCTCCCCCAGGGAATGAACAATCTCTTCAATAAGATCCCCATGGTGATGGTGGTGGTTCTTATACTCTTCTCTCCCCTCTTCGGTAAGCTTAACGAAGTAGGACCGTTTATCCTGTGAATCCCGTTCCTTGACCAGATACCCCTTTGTCACAAGACGGTGCACCATAACAGTTAAAGTTCCCGTTGTAACCCCCAATTTCTCCGATAACTCTTTCATTCGCAGCACCTCATGGTTACCGACAACTTCAAGCAGATGCATTTGGGGCAAAGATATTTTCCTATCCGAAACGACTCCGTTTTCCCAGGAGGACATCTTTTCAAAAAATTCGACCAAAATATTAGAATACTCTTCTTTCACAAAAACTTCCTTGATAATCAAGGTATCCGAATATAATTTGATTGTCAAGCTATTATCCCGATTTGGGGAGACTTGATATAAAAGGGGAAAAAAAACTAGAATAATGCCATGAGAAAGCCTCCTTTTCCCATCCTTCTCGTCTCCCTAACAATAACTCTTTCTTTATCAAACTGTGCCCTCATCGTAAATTACAGCGACTCTTCCACTGTGGAAAAACGAAGTCTGGGGATCAATCTTTTTGCCTCCCACCTGGATTATTGCGAAGACCGGCTCTTTGCGGATGCCATGAAAACGGCGCGGAGCTGGAAAGAACCGGGCTACTACGGCAACGGGGACGAGGTGGAAACTGATGATCTGGGCTGGCCCACGGAAGATGCGGAACTGATTGTTTGGCACGGCATCGAAAATATGAACGGGACCTACTATTTAGAAGGGGAATCTGCCACCGAACCCACTATCAGCACGGGGTACGGGGGAGGAAGCCTGGAGAACTTTCAATATGCCGATGGTATTTTCAGCGCAGAACTGGTGGTGACCCATACCGGCTCAAACGGTCTTTTACTGATTTTTGAGGAGACCGGAGGAGGAGTTTCCAATGTCAAACTCATGAAACCCCTCTCTCCCGGTTCCGGCGAGTACTACTCCACCGATGTAGACTTTACCGATACAGCAAAGGATCTGGTGGCCCCCTTCGATGTGGTCCGTTTTATGTGGTCCGTGGATTGTTGGAACGGCCCCTGGCAGGAGACCTGGGAGGACCGGGTCGATCCGGACTACTGCTCCTTTAACCGAAGCTACAGCGACGAATGGAGCGAAGTAAGCTGGGCCGGATGCGGTATGGCCTGGGAGTACGCCATTGCCTTCGCCAACGAAACCGGTAAGGATGTGTGGATAAACATGCCCATTGGAGCCGATGATGACTACATTGAATCACTCGCTCAACTCTGGTATGACAGCTATACCGTGGAAGACGGGGTCATCTACTGGGAGTACAGTAATGAAGCGACCTGGGACGGCTCCCGCTGCTCAAGCTATATGAGCACCATGGCCACCGACAGCAGCGCCGACTACTACGACACAATCAGCTTTGACGGATCCACCGATGAGAATATTCTTAAAAGCCGCTACTACGCCATGCGATCCGTAGAAATGAGTCAAATTTGGCGGGATGTTTGGGGGGACAATATGATGATGACCCGAGTCCGCCCGGTCCACTGCGGCCAGCTGACTTACAATTTCCAGGGAATACAGGGGCTAAAATTTGTCCATAACTATTATAACAACGGAGGGGGCGACTATGTAAACGACCCCCAGCCGGTGAGTTACTACTTTTACGGCTGCGGCGGCTCCCACTACACAGGAGACGATCCGGACGAAGAGACCGACGACGATGAGGCCGAATACGACGGCTACAGCCAAATAGAAGTTTTCGAGAAATACGAAGAGGAAGAGGCCTGCCTTGCCAAAATGTACGGTCTGGAGCGGGTAGCTTACGAGGGGGGAATCTGGACCGATTCGGAGAGTTATGAAGAATCCCGCATAAGCTCCGCCATGGTGGAGTACCATGAGCTGTGGGAAAAATACGACGGGAAAATGCTTATGTACTACGTTACCACCGGAGGGGAAGACAGCGGAACGGCCCTGGGCTTTACCACCGATGCCTTTGACCTTGAGACGCGCAAGTACGAAGGAGTGGAGGAACTTCTCTCCGATCCCAAAGATTCTCCCCGGGCGGGCCAACTGGTTCCCTGCACAATAGAAGGAGCCGACTACAGTGGTAGCAGCATTGCCTGGCAGCATCCCGAACCGGCCGCAGGGGAAACCACTGGTTACGCCGAGCTGAGCACCTGGTATGTGTACAAGGCCTACCTCTTTCGCACCAAAGAAGCGGGCGACTATAACATAACCCTCACAACCAGTAACACGACGGGAACGGAGTTGGAAATCATGGTGGACGGGGAAATCCTGGGAGTGGATACCCTGGTGGGGACGACCTCCGACACCTACACGGTCACCCTCGATGAAGGGCTCCACGCTATCCGGGTCAAACGAACCGAAGAGGGATACCTTCAGTTGAAGTCGATTGTGATAGAGTAATCCGGCCCTTCCCGCCCCTCTCCGCTTTCCGCTCGCCCCATTCTCCTGTATACTGCCCCCATGAATCTCATGTCCATCGACGGAATAGCCAAGTACGTGCGGGATCAGGCTCTGTTCTCCGACGTTGTCTTCGGCATCGACCACAGCGATAAAATCGGCTTCATCGGCCCTAACGGGGCGGGTAAGTCCACCTTAATGAATATACTCACGGGAAAGCTCCCCCACGACGAAGGGGAAATAACCCGGAACAACGACCTGCGCATCTCCATCCTGGAACAGCTGCCCCAGCTTCAGCCGGACCTATCCATCCGGGAGCAGCTCTACCTGAGCGACGACCCGCGGGTGCAGCTTCTCAAGGACTACCACCGGGCCGCCGAAGAGGGATCGGATGACCTGGAAGAACTGACCCACCGAGTGGAACAGGAAGGCTGCTGGACCCTGGAAAAGGAGTACCTCTCCTACCTGACAGAACTGGGCATTACCGATACGGAACAACTCGGAGGGACTCTCTCCGGGGGGATGACCAAAAAAGTGGCCATGGCCCGAATGATGGCGAGCGGGGCGAACCTCCTCTTTTTGGACGAGCCGACTAACCACCTGGACATCGACACCATCGAGTGGCTGGAAACCTGGCTGCGGAAAACCCGGGCCGCCTTTGTGATGGTGACTCATGACCGCTACTTCCTCGATTCGGTGTGCAACACGATCATGGAACTGGACCGGAAGAAAATCTACAAATACCCCGGCTCTTACTCGGTAGCCCTTAAGAAAAAACGGGAGCGGCTGGACCGGGAAGCCCGTGAACAGAGCCGGATCGAAGCGATACTCAAGATGGAAATGGCCTGGCTCGCCCAGGGACCCAAGGCGCGGGCCAGCAAAGATAAAAAGCGCAAGATGAATATCGAAAACCTCATGGACAGCCGGGTGGAAGCGCAGCAGCAGATGGCCGAATTCACCTCGGGCAACCGGCGCCTGGGCAAGCGGATCATCGATATGGTCAAGGTGGAGAAACACTACGGCGACCGGCAAGTCATCGCCCCCTTCTCCTACCGCTTCAAGAAGGGCGAGCGAATAGGCATCATCGGTCCCAACGGCTCGGGAAAAACCACCTTTTTAGATATGATTACCGAGCGGCTTCCCATAGATTCGGGCCGTATTGAAAGGGGCGTAAACACCCACTTTGGCTACTTTGACCAGATGAGCCGCCCCATGAATCCGGAGCAGACCCTTCTGGACTACATTAGGGAGATTTCCGACCGCATCACCATGCCCGACGGAAGCCAGCTCAGTGCCGCCGGTTATCTTGAACGCTTCCTCTTTACCAGCAGCATCCACCGACAGAAAATCAAACGCCTCTCCGGAGGGGAACGGCGCCGCCTGTACCTGGCACGGGTTCTCATGGACAGCCCCAACTTCCTCATCCTGGATGAACCCACCAACGACCTGGACATGGACACCCTGGACCTGCTGGAAGAGTACGTGGACAAGTTCGACGGCTGCCTCCTGATTGTCTCCCATGACCGGGCCTTTCTGGACCGCACCACCGATTACCTCTTTGTCTTTAAGGGAGACGGAAACATTCTGGGATTTTCCGGTAGCTACTCCGACTATCGGGAAGCCCGCCGGGAAGAGGAACGGGAAGCGGAACTGGCCGCCCGGAAAACGGAGCCCCCTGCGGGCAAACAGGTAAACCGGGAGAAAAAGGGTCTAAGTTTCAAGGAGAAACGAGAACTGGAGAGCCTCACCGAGGAAATCATGGTCCTGGAAGAGGAGAAAACCGAATTGGAAGGCCTCTTCTCCACGGAGACCGATGCGGAAAAGCTGGGCGAGGCCACGAAGCGTTACAACGAACTGGGCGAGCTGATTCCTCAGAAGGAAGAGCGCTGGGCGGAGCTGGCCGAGCGGGAGGGTTAAATCATCCAGGCCGGAACGGCCCATAATCCCTCTTTGATAGGCATGAGATCGGAACAAAGACAGATGATGGTCCCCAACCCGACCGGTTTACCCGTTTTTTCCAGTATAGGGAAATGTCTTGCATCTTTTGCTTTGGGATTGCCCTTTTTCTTAATCTCAATGGGGAACAGGATACCGTTTTCTTCCATGATCAAATCGATTTCCCTCTTGTCCGAATCCCTGTAATAAAAGAGGGGCGGTCTTCTTCCCGCGTTAATAAAGCTTTTTACGATTTCGGAAACAACGAAAGTTTCGAAAAATGCTCCTGACATGGCTGATACTTCAAGGGTGTCCCCAGAAGTCCAGCGAGTAAGATAAGCGGCTAATCCGGTATCCATGAAGTACATATTGGGGGCTTTTACGACTCTTTTAAGGGCATTATTATAATAGGGTTCTATTAGAATTATCAGCCCGGAGGAAACCAGAAGAGAGAGCCATTTTTTTGCCGTAGGCGATGATATCCCCACATCTTTGGCCAAATCGGAATAATTTACCATTTGACTGGTCCGCGCGGCGCAAGCCATGAGAAATCTCTGAAATTGAAGTTCGTCCGCCACTTGCGCCAGATCCCTGATGTCTCTTTGGATGTAAGTGTCTATGTAAGAGGCATAGAAGCGTTCCTGATTCTGCTTACTCTTGTATAACCCCGGCATAAAGCCCTTATGAATAAGGGAATATATGTCGGACAAAGAAAGGAAAAATGCCCTATCGGCATGGGCCAATAGAGAATCCCTATCATTCGTCCACGCCTTAGATTCCCTTCTCCCTATTTCCGCCCCGGAAAGACCTTGCATAGGGATGACACCCACCCGGCCTGCAAGGCTTTCGCTCACCCCTTTCATCATGGGAAACATCTGGGAGCCGGTTAACCAGAACTCGCCGTTTTTCCGTGATTTGTCCACATGCATCTTAATAAACGGAAAAAGCTGGGGGGCATACTGTATTTCATCAATGATGAGAGGTGTCTTATATCTCTGAAGAAAGAGGGCGGGATCGGTTGAGGCAAGTTGTCTGGCCATGGGATCGTCAAGGGTGACGTAATTTCTGTCCGGGCCGGACATTTTTTCCAAAAGAGTCGTTTTCCCCACCTGCCTCGGACCGGTTAACAACAATACGGGAAAGGAGGCTGATGTTTCCTCGATAACTGACTCCAAAGCTCTGGGTATGAACACAACAACCTCCGTGTAATTTAAAATACCATTTTAGATTACACGGACACTACCCTAGGGTCAAGTCACCTTCGGGCCGATTTAATATACCCATAAACCACAAACCCCAGGGAAACCGCCTGTTGTACCGTCAAGAAAGGCTTCCCCTGAATCAGCATAAGAGCCCCCATGCTCCCGTTCATCAGCATAAAAAAGAGCCAGCCCTTCCGGTTTCCCCTGGCCAGGAGAAGGCTTCCAAAGAGAAAACCGCCCACTGACCCGATTTCCAAAATCTGACTGAGCGATGTAAGCCCCCCGTAGTCGATGAAGCTGTAAACGGTTCCGAAAATCAAAGCCACATAGGTAAAGATTCCCGCTATCCGGTCAAAGGTACGGGGCGTGGTTTCCAGACTCAACCAGACAACATATAGTCCCAAAAACATAGCCGGGAGAGCCCCCGCTTCCAGAGACGCGGCAATCCAGTTCTGCTTCCCCACAAGAATAATCACCCAGGCCGGAACGCCCAGAATATACACAACCCAGCCAATCAGCTTAAAAAGCCGGGCCCCCTTCTCCGAACGCCCTTCCCCCAGAGCAAAGAGGATCTTATTCAGGAGGTAACATCCCCCGCCCCAAACCTGCAAAATCACATCCATATCCTCAACTCTCAACTCTCTGCTGTCCGCTGTCCGCTGTCCGCTGTCCGCTGTCCGCTGTCCGCTGTCCGCTTTCGGCTTTCCGCTGTCCGCTTTCGGCTTTCAACTGTCGGCTCTCCGCCCGATCCAGCACGAAAACGCCGGCCAGTGCAATCACCGTTCCGGCCATCCCGGCGGGAGTAATCGTCTCTCCCAATACAAAGTACCCGGAAATCGTGGCAATGACCGGGGCCACATAGAGCCAACTGGAAGCAAAGACCGGCCCCGCATCCCGCACAAGAATCAAGGTCGCCGTATGGCCCAGAATGGAACCGGCCAGAATCAGGTAGAGAAGCGGGCCGATGGCGGCGCCAGGAAGGCTCACAGGTTCAAATACAAAGGCCAGTACAAGAAGAATAAGGCCTCCGCATAAAGCCTGAAGGGCGCTCACCGTGACCGGATCGTCCTCCTTCGCGAACAAGCGGGGATAAATTGCATTGGCCAAAGCATAGAAAAGCACCGTGGCCACAGCAAAAATCAAGTAAAAGGGCTCTGCCGAAACGGCCGGGGCGGCAATAAGAAAAGAGCCCCCCATACCCAAAATAAATGCGCCCATATGAAGGGGGGTAATTTTCTTCTTGAAAAACAGGGCCGCCAGAAAAGCGGTCACCAGAGGCCCCGCCGCATCGAGCCTAGCCATAAATCCCGAATCCACATGGGTCTGGGCAATGAACATGCACCCAAAGGTCCCCACTGTGAGAAAGAGGGAGAGAATAATCGACCGGACTAACAAACGCTTCAGCGATGCCCAATCAGCCTTACCGGAAATCAACAGCCCCGTCAGCATAAGAACCCCCGCCGCAGTAAATCGCAGGGCCGCTAAAAAGAGGGGAGACGCACCGGCCTGAATCCCCATACTAATGGCCAGGAAGGTGTGACCGAATATGGCGCACACCAGAATAAACAAAAGATAGGACTTTTTACTCTGCATGGGATGACTCCTTTTTCCAGAATCTAACATGTCCCCACAAACAGGTACAGATACAGATTGACTTTTATTTATGGGTACAGCAGAATAATGGCATGAAGAAATACGAGCAGCTCTACCGCCGAATCAAGAGCGATATTGAATCGGGACTCATGGGGGAAGGGGAAAAACTCCTCTCCATCCGGGAAGAAGCACGCACATCGTCCCTCTCGGTAAACACGGTAATTACAGCCTATGAACTTCTTATGGACGAAGGACTTATCCGTTCCCGGGAGCGGGGTGCCTACCGGGTATGTTCCGGAGCCCGGGGACTGACCCAGACCAACCGCCCCCGAAAGTCGGGCCACAGCCGTCAAACAACCGCCAGGGAAGCGGGAGAAAGGCTCGATCAGCTCTACGAACGGCTTCTTAAGGTGGATCCCAGCTTCGCCAGCGCCGCTCCGGGCCTGGATATTCTGCCGGGCAAAGAACTGAGCCGCATTCTGTCAGGACTGAATCCCTCCTGGATGAATCATCACGACCCCCAGGGAGACGCTTTTCTCCGGGAGCGGCTGGAACTGGTGAACCGGGACTTTAACGGCCCCTCCACCGGCGAAGATATGGTTGTTACCAACGGGGCCACCGAGGGGCTGTCCCTCATCCTCGGCCAGGTCCTTTCTCCCGGGGATCGGGTAGCCCTGGAGTCACCGGTCTATTTTAATTTCTTCCAACAGCTCCATACCCTGGGAGTAAAGATTGTGGAGATTCCCATGACCGAAGAAGGAATGGACCTGGATATTCTGGAAAGGGAGATAAAAAAACAGCCGGTCAAACTGATTCTCACTCAGCCGAACGTACAAAATCCTACGGGAATCACCATGCCGGAAAATCGGCGAAAAGCTCTTCTGGCCCTGGCGGAAAAAAACGGGATTTACCTGATTCAGGACGACGTATTCGGAGACCTCTCCTTCTCCTCCCTCCGCCCGCAAAACCTGAGCGTCCTTTCCGACTACCCCCGTCTCTTCCAAATCTCGTCCTACTCAAAAAGCATCGCCCCCGGGCTTCGGGTCGGCTGGATTCGCTCGCCCCGCTACGCCAAGGAACTGGCGGAAGCAAAGTTGCGCCTCTCCATGGAAAGCTCCCGCCTCGCCCAAGCCGCTTTGGCGTCATTCATTGGCACAAAGGAGCATCGTCGGCACCTGCTTAATATCCGAAAAGCCCTGGCCGACCGGGTGGAGGACCACCTAAGCCTTCTTTCCACCGTACTTCCCCGGGGAAGCTACGTCCGGCGCCCCTCGGGAGGCTGTCTCCTCTGGGTAGAGTACCCCCGGGAGGTCAACACCACGGAACTCTTTGAGAAAGCCGCATCCGGCGGACTTATCGCCACGCCGGGCATCATGTTTTCCTCGGGGAACGATTACAACAACTGCCTGCGCCTCAACACGGGCCATAAACTCACCGAGGAGCGACGGAAAAAGCTGGAATTGCTAGGCCTGTAGGATTCCGCTCAATTCCTGCTGCACAATATCCAGCTTCTCCTGAATCGTATCCAGGTAGGTATAGCGATAAAGGCGGGACGGTTCACCCGCCGTCTGGGTCTCTACAAAACCGGCGATATAATCCACAATATAGTCGGTGTCGTCGGTAAACTTGAATCGTTCAAAGCGGTTCTGTTTGGACGGAAGACCGTCAATTTTTCCAAAGAAGCGAATCATGTCCTTTTTCATACGAAAAAAGCGGCCGTGAATACCGTAGCCCGATTTTTCCAACATACGGGCATTGATTTTCTGTTCATACTGATTTTTCTGGGGAAAGGCCAGAACGGGCTTGCCCAAATAGAGGGCTTCCGAAAGTAATTGATGTCCCGCAGGAGCGATAACTCCCTTGCAGCGGCTCAGGGAATCGGCAAAATCGCCGGTTTGCCGGGGATAGACATCAAAATTATGCTCCGGGAATTCGGCCAGGTAGTTCATCATCTTCTCCCGGGAATCCTTTTTCGTATAAACCAGATAAAAGTCCTCACGGGCCGTAGTCTTCTCACGTATCTCCTTACGGATAATCGGTCCCACCTCTCCGTTAAAGAAAGAGCAAAAGAGGGTTTCCTGGGCACGGGGAGTCATAAAACGGGCAACAGCGCGGCTAATCAAGCCGTTAAAGCTCAAGGAGAAAGTTTTGAGAACGATTCCCGGGTGATTCAGATTAAGGAAAGGCAAGCCGATTCCCGCAGCAGCCCGGGAAACAAAGGGCTCGAAGTCACAGACAAGTGCGTCGACCTGAAGCTCCCTCAACTGATCCTGAATACGGCTGGTTATGTTGCGAAAACGGAGGACATGGTTAATGTTGACTTTACTGGTTTCAAAATAATCCACCCCGTGATCTTTCAGTACAAACTGAAAAGAGGGAATGGTTACGACGGTCACATCTCCCAGATGTGTGAAGAGAAAATTCTGCACCGTTTCGGGTACAAAGAAAATCAAATCAAATCGGTCTTTTAGCTGCTCGCTCAAAGCCACAATACGGGCTATATGCCCAAATCCCTCTCCTGCACAGGAAAAGGCCAGTCTCTTTTTCATGGAAACTCCCTACAAAAATCTGACTTTTACATAATTTTAATTTATGTATGCTAAACATTGTAAGTTATGCTTCTGTTAATAGTTGCTAGAATTGTGTTAGTATATGGTAAAGAGGTTTAGGAACAGATATTTTAATGAATATTAAAAAATTAACCATAAAGGCTAAACTGATTCTCTTCTGTGCTCTCCTTGTCCTCGTCGTCAGCTCCGCCTTTGTCTATGTAAATATAAATAGCAACTCACTTATTAAGGTTTTCATCAACAACCAGGAGACCTACCATGCGGTAAACGGCCTAAATATGGGCCTTCGCGAAAGCCGTACCCTCATATACGATTATCTGAATAGTAATGACTATGTGATTCTCCAGGAATTCAACAGTGTTCATAACCAGATTAAAGGCCGTCTGGAGATTATTGTCAGCAAGGCGGAAACAAATGAAGAAAAGCATCTGGCCAGGGCCCTGGTCAACTCTACCAAAGTCTACTTTCAAACTTGTCAAAAAATTATCGAGATAAAAGGACAGCAGTCGGCCAACCCTTATATTATCCTCACCACCGAAGGGGATAAAATTCTCAACTACATCTATGGCTACACCAGCCAGTACCTACAGGCAACCCTTAACAATGATAATCAGATTTACCAACAACTCAGTTCGGCCGCTTCAATCCAGAGAAAAATTACCGGCTTCATCATCCTGGGGATTCTTATACTCTCCTCCGTATTTGTACTGATTTTTTCCAACTTCATTGCCAATCCCATTATGGACCTGGTTCGGATTTCCCGGGAGATGGCAGAAGGAGACCTCCACGTCCGCAAGGTCAAAGTAAAATACTACAATGAAGTGGGCCTCCTCACCGACTCCTTTAACCAAATGAGCGAAAGCATCAGAAATCTCATTCACGACCTGGAAGAAAAAGGGGAAGTGGAAGCCCGCCTCTACAAGGAAAAACTTAAAACATCCCGCATGGAGGAACTCCTTAAGGAAGCCCAGTTCCAGGCCCTCCAATCCCAGGTAAATCCCCACTTTCTCTTTAACACCCTAAACGTTATTTCCCGGGCCATTCGTTTTGAATCCAAGGAGATCGCCGTTAAGCTGATTCAGTCCCTGGCACAGCTTTTCCGGTACAACCTGGAGCAAACGGAGAAATACAGCGATATTAAAACGGAAGTAGAAATCGTCAGGCGCTACCTTTTTATCCAGGAATTCCGCTTTAGCGACCGGCTCACCGTGAAAATTGAAGAAGATCCCCATTGCAACCACATTCTCATCCCCAAACTAACCCTCCAGCCCCTTGTGGAAAATGCCCTTATCCACGGACTGGAACACGAAAGCCGACCGGGGCATATCCATCTACAAATAAAAAAACGGAAGGATCATGTATTAATCCGAATATTCGATAACGGCATTGGCATAACCGAAGACCGCTTAAGAAGTATACTCAACCCCCACAACAATCCCCATACGGGGCATACCACAAGTGTGGGAATTAAAAACGTAATAGAAAGACTGGAAATTCTCTGCGAAGGGAAATTCACCCTGACCTCCGTTCCGTCCCGTTGGACCATGGCCGGAATCAAGATACCCTACTATGTATAAGATTTTAATTGTTGACGACGAATCACTGGAAAGAAAAGCTCTCCGAACCATCATAAAGGAGAATATCCCCTCCATTACGGAGTTCGCAGAAGCCTCGGACGGACAGGACGGCCTGGAAAGAGCCCGGGAATTCAGACCGGACCTTATGATTATGGATATTAAAATGCCCCGTCTGAACGGGATTGAGGCATCCCGGCTGATCAAGGCGGAATTCCCCCATTGCCAGATAATCCTTCTGAGCGGTTTCACCTACTTCAGCTACGCCAGGGAAGCGGTAAGCATAGGGATAAGCGATTTCCTTGTAAAACCCATCGACGACGATGACCTGATCGATTCGGTACAAAACGTTATCGACCGGCTGGAACGGGAGAAGGAAAAGACCGTATCCGACCCCGGTGATGCGGGTCAGATGAAAGCCCTCTACAACTACGTAGAAGAAGAATTTGTCTCCTCCCTCATATCCCACCAGCTTAGAGAGCCCCAACTCTCCCGCTTCAAGGAGACACTTGATATCGGGGACGAGCACTTTTTGGGTGTTATCCTTAAAGATTCCGAACCTAGCGAAGCGGGAGGCGAAAGGGAGCGTCGCATTCGGGAAGCGGCCAATACGGTATTTGAAAGGGACCGAATCATTTCCGTCTTCCAGGATAACCAAACCTGCCTCCTCCTCATGCTCAAAGAGTATCGGGCCAACCTCATCCTCAAAAAACAGTTTAAGGAGTTCCTGAAGCTCATAGAAGGAAAAGTCACCCCCCTCCCGGCCGTACACGCCGGTTCCATAAAAAAAGAGGCGTCCCAGATCTCCGAATCCTTTAACGAAGCCCGAATGGTCCCCCTCACACAGGAAAGCGTGGCCTTTTATCAGCCCCCCCTCTCTCCCCGGGATCTCCAATTCCCCATTAATGAAGAGGACGAGCTCTGTGAAAGTCTAATTAGGGGAGATCTGGAAATGGCACTGACTTTGGCCTGTAACCTTTTTCTTTGGATAGACGGCAATAGCAAGAATTTTTCCGAATTCCGGTTGAGGATCTATGAGCTTCTTGTTCTGATCAACCGCCGAGCCAGAAGGGAACTGGACCCGGGAGACAGTACACTTTACTTCCAGAAGGTCAATGCCATCTCCACAAAGGATGAGATAAAAGACTATCTGCTTCAGACAATTCGCGACCTGAATGAGCGAATAAAACGGCACTACTCCACCTCTGCCAAGGTATGGAAAAAGCAGATTACCGAATACATCAGCCAGAACTTTCGCCAGACCATAGGCCTCGATGAACTGGCGGAGATTGCCGGCTTCAGCGCCCCCTACCTAAGCCGAATCTTCAAGAAGGAATTCGGCATGAGCTTCACCTCCTACGTGAACCACTTAAGAATTAAAAGCGCTAAGGCCATGCTGGCCGATTCGGGTAAATCGATCAAGGAAATATCCTATGAACTGGGCTTTAGCGACTCCAACTACTTTGCCCGGGTATTCAAAAAAGAGACCGGAATAAACGCCAGCCAATACAAGAAAACTCCCGGGATGGGCGATTAGTATGGGACGAGTCATGAACCTGAAACTCCCGGTTTTGATGCTGATTTTAACCGCCCTCTTTGGCTCCTCTCTTACGGCAAACGGGCAACAGGACTCTTCATTAAATGATGAAGTCCTCCTTTTCCGTCTGGCCGAAGCCCAGGTCGACTCCTACCCGGCCACCATGGGAGCCATAGAGTTCGCCCGCCTGGTGGAAGAGAAATCCCACGGACGCATCATCATCGAAGTGTTTACCAAGGGGGAACTGGGCGGTGACGAGAAGGCCATTCTGGACCAGGTTCAGTTTGGGGCCATAGACTTCACACGGGTCAACATCTCCCCGGTTACCGAACTGGCCCCCATGCTCAACCTTCTCCAACTGCCCTATCTCTACGAAAGCTATGACCACATGCACAAGGTTCTGGACAGTTCGATTGGACAGGAACTCCTGGCGAGCGTAAACGGGGCAATGCTCACCGGCCTGGCCCTTTACGATGCGGGAAGCCGGAATTTTTACAACAACATCAAACCGGTCACCTCCCTGGAAGATATGGAAGGACTTAAACTTCGGGTCCCCCCCAGCCAGTTACTAATTGATATGGTTAACGCCCTGGGTGCTACGGCCGTTCCAATGGCCTTTGGCGAAGTATACAGTGCTCTGCAAAGCGGAATCATAGATGGGGCGGAAAACAACTGGACCAGCTATGACATGGTCTCCCACCACGAAGTCGCCCGCTACATAACCGAAGATGCCCACTCCATGGCCCCGGAGATTCTTGTTGCCAGCAAAATGGTCATGGACCAACTAACCCTCAGCGATCAAAACCTCATAAAAGAGTGCGCCCGGGAGTCGGTAATCTACGAAAGAGCTCTCTATAGAAACATCGAAGCCTCCTCCCGGAAAAAACTGATTGCTTCCGGTGTTATTATAGCGAAACAGACAGACCGGGACCAATTCATCGAAGCGGTACAGCCGCTCTATGAAAAATATGCCCGGGACTATCTGGAAACACTGGATAGAATCGTCGCCATGAAATAGACTTATACTGAATAAAACCCTCAAGGAGAGAAATAAATGAAAAAAGCCATAGCAACCAAGAACGCCCCCGGAGCCATAGGCCCCTATTCACAGGGTACCCTATCGGGAGACCTGGTATTCGTTTCGGGACAAATCCCCCTCAACCCCGCCACGGGAGAACTGGCCGGAGAAGATATAAAAACACAGACCGAACAGTCTCTCAAGAATGTCAAAGCCGTACTGGAAGCAGCGGGCTGTACCATGGCAGATGTACTCAAATCCTCTGTATTCCTCAAGGACATGAATATGTTCGCCGACATGAACGGTGTCTACAGCAGCTTCTTCGAAGAACCCTACCCGGCCCGAGCCGCCGTAGAAGTGGCCCGCCTTCCCAAGGATGTTTTGGTGGAGATAGAAGTTATCGCTCGGAAGAGCTAATCGGAACTCCGAAATAACTACACCGGCTCCGAAGAGAACTGGGAATCATAAAGCTTACGATAAAGCCCGTCCCGCTCGTAAAGTTCTTCGTGGGAGCCTTCATCTTCAATCCCCTCCGCCGTCAATACAACGATTTTATCGGCATGCCTTACAGTTGAAAGGCGGTGGGCGATGACCAGCGAAGTCCTTCCTCGGCTCAATTCCTCCAGAGCCTTCTGGATCCTCATTTCCGTATGGTTATCCAGAGCGCTGGTGGCCTCATCCAGAATCAAAATCGGAGGATTTTTCAGAAAAGCCCTGGCAATGGAAAGGCGCTGCTTCTGTCCGCCGGAAAGAAGAATCCCCTTCTCCCCAATCCAGGCATCGTAGCCCTCGGGCAGGGACATGATAAAATCGTGAATCTCCGCTCGCTTAGCCGCTTCTTCAATCTCATCATCCCCGGCGCCGGGCCGCCCGTAGGCAATATTATCCCGAATCGTCCCGGTAAAGAGAAAGACATCCTGCTGGACAAGCCCCACATTCCGCCGCAGGCTTTCCAGTGTTAAACTATCCACCGGATGGCCGTCCACAGAGATAGTCCCCTCATAAGCCTCATAAAAACGGGGGATCAAATGGCACAGAGTCGTCTTTCCCGAACCGGTCGGCCCCACAAGAGCCACCGTCTGCCCCGCCTCGATGGAGAGGTTAACTCCTCTAAGGATGTGGGTCTTCTCATCATAGCTAAAGCTGATATTTTCCAGACGGATATCGCCCCGGACATCCTTAAGCTCCACCGCATCGGGGGCGTCCTGAATATCGGGCTCCTCATCCATAATCTCGCAGAATCGGCTAAAACCGGCCATACCCCGTTCAAACTGCTGGGTAAAGTTGGTAAAAAGGCGAATCGGCCGAGCCACAAGGTTTATGTAGAGCATAAAAGCCAAAAGGTCCGCCACATCCATCAGCTTAAGATGAATAAACCAGGCCCCCGCCGCCAGTCCGACAATATTCAGAAGATTCAGAAAAAAGCGCACCGCCGTATGGTAGTCGGCCATGGCTTTGTAGGACGCGGTCTTGGCTTCCCGGAAGTCATGGTTACTCCCGTCAAACTTCGCTTTTTCGTGTTTTTCATTGGTAAAAGCCCGGGAAACGCGAATGCCGGAGATACTGTTCTCCAACAGGGCATTAATCTCCCCCAGTTTCTCCCTAAGCTTGCGAAAGGTTTTCGTTAAAGCACTGCGGCGGGTGATACTGAACCAGAGAATAAAGGGGACCATCACCCCAAAGATCACGATAGCCAAATGCCATTCCACACGAAGAAGCAAAATAAAGGACCCAACCATCATGAGCAGGGACAGAAAAATATCTTCCGGGCCATGGTGGGCGGTTTCGGCAATATCATTCAAATCGTTCACCACCCGGGACATGAGAACACCGGTCCGGTTTTTGTCGTAGAATTTAAAGGGAAGGGTCTGCATATGGCTAAAAAGATCCCGGCGCATATCCGCCTCCATCCGGACCCCAAGGGTATGCCCCCAAAAGGTCACAAACCAGTCCAAACCGGCCATAATAACATAAAGCCCCAACATCAGAATCAGAATAAAAACAAGACGGCCCACAGAACCTTCCGGTATGATATCCTGAAGGATGTAGCGGGTAAACATGGGGTAGGAAAGCTCTATCCCCGCAACCAGAAGGGCGCACAGAAGGTCGGTAAGGAAGATTGCCATGTAAGGCTTGTAATAGGGAATAAATCGTTTTAGGGAATATTTATATTTCTCTGCCATCGGCCCAGTATAAAGGGGGCTTTTCCTTTTTACAAGGGAGAATTCTACTCCAAAAAAGAATTCCCCCCTTGGCCCGATTATGCTACCCTCTCCCTATTATGAAAGAAAAAGGTTACATACAGGTCTACACCGGCAACGGCAAGGGAAAAACCACCGCCTCCCTGGGACTGGCCCTCCGTTCCGCCGGAGCGGGCTACAAGGTCTTCATAGGTCAATTTCTTAAAAGCGGCGACTATTCCGAAATCGGGGCCCTCAAACGCTTCGACGATCTCATAACCGTCAAACAATTTGGTGCCCCCCGCTTCATAAAAGACAAAGTCCACGACGAAGACCGGCTTCTGGCGGAAAAAGGCGTGGCCCAACTGTGCCGGATTCTGGACTCGGAAGAGTACGATGTGGTGATTGCGGAAGAGCTGAATGTGGCCGTTTATCTGGGAGTCATCCCCCTGGAAGACGCTCTTTACCTGATGAGCCGCAAGGGTGAAAATACAGAACTGATCATTACCGGCCGCTACGCCCCGGAAGAAATTATCGCCCGGGCGGATCTGGTTACGGAGATGACCGAAATCAAACACTACTACAACGAGGGAGTCTCCGCCCGCACGGGGATTGAGAAATGACCGCGCCCCTAGTATAATAGGCCCATGCAGGAAGAGAGAATCATCGCCCTGGAGACAAAAATCAGCTACCAGGAAGACCTCATTCAGGAATTGAACCGCATTGTGGCGGATCAGGAAAGACGACTCACCCGAGAAGAAGAACGGAACCGGCTCATGACAGAAAAGATACAGGAGCTAACCGAATTCCTCGAAGAAGAACGGGTAAGCCGCAAACCACCCCATTATTAAAACAGCACCGAACGGGAGGAATTATGAAGAACGAAGGCCCTATCATCATTGGAATTTGCGGAGGATCCGGTTCGGGAAAAACTACCATAGTTAAAAAGATCGCCGACATAGTGGAAGGCTTTACGGTCATTCCCCAGGACAACTACTATAAATCCTTTAACAAACAGGTCGATAACGACCATATCACGGCGGTTAACTTTGACCACCCCGACGCCTTTGACATGGATCTGCTCA
Organism: Spirochaetales bacterium; assembly: GCA_028533045.1. Classification (GTDB taxonomy): domain Bacteria; phylum Spirochaetota; class Spirochaetia; order DSM-2461; family DSM-2461; genus SZUA-368. The sequence continues at coordinate 244,124 of JAQQAP010000008.1, read as the reverse complement.
CCGAGCATATGTCCCTTCTCCGCAGCGGGAAATCGGCCCCCATGCCCGTTTACGACTTCGTGAACCACCGCCGCTCCACAGAAACAATCACCATCGAACCAAAGGGTATAATTATACTGGAAGGCATAATGATCTATGCCGATCCCCGCTTAAGGAAGCTCATAGACCTTAAAATCTACGTAGACACTCCCGGGGATATCCGATTCATACGCCGCATGCTCCGCGACATAGAGGAACGGGGACGAACCGTCGATTCGGTGGTGGAGCAGTATATGAATATCGTCCGCCCCGGGCACGATGAGTTCATTGAACCCATGAAGGTCTACGCGGACCTCATTATTCCCGAGGGGGGCCACAACAAACGGGCCATGGATGTTCTTTCCGCCTTCATGCACCAGACTCTCAAAGACCTTAAAACGGGAGAGCAGGGCTGATGGAAAAGTTCCTGAAAAACTCCATAACAGCCTGGCATGGTGTGGATGAATTGAAGAACAGACTGATTGACGCCGGTTTCATCCTCTTAAAAGAAGAAGAGAGTTGGAACCTTGAAGCGGGAAAGGGATACTTTCTCTCCAAAAACGGCCGCTCCCTGGCCGCCTTCCGGGTGGGTTCCGCCCCGGTTCCCCGCTTTAATATTATCGCCGCCCATACGGACAGTCCCCACCTACGCCTTAAAAAGGAATCGCTCAAACGGGACGGCTCCTTTCTTACGGGCCGGGTTTCCGTTTACGGCGGCCCCATCCTCTCCACCTGGTTTGACCGCCCCCTGGGATTGGCCGGATCGGTCATTCTCTCTACTCCGAATGGCACGCGGGAACGACAGCTCTTTGATTCCAAGGAAGCTATAGGAATCATCCCCAATGCCGCCATACATCTAAACCGGGAAGTAAATAAGGGTTACGAAATTAAACCGTCCAAACACCTACCGGTCATGCTGACCCTGGAAGAGGACCTGGAAGACTATCTGGCGGGCAAGCTCTCCGTAACAAAGGAAGCTATTCTCTCCTGCCAATTGGAATTCTACCTGCCCGAAGCGCCCAAAGTCTACGGCAGCGGAGAAAATCAGCTTCTAAGCTCCCCCCGCATCGATAATCTGGTTCATTGCCTTCCCGCCACGGAAGCGCTCATAGAGTCGGAGCCGGGAGAATCCACGCCGCTCTGTCTCTTTTTCGACAGCGAAGAGATTGGGAGCCGTACCATCGAAGGCGCCCAGTCGGCCCTCACTGACCACTTGATGGAACGGATTTGCCTGGCCCGCTCCATAGGACGGGAAGAACAGCTCCGCGCCCGGGCCCTCTCCTTCATACTTTCCGCCGATGTGGCCCACGGCTGGAACCCCAACTTTGGAGAAAAGTACGACGATGCCTACAAATGCCATCTTAACGGCGGTCCGGCGGTTAAGATCGATATGAACAGCAAGTATGCCACCACGAGCGAAACGGAGGCACGGATCAAGCAACTCGCCCAAGCCCGCAACATTCCCCTTCAAACATACATACACCACTCCGATCTGCCCTGCGGTTCAACGGTGGGGCCTCTCCTCTCGTCCGATACGGCCATAGCCTGCCTGGACCTGGGAATTCCCCTCTGGGCCATGCACAGCGCCTGTGAAACGGCGGGGATGAGAGATATAGAGTTTACAAAGGAACTGTTCCTGGCGTTTTTCCGGAACGAAGAGGCCTAAGCCCTCAGCAGAGAGATAACCTCTTCCGCCGACCGGGCAGCCACTAAATTGGCCACAAAGTCGGGAGACTGGGAAGCTCCCGCAATCTCCGCAAGGGCCTGCCCGTGAAGCCCCGGCTGATCGGGTGGGGCAAGAATAAGAAAAAAGATTGTGGAAGGCAAACCGTCGAGAGCCTCAAAATCTATGCCCTCCGGAGAAATACCCAAAGCAATAATTACATCACTTAGGTTCATCGGTTTTGCGTGGGGGATGGCGATTCCTCCCCCCAGACCGGTACTGCACAGAGCCTCCCGCTCCTCCAGGGCCTGAACAACAGGCCCGGTCTCCTCGATCAATCCCGCCTCATGGACAAGAGAAACCAATTCCTGCAGCACGTCCTCTTTAGAAGTGGATAGTAGAGGCAGCTTAATGCAAGTTGAATCAATTTGTTCCAGCAATGGCATGATCCCCTCCTCTCCTTAGGATTGATCCGAATCGTCGGATGTTTCTTCTTTCCGGTCCTTATCCTTCCGGCCCATGTGGTCGTAAAGGAATCGCTTAATCTTCTTGGTAGGAGTCCGGATAAAAGGTTCCGACTCCTCCTTCACGTGGGATATTCGTGAGAAAACGCTCAGTCGGGTATTCACCGTTTTAGTTAAACTGGCCCGATACTTCTCCATGAACTGGCTCACTTCTTCGGCAGAAGGAATCCAGCCTTTTTTGTCCCCTTCCACATGGAACTCCTTACCCTCGCCCCGGTGCTCATGCTGGTACCGGAGACGCTGAAGCTCCTCGACAACCCGCTCGTAATTAAAGTGAACCAGGGCCGTAAGTCCCCCGCCCCCTTCCAGAACGAGAGATTCCTCTACAAAGGGTTCCGCGTTAATGACCGACTCAATCGACTCGGGATAAATATTCTCCCCGTTGGCTCCCAGGATTACGTTTTTAATCCGCCCCTTGATAAAAAGGTTGCCCCTCCTGTCAAATTCACCAATATCACCGGTGCGGAACCAACCGTCCTCGGTCATAACCTCTTTGGTCATCTCTTCATTCTTATAGTAGCCCTGCATAATATTGGGACCGCGCGCCTGGATTTCCCCTTCCTCGGCCAAGCGGATCTCTACCCGTTCCAGGACCTTTCCCGTAGAACGGAAGGCCCCCTTAAGGGGAGGACTACCGGCCAAAAGCGGACTGGTTTCGGTCAAGCCGTAACCAATGGAATAGGGGAAGCGGGCATCGCGGAGGAATTTTTCCACCTCCGCAGACAGAGGAGCCCCGCCAACTCCAAAGAAACTCAACCGGCCGCCGAATGTCTTATACAGTTTACGCCCGGCCAGCCAATGAATAGGGCGACGCATAAAGGGCACCTTATAAAGGGAGCCTAAAAAGCCTGTTGTGATGTTCGGCTTAATAGAAGAGGAATATATTTTCTCAATAAGAAGAGGAACGGACAGAATCACCCGGGGACGAAGCTTCTTGAGGGCCTTAACAATAATGGAAGGAACGGGAGGCCGCCCCAGATAATAGGTATGACCACCGGTATAAACATTGATAATCATCCCAATGGTACATTCGTAAGTATGGGCCAGTGGCAAAAGTGATAGCCAGACATGGCCCGTCTTGAGACGGGGCTTGGGAATGAGAGAGGCTGACTTGGCATTGGACACAAAATTTTTGTGGCTTAGCATAACGCCTTTGGAATTTCCCGTAGTCCCCGAAGTATAAAGAATCGCCGCCAGGCTATCCTCTTCCACTTCGCTGCGATACTTATCCAGAAGTTCCATACCCTCTTCATTCTCGGAGGGTAACTCTTCCAAAACAACCATGGAGAGGTCACAGCCGGCCTTATCCATTTTTTCTTTCTGTTTTTGTGAAAGAAACAAAAGCTTTGACTCGGAATGGCTAAGAATCTTGCTAATTTCTTCCGCCTGGAAGTCGGGAAGGATGGGAACAAGAACAGCCCCCATGGTAGTTACCGCGAAATACACCTGAGGCCAATAGAGAGAACTTTCCCCCAAAAGAGCCACCTTGTCGCCGGGCTGAATTCCCTGGGAAATCAACCAAAGACTAATACCGGTAACGGAACGGCCCAGTTCCAGATAGGTAAGGGACTCGTCACCGGAATAGTGGGAAAAAGCCTTCCGGGCAAAGTTCTTCTCTATGGACTGGAATAAAACATTATTAATTGTCTCTTTCATTCCTTAAGGATAACACATTTCTTCATGGAAGTCACACATTTATTGACAACTTTGACGATATTGTCACATAAAGATTTCCCTTCTCACTTCTTACAACTTAATCTATAATTGGGGCCATGAAACTCAGACCATGCATAGACCTTCACGGAGGCCGGGTAAAACAGATTGTGGGGGGCAGCCTCAAGGACGGAGAACAGGGTTCGGCCGGTTCGGCCCGGGAAAATTTTGTCTCCGACAAAGACGCCTCCTGGTACGCCTCTCTTTATAAAGAGAAGAATCTGCGGGGGGGGCATATTATAAAATTGGGACCGGGTAACGACGAGCAAGCCCTTTCCGCCCTAAAAACCTGGCCCGGAGGACTCCAGATAGGGGGAGGAATCAATAGGGATAACGCCTCTTACTGGCTCGAAGCGGGAGCCTCCCATGTCATCATCACATCGGCCCTTTTCAAAGACGGCCGCCTTGACCGGAATGAGTTGGAAAAAATCAGCCTTGAAATAGGAAAAGATCGACTGGTTTTGGACCTGAGCTGCCGGAAGCGGGCCGGAGAATGGTTCGTCGTTACCGACCGCTGGCAAACGTTTACCGACTTTACCCTTAGGGAAGAGAGTCTGGCCGAACTCTCCTCCTACTGTGATGAATTTCTCATCCATGGAGTAGACGTGGAAGGGATGCGTTCCGGTATAGAGGAAGAACTGGTGCAACTCCTTTCCCGAAAATCCCTTATTCCCATAACCTACGCCGGAGGCATAGCCAACTGGGAAGATGTAGAAAAGATGCACAAACTGGGAAAAGGCCGGATAGATTTTACCGTAGGAAGCGCTCTGGACATATTTGGCGGAGAGCTCCCCCTGGAGGAACTGCTCACACAACTCGCCTCTTTAGATGAAAAATAGATTTGACAGGGGCCGGTTTAAACGATTACAATTTATGTACGGGTAATTTAGGAACCTCACGACTTATAAAAAAGGAAAATCGGAATGGCAGACTTTTTTGACAACACCATGTTTTCTCTTTACAGGGATTACATTTACGAGCAGAGCGGAATCAGCTTTTCCGACTCGAACCGTTCCATTTTGGAAAGCCGGCTTAAAGAGAGATTAAGACAGCACCAGATAGAAACACCCCGGGAATACTTTGACATGCTCAAAAAAGACGAGGGAGAGACAAGAAGTTTCCTCGATTCGATTACAACGAATCTGACCCGTTTTTTCAGAAACCAGGCCCACTACGATGCCTTTATCAACTACGTCATTCCCGATCTGGTTGAATATAAAAGAGCCAACGGACTGGAAAAGAAGCTGGTATTCTGGAGCGCCGGATGTTCCACCGGAGAAGAACCCTACACCAACGCCATGGTTCTCAAAGAACACCTTCCCCCCGATTACGATTTTACCATAATCGCTTCCGATTTAAGCCTTAAATCACTCATGAAAGCTCAAATGGGAACCTATACGGCCAATATGGTACGTAATGTTCCGGAAAAATACCTGAATAAATACTTTAAAGCCAGCGGTGATTCCTATACCGTCATTGATGATTTGAAAAAACATATCCGCTTTGACTATCACAACCTCAAATACGATAGCGGCCAGAGAAATGTGGACTGCGTCTTCTGCCGTAACGTACTCATCTACTTTGATGAGGCGGCCCAGAAAAACGTGGTGGACCAATTCTGGAATGTCATGGCCGATCACGCCTATCTCTTTATAGGGCATTCGGAATCACTCTTCGGTATGGAGACTTCCTTTAAGTTTATCAAAACCGATTGGGCTTGCCTTTATGGCAAAATGCTAAAATAGGAAACTTAATAATGTCCGATCCCCTTTCAGTCCTGGTTGTTGATGATTCCGCATTAATGAGAAACATGCTCAAAAAAATCATTTCGAGCGATGAAGATCTAAATGTAGTGGGTGTCGCCATGAACGGTAGATTTGCCACTCAGAAAATCCCTCTCCTCATGCCGGAAGTCATCGTTACAGACCTGGAAATGCCCGAAATGAACGGAATCGAATTCCTAAAATGGCGAGAAAAGGAAGAAGTGGATATCCCCGTCATAGTCCTTTCCGCCCATGCCAAGGAAGGAGCCTCGGTAACCATGGAAGCCCTTTCCCACGGAGCCTCCGACTTCATAACCAAACCCCAGGGTAACGGACCGGACGAAATAAAAGAGATGGGAACACATCTCATCTCCCTCCTCAAAGCCTACGGACATAACTACCGCCGCCGCGTTGGCTACGTACCTCCCAAACGTCCCGCCGCAGCACAGGCTCCGGAAAAACCGGCCTTAAGCACCAAGTCCAGCTTCATAACCAGTCATATATCTACACCGGCGACCAAAGTCGGCGGCAAAGAGGGCGTAATTGATATGACCGGCGTAAAAGGAACCCCGGAAATGATTGCCCTGGGAATCTCAACAGGCGGCCCCAATGCCCTCCGTCAAGTCTTTGCCCAGATCTCCCCGCGCATGCCCCTGCCCATCGTAGTAGTACAGCACATGCCCGCCGGATTTACCAAGGAATTTGCCAACAGCCTCGATAAAATCTCCCCCCTGGAAGTAAAAGAAGCCCAGCACGGAGACCTCCTCAAGCCGGGCCGAATCCTCATAGCCCCGGGAGATAAACATGTTGAAGTGGAAAAAAGAAAACTGGCCACCATCATAACCCTCTCCGACGCCCCGCCCCATAACGGACATAAACCCTCCGCAGGAGTCCTCTTCGAATCGGTATGCAAGAACTTTGGAGAAAACTGCCTCGCCGTCATCATGACCGGCATGGGCCGTGACGGCTCCTCCGAAATAGGCGACATCTTCAGAAGAGGAGGCATGACCATCGCCCAGGACGAAGGCTCCTCCGTCGTATTCGGCATGCCCCGGGTCGCCATCGAAAAAAACAACATCCGCGAAATCGTCTCCCTCAACAACATGGCCCGCCGCCTCAACGAACTCACCGGCTGCTAGGCAGCGCAGGATTCTGCCGCAAAAGCAATCAAAACGAATAGATTGTGTTCCAGCCTAGGCAGAGCTGGGTTCTTAAACCGGAGCGTGCGAGGGCACGTGAGGATTTAAGGTTCCAGTGATAACGACAGCTGGGACACAAGATATCGTTTTGATCAGCCGCAACCGCCGCAGGAAGCGCAATCACTCTCACAAGCCACCTTCTCACGCAACTCTTCCGGGGTCAACACCTTGTCCAGGTGGGGATAATTCTTGTTTTTCCGTAAAATATTAACGAATGCGGGCAAAACCAGGCCCAGGCCCAGGCCGAGAACTCCGGCTACAGCCCTGGGTCCTTCATTAACAAAGAAAAACCCTGAGATTCCGTAAAATCCGCCAAATAGAATGAGAGGGACCATGAATACCATAAAGGCGGCACCAATTGTGAGACCGGTCTGAACACTTATTTCAACATAATCCCCCGGCTTTACTTCCAGGCCTTCCCGATTCTCTACGGGAAAGGAACGCTCCTTCACCTTCCAGAATTTCCGTGAAGTGGCAGCCTTTTCGGTCATGGGTTTTACATAACGGGCGTGCACTATATTCTCTTCTCCGACCTCGACGACCCGAGCTAAATTTATCATTCCATCTCCTTGCTGCAGGGTACTCGCAGCGTTTCTAAAGATACGGCTTTGCCCGTATCATCGTCAAGTTCTATCAGAACCCCCTGTAATTCCAGGGCTTCGCTCGCATCGGAGGAGCGTTCGGGGATTTGAGTAAGATGCTTCCGTATTTCAATGTCCCGGTTCAGACCGGCTACGGAGAGCAAACTTCCCGTACGGCCCGCATCGGTAATGAAGGCGGTCCCCTTTTCCGTTACCCGTCCGTCGGCGGTCAAGGCCCGGGCCCCGCTTCCGATAACGGCCCCAAGTTTCCCGTCCATCAAATGGAGCATGGTCTGTTTCTCCGCTGTAGTTAGGGCATTAAAGTTAAAGATCACAAGAGGGGTCTGCTGTTTAACCCGTTCCACAAGATCGGGAATATAGGTAAAGGGATTATTGGTATGCATTTTCATGTAACCGTTCTGCCCCATCATGGAGACAACGGCTACTTTTTTCCCCTTTACCGTAAAGTGGGACCAGCCCCGTCCGGGAGTTCCCGTTGGAAGATTCGCCGGCTTAAGAAGGAAAAAGGACTTTCCTATAAAAGGGATGATATCTTTTTTGTAGTACACGCACTCGCCGGACGTCAGGCAATCAATACCCAGCTTATGAAGATACATGGCATGATTCCGCCCCATGCCGAATCCCCCGGTAGCTCCGTTACAATGGGCAATGACAAAATCGATGCCCCTCTCTTTTTTTAGTTCGGGAAGCAGGTTTTTAACGGTAAAGATTCCGCCCTTGCCTACAATATCTCCGATAAACAGTATTTTCATTTAGCAGCCTTTTCTCAATTATACAAAACCCATTCTAAACGGGAAAAATAGCTAACGCAAGGGAAGATTTTTGAAAAAAAACAGGAAAGGAGAACAAATTTACCTTTCGCAATTGTTATAAAAATGATGTAGAATTATTATATTCAAATAATCATGCATGAACCAAGGAGATTTGCCATGTTTAAAAGATTACTCCCCCTGCTGCTTATCTCTGCAGCCCTTTTACTGGGAAGTTGTACCAGCGAGCCCACTACGGTAAGCAGAATTGCCGCAGACGAATCAATAGATTTAAGCGGACGGTGGAACGATACCGACTCCCGCCTTGTGGCAGAAACAATGATAGATAGCCTCATAAACGGACGATGGCTTGGCAAATTCCGGGAAGAAGAAGGAAGAGATCCGGTTGTCATCGTGGGCTACATTAGCAACAGAAGCTCCGAACACATCGAAACCCAGACCTTTACCAAGGATATAGAAAGAGAACTGGTCAACAGCGGGGAAGTCACCTTTGTAGCCAGTTCACAGGAAAGATTGCAGTTAAGAGAAGAAAAACTGGACCAGCAGGGTAACGCCACGGAAGAAACCATGGCAGCCCTGGCAGCCGAAACCGGGGCAGACTACATGCTTTCCGGCGTTTTCACCTCACAAACCGATGCGGCGGACGGCAAGAAAGTGGTCCTCTACACGGTAGATATGGAAATGCTCGATATTGAGACCAATCAAAAGGTCTGGATCGACTCCAAGGATATTAAGAAATACATCGAACGGTCTAAAAACTCATGGTAGGTCTTCTCAAAAAGACGGCCCCTTTCATCCTCATTCTCCTTCTGGTTTCCTGCTCCAGTACCAATACATCACAAAAACAGTACGTGGAAGCGGAAGCCTATGTCAAACAACGCAACTACAATGCCGCCGCCATGACGATTGAAGATGTGAAAGGTACGGCTTACAAAGAAAAGGACCGGGTTCTCTACTATCTGGATGTGGGCATGCTCTACCACTACGCCGGACGATACGAAGAGAGCAATACGGCTCTGACAGAAGCGGAATATGCCATAGAAGAGCTCTACACCAACAGCATTTCCAAATCGATTGGCTCGGGAGTGCTCAATGACAACGCCCGTGACTACGACGGAGAGATTTATGAAGATCTCTACCTGAACGTTTTTAAGGCCCTCAACTACATTGCACTGGGAGACACAGAGAGCGCCTTGGTCGAAGTAAGAAGGCTCAACAACAAAATGCAGCTCCTTCAGGACAAATACGACGCTCTCTACGGGGAATACAGTCGGAGCGGGGAAGAACAACAGGTAGAACTGGACAAGATTACCAACGAATTTCACAACAACGCCCTGGCGCGCTACTTGGGGGTGATTCTCTACAGGGCCATGGGCGATTATGACGACGCCCGGATTGACCGGGAGTATTTTGATAAATCCTTTTTAAGTCAGCCCCTTCTCTACCCCTTCCCTGTCGTCCAGGCCCCTGATGCCAGACCGGCAGAAGGAACGGCCATACCGGTTAATGTTCTTGCCTTTACGGGCCAGTCTCCCGGCAAAAAGTCGGTGACCTACTACATCGATTCCACAGCCCACCAGCTCCACTTCACCACAGTGGATCAGGGAGAAGAGGACTACCTGCGAGAGCTAACAGATATAGACAGCTTTATTGTTCCCGGTTTGAGCTACGGCTTCCACATGAAGCTCCAATTTCCCAAAATGTTTGAACGCGATTCGGGTGTGGACCAGATTAAGGTCTATGGAAACGGCGAGCTTGTGGGCGACTTGGGACTTACGGAAAATATTCAACTGGTAGCCCAGGCCACTTTTGCCGCAGAACTGCCCCTCATAGTGGGAAAGACAGTCACCCGGGCCATAGCCAAGGGGATCGCCAAAGAGGTAAGCCAGTCCGCCACCAACAGTATTATTGACGATCAGATTGGAGGCCTGGGAGGGGAACTCTTCAAATTGGCCGTTGGCGTGGCAAGCGATGTGGCTGTGGACGCGACGGAAAATGCGGACCTCCGAATTTCCAACTTCTTCCCGGCCAAGGCTTTTACCGGCGAGTTCTACCTGGAGCCGGGCATTTACGACTTCCGAATAGAATACTATAGAAAGGGATCTCTCATCTTCACAGACAATCTGGGAGAGAGGGAGATCAATCGGTATAACTCGATTCTCGAATCGGTTCACATGTTTTAAGTGAGGTATTTACCATGAAAAAAGCGGGTGTATTTTGGGCCCTGATAATTCTGATTGTTCTGACAGGCTGTACGTCATCCCCTTCGAGCAGCCCCTCATCGTCCTCTCGAAATTCGGGAAAACAGCCCGATTGGGTGAGTGATGTTTATTCGGCCTACACGGAGGATGACTATTTGGCGGTTCTGGGCGAGGGGGACTCCCTGTCACAGGCCCAGGCCAAGGCGGCCTCGAACATGTCCCTTATCTTTGAGAGCCGAATCATGGTGGACAGCACTGTGGAAAGCCGTTTTGTGGAAATGCGGACCGGCGGGGCCTTCTCCGGCAGCTCGGAAGAGACTTCCGTAACAGATAAAATTTCCCAACTAAGCGACCAGACCTTGATGAACCTGAAATACGGGGAATCCTGGACAAACAGCATGGGCAAAGTTATCGTTGTGGCCTATTTAAATCGCCAGGAAACAGCCGAACTCTATCGAAGCCGAATGAACGAACAGTCCCAGGTTTTAAACCGACTTAAAAGCGATGGAGACCGGGCAGTCTCAAAGCTGGCCCGTTATGCCTACTACGATTCGGCCTATGTTATTGCCATGGCCAATGAAGTCATGAGGGAACAGTTGGAAATCATCTCACCCGCATCGGCCCGACTGGCGGGATCAAACTATGACCTGAACGAAATCAAATCCGCCCGAAGCGATGCCTCCGATGACATGTCATTCAGAATGGAATTTACCGGGGACGACGAAGGCAAGGCGCAGGCTGCCCTGGCGGAAACTCTCACGGAGATGGGTTTTTCTGTGGGACCGGACGGGGATATCGCCGTAGCCGGTTCGGTACGTTCCGAGAAAATTGAACGGGCCAACGACTATAAAAACTATAAATGGTATCTGGTTATTGATGTGGTCGATGAATCGGACAAGGTTATCATCGCGGTGAACGAAAGCGGCACTTCCGCCTCTACTTCCGATTCGGCCGCCCTGTCGAGGGTCAATACGGATGTAAAGAAGGTTATTAACAAGGAGTTTGAAAAACAGTTCAACTCCTACCTGAATAGTTTTACCGAAAAGTAATACTATTTAAAACGTCTTTGACAAGATCCCCGTCCTGATGAACCACGGGGATCTTTTTTTTGTGCCGGTCGTAAGTGTAAAGCCGATTATCCCGGAAGATGGAAGCTATCAAGTCTTCATGGAAGGCAGCCTGACTCCTATCCTTTAAAAGATTTATAAGACGGGAAAGGCGAAAGGCCGTAATGAGCGATTCCGTAGAGAGTGTCCCGTTCCAGGGATAGGCCAGGCTTCCCCGACACATCCCGGCCGGATTTCCTCCAAGAGGATCGTGACCATCAAAACCGGGCAGCCCGGGAACGGCATAGAAAAGGGAAATCCCCAATGTCGTGGGAAGGCTCGCCAAAAAAGATAACGCTTCGGCCGTACTTACCCGGCTGTCCCCGGCTAGCCCGCTGATAAAATAGGTCACAGAAGGGATCTCCTTTTCCTTCAAAAAGGCCAAGTGCTCCGCCAGAGCATCAGGCCTGTAGAAGCGGTTTTCCCGTTCCGCCAGTTGGGGATTGGCCGAAGCCAGGGAAAAGTTAAATTGACGGAATCCCTTGCGACAAAGTTCAACCAACAAATCCCGGTCAAGCAATTCGTAATCCATTCCATTTTCGGCAGTAAAGAAAAGGTCTTCCCCATTCCGTCCCTCATCACACCAGACCCGGTTAAGTCTCTCCAGGACATCGCGGAAGTAGTTTTTATTCATGAGCAGATTATCGTCTTCCAGGTCCAAAGTCAGCTTATTATTCCGGTCCAGTTCAGCTTGCCTTAAAAAGCGACAAAAGGCCTCCTCCACCTGCGCCGGCTCTATGCGGCGCATTCTCTTTCCCTGGGTCAGGTGATTAGAGCAAAAACGGCACCCCCGAGGGCATCCCCGGGATAAAAGAGTCGCGACCTGAACATGATTTCTCCCCCGGCTTGTGGAAGAAAAAAGAGGTATCATCTCCCCTGCCTCACAATAACGTTCGCCGCGAATAAGCCTTGTTGGCCCCAGAGCCAAAGCCCTTATATCTTCCAGGGTATAATCGGAAAAAAGCACCTCCCCCTCTCCCGCCAGAATAAGATCCAGAGAAGGTTCGGCGGTAAAATACTCCGGGCGAACAGTCACACCTGCCCCGCCTACCACAATCGGGAGGATTTGCCCGGGACGACTCAACTCCTTAATGGCCCGCCCCAGGGCAAGAGCCTCCTCTCCGTAAGCGTAGGCAAAAAGAGAAACAAGAACGAGATCGGGAGATTTATCCAGAATAATCCGGGCGGAAGCGTTGGGATCGGGCCCCCAACGACACCAATCGGTAAAGTAAGAGACTGGCCCTTTCTCTTCCAAAAGATAGGGTGTTAGATGGGAAGCATAATCGGGCAGAGCCGTTTTTCGGGGTTTCTTCCCCATGAGAGGAAAGTTAATCAACTCTACCGAGTGCCCCTGTTTTTCCAAAAGGGCCTTAATAGAAAAGCCCCCCAGGGCCGAGAGGCGATGGGGGGTTGCATAGAAATCTTCTAGGGAAGGTTGTACTAGGACAACTCTCATTTAGGGGGAATAATCAGAACCTGACCGGGGAAAATAAGGTCCGGGTTCTGGATAAGTTTCTTGTTTCGTCTCCAGATCTTGGGCCAGAGATAGGGATTGCCGTAGATGGAATCGTACTCGGAGATTCTCCAGAGACAGTCCGTATCCACATCCCGTCTTACAACAGTATAAAAGTCGCTCACCGCGTTGCTCTGGTAAGCTTCGACAAATATCCGGGCCTGGTGGAAGTACTCGTTGGCCAGTTCAAGGCTTTCTGCATTTCGTGCTTCCACACCCTTTTCCCACAGCTTCTGAGCTGTAAGAAGATAGCTTGTATCTTCCTCTTCGTCCTCACCCATTACGCCGGTTGTTCCATCCACGGGGGTGTAGTCCTGGAGATTACTTTCTTCCTCTTCCACTTCCACGTCATTTTCCAGCTCGGCCAGGGGATTCTCTTCAAGATATTCGTCTCCGTCCCAGGGATCGGGATCGATGATGTTTCCCTCTTCATCCACAATAGTCATGCGGGAGGCCTTTTCGATGGCTTCCATAACATCAACCATAAGGGAGTCGGTCTCGTTAATCTGCTGCATTCGTCCGCCCCCTTCGGCAATCTGACGGGCCAGGACTTTGGCCTGCAGCAGGGACGCTTCGGAACCCTTCATATCGTAGGCGGCAAACTTCACTCTCCCGTCCTCCAGGAGGGTATCGGCCTGGTCCAGTTCTTCTTCGGCCCAGAGAAAAGCTTCCAGCTCTTCCGCATCGGCCAGATACATTTCCGTATCGCGAATCAGGATTTCAATCCAGGCAATATTGTTTTCCACCCCGTCTTTGAGGCTCTGCTTGGCCGTCATTGTTTCCCGGTAGGCAAACTGGGCGTCCGCAAAATCTCCGGACTCGAACTTCTTCTCCGTATCTTCCCGCATAATAACGGTAAGCGCCCAGGATTTGGGAGCGTACTTATCCGCTTCGAGAGCCAGAAGAGCTTCGTCCATTTTATCCATCTGTTCGGTAAAATACTCTTTGGCAGAAGCCAGGGAATCACTGTAAAGTTCATTGGCCTTGGCTATGAAAGCATCGCTCTGCTCTTTGGCCGCTTCCGGGTCGGTCTCGGCCAGAGTTTTAATCTCTTCAAGTTCCAGGACCAGATCGTTGAATCGTTCCGGGTGGAATTCGGAGGCACCCGCTTCGCCTGCTCTAAGCAGAGCCGCATCGGCATCATCTAAAAAGGAGAGATCTTCAGTCACACTAAGAGTGGGATCTTCAGGGGTTACTTCGGCAGGTTCTTCCGTAGGTTCCTCGGTTACTTCCGGTTCGGAACCGCATCCGGCAAAAAGAAAAAGCACAGCCGTAAATATTAAAAAAGCATAAAAGACATTCTTCATGGCACACTCCTCCTACAATGTAGCACGAAGAGAAAAAACCGTCAAACAATTCGCTTTTTTTTGGAGAGAAATGAATAAATATTTAAAGAAAAACTGACCAATTTAGCTTGAATCCACAGATGGTTTAAGCTAAATTGGCTTCATGAATCGGTATAAATACTTATTAATAGACGCAGACGGTACCTTTCTGGATTTTGAAAAAACCGAACACAAGGCCCTTAACAAGCTTATGGACCGAGCGAACTGGCAGGATAGGGACTATTTTGTCCGCACCTATGCCAACTCAAACCGCAAAGCCTGGAACCTCTACGAGGACGGACAGATTCCTTCAGATCAAATTAACAACCAACGTTTCACAGGCCTTTATTCGGGCCTACAGAAAGTGGGAGAACCCGAAATGAACGCCCAAGAGATGGGTGAATTCTATTTAAGCCAGCTCTGCAAGGGAGATTTCCTGATTGAAGGGACTCTCGATTTTTTCGAATATCTAAAAAAAGACTATATCCTGATTCTCGCCACCAATGGTCTGGCTGATGTTCAGTACGCCCGCATCAAACGGGCGGGAGTGGAAAAATACTTTGATACCGTAGCCATATCCCAGGAGCTGGGAGCCTACAAGCCCATGGCCGAATACTACGAAAAGGCCATGGCCCCCTACGACTATAAAAAGGAAGAGGTCCTGATGATTGGGGACAGCCTCAAAACGGACATGGCCGGAGCGGAAGCCTTTGGAATTGACAGCTGTTGGTTCAACCCGGGAGAAACACTGAATGACGGGAAAGTTTCCCCCACCTATGAAATCGCCCGGTTGGATGAAATTCAGTCTCTCTTATAACTGGAATCGGGCAAAGCGATTTCCTATGCTTAAGTAAAACCCGCTAGGAGATTTACTATGGCAAAAATATCCACCTATCTGAATTTTAAAGACTGTACACGGGAAGCCTTCGCCTTCTATAAAACCGTCTTCCACGGCGAATACGTGGGAGATATCTCGCCCTATGGAGATATGCCGCTTGATGAAGGGATGCCTCCCCTCCCGGCAGAAGCAAAGGAACTGATAATGCATATGGCCCTGAAAATACCGGGAGGCCATATCCTTCACGGCTCCGACACCCCCGATTTCATGGGACAGGAGATCGTCTTTGGCAACAGTGTGACCATAAACATAGAACCGGACAGCCGGGAAGAAACGGACCGCCTTTTTAAGGAACTTTCAAAGGGCGGCACAGTGACAATGCCTCTGGAAACCACCTTCTGGGGCGCCTATTTTGGTATGTTCACCGATAGATTCGGGATAAACTGGATGATAAACTTTGAAGAAAACAGCGCCTCCTTCAAGGTTTAATCACCCTTTTAAAACGACTTAACCAGCTCTTTCAAATACTCCTTAAGCCCTTCGGCCAAATCCTTGTGCTTAAGCCCGTAATGGATATTGGTCTTGAGGAATTCCAGTTTGTTTCCCATGTCATGGCGGATACCATCCACCTTGTAGCCGTACATAGGCTGATCCTTCATAATGAGCCTAAGCGCATCGGTAAGCTGGATTTCGCCCCCCTTGCCGGGAGGAACCACATCGAGGGCGGTAAAGATTTCCGGGGGCAGCACGTAGCGGCTGGCCACAACTAAATTGGAAGGAGCCTCCTCTACGGCGGGCTTTTCCACCATGTCGCCGATGCGGTAGATGCGGTCACCCAGGTCTTCCCCGTCGATAACGCCGTAACGGCTTACCAGCTCGGGAGCCACCTCTTCCAGGGCAAAAACGCCCTCTTCAAAACGGTCATACACATCTATGAGGTGCCCGATAACAGGCTTGTCCGTAAAGGATTCCAGAACCGTATCGCCCAAAAGAACCGCGAAAGGCTCATCCCCCACATGATGGCGGGCGTAACGAACCGCATCGCCCAGTCCGTTCTGTTCGTGCTGCCAGATAAAGTGAACAGCCACGTTGTCGGGCATAAAGTTAATCAGGTCCAATTCAGCCTGTTTCTTCTTCTCCCTAAGCTGATCCTCCAGCTCATAATTCTTGCTAAAATACTCTTCCAGGGTCCGCTTTCCCCTGCCTATAATAAGGAGAATATCGGTGATTCCCGCATCAATAGCTTCCTGAACCACGTACTGAATGGTGGGAGTATCCACAATAGGAAGCATCTCTTTGGGCTGACTCTTTGTGGCGGGCAGGAATCTTGTCCCGAATCCTGCGGCGGGTATGACGGCTTTTTTAACCATGTTTATCTCCTGAATCTATACAATGCGGGGAAGGAAAAGATCGATTCCCCGGCCGTTTAATGTCTCTTTAAGTTTCTCAAGGGTCTTCTCGTTGGGGCAGGAGCCTATGATCGCCCCTCCGGAGCCGGTAAATTTAGCCGAGGCTCCCGCAGAACGGGCCGCTTCCACCATGGCCAGGTTTTCCCGGCTAATATTCATAATACTCCGACGCAGATTAAAATTGTCATCCATCAAGCGGTGAACCGATTCATAGTTCCCCTCGCTCAGGGCTTTTCGAAACTCCAGGCTGATTTCACCAAAGCGGGTCATCGCCCGGACCACGTCTTCATCGCCCTTCTCGTAACGATAACGAAGGTCGTTATGGACCACTTCGGAACTTTCCGAGTTATCCCGTTTATAGGCAATATAAAAGAGGATATCCCCGGGAAGCTTCAGTGGCTCGTATGTCCCATAGCCCCGCGCTTCCATATGGGTTTTGTCAAAATCCATAAAGGTCACCCCTTGATACACCTGGGCCACCCGGTCCTGAAGGCCCGCTCCCAGGCCCAACTCTTCCGTCTCCACAGACAAAATCAAATTAGCCATGAGGGGCTGGGGGATTTCCACGGAGTAAAATTCCATAAGGGCCCGCATGGTTGCCGTAATTATGGCGCTGGAACCGGCCATTCCCAAATGAAGGGGAATACTGGAGTGGTAACGGATGGTAAAGTTCCGATTATGAAGGGATTTGTCCTGTTCCTCACACCAAAGGTAGAACTTCCGAATGGCCGCTTTAATCAGCCGGACACCGCCGTAATAGCCAAAGTGGTTCACATCTTCATTCAATGAGGCAATGCTGCCGTAACGGGACACATCGCGCTGGCCCGGAAGAATGCGCAGCTCATCTGTAGGATAAAGGGTAATATCCGCCTGAAAATTGGCGTAGGTAAAGGCAATGGTTTTACCAAAATAGCCGTCCGACGGATTACCGATAAGAGCCGCCCGGGGATAGGAAGTGGTTTTGATGATCATCATAATTCTCCGTGGAGTCAGCATAACACAGTTATCTCTCAAAATCCACATGGGTTTTTCTTTCCATAGAGCGTTGTAATACAGGAAAAAATTTCCCTTACGAAGAAAACTGTTCTATGATAGTAGGAAAGGAGTTAGCCCTATGTCTGTAAATTTTAATTACTTCATACCCACCAGATTGATTTTTGGTCCGGGAAAACTGGACGAACTGGGAACCATGGAATTACCCGGGGGCAAAGCCCTTGTGGTTCTTTCTGCGGGAACCTCCATGAAGAAATACGGTTACTTGGACCGGGTTGTCAATCTGTTAAAAAAGAACGATGTCGACTCGGTGATTTTTGACAAAATACTGCCCAACCCCATAAAGGACCACGTTATGAAAGGGGCCGAACTAGCACGCAGGGAACAATGCGACTTTGTATTGGGTCTGGGAGGGGGAAGTAGCATTGATTCGGCCAAAAGCATAGCTCTAATGGCTGTCAATCCCGGAGATTACTGGGATTATGTCGTCAACGGAACAGGAAAAGGACAGCCAGTGAAAAAGGGAGTCCTTCCCATTGTAGCCATTACAACGACCGCCGGAACAGGCACAGAAGCCGACCCCTGGACGGTTATTACCAATAGGGAGACCACAGAAAAGATAGGCTTTGGAACCGACGAAACCTACCCGTTTGCCTCAATTATCGATCCGGAGCTGATGCTTTCCGTACCTTCCCACCTCACAGCCTACCAAGGTTTCGACGCCTTTTTTCATGCCGCCGAAGGTGTCATGTCCAACATAGCCACACCCTTAAGCGATGCCTATGCCCTAAAAAGTATTGAACTTCTTACCCAGTGGCTGCCCAAGGCCGTTACGGAGGGCTCCGACTTGGAAGCCAGAACCAACGTGGCCCTGGCCAATACGATTTCCGGCCTGGTGGAATCCACTTCCTCATGCACCTCGGAACACTCCATGGAACACGCCTTAAGCGCCTTCCATCCCGAATTACCCCATGGAGCCGGTTTAATTATGCTAAGCCTCTCCTATTTTACCCGGTTCAAAGAGATATGCCCCGACAGGATGGCCTTAATAGGCAAAGCCATGGGCGAAGAAGCCAGTGCCGACGGATGCCTCACGGGCCTTTTAAAGCTGCAGAAATCCTGCGCGGTGGATAAGCTTAAGATGTCCGATTACGGCATCACCCCGGAAGAACTTCCCCGCTTGGCTCAAAATGCCCATGAAGCTATGGGAGGACTTTTTGAACGGGATCGAAAAAAGCTGACCGTAAAGAATACGGAAGAGATCATAACGAAAGCTTATCGGTAAAAAGATAAACCAAGGAGAAACGTGTGAGACTAGGAATGCATCTTGTGGAAGGTTTTAGTGGCCCTGAAGACTGGATTAAGCAACTGAAAAGCCGTAACTGCCGGGCCGCCTTTTGCCCGGTTAAGGCTGATGGGGAAAGCGCCCTTAAGGCTGAATACCTCCAGGCGGCAACGGAATCGGACATTCTCCTGGCAGAGGTCCACAGCTGGAGCAATATGGCCTCCGCCTATGAGGATGAACGGAAGGAGTCCCTCGCCTACTGCATAGAGCAGCTTCAACTGGCCGAGGAACTGGGCGCCCGCTGCTGTGTTACCACCGCCGGTTCGCGAAAACGTAAAAAAGGTCCTCACAAGGAAAATCTACAGGAAGAGACCTTTGAGCTCATAGTCAAATCGGTCCAAAAAATTATCGACGAAGTTCAGCCCCGGAATACGTTTTTTACCCTGGAGTGTATGCCATGGATCTTCCCCCGGACCGTGGAAGATTACTTGCGGCTGATTAAATCGATTGACCGCAAGAGCTTTGCCGTTCATTTTGACCCGGTAAACCTAATTTACAACCTGGAAAATTACTATGAAAACGGTGAGTTCTTAAAGAAGGCTATAAAAAAACTGGGACCTTATACCAAAAGCTGCCACGGTAAGGATATTGCCCTGGGAGAGGCCTTCCCTATTGAGATTCGCGAATGTGAACCGGGAAAGGGCATTCTGGAGTATCAGACCTACATTAGGGAAATGGATAAAATAGACAGTGATATGCCCCTCATGCTGGAACATCTAAAAAGCGATGAAGAGTATCGCCGGGCGGGAAAATATGTGGAGCAGTTCCTCTAGAAGAAACCTTCATCTTTCATTTGCCGGAGGGTTTCGTCAATGAGGGGAATATATTCATCATAGGAACTCCCTAGATAGAAATACATCTCTATTTCATCAAGCTTTCCCACAAGGTGAAGATTCAAGTTTCCCTCATGCTTCATCTGATTCGCAATAAAATCGGATAATACGGTAAGATCGGCCCGG
Organism: Spirochaetales bacterium; assembly: GCA_028533045.1. Lineage (GTDB taxonomy): Bacteria > Spirochaetota > Spirochaetia > DSM-2461 > DSM-2461 > SZUA-368. The sequence goes on along the minus strand of JAQQAP010000008.1, from coordinate 224,183 downwards.
CCCTTTTCGACAAAACTGACACAGGAGACCATATCATTCAAACCGACGATATCCGCTTCGTTTAGGTATAGGGCAACCGGTCCTTCTATTGCCTGGATTCCTCTTTTCAAAGCCAGGGTATACTCACTCATATCCTCCCAAGTCTCAATCCGGATTGTTTGAGAGGAGGAATAGACTTCCAGAGTTTGGGAAATATAGGAGGTGGGGACTCGGGATAAATAGGAACGGCTCTCTCCGTAGGCATAGGTTTTAAACAACTCTCCGTCCAATTCACCCGACTCGGTTAGCAGGGAGAGTCTCGAAGGAGGATATTGAGCGTATTCATAGCTGAACCCCAACCGTTGGGATAACTCATCAAAAATGGTAATAATGAATTTTGCCGTTTCCCACTCCGGAGAAAACCCCAATCCCATCTTCAGGTGCTCACCGGCCATAGGCTTTTCCTGAGCAAAGAGTGCCCCAAGGGAGAGGAAGAAGATTAAACAGAACTTTCTCATGTTTTAATGTTAGTCGACTCCCAAAGTATTTTCAATTTTTGGGAGTAAAAAAACCTTCTGCCATCATATCATTTAAAGCGGCATCCATAAGAGGAATATACTCCTCAAAGGAGCGATGAAGATAAAAGTACATATCGTGCTCATTCAGGTCCCCCGCCAGATGAAGGTCAAAATCGGAGTCTATTCTCATCTGCTCGGCCAGAAAATCGGAGAGAAGGGTCACCTGGGCCCGCCCGGACTCGACAAACTGCACACAGGATTTTATATCCTTTAATTCGATAACCTCCTTCTCCGGGAGATACGTGGACAGGGGGCTGTCAAAAGCCTGGATTCCTCTCATAATCACCAGCGAATAATGTTCCAGATCACTCCAACTGTTTACCTGGATTCCGAAAGATTGGGAGTAGGCCTGAATCGTCTGGGTAAAATAGGATGTGGGAAGGCGTACCAGGTTGGGCTGGCTTTCCCCGTAGCCATAGGTTTTCATGAACTGGCCGTCCACCGCTCCCCTTTCAACAAGAAAATTCAAACGGGAAGCGGGATAATTTTCATAATCATAGGTAAAACCCAGACGGCGGGAAAGTTCATCAAAGATTCTTATGTTTTCCTTTGATCTTTCCCAATGGGGAGGCGTATCCAATCCCATATGGAGATGAATTCCTTCCATAGCCTTGTCCTGGGCAAAAAGAGGCACCCCGGATATAAGAAGTAAAGCAACCAACTTTTTCATTACTTCATTATAATTCACAAAGACCCCATTATACAACTTTACCCAAATAAACATTTATACAGGAATGGGCAATTTTCACCTCACTTTCACCTGCAAAAACAGGATAAGCCTTTATTTTCCTTTGCCCCCAACTTACAATTCAGGAAACAGAAACGTTTATATAAAACAAAACTACTTTACAGGAGAACAATAATGAAAAAAGCCATTATTCCTATAGTGCTATTTACAGTAATCGCCTTTGCCCTGAGCGCCCAGCAAAATCAGCAGGGACAACAGGGACAGCGTCCCCCCGGACCTCCCTCTGCGGAAGAACAGCTGGCCATGTGGGACGGAGAACTGGACCTGACCCCTGAACAGGAAGAGGTATTCCTGAATGCCTTTACAGAGATGGGTGAAAAAATGCAGGCCATGATGGAAAGCGGCCAGAGACCGGCCCGGGAAGATATGGAAGCCATCAAAGAGGAGATGGACGCCAAGTTAACCGCCTGTCTGACGAAAAAACAGATTAAAACCTACGAAAAGGTCCAGGAAAATATGATGTCCCAGGGACAGCAGGGCCAGGGAAGACCGCCCCAGCAGTAGTTTCTTTTGCGGGAGGGACCGGAGGGGGCCGACTGGAAGGAGGCGACGGGACGGAACGGAGCGTAAGCGAAGTGACGGACCGGCCGGAGGGCGCAGCGGGGCGCACGAAGTAGCCCCGCGGTGCGGCGCCCGCAGTCCCGGAGCGGCCCGGTCTTCACGGCCTGCCGTGAAGACCCGCCCCTATTGCACCAGCTCCTGTCCTTTGGCGAAGGCTTCTTCGTTAAGGGGTATGAGATGAGCTTTTTTGGGGCCAAAGACTTTTTCAAAAGCCTGATGAACCGCTTCTTTACCGGGAAATCCGGTGAGGGCGGTATAGGCTCCCATCATGACCACGTTGGCCGCTTTGTCGTTTCCGCAGGCCTGGGCAGTGAAGTTAACCGGCAAATAGACCGCTTCCACATCGCTGCGGGTCACTTTTTTATCCACCAGATCGCTGTTTACCAGAATACGCCCGCCCGGTTTTACGAAGGATTCGAACTTTTCCAGGGAGGGCTGATTCATGACTATGAGGCTGTCCGCTTTTGAGATGACCGGACTTCCCACCATTCCGTCGGAGAGGATGACGTTGCAGTTGGCCGTTCCGCCCCGCATTTCCGGGCCGTAGCTGGGGAGCCAGGAGACATTTTTTCCTTCCACCATACCGGCATAAACGAGCAGCATCCCCATGGAAAGGACGCCCTGTCCTCCGAATCCGGCGATTATTATTTCTTCGTTCAGTTCTTCGGCCATTAGGCATCCTCCCAGTTTTTATAGTTACCCAAAGGATAGTAGGGAATCATGTTTTCTTCGAGCCAATCGAGCGACTTTGCCGGGGGCATTCCCCAGTTTGTCGGGCAGGTAGAGAGCACTTCCACCAGGGAAAATCCCTTCTTTTGAACCTGGGCGTCAAAGGCTTTGCGGATGGCATTTTTTGCCTTTCTCACATGGGCGGGATTGTGGACGGAGACTCTTTCCAGGAAGGCGGGGCCGTCCAAGGTGGAGAGCATTTCGCAGACCCGGATGGGGCTTCCCTGGAACTCCTTTTTTCGCCCGTAGGGACTGGTGGTGGTTTTTTGCCCTTCCAAAGTGGTGGGCGCCATCTGACCGCCGGTCATTCCGTAGATACAGTTGTTCACAAAAATAATGGTGATGTTTTCCCCGCGGGCGGCGGCGTGAACCGTTTCGGCCGTACCAATAGCGGCCAGGTCTCCGTCTCCCTGGTAGGTAAATACTACGTTCTGGGGAAGCACCCGTTTTATCCCGGTGGCTACGGCAGGGGCCCGGCCATGGGCGGCTTCCTGCATGTCGCAGTTAAAATAGTTATAGGCAAAGACGGCGCAGCCTACGGGAGCCACTCCGACGCTCTGTCCCAGCGCATCCATCTCTTCCAGCACTTCCCCAACAAGACGGTGAATTATACCGTGGGTACAGCCGGGACAGTAGTGGGTGGGAACATCGACTAATCCTTCGGTTCGTTCAAATACGGTTTTCACTTGGCCCCTCCCAGTATCTTCTTCACTTCGTCCACGATTTCTTCCTGCAGGGGAACCACGCCGCCGGTCCGCCCATAAAAATGGACCGGATGACGCCCGTTTACGCCGATTTTCACATCGTCCAGCATCTGTCCCATGCTCATTTCCACACAGAGAACGGCTTGGCAATCTTTGCCGATTTCATCAAAAGCGTGATAGGGATAGGGCCAGATGGTAATGGGCCGAATGATCCCCAGGGTAATTCCCTCTTTTGCCAGGATTTTTTTGGCATTCATGGCGATTCGTGCCACCGTGCCGTAGGCTGTGACAACCACGTCGGCCTTGTCCACATCCAGGATCTCTACGCGGCACTCGTTTTTCCTGATTTCCTGCCACTTGGCATCAAGGTCACGACAATGTCTTTCGAGAGACTCGGGAACAATGTCCAAAGAGTTTATGACATTGGGTTTGCGCTTTCCCTGTGTTCCCGTGGCGGCCCAGGGTTTTTCGGGAAGTTCGGTCACTTCCTCCTCGGGGAACTCCACCGCTTCCATCATCTGTCCAAGCATTCCGTCGCCGCAGATCATAACGGGGGTACGGTACTTGTCGGCCACATGGAAGGCTTTTATGGTAAGGTCCGCCATTTCCTGTATGGAATAGGGGGCGTATACGGGGTAATTGTAGTCCCCGTTTCCTCCGCCCCTGGTAACCTGGTAATAGTCGGCCTGTCCCGGCTGAATACCGCCTAGTCCGGGCCCGGAGCGCATGATATTGACGATGAGACAGGGCAGTTCCGCCCCGGCGATGTAGCTGATTCCTTCCTGCTTTAGGGCGATTCCCGGGCTGGAGGAAGATGTCATTACCCGCGCTCCCGAACCGGCGGCGCCGTACACCATGTTAATGGCGGCGACTTCCGATTCGGCCTGAACAAAACAGCCCCCGACTTTGGGTAGTTCCCGGGACATGTACTCGGGGACCTCGTTCTGGGGGGTGATGGGGTATCCGAAAAAATAACGGCAGCCCGCTTTAATGGCTGCGGCACAAAGGGCCTCATTACCTTTCATTAGAACTTTTGCCATTCTCTACTCCCTTTCCACTGTGATTACTTGATCGGGACACATGAGGGCGCAGGCGGCACAGCCGATGCACTCTTCCGGCTTTGCTATATGGGCCGGCTGATATCCGTTTTTATTGAGGGTCGTCCGGTCTATTTCCAGAATCTCCTTGGGACAGGCGTTAACACAGAGCCCGCAGCCCTTGCACCTATCCGTAATAAAAGTCACTTTTCCTTTAGCCATGAACACTCCCTGGAGTTGGTCTATAAAGTTTATATTGACATTATAGAGCCGTTTGTCAAAAGTGACAATAAATTCATCAAAAAGGCGATTAGATCATTAGGCCAGTCATGATAGTGTAAATACACTATTCCCTGCTGTCTTAAGCCACTCCAGCCATGCCCTTCTTAATAAAAGTCTATAGACAGTCCTTGGGCGCCGGTGGTAGGATTGAGCAAAAGGATTAAGGGAGAGAGAATGGACGGCAAAAAGCTAAAAATGCTCAAACAGTTTCAGAAAGAGGAGATCACAGCCAGTATCTTCTACGGCAGGCTCGCAAAGATAGAAAAAGATGAGAACAACAGAAAGATTCTGGAACAATTCTCCCGGGACGAGGCCCAGCACTATGAAATGTTCAAGAAGTTCTCCGGTGTCGATGTAAAACCGAATCGTTTCTATGCCCGCTTCGTAGTTATCTGCGCCCGCGTTCTGGGGCTTACCTTTGTTCTTAAAATGGTGGAAAAGCTGGAAGAAGCCGCCCAAAAAACCTATAGCAAAGAGATAAATGAAATTGACGGCTTCCAAAAGATTCTGGCCGATGAAGAGCGCCACGAACAGGAGCTCCTTAAGATGATTCAGGAAGAGCGACTGGAATATGTGGGCTCCATCGTTCTGGGACTGAATGACGCTCTGGTAGAGTTAACAGGGGCTCTGGCCGGTTATACCTTCGCCTTTCAGAACACCCATCTTATTGCCCTTACCGGTCTTATTACGGGTATTGCCGCCTCACTCTCCATGGCGTCCTCCGAATTCCTCTCCCACCGGGCAGAAGAGAACAGCAGCAAGGCCTTTACCGCCTCGGTTTACACGGGGATGGCCTACATTATAACAGTAATACTTCTGGTTCTCCCCTTCCTGCTTATGGAAAACTTTATAGCCGCTCTGGGCGTGACTCTGGGAATTGCCGTTTTGATTATTGCCGTATTCAACTTCTATATCTCCGTTGCCAAGGAGATGTCCTTTATCAAACACTTCCTGGAGATGGCCGGACTGAGCCTGGGTGTTTCCGCCCTCTCCTTTGGAATCGGGGTTCTGGTGCGGGTTTTTATCGGGATTGAGATTTAGTTCTCAAAGTAGCCTTCTTAAGTTTTTCATAGCGATCGGGACCTTGAGAGAAGGGACAAACTTTAACACATACAGAGCAGCCTAAGGTTTTGTTAAAGTAGGGAAAACATTTTTCCCGATCAATGCATGTTCGAATAGAGTCTATGCCGGGTACATCTCGTTGGGAGTCAACTTTTTCTTTGTAGATGGCCCCGGTAGGACAACTTCTTAGACACTTGCCGCATTTGGCACAAAATGCTTCAATCCAATCGTGTTCCCTGCTATCGGTATACTCAAAAAACTGTCCCTCTATAAAAACCGGAGCGATTCGTAATCTTTGCCCGAATTGGGGAGTAATTAACAGGCCGTTGCAACCTTGCCACCCCATACCGGCCTTCGCTGCCAAGGGCGACGTATTGGTTAACCCACCCAAGGGATGATTTGCCTGAGAACGGATACCTCTCGTCCGAAGCCAAAGGGCTATATCATTTACCGCCACCCCCAAATCTCGATATACCCCTAAAACCTCTTCCCCGGCAGGATAGTCGGGGGCCTGATCAATCTTTTCCTTATCCATTTCCTGGATACAAACAAGGGCATGACTGAACAGTACCGATTTTCCCTTAAAAACAAACTGATCGGTCAATTCGGTAAAACCTAAAAGGATTCGCCACCTGTCCCAGGCATAACGGTTTAACTCATCCCATAAATCCTTATTGGGATAATCGGCCAAAAGAGGATGCTCGGTCCTTTCCACAGCCTTTCCCTTCTCCAGATCACTCAAGTATGGTTCCAATTCTTTATAGGAACGATTTGTCGCTTTTAACATCATCCCCATACAGCCCTTCATTATTTTTGCCACGGAGAAGAAACCTTTTACCCCATTGGAAGTAAGCTTTTTTACAATAAGAGGAGTATTATCATTGATTTTTGTCCTGTACTCCCGGCAGTCGAAATACTCAAATCCCTGCATGGGAGAATCCTCTGCACAGGTTACGACTTTTTCCTTGTAATGAGAGATAAACTCAGTATAAATATCTTCTTGCTTTCCCAACATATTTTAAATCCTTTTTTTAATTAAACGACTTCAGAGCCGCTTTAACCTATAAGCGATAAAAAGCCCTTTATGGTTCCATCAAGCCTTTCCCTAAGAGATCCCTCCTTGTGAAGGGCCCACTCCATCATGGTTCCCCTCACACTGTAATAGATCAAACGGGCTGTTTCTTTTGCCTCCACCTCATCTCTTACGGCTCCTCCAGCCTTGCCTTCATCAATAATGTGACAAATGAAAGTTATGATTGTTTGAGCCGTTCTCTTTTCCATCTTCCGTATATTTTCATTGTCACGGGCCACTCCCATCAGTAAGGAAAAGAAATCGGAAACCTGTTCTTCCGAACCGGAAGGAAAAAGGTGCCCCAAAATAATTTCAATTCTTTCCGCCATAGAAGAAAGTTTCTCTGTTGTACTTCCTTTCCCCTTCTCAAGCTCCCTGGCAAATTGCTCAATCTGACTGATTAAATAGGTGTTGATGACCTCCTCGATCAATTCATCCTTGCTTTGGAAGTAATGATAGAAAGCTCCCTTGGTTAATCGGGATTTTCGAATCAAGCTATTAAGGGAGACCTTCTCATATCCCTCTTCCAGAAGCGTCCTGAATGTCAAATCTAAAATATTCTCTCTGGTATCCATTTTACCTCCATACCGACCGGTTGGTATGTATATGTTTTAATATATTAAAGTGAGATAGACAAGTCTCTTAAACGCAAATTAAGAAAAAGTTTAAATTTAAAATCAGAGGAGGATAAAGCATAGACATAAAAGGACTTTTAAGGACATAATGATCTAAAATAGCCTAGAGAGAGGGGATTTATGGACCTGAATACTATTTTCCACAAGGAAAACTGCCTTGTTCTGCAAGAAAAAACGAAAACCGAAGCTCTTATTGAACTAATGGATAATCTGCTCGCCACCAAACGTGCCACAGGAGAAGAGGAGCTCAAGCGGGAGATATTCTACCGGGAACAGCTTATGAGCACCGGTATAGGGATGGGTATAGCCGTCCCCCATATTCGCTATAAAGGTGTGGAACAGCCCGTCGCCGCCCTGGGCGTCTGCCCGGAGGGGATAAACGATTACGAAAGCATCGACGGGATTCCGGTGAACCTTGTCGTTATGATTGTGGCAGGGGAAAATCAGCATAAACAGCATATCCGCCTCCTCTCCCAAATTATGGAAAAGCTCAAGGACGAATCCCGCCGGGAAGCCTTGATAAAGGCGGCGGCAGGCGAAGAAATCCTCAAACTGATAGCGGGAGAATAGCCATGAATGAGTTTAACCACATCCTCCAGTCCTTCTCACCGGAGCATTTTAACATAATCCTTCTCCTGGGATTGGTCCTTTTCCTCGGGTCTGCGGGGGGACGGCTTTTCCAGCGCCTGAAAATTCCCCAGGTAGTCGGCTACATTGCCATTGGAATTATCCTGGGACAGTCCGGTTTTAAATTGATTACCACCAGGTCCATTGCCGACCTGGAAGGATTCAGCTCCTTTGCCCTGGCCCTTATCGGCTTCATGATAGGGGGGGAGCTAAAGATCAAAACCCTCAAAAAATACGGAAGCCAGTTCGCCTGGATTCTGATTCTGGAAGCCATGGGAGCCTTTCTTGTGGTTGGGACACTGGTTACCTTTGGAGCCTATTTTATTTTCAAGGACTTTAACCTGGCCCTGGCTCTGGGGCTTCTTCTCGGTGCAATTTCCTCGGCTACGGCCCCGGCGGCGACCACAGATGTCCTCTGGGAGAATAAAACCCGGGGGCCCCTCACATCCACGGTCCTGGGTCTGGTGGCCATGGACGACGGAGTGGCGCTGTTGCTTTTTGCGGTAGCCACCAGCGTGGCGGGAGCTCTTATGGGAACTGCCACAGCCGGATTGGGCATGAGCCTTCTTTTGCTTCTGTGGGAAATCGGCGGATCTATCCTGATTGGGTCCCTCATGGGATGGGGGCTTTCCAAGCTGATTCGGGGCTATATCGATGACGACAAGACCCTTGTCTTCTCCCTGGGAATCATACTGCTCATCATTGGGCTGAGTGAGGTATTGGACCTGGACACCATTCTCTGCGCCATGGCCATGGGGTTCTTCATGGTTAACTACTCCCCCAAGAAAAGTAAGAACCTCTTTGGTCTGGTAGAAAAATTTACTCCTCCCATCTACGTGCTCTTCTTTGTCATGGTGGGCGCCAAAATGGATGTGAGCCAGATTAACGGCCTGGTGGCCATTCTGGCCGCTCTCTTTCTGGTAGGACGAACGGGAGGAAAGTTCCTGGGAGCCACCATGGGTGCGGTTGTCTCAAAAGCTCCGGAAACGGTTAAAAAGTACCTCCCCTTCTGTCTCCTCAGCCAGGCCGGTGTGGCCGTAGGTCTTTCTGTTATTGCCGGACAGACCTTCCCCGAGCCCCTGGGGAGCATCATCGTTATGGTCGTTACCACCACAACCTTCGTGGTACAGCTCCTGGGACCGCCCAGCGTTAAATACGCCGTGGACAAGGCGGGGGAAACGGGGCTGAACATTACCGAAGAGGACCTGATCGCCCGAAGCAAGGCCAAGGACCTGATGACCAACACTACCATGATAGAAGAGAACCGAACGATCGAAGATATCCTTCATATTTTCTCCGATCAGGACGATCTGGTCTATCCCGTTGTTAACCGGGATCATAAAGTTATAGGCATCATCACCATAGACAATCTTAAGGATACCTTTGTGGCCTCCGAGCTCTCCCCCTTCCTTTTGGCCCACGATATAATGCTGCCCCTTATGGGGACCTGCCCCGTGGAAGCTCCGGCGGAAGAAGCCTTTGGGCTTATGAAAAAAAACAATCGTGATTTTCTCTCACTTACCGATAAAGAAGGGAATTGCCTGGGGATTCTGGAAGAGCGTACCGCCCGCAAGAAACTAAGCCTCCAGGTGATGGAGATGAAAAGCAAGGCCGATGCCTTAGGATAGGAATTACATGATAAAAAGATATCACTTATTAACATTATACGTTGTATTTTTTGCACTGAATTTAGGGGCCGAACCATCCTTTGCAGGCCGTTCCTTTCAACTCGTATCATTCCCCGATCCGTCAATGACGGAAGCCGAATTTGGCACGGCAGGCGAATACCACTGGACGCAGGAAGGGGGAGAATCCCTGACAGACCGGGAAGGTAGCTACAGTACGGATAATATTCGAGTGGTCGAAACCCCTTTCGGGCGGCATGAATACGGCACGATTAACCTGAACTACCGGCAAAAAGAATTCTACAACCCCCTAGGATGGCAAGACCCGACAGACCAGAAATCCACAGCCAAATATCTTTTCTCCGGGGACATTCTCATTCTCTATAATGACAAGGAGATCCTGGAAATCTTCTCCGATCTCCCCGGCACAAACTCTCCCCTCTATTCGGAAAGCTATGAAGTCACCGCCAGTTCGGAGCTCACAGAACAACTCTCGAGCGGTCCTATAACTTATTCGGCAAGCAACATAACCCCCGATGTGAGTCTCTCCGATTTTTGGGCAGAAGGCGAGACGGGAAAAGGTGAGGGAAGCACACTCTCTATACGACCTTCCTACGAATGGGATTTTCTGGTAAAAAGAGTCATAATCTTTAACGGGGTTTACCGCCGGGCCGATCTCTTTGAGAAAAACGCCCGTCCCGAAGAAATAGAACTCTCTTCCCCCGGTCAAGAATCTCTTGTCTTTACTCTCCCCGACGAGCGGGAACCGGTCATACTACCGGTAGGCCCGTGGGATTGGAACAGGGGAATTGAGATTTCCGTTAAATCGGTTTACCCGGGAACAAGCTGGGAAGATATGTGCCTGTCATCGCTCTTGGTACTTTGGGAAGAAGAGTAGTCCTTGCTGATTTGACTGAGCAGATTTTATCATGAGAACTGTGATAGAATCGGTTAGCCTTATCTCAAGGAAGCCTGAATGAAATGGATTGAGCGACTGACCGATTGCGTGGACTACATAGAAGAAAACCTCTGTGGAGAAATCGACATGGATGTTCTCTGTGACAAGGCCTGCTTGAGCCGACTTTATTTTACCCGACTCTTCGATGCGGTTACCGGAGTCAGCCTAAGCGAGTACATCCGTCGGAGACGGATGACTCTGGCCGTAAAAGATTTGATATCCGGGGAAAAGAAAGTGATTGATGTGGCCTATGACTACGGCTACTCCTCACCTGAAGCCTTCTCCCGGGCCTTCAAATCGGTCCACGCCATCTCTCCCTCCCAGGTGAAGGGCAAGGCCAATCAGCTCAAATCCTACCATAAAATAGGCTTCTCAATTTCTATCAAAGGAGACATTGAGATGAACTATCGCATTGAAGAAAAGGACGCCTTTCGCGTATTGGGGACCTCCCTCACGACCACCACAGAAGACAACAGAAACTTCGAAGAGATTCCCCGGTTCTGGCAGGAAATCGTAGCTGCCGGCGTGACGAAAGAGCTGGGGAACTACTCGTCCGACTTCGGTAAAATGTTCGGGATCTGTTTTGACGAACAGCCGGACAAAACCTTTACCTACTCCGTATCGGTTCCCTTTAAGGGCCAAGACAAAGGCCGATTTGAGGAACGGGAAATCCCCGCAGGCAAGTGGGCCATTTTTGAGTGTAAAGGCCCCATGCCCCGGGCACTCCAGGATACATGGCACCGCATTTTCGCCGAATGGCTCCCCGCTACAGGCCATGAACTGGCAAAACTGCCCCAGGTGGAGTACTACATTCCCAAAGATGAGAAAATGCGTGAATACTGGGCCGAGGTCTGGCTGCCCATACTTTAAAACCCATAGGTCCTGGTCCAAGAGTATTTATTTGAAATTCCCAACAAAAGAGTTAAACTTTAGGACATGAACCATTCAAAGTCACGGCAGCAGCTATTTGAAGAAGCCCTGGTTCGATTCCTGGACACCTACTTTATCCACCGGGACCTGGAGGGGACCAGGGCTATGCTCAATGAGAACCTAACCGGTTTCGGAACGGGTATGGATGAGACGGCCTATAAAAGGGAAACCTTCGAAGATCTGCTCAGGCGAGATATTGAAGAAGTAGACTCAAAAATTACCTACTCCCTTCAGAACAAAAAGGTTGTTCTCCTCTCTGAGAATTGCGCCGTGGCGGCTTATCAGTTAAACATAAAGGGACAAGCCCAAGGACAGGATTTTTCGCTAAACCATTTAAGAGAAACTCTGGTTATGACTCTCACGAAGGACGAAAAAGTCGAAATTGCCCATCTGCACATATCCTTTCCCACCGATGTCCACGAAGAGGGAGAATCCTATCCCCTAAAAGAGATAGAGAACATAACCCAAAAACTGGAAAATATGGTTAATGAAAAAACCAGAACCATAATGGAGGCCTACAGGGAACTGGAAGCGGCCGTTGTAACCGATAAACTCACAGGCCTCTATAACAGAAACCGGATCGATTCCCTCCTGGAAAACGAAATTAACCGGGCCAACAGATACAATTCGGTTTTTTCACTCATCATTTCCGATATTGATCATTTTAAAACCATTAACGATACCTATGGCCATCTTATGGGCGACGAGATACTTGTTAAAGCGGCCGTTGTTTTTAAATCGCTCTTCAGAAATACCGATTTTGCCGGGCGATGGGGAGGAGATGAGCTGGTTGTCATTCTTCCCGAAACAGAAGCAGGGGAAGCCATAAACATAGCGGAAAAACTCAGAAAATCCATTGAGCAAATTGAATTCGAAGAGGGCATTCAAATAACGACAAGCCTGGGAGTGGCGGAATTTAAACCGGGTGACTCGGCAAGCGATCTCTTCCAACGGGCCGATCGGGCCCTTTATCAAGCCAAGAACGCCGGACGTAATAAAGCAGCCCTGTTCGGTTAAGAACAGGGCCAAAAGTTTAGGGGTTTATTTTTTAGAAGCTGAACATGGCGTTCAGTTCCAGAAAATCGTTGTCATCAAAATAGCCAAAGAAGGAATCATCATCCCCCCAGAACATGGTTACCTTCGCTTCAAAAGAGAGGTTCCCATCCACGTCCATTGCCACGGCGGGGGAAATCTGGCCGGACTGATCTTCGGCGCAGTAAATCATGGTTACTTCGGGCTTAACCTTCTCGTGGTTCCAGGTGTCGGACAGTTTACAGATGATAAGGGTGAACGTTTCGTCGTCGCCGTACTCCACATCGTAGGCCGATTCAATTTCATCGTAAAAGAGAGTGTAGGAACCGTTGGCCTGAAGGTTCAGATTCAAGTTGCTTACGGGCAGGTTCCGGTCGAATCCTATCACGTACTCGAAGGAGGGGTTGATGATGTCCTCATCGCTTCCGTCGTAGTCTTCGGTCATGTAGTAGGCCGCTTCGGCGCGAAGGTTGAATCCGGCGGCAACAGCGCCCGCTTCCAGACCGAATACCTGAAGCTGGTCGTAGTCGATGTCGAAGTCATCGTAGCCATAGGTTCCATAGTAATATTCTAAATCAGAACCGGTGTAATAGACCGTGGGCTGTCGGTTGTAACCGAACCAGTACATGGCTCCCAGGTCCACAGCACCCAAAGAGGCGGTTCCACGAATGGCAGCCTGACCGTACTTGAGAGAGTCCGTGTCGGGGAGAAGCTCGTCCGCTTCGTCATGTCCGCTCAGGTAGCTGATCATGGCGGCTGTGGCATATTCGTCCCCATAGGCAGAAGCAGCATTATATTCTGCATAAGCTGAATTTTTTACGGCTGTCTCCAAAGTACTCATAAGAGCCACTGCATCAGAGGTCGCCCAAGTGCCTTCATAGGCATAGGAATCGCCCTCAAAGAAGGGAACGTAAACCAGTTCGAGCTGACCATTCCGGGAGTGAGGGATATTCACCTTTAACATGGGTTGGGCGATCTTCCGGTCCAGGTAGTCAGCATTAAGGAAATCGGTATAGTCCATGGGGTTGAGCATATCCACTACGTGAACCTTGTCGCCCTTACCCCAAACCACTTCCTGGTAACCGGCGGCCAGGGTGAATTTATCTTCGTACCAGGTAATGGCCAGTTCGTTGAAAAGATCGTCGCTCAGGTCATCTTCATTCACGTTGAGATTGGCGGTAAAGTCAGCCTTATCGGTGGTGTAGAGAAGGTCCAGGGTCAAAGAGGGAGACCAATCCCACTCGCTGCCTTCCAAGAGGTCGTCCCAATTATCATCACCGGCGATTTCACGCAGAGAAAGCTCGGCGTCACCGGAAATAGAGAGGGCCGAAGCAGAACTGCCCGTATCGCCAAAGCCAAAGTCGCTTCCAAAATCAAAGTCGTCGCCGCTGCCCGAATCGGTAGATACGTCGCCGCTCATTAAATCGTCAAAACTAAAGTCGTCCGCAGCAAGAGGCAGTACGGCAAAGAGCACCGCCCCAAGAAGGGGGTATATTTTTTTCATTGTCATTCTCCATAAAAAACCCGGCCCTTAAGTCCGAGGCCGGGTTGAATTGTTCTAGCGTCCCTGTTCCAGGAAGGTTGTGGTAAAAAGACGGTCGTTAACCGGCTCATCGTAAACAATCTTCATCATGGTAACGCGAGTAGCGTGGTTTTCCTGTACGTTTTCCATGTAAACCGACATGGGAGTGAGGTAACCGTCTACGGTCTTGAGGTCTTCCACGGACATAACCTTAAGGAGAGCCTGATTTTTATCGTACATTTCGACCTTCACAGGGTACCAGGATTCCTTGTCGTACCAGGCGATTTTGTAGGAGTACTGGGAGTCGGCGGGATCCTTCGCGGTAACTTTAACCTTGTAACAGTTCCAGGAACCTACGGTTTCTTCGCCGAGCAGTTCATGGTTGTCCTGTTCCACTTCACGGGTTTCCATGTCGTCGTAGGTCATGTCGGTCCCCATGAAGGATTTGTCACCGTCGGAAGAGGCGATTCGACGCACTCTCTTGAGAGCGGGGAGGTAGATCCATTTATCGTCGTCACGACCATCGTTTTCCTTCTGAAGGAAACGGGTGTTGGCCACGGAAGCGGGGCTTCTGAAAACCATGATGGTAGAGGCCAGGTCGCCCTCTTCGGTAGTCCACTCTTCCACCATGCGGGAATCCACATCGCCGGAAGCATTGATCAAATCCATTTTCACCGCACCGTGGGAGGATACGGGGTCGGGGATATTTCGTGAGTTTTCGGCAATTTCCGTACCGGTAATGGCGAAAAGACCGGCGTTTAACAGTACCAGGCTGGCCGCGAGGGCCGCATTTTTCAATAATTTCATTTTATAGCTCCTTTTGCCTTACTTAGGCGGATTTTCTCTTTGATTTATTACGAACACTTCCGTCTTCGTCCTTTCTCATAAACTTGGGATCAAGCTTATTCAGAACCAGAGGAAGAAGAATCAGGGCCCCCAGACTGGAAGTCACCATAATGATGGCCACCAGGATACCGATGTATCGGAGAACCAGGAATCGGGAGAAGCAAAGTACACCAAATCCCAATCCTACGGACAGGGCGTTAATAACAATTCCCCGGCCCGTGGAAAGAACGGTGTTTCTCGTAACCTGAACCAGGTCGTCCGACTCCAAACGCTCCTTCTTGTAGCGGGCCAGGAAGTGAACCGTATAGTCCACCCCAATACCAATTGCCAGAGAAGCGATAATCGCCGTAACCATATCCAGGTTAATTTCCATAATGCTCATGAGACCAAAGTTCATCAGAATGGAAAGGCTCAAAGGAATAATACCGATGAATCCCGCCAAAGGTGACTTATAGGTAATCATAATGATGATGAATACAGCCAAAAGCGCAAAGAGGATGCTGGAAGTCTGGGACTTCATAATCAGATTGGTCAAAGCCAGTTCCAGTTCGGCAATCCCCGCATAGCTGATGGAGTAACCTTCAGGCAGATTTCTGGACATGTATTTATCAATGTCCTTGATGATGGCGTCGGTCTCGGCGGAGCCGTGAGTTTTAAGCTGAATCATCATGCGCGCTTCGGTCGGTTTAAGGGCGTCGTTGGCGTATTCGTCCAGGGAGCCTGAATAAAGAAGAAGATACTGGGCAATGAGATTCTTAAGTTCCTCTTCGTCGTTCACAGGGTACTTACTCAGGTCCGAAGGAATTTCGTAGTAAGCGGCGCCCTTGTAGTTGGTCAGCTCGCGAAGCTTCTCCTGAAGATCGGCAACGGAAAGTTCCGCATTGTCGCTGGCGGAAAAACTACCGGCAATAAGAAGAATCAACTCTTCCATGCTCACTTCCTCATCAAGGGGGAAGAACTCGGCTGTTACTTCACCGGCAGGAGCTTCTTCTACGGCAGAATCGGCGAAAATGTCACCGAATCCGTCATCGCTTCCAAAGAAACTGTCACCAAAGCTATCGGAACTGTCGTCGGTACCAAAGAAGCTGTCTCCAAAACCGTCGTCCGCCCCAAAGAAACTATCATCTTCCACAGCAAAGTCGTCATCATAAGATTCGGCGACAGAAGAGTCCTCCACGGCGGGATAGTTCATAATCTGGTTCATTCTTTTGATAAAATCGCTGTAGGAGATAACGTGACCTACAACTTCGGGATATTCTTCAAGCAGGTAGTTCTTAAGCTTGTCCATACTTTCCAGAACGGCCGGATCGGTCATATCATATCCCTCTTCCGCCTGGAAAACGGCATTGAACGTATTGGTACCGCCGAAATTGTCGCTAATAAAACGGCTATCCTGGCGGATGGGCTCATTATAGGGGAAGTAGCCGATAAGGGAACTTTCAATATTAATTTTGGTAACGCCCCACACAGAAAGACCGGCCAGCATCAGGATAACAAGAATAGTGGGAACCTTATGCTTAACAGAGAGAGATGTAATCATCAGGAAAGCTTCGCTTTTAGAGTACTCGTCTTCCTCTATTGCGGCGTTGGTATTCTTATGCTTTCGATTTTCCGCCACTTCCAGAAGAACGGGAATAAAGAAAAAGGACAGAATCAAGGAGTAGACCGTACCTACCGCCGCAAAAAGTCCAAAGGACTTCATAGGAACAATAGGACTTGTCAGAATAGAAAGAAAACCGATCACCGTAGTAACACCGGCCAGCAGAATGGGAACGAAAACTTCCTTTAAAGCTTCTTTCAAATTGCCCGCAATATCGCCGTTTTTCTTCTCGTTCTTTATATGATAGTAGTGATTGATTACATGAATACCGTAGGCACTCCCCACCGCAATAATCAAAACAGGCAGACAGGAAGAGATAATGGTAAAGGTCACCCCAAAAAGAGACATGGTTCCTACGGTCCAGACAGTCGCCACAAGTACGGTAATCAAGGGCAGCAGGGCCGAAGAGAACCGCCCAAAAGCGAAGTAGAGACAGAGGAAAAGAACAATGGCAACAAAGGGGATCAGGATCTTAAGGTCCGCATACATGTATTCCTTACCCAACTGGGTAACAACCGGATCTCCGGCAATTCGAAACTGAAGGGGTTCCTGATCGTAGGGCGCCACAAGAGCCTTAACTTCATCAAGAAGAATGGCAATTTCATCTGAACCGGCATCTTTGTCAATGCGGACAAGAAGCTGGGTGGAACGGTAATCGTCCGAATAGATAGCCTTTCTATAAGCGTCGGACCAATCGAGAAGCCTTTCTTTAAAAAGCTCCAGGTTCTCCGTCGTTCGCTCCTGCCCTTCCGGCAGCAACATGGAAACAGCCATACCTTCGTCGGTACCTTCCGGATAATCCGTATTGGTAAGACTGGTAACGTTTTCCACATAGTTCATATCTTCAATGGCAGCCGTAATAGTCTCAATCATATCCAGATTTTCCCAGGTCAGAAGAGTCTCTTCTTCCGTGGTAATACAGATATCCATCATGACCTGGCTACCGTACTGTTCTTCCACCGCTTCGTTCCTTACGTAGGAAGGATTATCCTCGGGAAAGAAAATCATGAGGTCATTATCAAAAACAACCGTTACAGCAATAATTCCAAAGACAAGAGTCAACAGAATCACTGCGGCAATAACGATTTTGGGATGCTTTAGCATATGCCTTTTCTCCTTTTGTTTCATTCATCGTGCTTCACATGCACATTGTATGTATATAAATTACACACTGTGTGCAATGAAGTCAAGACAAGAGGAAAAAAAACGGTAATAGTCGATTAATATTCCAGCTTGACACAGGGAGGAATAGGGTTTTTAATTGATTCCATGGGAATCGTCGAAAGAAAGTTACGTGAAAAAGAGCAACGGGTTCAGGAAATACTAAATGCGGCCCGAGTGCTTTTTGTAAACAAAGGCTACGGTAATACCACTATGCTGGATATTGCGGAAGAGTCGGAGTTGAGCCGCCGCACCATATATCTCTATTTTAAAAGCAAGGAAGAACTTACCTTTCGGGTCATGAAAGATGCCTACGCCCATCTTCTGGACCGAATCAACGGAGCCCTGGACAACTGCGGAGGTACAGCTTTCGACAAACTGGTTGCCATGAAAGAAGCCTATCTCGATTTTTATGAGCACGATTTTGACCAGCTTCTGTTTATTCTCATCTCCGATTTGAGGCTGAATCCGGAAGATATGACTGACGATGAAGCCCAGGCTTGTATGGCTGCCATAAAGTCGATTATGAATACTATGGTTCAGATCATTAATGAAGGACAAAAGGATAAATCAATTGCGCTCCAGGAAGATCCGGTAAAATCTGCCTCTGCCTATATGACCATGATCCAGTCTACCATGCAAAAACTGGCCGTACGGAAGGAGTGGTTTATGGCCGAATTCTCCGTTAACGATACGGATATTGTGGAAGAGATGTTTCGCGTGATTTTCCACTCACTCAAACCTGCCTAAAGTTTTTTTCTTACATTCTTAATTCATATTTCCTTCATACATTGCCAGTAGACTATGAAATATATTAAATTAAACATATAGTAGGTGCAGTATGAAAATGAAATGGTATTCCCTGGCGAGATTAATTACCCCCATCCTGTTCTCCCTTTTAATGCTATTCGGCATCTTGTGGAAGAACCTCTTCCTCATTGCGATCCTCATGGGATCGTCCCTTTTCCTGGGAGCCTTTCATTGCGGGTGGCTCTGCCCCTTTGGCTTTATCCAGGATATTCTGGGAAAACTCGGGAAAGCCCTTAAACTTCCCCGCCTCAAGATCCCCGCAAAAATAGACCGTTTTCTTCGCTTTAGCCGTTACATCCTTTTTGGTTTAAGCTTTCTGGGATTGGGCTTCCTTTACTTTATTGGAACTCCCTACACAACGGTTCAATCCTTTGTTTACGGGAATATTGCCCCCATCGGCTGGGGAGTGGGACTCTACCTGGGAGCCTTTCTCATACTAGCCCTCATGACCGACCGCCCCTTCTGCCGCTACTTTTGTACCGAAGGCGCCCGCTACGGCCTGGTAAGTATGGGAAGACTCTTTTCCATCCGCCGTAACAAAGAGAGCTGTATAGACTGTAAGCTTTGCAGCAAGGCCTGCCCCATGGGAATTGACGTTTCCCAAGTTAACCACGTAAGAAACGGACAGTGTATCAACTGCTTTGAATGCGTTGCGGCCTGTCCTAAAGAAAATACATTACAATATGGATGGGCTTTTAAAAAGTCCGACAAGGAGACAAAAGATGAAGAATAAAAAGAACCTCATATTCCTTTCCGCCCTTATTCCCTTTGCCTTTCTTATGGCTACGTCCTTCGGAGGAAACCGGGGAAGCAATTACGACAAGCCCACCGGTATGGATTTGACCGGCCTGACTGTAGCCGACGGAGTTTATACGGGCGAAGCCACCGGATTCCGGGAAGGACTCGTGGTAGAAGTTACCGTTACAGGCGGCACAGTAAGCGAAGTAGAAGTGGTGGACCATAACGAAGTGGGAGCCCAGTACTACACCAGACCGGTTAAACTAATCCCTAAACTTATTGTGGATGAACAAAAAACCAATGTAGACGGTGTAACGGGAGCCTCAGCCACCAGCTATGCCATCATGTCCGCCGTAGAAAACGCCCTAAGCGGAGCGGCTCAATAGAGGAATAACCGACTTGCGATGAGGAAGCTTTACCCCTACCTATTCCTACTCCCCTTCCTCATCGCCTGTACCGCTTCCCCCGACCTTCATAACACAGGTCAAACCCCAATGGCCCAAGCAGGTATTAACTGGGGTTACCCCCATAGGGGCCGGGAGAATTATGAAATATTCGATGAATTAAAAATATCCTGTCTTCGTGTCGATTTTTTTTGGCACAAATTGGAAAGCTCTCGGGGAGAGTGGAACTTTAGCGACAACGACCGCTTCTTTGAACGCCAATCAAACAAGGATTATTACTATGTAGGAGTTCTTGGTTTTGATACTCCCTGGATTCATGATAACCCGGAAGATATCCGACAGATTGACCGGGACGACTTTGAGAACTTCCTTAATTATGTAGAACAGGTCGTTACTCGCTATGGAGACATAGTGGACGAATGGGAGATATGGAATGAACCTAATCTCCCGTTCAACACCTTTTGGACTGGAACAGATCGGGACTTCCTGGATCTAACCCTGGCCACGGCAGAACGCATTCGAACCATAGATCCCGAGGCGGTCATTCTGGTAGGCTCACTTTGGCGCTATGACAAATCTTACCTTAAAAAACTGGATGAGTCGGGAGTACTAAGTACGGGAGACCACCTCTCCTTTCACCCCTATTATGATAAACCCTCCAAAATTAAGAGTAAAACGATCCAACTGATGAAAAATCTGGAAAACCGGGACTTTTCCGGCGGTATCAGAGTCACCGAAGTCGGCTTTAACACCTCCGGCATCACCCCCACCAGTTGTCCCCCGGAGCAGCAGGGACGAATGGTCATGGAAACACTCGTCGAACTGGGAGAACTGGGGGCCCCCTACATCATCTGGTACAACCTCTATAACAGGGAAGACGAAGGACGGGGAATCTGGGTGGATAAGTACGGGATCCTTCTGCTTCAGGACGAAGGAGAACTAATCTACAAAACAGGCGGATGGGCTCTACGGCGCTATAACGAACTTATCGCCGGAAAATTCCCGAATAACTTGCCGGATTTCGCAACAACGGGAGATGACAAACTGATTTTTTCACGCTTTTATTCTTCCTCAGAAGGAACTGAACCGGATACCATCCTCCTTATGACCGATAAAAGGTCGGTAAACCTCCGACTATCAGGCTTACCGGACGCCCTCATTCACAACTGTGCCGATGGAGCCGTTAAAGACATGGAAGCAGGGATAGACTGGACACTGACCTATGAAAACCCTCTTATCATTACCTCTCCCCATATCAGTCATCTAAATGTGACCATTTTGAAATAATATACCTAACGGCATATATCTTTTTTACTATCTTGGGGCTAAATTTATAGCATATCAAAACAAGGCAGGCCCCCATGAAAATAAAAGCCCTCCTATTCCTTTTAACATCATCTTCCCTCTCCCTCTTTGCCTTTGAACCCTACCACGAAATTGCTACAGGCTATTACGGTGATGCGGGTATAACCTTTGCCCTCCGTCTGGAAGAGGAATCAAAGAGATCCCCTTTCTTCATACAGGCAAGAGGCGGATACATCTACCAGACCGACTCGGGAAACGCCACCGACGCCCGGGCCATTTTCATCAATGACAACTCCGGTGGTAACGTGGAAAAGTACGGAGAGTCCTATCTGGCCGCCCTGGATCTGGGCTGGAAGTGGAAGAGTCTTGAAAAAATGTCCGTTGAACTTACCCTCTCCGGGCTCTGGAACTACTACTTGGCCCACTACTCTTTCATTGGTGACAACGAAGCCTTTACGGTAACCACCAAACCCTTTGGAATAGGAGTCGGCGCCGCCTTAAGAATGCCCTTGAGCAATTCCCGCAGTTCACTCATGCTAAAGGGAGGGGCCGAGTATTTCCCCAAGGCACAGTTGAATGCCCACGGGACCTATTACTACACCCCCAGCGGAGAGGACGACAAACCCCGGGACGGCTACTCCTACGACGATGCGGACGAAGCGGTCAACCAGCCCCGCTTCCGGCCTTATCTCTTAATCGGCTACCTTTACGCCATAGGCAGATAATCCCTCTGGACATAATAAAACCGCCCTCGGAGCACCGGGGCGGTTTTATTTTTAAATGATTTTGTTATTAAATGAAGACGGTACTCTGCGCCTCGTCGGTGGATTGGAGAAAACTCGCCACTCCCCCGATCTCAACACAGTCCATCAATTCTTCCTTTTTAACACCCATCACATCCATGGACATCTGGCAGCCCACGAGCCTTACCCCCCCATCAATGGCTGTCTGAATCATCTGTTCCAGACTATCCACTCCCTGGGCCTTCATGCGGGCTCGCATCATAACAGAACCCATACCGCCCATATTCATTTTGGACAGGGCCAACTTCTTGCTGCTCTTTGGCAGCATCATGCCGAACATCTTGCCCATAAAATCCTTTTTAACCCGGCCGGGCGCTCTTTTTTTAACAACAGAAAGTCCCCAGAAAGTAAAGAACATAGTAACCTTTTTGCCCGAAGCGGCCGCCCCGTTGGCAATAACGAAGGAGGCCAGGGCCTTATCCAGATCATCGGAAAAGACAACCATACTCGTTCCGTCCTGGGGCAGATTCGCAGCAGCGCCGCCAACAGGAGCCGCGTCCTTACCCTTCCCTTTCTGGATCAAAGCCGTTACCTTGGGCCCTTTCTGCTCAACCGACAGAACCTTGTTTCCCGTCATCTTGGCCCAGGCGTAAACATCCTTGGCAAAACCGGGATCGGTCGCCGTTTCCCTAAGCATTTCGCCTGGGTGAAGCTTGTCTATCTCGTTCTTGAGCTTTAAGACAGGACCGGGACACTGAAGCCCGCAGGCATCAACCTCAAGGGTTTTCACCTCAATGGAGAGGGGAAGACTGTCATTCGGCTCTTCTCCCTCTTTTAGAGGACGGATAACTTCCTGGCTTTCCCACAGATTCTCGTTACTCTGAACGGCTGTAGCGGCGGAGTAGATCTTAAGTCCGCCGGAGAGAATGGCCGTATCAAAGCCTTCCTGTTTGAGGATCCGTTCCACCATATAGGCCCGTTTACCCACGCCGCACAAAAGGACGACCTTTCTGTCTTTGGGGATTTCCCCCAAACGTCCCCGTACTTCCGGCTGGGGTATGTTATAGGCGCCGGAAATCGTTCCCAGACCGAATTCATCGGGGGTTCGCACATCCAGAACAAACCGTTCCTCTTCGGGCAGGTCTCGAAGCTCCTTCCAGCTGATGTGGGAAGAGCGTCCGGCAAGTATATTCTCCGCCGTAAAACCGGCAATATTCACCGGGTCTTTCGCACTGGAAAAAGGCGGCGCGTAGGCGTGTTCCACTTCCTGAAGGTCGTAAACCGTCCCGCCCATTCCCATGACGGCGGCAATAAGGTCTATCCGCTTATCCACTCCGTCGTAACCCACGGCCTGGGCGCCGTAAAGCTTGCCTTCACTGGTGTAAACGATTTTTATGGTAAGGGAATGGGCATCGGGGTAGTATCCCGCATGGGAACTTCCGTGAATGATAAGGGATTGAACATCCTTTACGCCCAACCTATCAAGCTGCTTCTCGGAAAATCCCGTGGAAGCCACGGTCAGATCAAAGACCTTGGCAATTCCCGTACCGATTGTTCCTTTGAACACCCCCAGCTCTTCACCGGCCGTAGCCTTAATTATGTTATCCGCCACAATACGGCCCTGCTTGTTCGCCGGACCGGCCAGGGGAATACGAACCGAATCACCCGTGAGGGGACTGGGGAATTCCACCGCATCGCCCAAGGCGAAGATTTCCGGGTCGCTGGTCTGCATTTTATTGTTTACCCAAATAGCTCCGGTCTT
Organism: Spirochaetales bacterium; assembly: GCA_028533045.1. Classification (GTDB taxonomy): domain Bacteria; phylum Spirochaetota; class Spirochaetia; order DSM-2461; family DSM-2461; genus SZUA-368. The sequence goes on along the minus strand of JAQQAP010000008.1, from coordinate 200,733 downwards.
CCCTATTTCCAGCCCCGCCTCAGAGGCAAGCTTCGTATCGGGCTTCACCCCAATAGAAAGGATAACAATATCCGCGTCCAGCTGCTTACCGCTCTGAAGAGTCAGCCTGACCAAATCAGCCTCATCCTCGAATTTGGTCACCCCGTCACTCAGATAGAGCTCCACCCCCTTCAGTTTAAGCTGGGAGTGTACCTCGGCGGCCATTTCGTAGTCCAGAATACTCATTACCTGGTCCACCGCTTCTACCACGGTCACGAAGATTCCCTTTTCCCTAAGGTTTTCCGCCATTTCCAGCCCGATAAATCCGGCACCGATAACAACGGCCCGGCGGGGTTTCCCCTCTTCCACAGCTTTTTTGATTCCGTCCGTATCGTCCACATTGCGCATGGTAAAAACACGGGGCGAATCGATGCCGGGAATGGGCGGTTTGATGGGCTCCGCTCCGGGGGAAAGAACCAGCTTGTCGTAGCTCTCTTCAATCACGTCCCCCGTGGCCAGGACCTTAACGGAAACACTCTTACTATCCCGATTTACCGATAGAACCTCATGACCGGTCTTAACATTCACGTTGAGAATCCCGTAAAAACTTTCCGGGGTCTGTACGAAGAGCCGCTCCCGCTCGGAAATCGTATCTCCTATATAGTAGGGAAGACCGCAATTGGCATAACTGATGTAGTCTCCCTTTTCAAACATTATAATTTCCGCTTTTTCATCCCGTCTTCGCAAGCGGGCTGCAGTTGTTGCGCCGCCGGCGACGCCTCCAATAATAATGACTTTCATAAAAGGCACACTCCTATATAAATACTACTATATCGATATATTCCTATATTTATATATTCAACAATAATCCCTAAAGGGGAATAAATCAAGCTAAATCTTCCTGATTTTCCTGCAAAGCCTGAGTAAAGGGGGTGATATCCGCATGGGGGACAACGCAATTCCGCCCTCTGTTCTTGGCGCTATAAAGGGAAATATCCGCCTTTTGAATCAGATCGTCAAACTTAATAGAATCGGTCGGAACCACCGTGGCCGTCCCAATACTAACGGTAAAGGAGATCTCCTCTTCCCCCACCTGCACAACTAGTTTTTCCACCTCACGGCGCAACTCCTCCGCCTTGTTGTTACAGGTTTCCCAATCGGTATAACCGGACAGGATAATAAATTCCTCTCCCCCGTAGCGGCAGCATGTATCGGTAGTGCGTTGGAAATGGCGATTCAACAGCCGGGAAAGGCCCACAAGACCTTCGTCTCCCGCCTTATGTCCAAAACGGTCGTTAATCGACTTGAAGTGATCGATATCTACCATGAGAATCGACAAAGGATCTCCCGACCGGCTATGAGCGCTCCAGCTATTCTTGAGAATCCGCATGAATTCCCGACGAATCATAAGGCCGGTCAGACTGTCCAGAGTAGATAGTTTTCTTATCATTCCCGTCTTTTCTTCATTATCGAGGGCGACGGTCAAAAAAGGCAGGAGGGACTTGATAAATTCAAGATGATGAAAATGGAAGGCTCGCTTTTCCGTGCTTTGTAAGGAGATGACTCCCCGACCTGACTCCCTTCGATAAACAAGATTCAACAGGGAGTGGGAGCGGGGACTTTCTTCCTCCAGCTTGAGTCGTTTCACCGGACGGTTAATGAAAAAGCCCCCCTCCTCATCCATATCATCCACAAGGAGAGACTGGTTATGCTTTAAACAGTAGGCCATCATGCTCTCTCCCGGATTATTGGGAAATAGATGGGGAACCACATTCTTCCCGTGGATTCTGCCGTAAATTAGTTTAAGCTGATTATCCGGGCGCTCTTCGGCAACAAGAAGACCGTCTTCCTCTCCCAAAAAGCCTAAAGCCTCTCTTAATACAAGAAAGATTTCCTTTCTGCTCTGCGAGGCGGCCAGCTTGATCCCCAGACGGTTAACCCGGGTAAGATTCTCCCGGGCTGTCATCCACTGTTCTTTTTCAAAGGAGTCGTCCCCTCTTCTTGCGGGGTTTTTTAGCATTTCCCGGGTGAGTTTACGTTGGGCCAGCAGTTCCCTCACAGCGGAAGGTTCGTCGCCCTGCTCCAGATAATAGTTGGATAGAAGGTCCCCAATCTGGAGGACCTCATCGTAACTTCCCTGCTCCAGAAGGATGGTCCTCTGCTCATTCAGGATATGAAGGCCTTCTTCCAGCCCCCGGCTCAAAAGCAGCCGTCCCAGTGCCAGACGGAATTCGGCGGTCAAGCTCTGATAACCCCTGTTTTCCAAAGCTGCCACAGCTTCTCCGTAGAGATATTCAGCCGTGGCCAGGTTTCCCACCCCCTCTTCAAAGGCGGCGAACTTTCTCAAAACCCAGGCGTATCCTCTCGAACCCGGAGAATGCTCCTTAAGAATTCTGTAGGCTTGATGAAAATAGCATCGAGCCCCGGGAGTTCTGCCGGAGGAGGCATATAGTTCGCCCAAACGACAGTTAACCGTACCTATGAGGAGATCATTTTCTCCCGGTAACAAAACATTTAACGACTGCCTATAAAGCTCTTCCGCCTCATGGAGCTTTCCCATTTTATAACTCATTCGCCCCTGCAGCAATTTGACGGAAGCGGTCATAGCCTGATTGTTCAAGCGTCTGGAAAGAGTCAGGCAGCGATAGGCGTAGTCGGCGCAGAGACCGGTATAGGACTTCCCGCAATAATAGAGACTGAGGAGGTGATAGAAGAACATATTTTCCCGATCCCAACCGGAATCTTCCCGATAAATCTGCTTGATTCGCCCAATATCTTCTTCGGCGCTGGTTTTTTCCGAAATCTGAAGGGAATAGTAGGCACGATGGATAAGGGTTTCAAAAAGCCCTCGGGAGTAGGCACTTCGGTGACTCAGTATGATAGCCCTCTCCAGACGTGAAGCCATATCCAGAGGAGAATTATCCCTGTTAACCGCAAAAAAGCGGTTGTACAGGTCAACTTGAGCCTTGAGGTCACTGGTCCTTTCTAATTCATCATCGAGTGATTGGATCGTCACGGATATCCCTTTGTTCAAAGTATAGGGGATAGAAAATCAATATGCAAAAAAAATGGTAAGACCTCTCGGGATATCTTATAATAGTAGTAACAGGAGCAAGTAATTATGAAGACCTGGCAGAACTTTTTATGGGCGATAATATTATTCACGATCCCCTCCCTGGCCCTGAGTGCTCAGGAGGATTCCCCCTTTGATTTTAACATGGGAATAGGCCTGGGAGTGGAAACGTTCAACGACGGAACCGACGGAGAAGAAGTTTCCTACCAGAAAATCGGCCTTCTTCCGGAGTTTATTATAGGAAAATGGGGTGTGGCCCTGGATCTTTCCTTTCATGTTCGCTCCGGCGACGGTAACAATATGATGAATTTTCGGGAAGAAGACTGGGTTCCCGAAGATGACGATGAGTTTAACAGCTGGCTCCAGCTCTACCTTTCCAAATTTGTCTACCTCCGTTACGGCCAGAAAGGCGACCCCCTTTACGGGCGCTTTGGTTCCATAAGCGGGGGAACCCTGGGGACGGGCTTCATTATGAGAAACTACTCCAACACCATGTTCCTCCCGGACGAACGGCTCCTGGGACTGGCCCTGGATGTGGACGGCGCCCTCATCAACTTCCCCCTGGTGGGTTTTGAAACCATGGTGGGAAACCTGGCCGCCTTTGATGTGATGGGAACCCGTTTTTACGCCAGGCCCCTTGTAACCACGGACAACCGGCTCCTGCAAAATCTGGAACTGGGTTTTACCGTTGCAGCGGACAGAGACCCGGCCTACCGGGAAGAGTACTTCACCGAACTGAATAGCCTGGGCTATTATGACCTAGACGGGGATGGAAACCTCACCACCGATATCGATACGGCCCTTGTTTGGGGAGCCGACCTGGTTCAGCCCATCCTGGCCACCGATGTGATCAGCCTCGCGGCCTATACGGCCTTCGCCGCCCAGCCAGGAGTGGGAGACAGAAGCGAAACGGCTACAGGAGAAATGATAGGCATAGGAGGACGGCTCATCAAAGTCATCCCCTACTCAGCACAGATCCGCTTTTTGGGAGAAGACTTCATCCCCTCCTACTTTGACACAACCTACGACCTCTACCGGGGTTACAAATATGCCATACTCTCCGGTGAGTCGGACGGTTCATCCGCTATGGTGGGCTGGCTGGCGTCCACCGGATTCTCCCTCCTTCAGGACCTCATAGTCTTTAACGCCATGATAGAAGGCCCCTTCGACAGTATCCCTACCAGTGACGAAGAGGAGAAGTTCGAGTATAGTTCGGCCCAATACCCCCATGTTGCCATGGCGTTTACCTTGGGGGAAGGAGCCATCCCCAACATATCGATAGACGCCTATTACGACAAGCAGTACATCGTCTCCTTTTCCGATACATTCCATCCGGTGGGAGCCGTCATAGGAGCGGCCATAAACTATCGCACCGGCCCGGCGGTCATTACCATGGGTTACGATTTCCGTTACAACCCGGCCACCGACGAATTCGACACATCGGCCCGACTGATGACGACCATTTCGACCAATTAGGAGGCCCCCATGAAATTTCAGAAAAGATTAATCCTTTTATTCATATTCCCCCTTGCCTTTGCTCCCCTTTTCGCCCAGGAAAGCGACCCTCGGGGCGTACTGGTATATGCGGAAGACGAAACACTTATTCAAATAACCGATGCTGCGGGGAACTCGCTGGAAGTGTATCTGGGGATGGACATACCCGCCGGGTCCTCCGTCCATACGGGAGCCACAACAGCGGAACTTCAATTGGAACCGAACGGCTCCATCCTCAAACTGGCCATGAATACCATCATGACCGTGGACACTCTCCAAAAAGGCACAACTGGCTCCAATAACCTCTCCGTCAAAAGCGGGAAGATCCGCGCCGTTATCGCCCGGCTAACAGATAGGCAGGACAGCTACAACTTCTTTTCCCGCAACACCGTCTGTGGAATAAGGGGGACCGATTTTATTCTCGACGCCAACGATGTGCTGGCCGTAGCCGACGGAGCTGTGGATTTCACCAAATCCGCCACGGGAGAGGTTCTGCAGGTTAGCGGAGGAAATATGGTTCGCGGAGGGGCGGATATCTTCACCTTGACGACCATGACGACCGACGAGATGGACAGTCTCTTCTCCGGTCTTCAGTTTAAACAACTGAACCCTGCCGATGTCCCCGGACACAAACCGGCCCCTCTATCGGAACAGCCTGCCGAGGCAAAAACTATTGCGGCCGAACCGGAACCGACGCCCGATCCAAACCTGTCCGACAGCACTCCTGACCGGGACAGAAGAAAAACCGATGCGGACCCGGCCAACGACCCGATAATGCGAATTTTGGGCGGCGTACTGGCCATGGAAGTGGGATCTTTTTCCGTTGACGGCGTTACCTACTCCAAACTCCTCTTCCAGCCCACCTTCCGGCTGGGAAAACTTCAGGCAAGCCTCTACCTGCCCTTCATCTACGACCAGAATCTCTTTGACCCGGAGGACTGGTACCGCCCGGAAGGCAACTACGAATGGTCCTTTGGTACGGACCAGGAAGACAACGATGAGATCATAGAGGACCTCTTTCAAGACCTCTTTCTCAAAATCCGCTACCTCAAATGGGGTAAGCAGCGAGATCCTTTCTACTTCGCCTTCGGCAGCTACTCCAACGTTCGCCTGGGACACGGGATTCTCATGAACAACTACGAAAACAACTCCGAATTCCCGGCCGTACGAAAGGTCGGTTTGAACATGGGAGCCTACGGAGAAAAGGCGGATATCGAAATTGTGGGAGAGGACTTTTCCACTCCTATAGAACAAGTTCTGGGAGCCCGGCTGGCCTTTGCCGTGGCCGGCCCCATCTCTCTGGGATTCTCCGGAGCGGCCGATTTGGATCCGACCCAGGATCTGGACCCCGTAGACGATGCGACCTACATAGAACAGGACCCCATTATCCTTAACTTCGCCGTCGATCTGGACTTCCCCCTCGTGGAACGTTCGGCCCTTACCATGCTCTTTTATGCCGATGCGGCCTCTCTAATGCCCATTGTCGATGGTGAACCGGAAACGGACTTCTTCCTGGACGAAGACGACATCCCTCGGAACTACGGAACCTCGGCGGGTGTGATGGGAAATCTGCTAAGCCTGGACTATCAGCTGGAGTATCAATACGCCGACGGGGTGTTCCGCCACGGCTATTACAACAGTACCTATGACAGGATTCGGGGAGCCCGTATAAAGGAAATACTGGATGAACTTAACTCGCCCACCGACGAAGACCCCCGCCAGGGCATCTACGGTTCTGCCGGCTTTACTCTGGCCCAAATTCTCTACTTCTACGCCGGATACGACTGGCTTTGGTCTGCCGATGGGCCCGACCTGGAGAACGACTACCTGGAGCTGGAACTGAGCCTCAAGCCCGATGTAATTCCCGTGCTGGGAATTTACGGATCTCTGGGTTACAGTAGAACCGGTTTTGCCGCTGCCATTGACGAGGACCGACTCTCTTTCATGGATGACAAGACAACTTTCATGGGAGAAGTGGTTTATCCCATCTCGGAATATCTGGATGTAGCCCTCGTATTGGCCTCCGTACTGGAACGGGATGAGGACGGCAGTATCATCTACGGTTCAGACGGGTATGCCGAATCGAACTACTCCATGACCCTCGATGTGAGGCTGAGCTACTAATTAACGAAAATCGGACGCTTTCCGGAGGACCTGCTTCAGTTCCTCCGGGCCGAGCGGCTTATGGTGAAGAAAGCCCTGCAGAGTGTAACAGGCCCGGTCTTTGAAGAAGTTGCTCTGCTCCTCTGTCTCGACTCCTTCTACAACAATATCCATCTCAAGCTCTCTGGTCAGATTTATGATATTATTCAACACAATCTCGTTTTTACGATTTCTTCCGACCTGCTTCACAAAGGCCTGATCTATCTTGAGGGTATGAACATTCAGATCCTGAAGTAGGCTTAATGAGGTGTAACCGGTTCCAAAATCATCGATAGAAACGTGTACTCCATAGTTCATAAAACGTGAAATAACCCGGTTGGTAAACTTCACATTACCCATAACCATAGTTTCCGTCACTTCTATGCCAAAATACTCAGGAGCAAGACCGATCCTCTCAAGAATCTCTTTTGTACTTATAAAAAAATTACTCTCCGAAAACTGACGGGGAGAGACATTCACCGAGACAACACCCTTAAATCCCCTTTCCACCAGGGCTTTCCCCATTTTGGCCGCTTCCTCGATAACCCAGTACCCCAGGGGGATAATAATATCCATACGCTCGGCCAGGGGAATAAAGAGAGAGGGGGAAATCCGCCCCTGATCGGGATGATTCCAGCGTATAAGAGCCTCAAGACTCACAATCTCTCCCGAACGGATATCAACCTGGGGCTGATAGTAAAGCTCAAACTGACTCTCTTCAAAGGCCTTATAAATCCCCCGTTCTATCTCATACTGGGTGAGGGCGTTATCCAGCTCTTCGCTATAGATATACCAATGATTCGTCCCTTCTGCCTGAGCCTTGTATAGTGCTAAATCCACACTCTTTAATAAAGCGGTCAGGGTAGCCCCGTGCTGAGGAGAGAGGGCGGCTCCCATACTCGAATGAAGGGTATAGAGCTCCCCGTTCACATCTATTGGCTTGGCTAATTGCTCATTCAGTAACGCCAGCCGTCCTTCCAGAGCTTCCCGGTAATCGACCCCTTCAATAATCAGGGCGAATTCATCTCCCCCCATACGGGAGGCAAAATAATCCTTCCCCAACTGTGTCAGGCGATAGGCGAATTCCACAAGAAGGGCATCCCCCGTTCTATGTCCGTGGGTATCATTCAGCATTTTGAAACCGTCTAGATCCAGGAAAACCAGAGAAAACAACTCCCCCTTCCGAATCATCCCCTCAAGACGCTTTTGAATAAGAGTCCGGTTGGGAAGCTTCGTTAATCCGTCATAGTGAGCGGAATATTCAAGGGACCGATTAAGGGAGACAAGCTGAATGTTACGCTCAATAATATTCCCGTAGGACACCTGAGAGTAGTTTATAAGATCCTGAACCTCGGCAATCGTACTGACGGGCCAGTGAATCAATTCCAGCTCGTCTGTCCCCTCCCGGCTCAAAGCCTCCATGATACCGGTCAGCTTGATAAGGGGCTGGGACAAAAGTTGAGAAAAATAGAGAGCCGCCCCAAAAGCTCCAATCACCATAACTAAAAGAAAAAGAAGCAAAAGGTTATGACTTGCCAAACTGGTATAGTGATCATATTCCTGGGCATAAACAAAAAGGGCCAGTATCATGAATCCAAGGGAAACCACATTAAATAGAAGCTTTTTAATGGGAAAGGGCTTCAAATCCCGCTTCCTGAGAATTCGCACGCGTACGAGGTACCAACCGTAATAGATTCCTTCTGCCGCCGTCAGACAGACAACCCCGTTAAAACTTAAAGAGAAGGCCAGAAACAGAGACTCTCCCGAAGAGAGAGGATAAACAAAGTGCCCCAGTAAAAAAGCAATCGGGCTCCCCAAAACCAGCCAGAAAACCCCGTCTATGCCTATATGATTATCACAGTCTCTCTTTTGTGCCATCCTTAAAAAGGATATTTCCAGCAGGCTCACAAGAGGCAGGAGAAGGGAATACTCTTTCCCGATAAGAGCTGAATTGATAATAAGAGCCCCCAGGCAGGCATAGAGGAAGGAGAAGGGAAAGGCCAGAAAAATCAGCAGAGTAAAGATTCCCCCCGCATAGAAGGAAACCCCACCGTCAAAACCGATAGAAAGGGTATTCAGGAAAAATCCGGCTCCCAAGGCCATGAGAAAGAGAGTTATTTTTCTGTGGTTTAGCTTATTCAGTTTTCACTCCTACCGGCCTCATTAAATTATCGGCAGGAGGAAGCAAAAAACGGGGAGTTTTTTTCATAGGCCTATGTTATACTTTAAATATGACCCTCTCCACAAGGCACAAAATCACCTATACCCTCTTTACTGGAAGCCTTATATTGAACGGATTACTTTTTTACTTTCTTCTAAACCGTTTCGAAGGGCTCACGGGAGTTCACCCCCTTTCTCTGGTAGAGCAAAACTGGTGGTTCCAGGATTATATTGACGGAACAACCAGGCTCGGCCAAATCCTGCTAATGCACGGAATATTTACTTTTACCACACTCATAGGGACGTTGATAATCGGACTGACATTCAAACGTTCCTCCTCACAGGAAATTTTCTATTTCCAGCTCTTTCTGCTTTGCCTCTCCCTGCTCACTCTCCGCCTTGGTAGCTATGCCGTGGCCTGGTACAGCCTTCCCTTCTCCTATTCGGTGCTTTTGAGCCGGACCGTTCTCTTCTTTCGTTTTAGCGCCCTTCTCTTTCTGCTTCTTTCGGGCCTTTCCGTTTTTGACAGCCGCTTCCAAAAAAGCGACCCCTTTTTCCTGGCAGCCGTGGTCATATCCTTCTGCCTTGCCGCGACGGTTCCCATGGGCGGACAGTTCATTGGAAATACCCTAAGCTACCTGCCTACGGGGGAGCTGAATCTCTTTTTTCTTTTCCTGATTGTTAAACTGATTATCCCCATAAACTTCCTCTGGTTTGTCTATCAGAGAAAAACGGTGGATTATGTTATGCTGACTTTGGCCTGTCTTTTGGCGATTGTCGCAGAGAGCCTTCTCTTCTATATGACCTTTTTAAGCTTCTTTTTAGGAATGTCCTGTCTGCTCATCGGCGGCTTTCTCTTTTCCCACCGGATCTACAAGCTCTACCTCTGGCGTTAGGACTTGATGCTCTTCTGAAAGCGGGTGTAGGCGTAGAGCCGTTTGAGAACCTCGGACAGACTGCACTCATGGAGCTGATTGGTAATAAGAAAAAGCTCCTGGTGCTGCCTGTCTATCTCGGGAATCCCCAAACCGTATTTTTCATCCGACCATTGTACAAACATAGATTAATTATTATATCTACGGCGTAAAAAGTCTAATAAAACTTGGAAAGGATTAATTATCCGTGTCAAGAGCAATGGAGTATCCATAAGCACTAAAATCCCCGTCTGAGAGAATGACTTCGCTTCCATTCTTCCAATACTTCGCGTCATAGTAACCATCGCTATTTTTCTCCCAGCCCGCTACATACACATCACCATTGTCCACAGCAATTGCTTCGGCACAGGCATCATATGTTCCGTCTGTAAGATCTACGGCCACTCCATCTACCCAATACTTGGCTATATCTTCTTCATCACTATCCTCATATCCGGCAACATAGACACTACCGTTATCTACAACAAGAGAATAGGCTTTAGCATTATAAGTATCATCGGTTAACTCGACTGCTGTCCCATTAAGCCAATACTTGGCAATGTATTTTGAACTGTCCTCATATCCGGCAACATAAACATCATCATTATTGACATATATGGAATAGGCCATGGCCTTATCCGTGCCATCGCTTAATTCGACTTCAGTCCCATTAAGCCAGTATTTAGCGATATAGTCATCATCACTGTCTTCATAACCTGCCACATAAACATCATCATTATTGACAAATATAGAATAGGAATAACCATTGTAAGTACCGTCTGTTAGTTCTACTTCCTCCCCATTCTTCCAGTATTTAGCGATATAGTTATCATCACTGTTTTCATAACCTGCCACATAGACATCATCACCGTCAATCGTAATATCATAAGCACCGGCAGAATAACTAGCATCGGTGAGTTCCACCTCTTCCCCGTTCAGCCAGTACTTTGCCACATTACGATAGTTGCCCTCATCATTTTTCTCATACTGACAACCGGCAACATAAATGTCCCCATCATCGAGAGCAATGGAATACCCATAGGCCGTACTATAGTCGGAAAGAGTTGTTTCCTCGCCATCTACCCAATATTTTACCTTCTGAGTCTTAACGCTATAGTCATTATACTCATACTCCATACCGGCAACATAAACCTTTGTGCCATTTGAAGAACTGGAATTGCTTTCTGCCTGATCACAACCAATAAAACAAAATGATAAAACTAAAAGAAAACTAATAAATCGATACATATCTAAACCTCAGTTATTTTTTGACAATATAATATACCGACCTACTAAAAAAAACATATATCACTCTTTTCTTTTCACTATTATCACACACTGTTCACAGTTGATAAGTTATCTAAATCACATCTTCCCCGCCCAGCACAATCCATTTTATGGGCTGACCAACAACATACTTCTTGATAACCTCAACAATTTCCTCTGCGGTGACAGCGTTCCACAGCTCCGACTGGCCCCGATAAGCGGCCGGGTCACCTTCATACAGCCAGGAACGGCCAATCTGCTCGGCAATAACATTGTTGGTCTGCTGATCCGAGTAGTATTCGGTCACAAACTGGGCTTTATAGAACTCAAGGGACTCTTCAATAGACACATAGGGGTCGTCCCCCACAGCGGCAGTAGACATACATCGGCCGGAGGCCAGGATATCGACCGCTTCCAAAACAAGCTCGTCCACATCGTAGGGAACCTGGGTTTTGTAGATTCCAAAGGAGGCGTATTTGGCCTGGAAGTCGTAAAGATGACTCCACACACTATAGCAAGCTGAATTTTCTGTGCGCACCACCTGAAAGAGAATATCATCGAGCAGGCTTAACCCCAGCTGAAGGGCGGCTTTCTCTTCCGGGCTTATCTCGGGAATTACCCAGTCGCCCCGCACATAGGCCAAACCGGGAGAATCAGCAAAGGGTTCAACCAGAACATCCTCCTCTATGGCCCCAAGGGATCCGACGGGAATAATGGCTTTTCTGTTTATGGGAAGGGAGCCAAAATCCTCATTCAGTCTGTCCCTTAACGCTTCCGGATCAAAATCCCCCACCGCAACAAAGAACATCCTGTTCCCGTCGAGAATCCTTCCATAATAGGCTTTCACCTCATCCAGGGTGATCCCTTCCAGAGTCTCAAGGTTCCCGTCAATATCGGTTTGATAGGCATGATCCCCAAAGAAGGAGTCGTTAAGAATCTGGGAAGCCAGGGAATAGGGGTCCGCCTCTTTTTGGGTACGGGCCATGAGAAGACTATTTTTAACCTTCTCAAATTCCTCCTCATCCCAGGAAGGGCGGAGCAATTCATCCACAAAAAGAGGATAAGTCTCGTCAAAATACTTATCTAGGGTCTTTAAGTAAAAACCGCTGTAGTCAAAATGCTTGGTCGTACCGCCGACGGATGCGCTTTTCTCCCGTTCCATGGCCTGAACCTCTTCCCAGCTGTAGTTTTCCGACCCCCGTTCCATCAACTTTAAGGTTAATTTCTCCAGTCCGTCCTGTCCCGGTTCGGCAAACTGGGCGTGTCCCTTAAAGAACACTTTTACCGATTGGACCCGGCTCGTATCACTGGGCTGGACGAAGAGGGGAATCCCGTTATCCAGAGTCAGAGAGACGATTTCCGCCCCTTGGGACTGGGGTGCCTCTCCCTGGGCCAAAGCGCTCAGCCCGGTCATCATCAGGCTAACAATCAGTCCTAAAATCAGTTTTGATATATTTCTGTTTAAGTTCATCTGTCTCTCCCTATCTGCTCTGCCACCAATAGGCCGATTCTTTTACGATTTCCTCATAACCTTCCCCGGCCGGATGCTGTTCGTACAGGTCCGGACTCATCTGAACCGAGAGGAGCCAGGGTTTGTCCACAACATAATCTTCCAGATAGGACGCGATATCCGCCGGTCCGACGGCCTGCATATTTTTGATGTAGTCCCAAAAATAGTCGCTCGAAGCGGAAGCCCACCAAAAGGAGAGATTTGAGATGAGAGAAGAGGGCACTTCCATGGCCAAAAGCTGCTGATCCTCAAGAATATTTTTCATAATCTCATACTCTTCCGCCCCAAAATAGTCCGGCTCATTTACCATAAGCTTCACTTCCTCAAAAACGGCGTTTTGAAAGAGTTCGGCAATTTCATAAGGGTCGGCCCCCTCGTCGATCACCGCAAAGGCGCCAAAGGTGATCTGCCCTCCGTCCTTTTGGGTGTAGTAGGATTTCGTGATGTACTCCGGTGCGTAGAGACCGGGAACTTTGTCAAAAATGGTCTGACGAAAGCGGCTTTCCGGGTCGGAAAGAAGGGTAAGGAGTACATCCGCAGCGTAGGTAGCCTCCGGATCGTCCAGTACATCGGGGCCGCGCATGAGCAGTCCGATTTTGGCGAAGCCCGGATAGAGAGAGGGCTCCTGAAACACCAGCCGTTCGCTCTGTTCCATGGGGGGGTGGGATTCTTCTATGACATAGGGCTGAGGATTGGCTTCCCAATCGCCCATCAGTCGTTCCACCGCCGCTTCCACCGCATCGGGATCAATATCGCCCGCCACAAACAGGGCCCCATTGTCCGGGGTATAGAAGGTTTCCTGCATTTCCTTTAGCTGTTCCACCGTGCAGTTCTGCACCACATCTACCGGCCCGGAAACATCCCGCCGCCAGGGGAACTTATAGAAAAGACGCTTTACGAGAGCCTGGCGGAAGTTATCCTGCGGGTCATTGTGGTAGCCCTTAATCTCATTGATAACCACATCCTTCTCTATTTCCAGTTCCGCCTCGTCAAAAAGGGGATAGCGTACGGCCTCGCTCCAAAAAGCGATTCCCTCCTCCGTTTTGGCAGAGGGAATGGTAAAATAGTAGGTCACATATTCGGTGCTTGTTCCGCCGTTCCAGTTCCCTACGCCCAGGGACTTCATGGCCGCCATAAATTCGGTTTGAGTCGGGAACGCCCGATTGCCCTTAAAAAGCATATGTTCGTATAAATGGAAGAGCCCTGCCGTCTCGGGGGATTGGGTCAGCGCCCCGCAGCGGAAGGTAATTTGCACCGTCGTAAGGGGTACGTTGTGATTCTCTACCATAAAAAGTTCCAGCCCGTTGTCCAGCTCTCTGTGGGTCAGGCCGGGAATATCCTGAGCAAAAAGTCCCGCCGAAAAAAGCAGAACCATTGCGAAAAACCTGAATTTGGTCATAGTCCACCTCCATGGATATTATTAATATCCACAAATAGAGAGAAAAGGACAAGAGATATACCATTACAACTCTGTCATCATACCCACTTTTTTGTGTGTATTGACCGGAAATTATCCCCCGCCTATGATCGAAAATATGAAAAGAAATAATAAACTGGATTTACACAACGACCCCGTTCTGCCTCTCATTTTCAAGTCGACTATTCCGGTAATGCTGGCCGGAATCCTTACCACTTCCTACAGCTTTATAGACATGATCTTCGCCTCACGCCTGGGAAGCCTCCAGGTGGCGTCCATCGCCTATGTCACGCCCCTCTTTATCATTATCCAAACCATTGCCATTGGCATCTCCCGGGGAGGCATTACCATTATTGCCAAGCTGCTGGGACAGGAAAAGAGGGAAGAGGCGTCCGACTATGCCACGGAGCTCAGAATTATTATCTTGTTTCTTTCCCTTATTTTCACCATCGTAGGATACAGCTTTACCCCCTTTATCCTCAGGCTGATCAAGGTTTCCGACGAGCTTTACGAACCGACTTTGATCTACACGAGAATCTGGTTTATTTCCAACCCCCTCTCCCTCATTATGCAGCTTTACATGGCTCTCTTTAAGGCGCAGGGAAAAATGTATATCACCTCCCGCATCTCTCTGGTAGGGGTTATGGGTAACACCATTTTTAACGGTATTAGCGTTTATGTTTTAAAAATGGGAATCGAAGGGCTGGCCTACGCTACGGTATGTACCAAAGTCGTCCAGGTAATCATTATGCTCATTACCTACCATACAAGCGAACATGATTACTCCCTTCGCTGGAGATCCCGGATCGTCAGAAGAAAGGAGATCTGGAAAAAGCTCTTTACCGTGGGGCTGCCCCTCTCCGCCACCTACGCCAGCACCCACTTTGGTTTTCTGCTGCTGAATATCTTCATAAACAGATACGGCTATCAGGCTGTGGCCGCCTTTGCCATTGGTAACAGAATACACTCCCTCCTCTTCTTCCCCTCCAAGGAGATCGGAGAAGGTCTGATTCCTCTCATAGCGCAAAACTGGGGGAGAAAAGCGATGGACCGTGTGAAAAAGACCATAAGATACGGGATTATCTACTCGGCGGCCTTTGGGATTCTGGCGGGAGTCATCATTCAGTTAATCAAATATCCCATAGGAAAATTTCTGACCAACGGAGACGAAGTTACCTACGGTCATGTTCTGAACTATGTAAGCCTCGTAGGATGGACCGTTATCGCCTGGGCTATCTTCCATACCCTTCAGGCCGTATTTACCAGCTTTCAGAAAACGTCGTTCACCTTCACGGTAAATATGATTCGCCTGTGGGGGATTCGGATACCGGGAGTAATCGCCTTCTCCTATTTCCTGCCTTCCCTCCGGGAGTACGGCGTTTGGTATACCATGTTCATTTCCAATGTGGTAACGCTGATTTTCGCCATTGTTTATTTCAAAATGAGAATACCCCCCTTTCTTGCATCGGAGGAGGAGTTTAAGGGAGCCGTTTAATCCTCCTTAAACCGCCCCATTTTATTCTCTTTCATATATTCCCGGCCAATCTGCTGCATAATGGAGATGGCCTCAACCATCTTTTTCCCCCGGTCCTCTGTCAGCTTATATTCCACCTGCAGAGGATAGCCGAGGGATTTTTTTTTGGTAACAATATCAAATTCAATAAGCTCATTAAGGCTTTCAATGAGCATTTTCTGACTGATCCCGACTATGATCTTCTGAAGTCCCGAAAGGGAGTTGGGGCCTTTGTTAAGTTGATAGATTATGATGATTTTCCATTTCCCCCGGGTAAAATCATGGACAATCTCCAGAGGGCAGGAGTACTCCTTTCTAATTTTCATTAGCCTGTGTTCCCCCCATAGCCTCTTTTAGCAATGCATCAATATGTATCTCTACCGTATCGTAGATCTCCCGGTCAAAATCGCCGGGCTTAATCATAAGAGGAAGCTCGGTGCATCCCAGAATAACTCCGTCCAGCTTATTCTCCGTCATTATCTTACGGCAAATATTCAAAAGAACCGCCTTCTTTTCGGGAATGACAATCCCCTCTTCCAACTCAGGGAAAATCGTGTTGTGGATAATCTCCTGTTCCTGCGGTTCAGGCACAAAGAGAGAAATCCCCCTGGCTCCAAAGCTCTTTGAGTAAAAGTCATTTTTCATGGTAAAAGAAGTCCCAATCAGCAAAACCCTCTTCGCCTCTCTTCTCTGAGCTTCCGTCGCAGCGGCATCCACAATACTTACAAGGGGAAGGGACACCCTTTTTTCCAGGGCTTCAAAAACCAGATGGGGCGTATTGGAACAGATGGCACAGATTTCCGCTCCTGCGGCGATCAGCTTCTCCACCCCGGCGGCCAGAAAGTCCACCAGTTCATCCAGCTCTCCCCGGGAGACCATCCCAAGCATTCGAGTCATACAAACGCTATTAATCACAATAGAAGGGTACTCATCCTTCCCGGTCCTTTCCCTGTAAAGTTTAATAATATGGCTATAGTAATTTACTGTTGATTCCGGGCCCATACCGCCCAACAAACCTATGACTTTCATCCTAACATCTTCCTTTTACAGATTATAAAACCATTAAAAAGAAGAGTTGACAAGAGACGTCTTTTAGAACTTGCTTAAATCCTCTTCTACGGCTGCTCCCGTTTGAGCCAGGGTCTCACTTGTTTCCATGGCGTTGGAAATATCCCCGGCCACCTCACTTACTGCGGCAGCGGTTTTTCGTGTTTGTTCATTTAAAGATACCGACTGCCGGGCATTGGATTCTACCAAATCCACCAATTCCCGGTTAAGTCCATTAATATCTTCCATTATGTGGGTAATATCTCCCATGGAAGCGGCCACATTGGTCACGCGATTCTCCATGTCCCCCAACATAATGCTGATTTCCCCGGCTGCCCGGGTTGTTTCATCGGAAAGCTCCCGGACTTCGTCGGAAATAACAATAAACCCTTTGCCGTTCTCCCCTGCCCGAGCAGCCTCGATACGGGAATTAATGGACAAAACATGGGTTTTGGCGGCAATTTCATTAATGTAATCCACCATGGCCCCTACTTCCCGGGTCACATTTTGAAGATCCTCCACGGAGACTTGGGACGTCGAAACAGACTGGGCCGAAGAAGCGGTAATGTTTTTCATACTATCCAAACGGGAGCTAATATCCCCCAAGAAGCTGAGCATCTCTTCAAGAGATCGATTCATGCCGCCAAAGTTTGTCTTCATCGTCTCGGTCACACGGGATGTTTCCCCCATGGCGTCCCTCATCAGTGCAATGCCTTTGGTGACTTCCGAGAGTTTTACCCGGGTATGATCCACATACTCCTTTCTTGCCCGGGCGGCGTTATCCTTCTCTTCCCCCAAGAGGCGGTGGGTCTTTTCCAGTTCCTCTTTTTGCCTGTTCGTTTCGTTAAGCATCTCTTCCGCCGCAGCTTTTTGGGCCAGGCTCTCGTCCAGGGCCTCTTTTACCCTGTCTATCATCTTGTTAAAAAGCCGGGCCAGGTCACCTATTTCGGTGCCCTGTTCTTCGTGCACCTTCTCATTCCCGCTAAAATTTCCGGAGCGGGTCAGATCATCCATGGTATTGGCCAGTTCGAGAATAGCCGAGCGGGCCCCGTGTTCGGCAATATTCAGCCCCATAATTTCCTCTTCCCGGGTAACTCGAACCCCTCCAAAGAATAGGTCGGTCATTTTATACAGGACAAATCCCAAACCGAAGGACCAAATAAAACAGACGAAAACCCCAAGGGCCTGAATTTGAATCTGATCCATTCGGGTCATACCGTCCAGAAGCTCCGGACGAATAAATAACCCTACCGCCAATGTCCCCCAGGCCCCACACATACCGTGAACCGGAATCGCCCCGACCACATCGTCCAGTTTGAGCACTTTTTCCAGAAACAGGGTCCCCAGAAATACAACTAATCCCGCAATAGCGCCGATAATGGCGGAGCCTACCGTTCCTACATAAGCACAGCCCGCCGTGATCCCCACTAGCCCCGCCAGAACGCCGTTGGCAATCATCTCCCCTTCAATCTTCTTCTCCGGATGAAAAATCCAGCTTAAAATGGAGGAAACAAGGCAGCCGAAACAGGCAGCCAGAGTCGTATTTAACGCAATAGTGGCAATATCGGCGGTCGCAGCCAAAGTGGAACCGCAGTTAAAGCCATACCAGCCGAAGAACAGAATAAAAGTCCCCAGAAAGACAAAACGCATATCTCCCGGTGCTATTTTATTGACCTTCTTCTTCCCCGTCACCGAATCCACCGTAAATTTCCCAATCCGGGGACCAACGACAATAATACCCGCCAAAGACATCCAACCGCCCACGGAATGGACCACGGAAGAACCGGCAAAGTCTTTAAAGCCCCGGGCTTCGAGCCAGCCGGCCCCACCGGACAAGGGGTCGGTACCGTGGAGAAAAGATCCCCAGGCCCAATGACCGAATATGGGATAAATCAGTACGGACATGAGAAAAGAGAGTAGGACATACTGCTTAAGTTTAGCCCTTTCACATACGGCTCCCGAATCTATGGTGGCCGAGGTTCCGACAAACACGGCCTGAAAGATAAAAAAGGCCGCCGTCCAGGGATTCTCGATATTTATGAGAAAATCGCTCGTCCCCACCAATCCGTTAAAGGATTTACCAAACATCAGGCCAAAGCCGATAAACCAGAAGCCTACCACTCCCAATACGAAATCTGTCAGGTTTTTGATAGCCACATTGATGGAGTTTTTTGAACGGGCCATTCCCGATTCAAGGGACATAAAGCCGGCTTGCATAAAAAAGACCAGCATGGCAGAGAGAACAACCCAGACATAATCGAGATTGGTTTTTATCAAATCGATTCTTCTACCCTGCTCAGCGATAATCTCGCTGGTAGAACTAGCCTGTGAAAACAGAAAGGCCGCCCCGAATAGAAATACCAGAACGGCCCACTTTTTTTTGCCCATAACCTCTCCCCTCTTCCCCTATATATAAATAATACTAAGGAGTCAAAAGGGAGCTGTCAACAAAGTTTTTACATATTTACAAAAGAGAACTTTCTCCCCAAATGTATATATTCACACAAGTTACACAGGCTCTTATCGGGATTTCACCACAGCCGGCCTTGCTCCCAGAATAGCCGTAATAACATCTTTGGCCGAATAGGAAGACATCCCCCTGTCAATGAAGGATTTCATCATTTCCAGACAGGTTCCTGCGGTTACCAGAGGTTTTTCCAGATAACCGGTTAGCTGCATACGGGGAAGGGAAATATTGGCAAGAAGCGCATTACACAGGCACTTGCGTCCTTCCGTGTCTTCCACCTTCCCCCCCTTAGCCACATAGGCCTCTTTAGGTTCGGCGGGGCAGCGGTAGCCCAGGCTTCCGTCGGCTTTCTTATAGATACGACGGAGGTAGCCCAGGTCACAGATGCGGGGGCGGCTCAGAAAATCCAGCTTTTCCGAAAGGGACTCACCAAAAGAGATAACCTTAAAAGGAAAGCCCGTGGGAGAAGCCAAGGGATCTGTAAATACCCGGGCCACGCCCTTTTTTATGGTCTCCATGATTTTCGCTTTAAACTCGGCGGCCAAACCCGACTCCCGGCAGAACTGAAAAGCCGTACCCACCTGCACACCGGCAGCGCCCGCTTCCCGGGCCTTTTGAAAGTGCTCTTCGTCGCCGTAGTTTCCCGCCAGCCAAAAGGGGACGTTCAGCTCCTTGAGCTTATCCAGATTCACCCCGTCCTTGGGGCCATAAATCGGCTCTCCCTCATCGGATAGATTCATCTTACCCCGGGGGGGAGCGTTGTGTCCTCCTGCGCAGTGCTCTTCCACAATCAGGCCGTCCACCTTTCCCGTGGCCTTCTGCATCATCACCATGGCCAGAACATTGGAAGAGACAATGGGAAGAAAGGCCGGGCGGGGAAGAACTTCCAGAGGCCCGTTAAATTCCCTAAAGAAGGAGACAGGATCAAAGGTCATGGCAAAGTCATCCTCCGGAGAAGCCTCTTCCACGGTCAAAGTCAGCCTGACCTTCTCATGACGAGTCAGCTTATCCATAATTCCCGGGATTTCCAGGGGGATTCCCGCGCCCATAATGACATAATCCACCCCGGCCAGCATAGCTCCGTAGAGACTGTAGAGGTTGGGCATCTGGATTTTTTCGAGCAGATTTATCCCGACTTGGCCCTCATGACCTTCCTTAGCTAGGTAGACTTCAACAAAATTGGCAATAACCGTTAACTCCACTAGTTCCTCGGAAGGATTAAGGGAGAAACGGGGAACCTGCTTAAAACGAAAGCGGTCCTTGATTCCCCGATTAACAAAATACCTGTCCAGGATACGGCCGGCCATCTTCTGGTCCGGAAAAGCGTCCAGGGCCCTGCGAATATGGCCGCCCCGGTCCCCGCCCTGAAGCTTTCGGGCCATCATGACATCCAGCGCCGTACCGGATACAACACCAAGCTGACCGTTCAGAGCCACTTCCTTCGCCAGTTCCCAGCCGGAAACCCCAATACCCATACCACCCTGGATAATTTCAGGCAATTTCATATATTTTCTCCTAACATAATGATTTAGACGATTTTTATTGACATTTTTGTTATAATAGTCAAAATAACATATAAATACAAGGGTAAATTCAAAAAAAGGATGAATACACCCGGCCAATAGCCGGAATACACTATTCACTTTTAGCCCATTGCAGGGGCTAGACAAGAATGATATCCTTTACAAAACAAGGGAGAGACTAAATGGAAAACTTACAAGCCAAGAAAGGCTTCTTATGCGATATGGACGGTGTGATTTATCACGGGAACCGGCTCCTTCCGGGTGCCAAGGAACTGGTGGATTGGTTTCATAAGGAGAAAAAGAACTACCTTTTCCTTACCAACTCCAGCGAACGGTCCCCCCGGGAACTCCAACAGAAACTATCCCGCCTGGGACTGGAAGTGGAAGAGAATCACTTCTATACGAGTGCTTTGGCTACGGCCGCCTTCCTGGCACAGCAGAAGCCGGGAGCCTCGGCCTATGTGATTGGCGAAGCGGGGCTGATTAATGCCCTCTATGAGGTGGGTATCACGATTAACGATATCAATCCGGACTATGTTGTTGTGGGCGAATCAAAATCCTACAACCTGAGCACCCTGGAAAGGGCGGTAAACCTGGTTATCGGCGGGGCCCGTCTTATAGGAACCAACCCGGATGTGACCGGTCCCATCGACGGGGGCATCATGCCCGCCACGGGAGCTTTGATCTCCCCCATAGAAATGGCGACCGGAAGCAAGGCCTACTTTGTGGGTAAGCCGAATCCCATCATGATGCGCCAGGGACTAATCCGGCTGGGCACCCGTCGGGAGGAATCGGCCATAATCGGAGACCGAATGGATACGGATATAATTTCCGGAATCGAATCGGGCATCGATACGGCCCTGGTTCTCTCCGGCGTGACCGATAGGGAAAACATGAAACAGTTTGCCTACCGGCCCCACTACATGATGAACGGGGTGGGCGATTTGCCCTTGGGGATTCGGGTGGACTAAGCCTTCTCCCACTTCTTCAAAATCAAGGACGTATTAATTCCCCCAAAGGCGAAGTTGTTACACATAATCGTTTTGGGGGAGAGATCCCGCCCTTCGCCTACAATATAGTCCAGGTCAGCGCAGCGCTCATCCCGTTCCACCAGGTTCAGGTTGGGGGCGATCCAGCCGGAGTTAATCATCTTTAGAGAAAGCCAGGTCTCTATGGCTCCGCAGGCTCCCAAGGTGTGTCCCATGTAGCTTTTTAGGGTACTGTAGGGAACTTTTTTCCCGCCAAAGCAGTTAAATGTAGCATGGCTTTCCGCTATATCGCCGTGCTCTGTCGCCGTCCCGTGACCGTTGATATAATCAATATCCTCCGGGGAGAT
The DNA here is from genome assembly GCA_028533045.1 of Spirochaetales bacterium. GTDB lineage: Bacteria > Spirochaetota > Spirochaetia > DSM-2461 > DSM-2461 > SZUA-368. The sequence continues at coordinate 178,892 of JAQQAP010000008.1, read as the reverse complement.
GCCCGCGTCTTCAATGGCCATCTTAAGGGCGATCTCCATGGTTTCCCGGTTGGGCTGGGTAATGTGGGCTCCGTCGGTATTGGTACCAAAGCCTATGATCTCGCCGTAAATCTCGGCGCCCCGCTCCAGGGCATGGTCCAGCTCTTCCAGAACCAGTGTTCCTGCCCCTTCGCCTACTACGAGTCCGTCCCGGTCCTTGTCAAAGGAACTGGGGGTGAGTTTGGGGGTATCATTCTTTACGCTGGTGGCGAAAAGGGTATCGAAGACGGCCGATTCGGTGGGGTTAAGCTCTTCCGCCCCGCCGCAGACCATTATCTTCTGCTTCCCGTCCCGAATCGCTTCAAAGCCCATGCCCACGGAAAGACTTCCGGAAGTACAGGCGGTATTGCTGGTGAGGAGCCGTCCCTTCAACTCAAAGAAGACCCCGATATTTACGGCACAGGTCTGGGGCATGGAACGGATGTAGGTGGTGGCTGTGATTCCCATAGCGCTATGATCATTGAGCATGGAGTAGAAATCGAGCAGGGCGTCCACGTTACCGGTGGAGGAACCGTAAGAGACACCGGTGGAACCATTGGTAAGATCGGGGTGGTCCAGTAGGCCGGCCATTTCCAGGGCTCGGTCCGCCGTATGGACCGACATAAGGGCCACTCGTCCCATACCGCGGGTCTTCTTGCGGGAGTACTTGGGCGGTTCCCAAACGGCGGGGGCGGCCAACTTAGTGTTAAGCCGCTCATACTTGCGCCAATCCTCCATGGTGACGACACCGTTTTCCCGGGCCCTCAGCTTTTTCTCTATACTTTCCCAATCGCTTCCCAGGGGGGTAATGACCGACCCGCCGGTAATAACAACTCGTCTCTCTCTCATACCATTCCTCCGTTAACAGATATAACCTGTCGAGTAATATAGGCCGCCGAATCGGACAAGAGGAAAGCCGCCAGGGCTCCCACCTCTTCGGGCTTCCCCATTCGTCTGAGGGGAACGGAAGCCTTTATGTGATCCCAGGGGACCTCTTCTACCATCTCCGTCTCAATAACACCGGGGGCAATACAGTTTACCGTAATATTTCTTTTTCCCAGCTCCACAGCCAGGGCCTTGGTGGCACCGATAATTCCCGCTTTGGAAGCACTGTAGTTTACCTGTCCCCGATTCCCGATAATCCCGGAGACGGAAGAGAGGGCAATAATCCGGCCGGGCTTCCGTGCCCGAACCATGGGCATAACCAGAGGGTGAACCACGTTGTAAAACCCGTCCAGGTTGGTGTGGAGGACCTTGTCCCAATCCTCGGAAGTTATGGAAGGAAAAGCGTTGTCCCGGGTAATGCCCGCATTACAGACCACCCCGTAAAAAACACCGTACTCTTCCACTTCCTTTTCCAGGACCTCTTTGCAAAGCTCCCGGTCGGCAATATCAAAACTCAGGATGGAAGCGGACTGGCCCAGCTCTTCCACGGCGGCAGCGGTCTGTTCCGCTCCGGCCTTATCCCGATTATAATGGACCGATACATCAAATCCGCCCTTGGCCGCCTCAATGGCAATGGCCCGGCCGATCCCCTTACTGGCTCCGGTTACTAAAACTCTTCTAGACACTTCTCTTCCCCTATTCCTGAAAATCTCTCTGCCAGTTATCCAAAAGTTCCTGACTTTTCTCGATAACCGTCACCACACCCCGGCTGTAGCACTCACCGTCCACATAGGTTTCCCCGTCAAAAACGGCAATGCCCCCCTCTTTGAAGGTCTGTTTGACCCGGATTTCCACCCGGTCGCCCGGGGCATAAGAGGGACGGGGAGCCTTAAACTCCCGTACATTCATAATAAAACCGATTTGGGGCTCCTCATCCTTGTCCAAATGAACCAGGGAGGATAGGAGGGCGATGCTCTGTGCCATATACTCAAAGCTGACCCATACGGGCATTTTATCCCTGTGAAAAAACTCGCTCTCTTCGCTTATTACAACGGAACTCTTAAGCTCCACTTCTTCAAAATCATAGCCGTCAATCTGGTCGATCAGAAGCATTCGCCCCTTATGGACCGAATAGTCGAACAGATCGGGCTTGGTTAAGGGCAGGTTTATCACAGACGCCCCTCCTTTGCCAAAACTATACTCAAATCCCAGCCGCCAAAGGCGTAGGAGTTGCTCATGGTGCTGTTTAATTCCTCTACCCCGTAGTCGGCGGGACAGAAGTTCATGGGAGGTATGTCACGGTCCGCTTCGCCGTCCCATTTGTGGGGAGGAAGACGGTTCTCTTTGTTAAGTTCGGAAAGAAGCATCCAGCAAAGACCCAACTCAATGGCACCGGACGCTCCCAAGGTATGACCGGTCAGGGCCTTTGTGCTGGAACAGGGAGGACAGCTTTCAAAAACACCGGCGGTGGCCTTCCCTTCCATACTGTCATTCAAAGGCGTCCCGGTCCCGTGGAGATTAATATAGTCCACGGTATCTAAATCAGCCTGACTTAAAGCTTCCCTCATGGCCCGGGCGGCTCCTTCCCCCGTGGGATCGGGAGCGGTAATATGATGGCCGTCGGAACAGTTTCCCACACCGGCTACTCGAATAGGAGTTTCCAGGTGAGACTCTTTGGTCAGGAGTAAGAGGGCCGCCCCTTCCCCAATATTTATCCCCCGCCTGTTTTGGCTAAAGGGTTTAGTTCGGTTTCCATCCACCGCTTCCAGGGAAATAAAGCCCTTGAGGACAAGGTCGGACACATTGTCACAACCGCCCACGATAACCGCGTCGGCCAGCCCGGCCCGAATCAGCTTTACCCCTTCCGCCACGGCACTCGCTCCGGAGGCACAGGCCGTAGCCAAAGCCCCGCAATAGCCGCTCAGGGAAAAGTAGTCCTGCACATAGTCGGCGGGGAGATGGGCCTGCTGATACTTCAATTCGTAACCGCCGGGGAAGGAACCGCTCTCGTCTTTGGCGCCCAGAGCCGCCTGAGATTCGTCCGAACCATAACCGGAAGTTCCCACAATAACGCCAATGCGATGGGCTGCCAGGGACTCCTTCAGGCGATCCACAGCGGGCCGAATCTCTTCGCAGCAACTCTTGAGGATGCTTAACACTTCATTATTCCAACCGCAGGTCTTTACCTGTTCTTTCATTTCTACGGGACAACGGGAGGTGGGACATTCCATGTCGCCCGTATTGTCACGGCGGAAAGCGCTGTCATCGCCGGAAAGAAAAGCCTCAAGACAGGCCTCCTTCCCTTTAGCCTGGGGAATCACGATTCCCAAATCTTCAATATATACGGGGGTCATGAAAAATCGGCCTCCTCAATGTTATAACTATAATCACGCAGTAAATTATGAAAGATTATTTGTGAACCCTTCCGCTCAATGGTAATAAGAGTCTCCCCCTCAAGGGAAATCGTTCTTTTCCAATCGGCTCCGTCAAAGGTCTCTTCAAAGTGTAGGTCATGAGGGGACAAATGCTTCTCAAGAACCTCCGCCGGATAGTAGCAGAGCTGATAATCGGCCAAAACGTAGAGGGCCGTATCCTTGGGGAAAAGGCTGTTCCCCTTAAAATCGACCCGATCCGCCCCGTAGCTTATCTCAAATAGTGAGCTGCCCAGGGGGGTAAGTCCCTGTATGAATATCGACTCCTCCTCCAGAATGACTACGGCCATCATGGAGTACTCTTCCTTCCCGTATCGACCCTGGACATATTGCTGAATGGACCGGACTTCGCCGGAGAGGGCGGGAGGAAGGAGTTCTATCTGAATCTCATCGGTAATAAACCAGGAGAGGTCCCTGTCGAGGGTTTCCTTCGTTTTACAGGAAAAAGAGAGAAGAATGACAAAAAACAGAGCAATATATCGTTTCATGGACCCTCTATTTTAATACGAATCGGGCTTAACATAAAGGAGGGTGAGCAGAAAAGTGCTCAAAAGTCCTATGGCCACGGTTAGCCCGAACCCTCCGGCCAAACTGGTCATTCCCAGCAGGGCAAAGGCAAAGAGAGAGGTTAGCATGCTCATGAGTATGGAGAGGAAAACCATGGGGTCCTCCGATTTGCGTTCATGAAGAAGAATAATATAATCGCTTCCCATTCCGGGAATCAGGATAAGGCCGACTATGACGAAAAGATTGACAGAACGTCCCAAGAGAACCATGGCGCTCAAAGCAATCAGGCTGGCTCCCAGGGGAACAAGAACCGTGGTCAGCACCCGTTTGAGAGGGTATCGCACAAGAAGGAGCAGGAAAATCAGCCCGTAGGAGAGGCCGATTATCATAAGAGAGAGGCGGCTCAAACTTTGGAGGGTACGGTTTATATCGCCCACCTTGTCCATAAAGTGGCAATTCTCCCGGCCGTCGGCCAATTGCTTCAGAGCGCCGGGATTTTTCACGTCAAAGAGCAGGATATTCAGGTAGTAACGCCCCTCAATCACGCCCATATCAAGACTTCCCAGCAGGGAATCGACGGGAAGGGCGTCCAAATCGTCCGGGAAGAGCGGGTCGCTCTTGTCAAAGGCCTCAAGCCACCACCGGAACTCTTCTTCCCCGTAGCCCAGGAAGGCGAACTGTTCGGCCCCAACGGGAGCCAATGTACGCCGGACAAGTTCTTGCGCCTCCGACTGGGTTTTCAAAGAAGGGAGAAGCTGATTCAGCCCCATGTAGGAACCAAGCTCGTCCTGCTCCACCAGGTTATCCAAGGCTGACCTAAGGTCCTCGGCGGCTTCAAGACAATCCTGCAAATCTTCCCCGGAGAGGCTTAGGTAGAGGCCAGAAGAACGGTGGTCCATAATGGAACGGCTCAATCCTTCCCAACGCGCCATTTGCGGGCCCATTTGGTAGTAATCGGCGAGGGTGTTGTTGATTTCCAGGCGGGACAATCCGGCGGCGAGGAAACTAAGAACGATGAGGGCGGCGGCGAGACGGACGGGCCTTTTAAGGGTGGCGGATTTCTTGAAAAGGTTCAGGACCGTTTCCGCCGCCCGGCCTGCGTGGCGGCCCGTTCTTTCCCCGGCTCCGGGCAAAAAGGGGTACACCAGCGAAACGGAGAGGAAACAGCTGGTCAGTCCGGCCATGGAGAAGAGGGCCATTTGGCGCATCAGGGGGAAGGGGCAGAAAAAGAAGGCCCCGTAGCTTATGATGGTGGTAATCAGGCCAACCACAATGCCCGGAAGCACATGGCGCCGCACATCCGGCCCGGCCAGGGAACTCTTTGCCCAGTGGGTAAAGTAATGAAAGGAATAATCCACCGTAATACCAATAAGGCTGGTTCCAAAGACAATGGTAAAGATATGAATCTCATGAAAAACAAGGGCCACCACGGTTAGACCGCTTCCGATTCCCAATACAATAGAGAAGAACGTAGCCCCCAGGGGTTGGGCCGATCTAAAAACCAGCAGAATCATAAGCACGATAAAAACGGTGGAAAGGGTGCTTAATAGGGATATCTCACGCTTGGACTGACGGGCGGAGAGGTAGGAGTGAAAGGGAACACCGGAAAAGACCAGTTCCAACTCCTCCGGTTCAGCCGAATGGGCCGCCCCGTAGGCCAGAAGCTCTGCCACGGGATTATTTTCCAGATTCACCGCCGATCCTGCTTCGGCCGTTTTGGCGCTTAAAAGAATCCAATGCTTTCCTTCGTACTCCCGGTAGAGAAAGGAATCCTTTAGCACAAGGGCACTGGAGGCAAAAAGAGAGCCGGTCCCCATGCTTTGCAGATGATCGAAACCCATAAGAAAGGGGTCCTCTTCCAGATAGTTCAAAGCTCCCAGGGAAAAGGGGCTGCTTAAATGAAAAAAGGCCCTTTCCGCCACGAAATCCGCCTCACCCCGGCTTAATTCAGCCTCTACTTCGGGAGAAAGGAAACGGTAGCGCCCCTTGTGAAGATAGTCCTGAAAAGCGGCCAGGCTGTTGCTGTCGTAGCGTAGACGAACCTCTTCGATGCCGCCGAGCCCCTGTAGGTACTCCTCCAGTTCCAGAGCTTCCTCTTGGGCTCTCTCCAGGTCGGCCGCCCCAATGAGAACGGTCAGATTACGATTCATTCCCTGGCTTAGTCGCTCTTCCACCAGGCCCAGCTCTTTTCGGCTGTTGGTCTGGGGCAGAATACGGTAGAGATCGGTGGAAACCTTTAGCCCCCCCAAAGAGAGGAGCAGGACAAGAGGTATCAGATGAATAAGGCCCCAGAGAAGGAGGCTTGTACGGGCTTTTTTAGGGAAGAACACGGTTCTCCCCGTCGGAGAACTGCTCCGGATAGCTAATATTAAAAAATTGATAGGTGATGCGGTCACCGGTGGACTCGTTAATAACAAACTCCTCCAGGTCCGTCTCTCCTTTCAGAACAAAGGAAGCGATAAGGGCCTTTACGCTGCTGTCCCGGGGGACAAGGGCCATTTCCCAGCCCTCCCCTTCGGAATCAAAGAAGATCTCATACTGCCGGTCTACTTCGTCGTAATCTCCCCGAAAGATGGCCTGCACCGTTTGGGAGAAGCCGTGAAAACTGGGGTTTTCCTCGAAGGAGAGAGTCTGGCTCTGCCCGCTCCGGGAGCGCTGGATAAGCTCCCTGTCGTTAATAACCAGCTCCATGGGAAAGGGTTTTTCCACCATCCAGGCCATTCCCCTCTCCCCGTGGAAGAGAAACACCCCCGAACCGGGCAGTTCCCTGTCCAGCGCGGCAATATACTTGGCCTGGGTATAGTCGGCTCGCATGAGTTCATGGGAGGCCAATTCGGAGAAAATGCCGTTTACCCGGGGGCGAGTCTCCTCTGTGACGGGAGATTCCATGATATCCTGAGCCCCCAAAAGCGAGGCGAAAGTCAGGATAAACAAAGCGAAAATCAGTCTGGACAAATCAGTCCTCCTTTAGCAAGGCTTCCACCTTCTCCAAAAAGACGGGGGGCGACACAAAAAGGCTGTTTCCCGTGGCCATATCCACGGCCATTTGGGTGCTGCTCCCCTTGTTGAGCTTCCGTCCCTCCTCGTCGCGGATGAGATAGGAGATGCGGATGCGGTTCTCGTACTCCTCCAGGGTGGCTTTAATGCGGAAAGTCTGATTGAACATGAGGGGGCGGATATACTTAGAATCTACCGTAACCACCGGCCAGGCGAAGCCGCTCTCTCTCATATCGATGTAGTTGTAACCGATTTTGTCCAGGAGGGCGCAACGGGCCTGCTCATAGTATTTGATGTAGTTCCCGTGCCAAACGATGTTCATGGAGTCCACATCGTAAAATTCCGCTTTAAGGGGAATCTCTACGGAGATTTTCTTAGCCATGGTAGTCCAGTCTCCAGTAACGGCTGCGGATCTTGGCCATCGTGTCTCTCAGATCCTTCTCTAAGGGTCTGTCCTCTTCGAGGAATTCAAAATCCCCGTGAACCTGATCCAAAAGATTCTGCAGGGGCTTCAATCGATCAGCCTCGATTTCTCCTGACTTAACCCGCAGGTCAATGGCCTGAACGAAGGCTAGAAGACAGGCGCTGGCCACCTGCTCGCTCAGTTCGAGCACGCGAATACAGTCCCGAGCCGCGATGGTTCCCATGCTTACCTTGTCCTGATTGTGGCACTCGGTGGAGCGGGAAAAGACGCTGGCCGGCATGGTGTGCTTGAGAGCCTCGGCGGTCCAGGCGCTGGCCCCGATCTGAACGGCCTTGAAGCCATGGTTGTAGGAGTAGTCCCCGGTACTGCCGGAAAGGTTGGGAGCCAGGCCGCGGTTGAACTTCTCGTCCACCAATACGGCGAGCTGCCTGTCCATCAAGTCCGCCAGGTTGGCAATGATGTTCTTGAGGGAGTCCATGGCAAAGGCGATGTGACCGCCGTAGAAGTGGCCTCCGTGGAGGATGGAGCGGCTGTCCGGATCGATAATGGGATTGTCGTTGGCGCTGTTCAGTTCATTCTCGATAAGCTGACGAAGCATGGGGGCCGCATCGTAGAACACCCCGATTACATGGGGAGCGCAGCGGATGGAGTAGGGGTCCTGAAGCTTCTCGGGCATGATGTCCGTTTCGGAGTGGCCGCTTAAATCGGTATAGATTCGTTTGGCCGTCATGGCCTGTCCCTCATGGGGTTTGACCGCAAAAAGCTTGTCGTCAAAGTGGTAGGAGTTCCCCTTCAGGGCCAAACTGGCCAGAGAGGTCAGCTTGGTAGCCATCTCCGCCAGATATTCGGCCCGTTTATAGGCCAGACAGGCCACGGCGGTCATGGCGGCGGTTCCGTTCATGATGGCAAGGCCTTCCTTGGGGCGGAAGCGATGCTTCTCCATGCCGCACTCGGCAAGAACTTCCGCCGCCGGTCGTACGTCCCCCTTGTAAAGAACATCCCGTTCGCCCACAAGAGCGGCGCCCACGTAGGAGAGGGGGGTTAAATCGCCGCTGGCTCCTACCGAACCCTCCTGGGGGATACGGGGAAGGATATCATTCTGGATCAAACCGGTGAGACCGGAGAGAAGCTTGTAGCTGACACCGGAAAAACCCAGACTCAGGGACTGGAGACGGGTGGCCAGAATGGCGCGGGTGGTAGGATCGTCAAAGAGATCGCCCATACCGCAGCCGTGAAAGCGGGTCAAATGGAGGGGCAGGAGATAGTAGTTCTCCTTGGGCACCTTCTTGGTACAGGAGTCGCCGTAACCGGTGGTTACCCCGTAAACTTCGCCCTTCTCTTCCAGGACGTGATCCAGGAATTCGGCTCCCTTCTCGATCTTCTCCTTATAGGCGTCTCCACCCTCCAGAGAAACCCGGGCCTGCCCTTCGGCAATATGGCAAATATCTTCTATGGTTCTTCTGCTACCGTCAAATACTATGTCTTTCATTACTTATCCTCTCCCTTCTCCGAATCGACTGCTTCCCAAAAGTTAAAAAAGTTGTACCACTGATAGGGATGTTTTAAACAGAGCGATTCCAGGTGCGAAACATACTCTTTCGTTACCTTTTCTATATTTTGTTTCCGCTCCCGACGGGATTTCCCCAGTTCGTGAGCCGATTTGTATACGTGAAACTCATAGGGACTTTTCAAATCCCTGTCATTAGTCCGCAGAGCGAACATGTAGTAGACCGGCCCTTCCAACAGACTGGCCAGAATAAAAGCCCCCGTGGGAAAGGAGGCCTTCTCCCCCAGAAAATCCACCCGGGTACTCTTTCCCCGGTTATTTTTCGCCGTTCTATCCCCGGCAATGATAACCAGGTCACCCCGTTCAATTCCTTCCTGGAGGCGAATGATCGTATCGGCCCCTATATCGCTGGCATTTACCAACTGAACCATGGACTGGGGATTTATCTCTTTCAAAAGCCGGTTAAACTGGGCGGTTCCTGCGAAATCCACCACAGAATGAATACCGAATTCGGGAATGTGACTCCCCTCTTCCAGGCTGGCGAAAGCCCGAAGCATCTCGATATTCCCCAGGTGCGAACCGATGATAACAGCCCCCTTCTTCTCTCGGAGCTGATCCTTCAGTACATCGATATCGGGAGTGACCTCAAGGAGTTCCCGGGCGCTCATATCTCCGGCCCAGGCGGACTGTTTCTCCAAAAGGGCGTAGGAAAAACTAAAAATATGCCAGTAAATCTCGGAAAGACGGACTTTGCCCTCTTCTCCGTTTTTTTTGTGAACTCTCTCCAGATAGGCCCGGCTGATTTTCCGGGTGGGAGGGGCAAAAATAAAGAAAAAGAGCACCACCGGATGAAGGAGAAGACGAAAGAAGGCCTTTCCAAAGTATTTGTAGGAGTAAAACAGGATTTTCATAGGCCACAGGGAGCGGGCCTTTTCTTTCTCTTCCGACCAGTGCGCCATTAGGACCTCTTAAACTTTCTGGCAATGAGCCGGGGAGAGCGAAAAATCATCCCGATAACCAGAAAAGTGTGCATCTTGCTAATCATCACATTGTCGCGGAACATGCGAAAGTGGGAAATCCCCCCCTCCGGATAGATAACTCTAACGGGATGGAAGATCATTTTTACCCCCCGCCAATGAAGCTTCACAAGAAACTGGGTGTCAAAGTCCATCCGTTTACCCACTCGAGTCGCCTCAATCAGGCGGCAGCAGCTCTCAACGGGATACATACGAAAGCCGCACATGGCGTCCACAATATCCCGGGAAAGAGTCTCTATATAGACCATCCCCGTGGTGAGTTTACGCCCCAATTTCCGGGCGGTAGGAACCGATTCGTCATAAACGGGATAACCCGCAACAAGAGCTTCCCTATGGGCTTGGGACTCTTTAAGAAAAATCTCCACAGCACTTACATCGTGCTGGCCGTCCGCATCGACCTGAAGGGCATGGGTATAACCCAACTTTTCCGCTTCCACCAGACCGGTTATGACAGCCCCGCCCTTACCCTGGTTTACCTCATGGGTAAAAAGGTGGCAGGTAGAGAATTCCCCATCCACCTCTCTAAGAGCCTGCGCCGTGTCTTCATCACTGCCGTCATCCACAAGAATAACGGGCAAATCGTACTTGTCTAAAGAGAGAACAACATCCCTTACAGTAGAACCGTGATTATACACGGGAACAAGGGCGCAGGGGTTGAATTCATTCTTATTCGGGGTCATCTACTCCCCTCCCAAATTAATTTTTCCCGAGGAGCAGGCAATACCACTCTCTCCGTCGGTATAGGAGAAAGAGAGGGTTCCCCTGTCTTCCTTATAGCTAAACTGAACCACCATCTCCCTCTCTGGAAAAACGGGATTCTTAAATTTAATACGAGGCATGGATACCATAACAGCCTCCTTCCCGATTTCCCTCTCCAGCTCAAGGAGAATCCAGTTAATCTGGGCCAGGGCGGGAAGAATTTTGAGCTCCGGGAAGTGCCCTTCAAAGTAGCGGTAATTTTGGGGAAAGCACAGCCGGTAGGTCCAAGAGTTTCCCTCCCGCTCACGGGAAAGGACTTCCGGCTCATCACAAAAATCGTTCTTATCATCAAATAGGGCCAAAACCTTCTCCTTCTGAAGCTTTGCCATGGAGTTACGGGGTAGTTTCTCCGGGTAACGCCATTTTTTAGGAAGCAGGGTCGAATGAAATCGGGGAGAAAGAAAGCGGCGTAACTCCCGGTTAATCTCCAGCTTTTTCAAGCCCTCCCATTCACCCCGGGACTTATCACTTAGAGCCACAGCCGCCCCAAGGAACTGCCGTTTTCCCTGAAAATACAGGACCGAACAGTCATCCACCCAGGGATGCTCCAACAGGGCTTTCTCCATCTCATGAAGGGAAATCCGCTTCTCCTCCACCTTCACAATGGAGTCGGCACGACCTTTAAGGACAAAACGCCCCTCCTCACCCCATTCAAGCAAATCCCCCAAGTTTTCCCAATCTTCACTTTCCAGATAGGAAGAACGAATGCGGCAGAGGGTCTCGGTAAGATCAAGGCTGACCGTATCCAGGGGCGCCCACTCTTTCTCACCAGGCGAGAGGCGAGAGGCAATTCCCCCGGTTTCGGTACTGCCGTAAATTTCCGTTACATCACGGCCAAAAAGGGCCCGGGCTTTTTCCGCCGCCGAAGGAGGAAGAAAGCCGCCGGAGGAGAAAAAATTAAAGGAGTCGTCAAAATCGGCATTGGTCAGGTCGTCGAGGCGCTTCAAAAAGGCGGGACTGCTAATGAGTGTCTTCTTCCCCGCAGGCAACGCGGCCAGACTCTCGGGATACTGTACTTTAACTCCCGCCTGGGTGGCTCCGGACACAAGGGGCAGGGAAACGGCAAAAAGCATGCCGTAGAAATGCTGATGACTCACCGTGGCATAAACGGTAGAACGGGCCATCTCCTCGCCCCAGTTTCCCTTAAGGACAATGAGTTCGTTAACAATCTGCCTTAGGCTTTTGTAGACTCTTTTGGGAGTTCCCGTAGAACCGGATGTATAAAAAACAATCTTGGAAGCTGAATGGTCAAGACTGACTTCATCCTCCGAACCTTCACGCTCCAAATCGGAGAGGGAAAGGCCTCGATCACTTAAGTCAGTAAGAAGGGGGAGAGGGGAATTCTCCGGTATAATACCGGGGATATGAACCTCTTTAGAGGCGGCCAAAAGAGCATAAAGACCAATGAGAAATCCTTCGGAGTTCTCCGTAAAGAGGAGCCACTCCTTCTCTTCCCGCTTTTTAAGAGCCCCGGAGATTTTCCGGACCTTCAGGCTAAAGTCAGCCCAAAAAAGAGGGTTTTCTCCGGACACAACAGGATGGGAGGCTTCATGCCAAAGAGTTTCAAGCTTGTCAAAGTCTAGGATCGTTCCCATTTTCTTTCCTGTAGTTTTCTTATAATAAATTCCACCGCAAAAAGCAGTCCCATGAGAACGTAAGAGATAAACCCATTGTACAGGGTCCACTGCATATCACTTCCCCATAGAGCGGTCGCGCCGGATATCAAGCCGTTCACAATAAAGAAGAGGCACCATACCTGGGTAACCCGCCTGCAATAGCTTATGATCTTCTCTAAATGGGGGTTCTTGTCGATCGCCCTATCCTGTAGACGGGCAAATCGGAAAATCATGTTTGGCCCAAAAAACAGGGTGGAGCCAAAACTTACAAGAAACATGAGGTTAATGGAAATCGGATAGATTTTTACAAAACCGGCGTTCTTTGTAAGAAAGGTAAGAAGGGCCAGACTGCTCAAAACAAGAAGGGTACCCCAAAACTGTACCGCCTTCATGCCTCCCGATTTCCTGTCTCCACTATGAGAGAGAAAGTAGACCGCTCCCACAAGGAGAAGGAACAGGACAAGCATACGGGCATCGGCGCCATACTTCCTCATGATAAAAAACACCAGAAAGGGATAGGCCAGCCCGATGATCAGAGAAAGCAGCCAGAGCAGCTTCTTCATTATTTTTACAGCTTTTCCTCTACAAAAAGCTTTTCAATGGCTGTGACCACATCGTCAACGGTCTTAACCAGCTTGAATTCGGCGGGATCGATGTTTTTGCTGGTGTACTTCTGAAGTTTAACAATCAGGTCTACCGCATCAATGCTGTCCAGATCCAAATCATCCTGAATCAGGGAATCGCCCTTAATTTCTTCAAGGGGGATTTCAAAGGTTTCATTCAAGATCTCCGCGACCTTGTTAAATATTTCTTCTCTTTTCATTTTCCTGCCCTTCCTTAAGCCCTATTCGCTGTAACAAAATCTTTTAGCGTATTGATGGAGTAGAAATGCTTCCTGTTCTCCTCATCTTCGGCGGAAAGGGTAATATTGAACTTCTTCTTAATCGCAATTCCCAGCTCCAGAGCATCTATGGAATCGAGCCCCAGATCATCTCCAAAAAGGGCGGCGTCTGCGGGAATATCGTCAACGGTCATATCTTCCAAATCAAGAGATTCGATAACCAGCTCTTTGAGCTGCAATTCTAAACTTTTCATAAACAGTCCTCGGTTTTATTATGGTTATGAAAGATAGCCGATTTGAGGTCTTTGGTCAATTGACGAGCCCCCACAGGAACGGACATATCTTTATAGCTTTCAAAAGGCAGTATTCCTTGCCCATGCAGGGAATAACGAATAACTCCTCCCGGCGGGGAGTCCCAGATCTTATCCCCCTTACCCAAGCCGGAATGTTCGCTGCATCCAATCTTCACCGCCACAATGTCATGGCCGGTTCGGAGGGCGATTTGGGCTGCGCTGCGGTGAAAGCGGGGCAACTCTTCTCCGGGAGGCGTTCGGGTTCCCTCGGGAAAAAGAATGATATGGTTTCCCTCATCCAGAGACTTTCGGCAGGCCTCCACCGTATCCTCCACATTAAGGGAATTGGGAATATACATGGACGAAAGAATAATTCGCAAAAAAGGATTTTTCCAGTGTCCCGCTTTGACGATGCAATCGGCGTTGGGAATCAGGCTGATAAGAAAAACCACATCCAACAAAGAGGGGTGATTGGCACAGATAAGAGAAGGTACATCCCTGTGCAGGTCCTCCGTCTCCGAATCATCCAGCTTAACAACTCCCACAAGGGACATAAAACCGGTAAAAAGATGAAACGATTTGCTAGCCCATCTCCTGAGCGCTCTTTTTCTGGCCGCTGCGGGATGCACAAAAAGCAGGAAAAGGGGCAAAAAAACAAGAGAAAAAACGGCGCCCCCCAGCCCAAAAAAGAAGAAACTCACAAGCTTGAATATGACGTGGTAGCCCCTTTTCATCACAGAGAGCTCCGATTAAGAACGTAAGGGATAGACCCTTTTGCTTCAACGGTGAATCGCTCCTCTTCATTCTTGATCAACCAACTGTAAAAATCCAGGGGATGGGTAGAGCGATCTCCTCTTTCAAGCGCTCCTTCCTTCATATCCAGGACGGCCTTACCGGTTCCCTCCGGCCCCAACATCAGAGCAAAAGCGTAAGGCGGGGGCGTTTTCCCCAGAAGGCCGCTGTAGTCTTCGGGCAGAAGTTCATCGGCAAAAATCAGAAGTTGCCTGTCCTTGGGGTGGCAAGCTCCATGGGCCAGAGCGGCCTGAAGCCCCATGGAAAGACACCGATCCCCGGCCAGAAGAACATTTACCGACTCCCTTACCTTCTCCTCAATGGTTAAAAGACTCAAAGGCGTATTGAAAACGGAGTGGCTAAAATTGGCCGGCCGGATCTCGCCGCTATCAAGAAGCCCCCGGGTAATCTTGTACTGCTGGCGGATCTCTCCATAATTACTGCAAAAGATTACGTGGTCGGGACGATTTTTCACAATGAGGTCATGACCGGTCTGCAAAACCATCTTGGTCAATTGACTCAAACGGCGCTTGCTTATTTTTGACATGTGCTCCAACGGGGGAACCACAGTAGAGCATTCGATCTCACAAGAACCGGAGGCCCACTGCTCCCACTGTTCCTCTGTCTCCAAAGAAGGAGCCCAGGCGCAATGATCCTCTAAATGCAACTTCACAGATTAAGCCTTCTTCTTGAATTTAAGAATGGAGTAGTCGTTCGGCCCCAGCTCATGGATTTCATCGGAGAGGATAAATCCTCCCGCTTCCACAGCCCGAACCAACTCGTCGTAGCCGTACATTTTACTATTACCATTGGCCATGGCGGTAAAATAGAGAGATGTGGCGTGAAGGGAGTAGGAGGCGGCGGGATATTTCTGACGATCCCAGAGGGGTTCCATAACAAAGATTTGGGCCTCTTCATCCACGGCGGCATGGACTTTTGTAAGAATAGAGGTGATTTCCTCCAAAGAGAAACAGTCGAGGAACTGACTCATCCAGACCGCATCGCAATGGGTGGGAAGGGTTGTTTCTTCCTTTAAGACATTTCCTTCGAAAAGAGAGATTCGTTCGGAAAGACCGGCTTTTTCGATTCTCTTCCGGGCCATATCGGCCTGTCCGGGCAAGTCCACAATGGTAACATTTACCCGAGGGTTAAATCCGGCGCAGGCAAAGGCCCATTTAGCCGTATTCCCCCCAATATCCATAAGGTTTTTAGGTTCTTCTTTAAAAACGAATTCCAAGGCCTTGGGAAAGGCCCCGTCCGAGTAGTAGTGGTCAAAGGCAAACCAGCTCTTCTGAACGTCCGCCGGCAGGGAAGAGAGACCTTCATAAATGGTATCCCATCCGCCAAAGACCTTAAGTCCTTCCGGTTTTCCTTTTACCAAGGCCTCGTGCATATGAAAAGCCCCGTTGTAACAGACATCCTGGGAGAAATCCATATTGGCCCGGGTCATACCGTCTGTTTCAAGGAAAAATCCCACCTTCCCCAGAGAATATACCCGGGGGGAGCTGTCCCTTTCCCACTTAACAATATCCATGCTAAGTCCCATTTCCAACAGGACATTAAGAGCGTATTCAGAAACATCATGCTTTTCCAGGAGGGCAGCGGCGGTTAAACCGGTATCTCCCGCTTCCAGAAGGGACGTTAATATGCCGAATTCCCTAAGAGAAAGGGCGGCTTGAAAGACAAGAGGGGCAAAGGCGATTTTTTGGGCTTCATATTTGGCATCAACAGCACGGATTTTATCTTTGCTGTACTGTTCTTCCTGCCAATCGGGATTTTTATGGTTCATGGGATCTCCCTGTTATTTTGAGAATACCCCATTATACACAAAGTGAAGAAAATGTGTACAGGGACCCGCCTGCGAGTCCCATAAAAAGACACAAATCGCTTACTCGGCCAGCAAGTAATTCTCGTAAATAACTTTATTCAGATTGGCAATCCAGCGATTATAATTCTTGTGAATAGTCATGCGTTTGAGGTTCTCATCAAGATTTTTACTTCCCAGATAGTTTATGGAATACCCACCGTCATTATAAAGGACCTGAATATCACAAGTAATCAGTCCCTCCGACTTGGAAAACTGGGACTTAATGCTTCCGGGAACCTCTTCATAGGGGATCCAGTTATACTTCATCAAGGCAATCTTAATGCTTTTCTCCAGTATATCCTTATCTATATCAGTCCCAAGAGAATATCCCTCCACGGTATATTCAAAAGGCATGGATGTGGTCACACAGGAAAAGAAAAACAAAGTCAAAGGAAGAATCAATAATATTCTTTTAATCATAATTATCTCCGTATTCTATATTGGTTTTTACATATTAGACCGACAAAGCGGATTCGGTCAAGAATGAGACCGATTTGTGAAGAGGCCCTCCTTGTAAAAGCCCCTTCCCGGGCCTATAATCAGCCTAAGGAGATAGTCATGATTCCATCCATTAACCCCCTGGTCCTCAACCTCAAAGAGTCGGCCACACTGCATATCAACACCACCGTCAAGAAACTTCGGAGCGAAGGACGCAAGGTCAATCATTTTGGCTTTGGAGAAGCGGCGTTTCCCGTACCCAAGCTGCTTCAAGAGGGACTGATTGACCACGCCTCACATAACGAATATCTCCCCACACAGGGCCTTCTGGAACTGAGGGAAGCTCTTTGTGCCTACCTTAAAAAGGAACACCAACTGGAATACACAGCGGAAGATGTCTTCATTGGACCGGGAAGTAAAGAGCTGATTTTTCAACTAAGCTACCTGGTGGAAGGCATTCTCCTTGTCCCTGCCCCCAGCTGGGTGAGCTACGGCCCCCAAGCGGCTATGCGCGGCAAGACACTCATCCCCATCCAAACAAAACGGGAAAACTCCTACCGTCTCCAGGCGGACGAACTGGACCGAGCCTGCTTTGAGATGGGCCAGGAACAGAAGCTTCTGATTCTCAATAATCCGAATAACCCCACGGGAAGCGTTTATACAGAAGAAGAACTCAAAGAGATAGCCGAAATATGCCGGGCCTACAATGTGATAGTTATTTCCGATGAAATCTATGCGGGTATAGACTTCACAGGCCGCCCCCACGTCAGCATCGCCCGCTTCTACCCTGAGGGGACCATCGTTTCCACCGGCCTTTCCAAACTTTTTGCCGGAGGAGGCTACCGACTGGGCGCCATGATTATCCCCCCTACCCTCCAGATCATCAAGGACTCCCTTAGCGCCATCATATCCGAAACCTTCAGCTGTGTGTCCTGCCCCGTACAGTACGCCGCTCTCAACGGCTATTCCCGCTTTGACGAACTCCGGGAAGAGCTCAACACCAACAGAGACATCTACCGTTATGCCTCGGAGTATCTTTGGGACCGCTTTACCGCCATGGGCCTGAACTGTCCCAAACCGGAGGGAGCCTTCTATCTCTTCCCCGACTTTGACAACTACCGGGAAAAGCTTAAGGCCCACGGGATTTTAACCGGAAAGGCTTTAGTGGAAAAACTCCTCCTCGATGTGGGAGTTGCCCTGCTTCCCGGTTCGGACTTCTACTTCCCCGCCACCAATTTGGGAGTTCGTACGGCCAGCGTGGATTTTGACGGTAAATTTGTCAGAGAAAACTGGCCCGGACGGGACGGGATGAACGAAGAATGGGAGAAAAAGCTTTTTCCCAGTCTAATAGAAGGATGTGACAGGCTTGAGGCCTTTCTTAAAAACCTTTAGGAGGATTCAATGGATAGAATAGAGATTTTCGGTTTAGTTGCATCGGTTATAGTCGCCCTGGCCCTGACTCAAAAAAGCGTTTTGCGCTTGAGGGTAATTAATCTGATAGGCTCGGTATGCTTTATCATCTACGGCTATTACATCTGGTCCCTACCGGTTATGGCCCTTAATACCTTTACCACACTTACCAATCTCTACTATTTAAACAGAATGAGAAAAGTTATAGAGCGGCTGGAAATCCTTACTCCCGGACCGGAGGAGAAAACCTTTATATCCCACTTTCTCAACAGCAACCGGGACGATATCCTTAGCTTTTATCCCCAGCTGGACCCGGAAGCCCTCCTTGAAGACGAGAGCTGCCGGTTTTTCCCCATCCTTCGCAACGGCCATACCGTATCCCTGGTCGTCTGCCGCCAATCGACTAAAACTAATTGGCACATTGTCCTGGACTACGCTACTCCCGACTTCCGGGACCTAAAGTGCGGCCACTATTTCTATTCCACCATTCGTGAGACTCTTAAGAGGGCGGGCCTGGAAAATATCGAATCGATCAGTACCGAGTCGGACAACAGGGCCCATCAGAAATACCTGTTAAGATTGGGCTTTGCCGGCACCGGGACCGGACGCTATGTTATGACTTTATAACGGCCTCAATAATCCGGCGCTTCTCTCCGTCCCGGACTTTGCGGTTAAACTGCACCCGTTTAACAGCCGCCGTGTCGTAGGTGATATCGGCCAGGTCCTGTTTGGTAAGTATCGTATTGGGAGGGACATTCAGCTTTTTAGCAAATTCCTCCCGGATTTCCACTAGTCGGCGGTATTTTTCCTTCTGGGCTCCGGACATTTTCTTATAAGCCGGGGTTTTAAAAATCCCGGGTACGGTTTTTCGGTCCAAATCCAGGTGACCGGCGGCAATGCGAAAGCCCATATCCTCCACAAGTCCCCGGGAAACAATCTGCTCCATAAGCACTTCGCTCAGACGGAAGAGGTGTTCCACATCACCCAGAGCATACTCCTTGGCCTCCTCATCGAGGGGGCGGCGGAGCCAGTTATATCGCTGGAACTTCTTTTTTTTGACCACTTCCACATTCAGCTGGGAAGCCAGGACGGAATCGAGCCCTTTTTTCTCCAATTCAAGAACTTCCACCAGATGTTGAATGTCAAAGAGGGAGGCAATCTTAATTCCAAACTGCTTATAGACTAGCATTCGGTCCGAATCAGCCCCAAAGAAGAGCTTTACCGGAGACTTCATCTCCAAAAAGGCTTTAAGCTCATTGCGATCAATCTTCAAAGGATCAATCAGGAGAAAATCGGCACCGTCATAGACCTGAATCAGACAGAGATGTTCCCCGTAAACATGGAGGTTGAATTCAGCCTCAAAGTCCATGGCGATTTTCTTAACACCCTTTTCTGTAAGGGACTTTCGGTAGGCCGCCAGCTCGGCGGTAGTTTTGATTTCTCTGTATTCGGTCATAGTATCCAGAATAACGAATCAGTCAAGAATAATCAATTTGTCCGAAAGCGGCACATTCACAAAAAAAGCCTTATCAAACAATCTCCCGATGTTGACTCATCTCGGTTAGCTCATTAAAAATACGCTCTAAATTCCTCACCATCTCGCCCATAACTTCACAAAATTCGGCAACCCCGTGGCTCCCTTCCACCATGCTTGTCATAGAGGTCTGAATTTGCTCTGTCCCGGCACTCATCTCCGACATACTGGCGGAAATATGAGCAAGACTGTCACTAATTCGAAAGAAGTCGCCTATTATCTTCTCCATATCCGAACTGCTTTCTTCGGAAACTCTCATAGAATTTTTAATATCTGTCGTTATTTTTTTAAGGTCGTCGGCAATATTATGAGCATTTTCACCGGTTTCTTCAGCCAACTTTCGGATTTCTCCCGCTACGACAGAAAAACCTCTGCCATGTTCTCCTGCATGGGCTGCCTCAATAGAGGCATTCATGGCAAGCAGGTTTGTGTTTTGAGCAATATTATCAACGGTATTGTTAAATTCCTGAACTTTATCTACCCCATTAACGACTTCCCTTATGGAGTTTACCATATCTCTTAAGCCGGATATTTTACTCTCTGCGGTTTCCTTCAAATCAGAGACAACACCTTTTCGTTCAAGTAAATTATCGTGAACGGCGGAAATGGAACTCATCATCTGCTTAACAGCAGCGGAACTCTCCTCTATATTCGCACTTTGATTCTGCGTCCTGGCCATAAGGGTCTCTACCATCTCGCTTATTTTGAGCATTTCGGAAGAAGATTCATTAATCTTATCATTAATACGATTACTCAGACTAATTGATTTGTCCCGAGCAATCGCGACTATATCGGACTGATAATAGTGACAGTTCTCAACACGGTTCAGTCCGTTGTATATGGCCTTTGCCATATCCTCGCATTTATTGTAGCCACAGGAAGCACAATTTTTAATATCATTGTCGCTATACTTATGCATATCACGGTAAATTTGTTTAATCTCTTCTTCATTGGGTGTAAGTATTTTCACAGACGCCGATCGATCAATATAGTGCCGAGAGTATAAATCTTTATCCCAGTATTTTTTTATAGCCTTATTGATCTTTCTCTTATTCCTCTTTATTTGGGTTACCGCTCGCTGCTCAATCGCATGCTCCAAATGATCCATAGAGAGATTACGATTTCTGGTACCCGTTCCGCCGTTGCAACCTTTCTCGCAGTTTAAACAATCCACAATAAGCGGATTCACTCCATCTTTCAAAGACTGAGGTAGACTTTCCAAATAGGGGTAGACCAGATCGGGCCCTTCGATTTTTCTTGTTTTTTGAGCAGCTATGGGGTTTTCTCTTTCCAATGTCGCCAACAAGCCTCCGGGGGAGGAAAAAAGAACAGCCCTTTCTGGATCAGGGCTGAAAAAAGCTACCTCATCATAGTCTTTTATGGACTTTCCGATTCTCTCCAGGTAACTCTCCACTCCTTCCAGAGTAATATTGTAATCTCCCAAACCAGTCACTTCCAACTCTCTTTTTTTTGCCAAACAGGGAGATAAAACGACTATCTTATGATTGGAAAAGGAGGGATAAAATTCCTTAATCATCTTCATCGTATGCAACATAGGGCTATCGGCAGGAGCCAAATAGGAAAGGAGTTCAGGTTTATATAACTCAATATAATTAACGATAGCCGGACAGGGCTGAGAAATAACCAACTCCGGTTGGTTCTCCTTAATATGCTCAAGATAACTTTGAATCGTTAATTCCGCACCAAAACTTACATCGAACATGGCTTCCACCCCCAGGGAGCGAAGCAAACCGTTTACCCTTAACATATCATCACCAAATGTAGCGACAACAGCAGGTGCAACAATGGCAACCATAGGCTTTAGACGGGAATCTTCCAGAAAAGATTCAAAATCATCCATTCTCAGACGGGCCCCATGGGAGCAGGCATCAATACAGTTACCGCAGGCAATACAGAGCTCATGATTCAGAATAATAACATCGCCACTCCCATCCATACAAAACTTAACGGGACAAACACTAATACATTGATGGCAGTTGGTACATTTTTCATTATCAACTTTTATAACCGGCGACAAACCCATACATGCTCCTTATTTTTTAATGAATATTAAACTTGCAACATGTTAATGAGTTCTAACTATAAAAGTCAACCAAAACTAGCTTTTAAAAAAGCCATCTAACTAAAAATTTACCTACTGTTTAGTTTTTAAGGATATTTTTTTGATGAATCCATCCAATAAAACAAATATTTCCAATCGGGAGTGAGTCTCAGTTTTACTCATAATATTCTTAATATGCTTTTTAGCCGTTTCCGGTGAAATAAAAAGTTCATCGGCAATCTCTTTCGTCGATTTTCCCTCAACCAAAACCTTAAGAACGTCCCGCTCTCTGTTGGTGAGTCCGAATTCATCGGAGAAATGATGTATTTCCTGCTCCGGGGGCGCATCACCATAGTCTCTTCTTTTCTTTTTACCCTTCACAAAAAAAGAAAAGAATACCAGCAATAAAACTCCACCCACCAATACAAGAATATGAATGGCAGCAAAAACAAGGGGATTTTTATTACCCTTTTGATACCCGAAGTCAAAGTTAACCGACTCCTTTCCCCCATAAATTTCTCCGGGCAGTTCCAGGGATCTTAAATTCACACCCGTCTTTCGGGGAACCACCCCGGAATAGTGATAGACTCGATTTTCCCTTATTCCATCCCCTTCCCACTTATACCAGGACGGATGGCTCTCCTCTTCAAGAAAAGAGGGCAAGTCGGCATAAGGCAAAAGGGAGTCCAAATCGGTAATAGCGCCGTTCGTACTGAGAGAGACAAACAATCGCACCTCTTTTCCCTGCTCCCAGATTTCCGGTTCCACCCTGGAGCTAATATCCAACCAAAAAGCCTCCCCTTCTACCGAATCGGAAGAATACACCCGGACAGGTTCTTGAATGACAGGAGTGACTTCGTTATAACGGACAGGTTCATCCCTATTGGAATAAAGAAGCTCCATGTCTTTGAACAGTGCGCCGTACTCTCCGGGCTCCTCAAATAGAATGCGAAGAGGATAACTCTTTATGTAGATCTCATTCCCAGGGCTAAGTAATAACAACTTTTCTTCTAGAGGTTTCACAGGAGTAAAACTTACATTTTCCCGTTCTGGAAACGGCAGGGCCACTTCACTTACCCGATCCTTACTGAATACTTCCACAAGAACATGAACCGGCTGCCCGGCGATCCATGATTCCGTAAGGGAATGAATCTTTATGTAAGGAAAGGTCTCCCCGTCGGGAAGGCTCAAGACCTCATGGTCAACGGTATTGCTGAAAAAGCTCCTTCCGTCATTTAATGTAACTTTTGCCCGCAGTTTCAAAGGAACTCCGTCCCGGGGAAAGATCCGAAAAATCTTATTATAGAAAGACTCGCGCTCACCGGTTTCATCATTGATACGGGAACCGAATTTTTCCCGCACATCATCAATCAGAATATCCCCCGCCACAGAGTGAAGCTCAACTGCCGCAAGAGAATTTCTCCAAACCGCAGGAAGGTCAAGATTAACCTGAACCTGCTCAAACTGATAACACCAATCGCCTTCAATGCTTAAAACAACGTCACTATCCTCGGCAAAAGCCAAGGCTGAATAGATCAAAAGCGCTAGAACAGTATATAATCGTTTCTTCATAATCGCCTCCTTGTAACCCTGGAAAAGAATACGGTTATAGAGGATTCTAATCAAGTTATTTCTCAAACCAAGAGACTTGAGAGATCTATACCTAAATCTCTTTGAAATCATATTTAAGCATATACATAAAATAGCTTAGATGAATTGCTTCTACTTCAGCCTGGGGGCATCTCTTCTTTTTCTGTATCATATCCCCCGTCGACTGCGCTCCCGTTTCTTCTCCTCCGAAGTTCCCTTTTCCCGCTGCTCCTTCACAAAAAAATAATTGGCTATCCCTTTCCATTATCCACTCCTTCAAATCCAACCGATTTGGTCATTTTCTGAGAAATAGAATAGTGAGAAGGAAGGGGGTATCACCATTCCCAACAGGGGGGATATGGATACCCCTTGAGGGGTATTCTGCGCCTGGAGAGGCGGAAGGACAGGTACAACCTGGCAAATAGCCATTTTACTACGAGTAGGTAGGTTTTTTTAGTAAATCCATAAATCCCATTGTAAAAATGCCGATATTAATTAAAGAACATCAAATTGACAAAACCGAGGTGCCCGGTGCGGAAGAAGTCACGAAGAACTTTAATCTACTATCTTAGCATAGACAATGGGAAACAGGAAATCGGAAAATTGGCAGATATCTCCCTGAACGGTATCCTCATGCTTTCCGAGAAAAGACTGAACAGGGAGTATAAGGGAAGAATACGAATTCAGTCTTCCCGGCTCCCCCGTCTCGAGAAAAACCTGATCCTTACCGTAGAAAATCGCTGGTCCAAAAGGGACAAATCCACCGGCCTTTACTATCACGGGATGGAGATCCTTAACAGCAACCGTGATCTGGAAAAAGACATAAGCCTTTTGATAGACAACATTGGCTTTAGCGACGGCATGAAGAAGGTCCGCCACGGGCTCTTTTTCCCCGATTTTTTCTAAGGGGTCCCCATGAGCTCTGCACCAAAAAACGGGAAAACAAAAAAAATCGGCCTTTCCAGGGGGCTGATCCTCCTGGGCTCTCTCGTCCTCTTACCTTTTATCGCTTTTCCCTTCCTCGAACCGGGCCTGCTCACAGAACACAGTACATCCTACCTGACCCTTTTGGGAATTTCCCTTATGACATCTGTCTTGCTTTTGTTACAAACAAGGGGAAAACTCCGACAGTTCGGGAAAATGCTGGAATCTCTCAGGAAAGAAGAATCGCCCTCTTTCGAACCCTATGGAGAGCTAAAGAAGCTCTTCACCATTGTAATAAATCTCTACCAAAAAGAGAAAGGGGCCACCCAAAAAATGGATCAGTACTGCCAGGAGCTGATTGAGTCCAGCGTGAATTACGGGGTATCCACCGACCGGCTCCCCGAAATGGCCCGCACCCAAAAGGAACAACTCCGGGATATGCTGTCCGGTATGGAAGACAGGGGAGAACTGTTTCAAAATATTTCACACGATTTTGAAGAAATTTACCGCATCACCCTCTCTCTCAAAGAGGCTTTTCTGAGTGGGTTTGAACTGGTAGGAAAGAGCCTGAGAAAGATGGATGAAATAGAAAGTTCTAACAGGGATACTCTCAAGGGGATCCTCTTTCTGAGTGAAAGAATCGAGAAGATCTGGGAGATCATCAAGATGATCAATCAGATTACGGACCAAACGAAGATCATCGCTTTTAATGCCGAACTTGAAGCAGCAGCCGCAGGAGACGCGGGAAAAAACTTTCAGATAGTAGCCGCCGAGATCAGACGGCTGGCGGACAGCACCATCTCATCCACCAACGAAATAAGAGGGAAGATTACGGAAATCCAGCACTCGTCGGATAACCTGATCATCTCTTCGGAAAACGGCACGGAGCTCATAAGCGAAGGAAATAAACTGTCTAAAGAGCTGGAAAAGATATTTGAAGAAGTATTGCACTCCACCGAGATAGCCGCCTCATCCACCGAAGAGATAAGCCATATTTTTCAGGAGCAAGTGACCTCCTCCGGGGAAGTTCTGGAAAAACTCAGACAAGCGACAATGGATATGGAAGAACTCTCCCGGCTTACGGACCAAGTAAAAGTTTCCTATGAGGCTCTGAACTCCGCCAGCGAGTTCAGTCCTTTGGAATTAGAACCCCAAGAAATTGAATTGAAAGGATAGAAAGATGCCTGAAAGCCTAAAAAAGACCCATGACGATCCCCTCCTCCAGCGGATCAAGGAGTCACGCAAAAACCCGGAGCAGGGAGAGGGCGTACGAATCGAAAAATTCATCAAATACATGATAATCAGTATAGATGATAAAAAATACGCCCTTTTCGCCGATGAGGTTAAGGAGATAATCGGCAACACGCCCATCTTTTACGTCCCCTTTACGCCGCCCTACCTTAGGGGCTTTATCAATCGCCACGGGGAACCTTATACGGTCCTGGATATTACGGCCATGCTGGAGAACAAAAAGCTCGAATCCTCCACTTTTCTCGTTCTCAAAAAAGAAAACGACCAGTTGGCTCTTCTCATCTCCGACGTGTTGGAGATTGTAAACCTGGGAGAAAGCAAACTACACAAAATAACATCCACCATAAAGGATGACGACTTCTTCCTTGGTTCGATCAGTCCCCACGACGAAGAGATATTCGTACTGAATCTGGCTTCGGTCATTACCCGGATGGAGGAGGATATCGATGCCTATTGAGGGAGAAGCGGGAGATTTCCTTGTGCTGAATTACCGGGACAAGGATTTTCTTATTAGCCGAAAGCAATTCTCCGCCAGCGCATCTATCGAGGAAGTCACCTCCCTCAGATCACGCAACCCCTATTTCTGTCAATATACCGACTACAATGAGGAAAAGATGCTTCTTTGCGACCTGAACCGCTTCTTGATGGATAAGTATGAAACCCGGGAAGACAGCGAATCCCAGGTATGCCTTATAATCAGACTGGAAGATACCTTTCCCCCATACGAAAAAATTCTCCGGAAAGTCCTGGGACAAAACAAGCGATTCAGCCAGGAAGTTATCGGCATCATCATATCCAGTCAGGCGGAGATCCAACAGCTTCCTCTGGAAGAGATGAATCTGAATCCCCCCGGGGTGGACAGCCTGCTTCAGGACCACGCCCTGCTTGGTTCCCGCTTCGTGGAGGAGGGGAAAATTCAGTTTTTCATTCATCTCCAAAAATGCCTGATCAATATTCTTAGAGGAAAAAGCCTATGAAAATACTACTTGTTGACGATTCATACCTGATTCGTTCCATTTTAAAAGAAATCATCTCTTCCGTTGAGGGGTTCCAGGTGGCCGGTGAAGCGGGGAACGGACAGAAGGCCATAGAGATGGCAAAAGAGCTTGAACCGGACCTCATTCTCATGGATGTGAACATGCCCGTCATGGACGGGATAGAAGCCACGGGCAGAATCATGGAAATCGCCCCGGTTCCCATTGTCATTCTCACCAGCGAAGACATCTCAGAAGTGGGATATAAAGCTCTGAACAACGGGGCTCTGGAGTTAATTCCCAAGCCCAGCGTAGATAAAATGAATGCCCCCGGCTTTATAGAGAATTTTAAAAGCGTTCTTGAGAATATATCTAAATACGGAAAATTCCGGATTCAGAAAGGACGAAAACCCCGGGGCGAAATGGCAAAATCAGCAGAGACCAAACCGGAAAGAATAGAAAAGAGGACCAGTACCTTCTCTGTGTTGGCCATAGGTGCCTCAACGGGAGGCCCAGCGGCCGTCCGAACCCTACTCTCCGGCCTCCCGGGAGACTTTCCCCTGCCCATCATCATTTCCCAGCATATAGAAGAAGGCTTTGACGCCGGTTATGCCAGTTGGCTTAATTCGGGAACGGAACTTACGGTCCGTCTGGCAAAAGAAACGGATACCCTTCAAGCGGGAACAGCCCTGGTCGCCCCGGCAACCCGCCATCTCCTCTGCCAGGGAGCCCGAATCTACTGTGACGACTCCCCCCGCTACAACAACCAGAAACCCTCGGTGGATAAAATGTTTACCTCCGTGGCCAAAAAATACGGCAAAGAGGGTTTGGCCGTCCTCCTTACCGGTATGGGACAGGACGGGGCCGAGGGCTGCGTAGAAATTGTCACCGCCGGGGGAACAACACTCGTACAGGATGAAGAAAGTTCACTCATCTACGGAATGCCCAAAGCGGCGGCCGAGAGGAACGGAGCCTCCCGCATTCTTCCCCTGGACAAAATGGCCTCGACCATCAAGGAACTTTGCCGCCTATGAGCTACCCCCTGGAACAGAGTATTACCTCACTGATTGAAGAGAAAACGGGTATTGGCACAATCCCCATAAACGAGCTGAATATGGAAAGCTTCATCAATCGCAGGATAACTCAAAAACAGTGGAAGCCCGGGGAGTACCTCTCCTTCCTCGGAGAAGACAAGGAAGAGTTCCAGGCCCTCATCGACTTTATCACCATCAATGAAACCTACTTCTTTAGGGAGGAAAAATCTTTTCGTTTCCTGGAAAAGCATATAATCCCCTCCTATATAAGGGAAGGAAAAAGCATCAATGTGCTCAGCGCCGGATGCTCCACCGGGGAAGAGGCCCTCTCCCTCTACGCCCTCCTCATGAATTCCCTGCCGGAAGCACTCTTTACCGTCCATGCTCTGGATATTAACCAACAGGTTCTGGACCACTTCAAAAAAGGGGTTTACGCCGGCAAGGCCCTTCGCAAGGACGGTCAGGAGCACCACTACTTACTGGACAGAATTAAAAAGGGACAGGACAGGGAAGGTCGGCTGTGCATAGATCAAAGAATCATAGAGAAAATTAATATACATAGAACCAATCTCTTTGAAGACAGCTTTGAATTCCTGCCTCCCATGGATCTGATCTTTCTCAAGAACACCCTCATTTACATGGAAAGCCGCAACAAGCACAAAATCATAGATAAATTCACCAGACATCTTCGGGTGGGGGGCTTGCTCATTACCGCCGCCCCGGAAGTAGCCCTGATTTCCCACCCCCAACTTCAGGTAGAAGAAAGGGAGGGCTACTACTTTTTGAGAAAAAGAGACCCCAGGACCCTAAGCCGCCAAAAACTGCAGAGCACCCTGGAAGAAAATACCCTCAGAACACAGGACGCCCCCCAGCCTCCCAACCGATTGCCTCACCGGCAGGAAGTCACCACAGACCAAAAGAAAGAACCTCCTTTCACTCCTCCCAAGGAAGAGGAACTCTGCCTCCTCATTACCGACATTCTCAACAACAGCTGTTCCCTCCAAAAGGAAAACCAAACACACCAACTGGCGGAAAAACTCGTGGCCCTTCTTTATTTGATTGAATCGGGAGAGCTTTCCCGGGCAAACAGCTCCTTTGACGATCTCCCCGCAGAACTTTTCCCTTCCAGTCTGTACAACTATTTGGGTGGTTTTATCGCCCTTCAAATGGGGGATGGGAAAAAGGCCTCGGAATACCTTGCCTCCAGCCTCAAAGAGAACCCCCGCTTTTGGCCCGCCCGATACTTTTCCCTCTTCTCCCTGGAGAGCAGCAGGGCCCGGAAGGAATCGGAACTTAAAATCCTCATAGATCAAATTAATGACTATATAGAGCAGAAC
This sequence comes from Spirochaetales bacterium, assembly GCA_028533045.1. Taxonomy (GTDB): domain Bacteria; phylum Spirochaetota; class Spirochaetia; order DSM-2461; family DSM-2461; genus SZUA-368. The sequence goes on along the minus strand of JAQQAP010000008.1, from coordinate 150,363 downwards.
AGGATTGATTATCAATTCCTGTTGGAAGGCTTCAATGCCCGCTATTTTCTGGAAATCTGTAAAAACGGACTAGCAAAATTAGAAAAAGGAACGATCAATGGCCATCGATAAAAAGTCTTTTATTGACAATTACGTCAGCGAATCCAGAGAGAACCTCACCGCCCTGAGCGACATCATCATTGCCCTGAGAAAAACCCCGGAGGATAGGGAAAACCTGGCCGAGTTATTACGGCTTCTCCACACCCTTAAGGGAGCCGCCCGAATGATGGATTACAAAAAGATCGAATCCATCAGCCATGAATTGGAAAACCTCTTTAAGGGCGTCCGGGAAAAGAAGGTTCCCTTGGGCAACAGCCTTTTTCAACTTGTTCTTTCCGCCGTGGGATATATGGAGGAAGGACTCAAGAAAGTAAAAGTCTCCGGGACGGACGACATTCAGATCAAAAAGCTCAGGGAACTCTTCCGCAAGGCCGAATCGGGGCAGAATTACTCTATTGAAGACCTGGAGGATGACTTCAAATCCCCAGCGGACCGGACATCGGGCTCTTTTTCCGAGGAGGAGAGCGATGATACGGGAGGCTTGGGAGATTATGAGACCATCCGAATCAAAGTCAGCAAAATCGATGATATAGTCAAAAAGCTGAATGGGGTCATTATCCAGCAGTTCCAGTTTAAACGGGAAAACGAAAATCTCGCCCTTCTTGAAGAGGGCCTGCGCGACAGTTTAAGAAGGCTGAGAAATCTCCCGGGAAAGGCCGAAACGGAAGGGGTAATTAAAAACCTGAGCAAAGATCTCAAGCTGACTCAGGACATACGGAAGACCTACATAGACGAGATGGTCCAGCTGGAACATATGAGCTTTGAGCTTCAGGAAGATATCCTCAGTCTCCAAATGCTTCCCCTTAACATTGTCATGGATCCCTTAAAGAAAATGGTGGAAGAGATCTCCCTGCTCATAGGAAAGGAAGTGGAATTCAAGATAATCGGCTCCAACATTCTGCTGGATAAGGCCATTCTGGAACATATAAACGACCCGGTCATCCACCTGATCAGAAACGCCATAGACCACGGACTCGAAACGCCGGAAGTAAGAAAAAGCGCCGGCAAGCCCCCCCGGGGCAACCTCACCGTAAGATGTATCGCCGAGAGCGGGAGAGTGAACATACAGATTTCCGATGACGGCAAGGGACTGGATTACGACGCCATACGCCAGAAAGCGATCTCCCTCTACCCGGAGATGGAGGAGGAGATCCAAAAGATGGACCGGGGAGCCCTCTCAAGCTATCTCTTCCAGTCGGGCTTTACCACAACGCAAAAGGTGACAAGCCTCTCCGGACGAGGGGTGGGCCTGGATATTGTCCGCACCAATGTGGAAAAAACCAAGGGAAAAATCACCGTTAAGAGCGAACCGGGCAAGGGAACCGATTTTGAACTGTCCCTCCCCCTCTCCCTGGCCACGGTGGACGGCTTCTTCGTATCGGTTCAGGAGAAAAAATTCCTTATTCCCGCCGCCTTTGTAAAGGAGATTCTCATCATCAAAAGGGATGAGGTAATGATGATGTACAATCGGAACGTCATACGCCTGCGAGATATGATTATTCCGGTCTACCCTCTTTCCGCCTTACTCGATGAGGAAGCGGCGCCCCAGTCGGATAAACTCTCCATAGTAGTGGTGGAATCCATGGGGGATATCATAGGCATATCGGTGGACACGGTAATTCAATTTTCCTCCATGATCTTCAAACCCCTCCCGGGAAAACTTTCCAAACTCAAAGTTCTCCAGGGAATCGTCTTTGATGAAAACTTCGAGATTATCAACATCCTGTTCATCCCGGAGTTAATAAACCGCTTCAAAGGAATCAGGAATATCGAATTCAAAGAACGGTTCACTCCGGAAGATAAGCATTACAAACAGATCCTTGTAGTGGACGACTCCCTTTCCACCCGGGAAATTGAAAAATCCATTCTGGAAATGGGAGAGTTTAACGTTTCTACAGCCGTGGACGGCATCGATGCCCTGGAAAAGCTTAAGGAGCAGTACTTCCACCTCATTCTTACCGATGTGCGAATGCCCCGCATGGACGGACTGACCCTCATAGAAAATGTCCGGCGCCAGACAAAGTACAGGAACACCCCCATTATCGTGGTCAGTTCGGAGAACAAGGATGAACTGATGGAGAAAGTTCGCTCTATCGGGGGGAATGATCTGGTATCCAAGAAAGACTTTGACCGGGGAAATCTTCTGGACAAGGTCCGGGATCTCATAGGATAAGTTATGTTTGTCATGGTGTCCCCCTCCCTTACTCTGGAAACGAAGTGGAGGGAAAAGCATAAGATTCTCCCCCTCCCCTCCCGGGAACGGCTCAGCTTTGAAAGGGAGTCTCAAATCCCCCGGGCTTTTTTGCTCGATTTGGAAGAGAGCGACTGGATCGCCGTTCTAAGCGGAATCCGGGAGTACTTCAATTCCCGCCAACTGCCGGTCTACGGACTCCTTAAAAAAGAGTCGCCCCAACTCCAGAACCTGTTCATGGCCCTGGGAGGAGACGAGGTTTACCCCGCAAGCGAGCTCTTTTTCCGCTCTGCCGGAGAAAGGGGGACCGAAAAGAAAGAGGAAAAACGGAAAATCATCACCCCCCTGACCATAGATCTTTCCGAACAGGAAACGAATCACAGGCTCTTAATCGCTCTGGAGAAATTAACAGTGGGCAGCAACATAGGGGCCATTCCCTACGAAACGGAGGTCCTTTCCAAAACAATCCGCCTCCTGTTGGGAAAACTAAAGGAAATCACTCAAACCCACCTGGCCGTGATTCTCCTCCACCACAACCACAGTGTAGACTCCTATATCTATCCTTCCGAAGGGATAGTCAGGGAAGACTATGAGGACTTTCTGGGCTTCTGCCTTAACGATTTCTACCGGCTCTTCCAGGGAGCGGATATGGAAAATCCCCGGGAAACCCTTTTTGGCGACGAAGAGTCCTTTAATCGGATAAACGGGAGAAGCCAAAAAATCAGCTCCTACTACTACCTCCCCCTAAACGACTCCGACGGCAGTCCCGTGGGAAGCCTCCATATGGGACATTTGAATAACAACTACTTCAAAGGAGCCCTCCTGGATGAAATTCGGAGCTACGCCAGACAAATGGAGTATCCCCTTAACTACTCTCTCAACAGTACGCTTAACTCCATAAGGCAGGAGAAGATTTTCAATATCTTCTCCAAATTCGTCCCGCCCCATATCATTCCCGACCTCATAGAACAGGAGCGGGAGCAAAGCGCCCGGAAGGTAGAAAAGAAGGAGATAACCCTGCTCTTTTCCGATATCCGTTCATTCACCACCATAACGGAGAACAACAGCCCCAAGGATGTGGTGGAGTTCCTCAACCGCCACTTTGAGGCCATGGTAGACAAAATCAAAAAGTACGGGGGAACCATAGATAAATTCATAGGTGACGCCATCGTGGCCATCTTTGGCTTGTCCGAAGGAGAGGAGGATCCGGTTCTCTGTGCCGTACAGGCCGCCAGGGAGATGATAGACTGTGTAGCCGACGTGGATTGCAGCAACCTGATTCTCTCGGAAGAGCACTACCGCATAGGAATCGGCGTACACCGGGGGGATGCCATTATCGGGAACATAGGCTCTAACGCAAAAAGAGCCTTTACCGCCATTGGCGACGTAATAGGGATTGCAGAAGAGCTGGAAGGAATCACCAAGCATTATAAAAAAAACATTCTCTTTACCGCCGATGTGGCCCGGGCTGTCTCAAAGAGAGTCCCCCTCATCACCGTACTGGAAAAGGGAAAGGACGAAGAGTGGCCGGAAGGGCTCTATACTCCAAAGGAAAGCTGAATGGGAGACATACTATACGGGGAATCATCACAATTAATGGCCGCTTTGACAATTAATGAACTTAAACAGTTCAATCCCCTGTGGGCCTCCACTCAGGAAGATTTCTTTAAGGAACTCTATGAAAAATCCCCTTCCCTGATTTTGCTCGGAGACAGCCTCTGCCCGGACATCGCCTCTCTGATTTTCTTCCTTAGCTCCCTCCCCGAATTAAGAGAAGTTCCCCTGGTATTTATGGGTGACCACGAACAAGCCCCTCTGTTCCCCGTTAAAATGAGTCTGGGGAGGGAAGATATCTCCCGGCAGGAGACCAAAATCGCCCTGGCGAAAATCCTGCACCAAAGCAGGACACATAAAACTAACCGTTTTCTAAAGACATCGGAAAACCCCGATTGGCCCTCCTCGCAAAATCAGATGAAAGCGGGCTCCAAGGCCTCCCTGCTCATCAATATCCATGAAGCTTACTGCGCCCGTGAGTTGGGAGCGGTGGACGTTAGCAGCCAAAAACATTTTTACCAAACACTTTTACAGCAAACCATGTCCGTACTTCACTCGGACTTCGCCTATATTCGCTTTGAAACACCCCTGGGACCGGAAGAACATTTTTACGCCAAGCCAATGGATCAGGGCGAAGAGAAGAAACTCTTTACCCAATGCCGTAACCTGGCCCTAAACAAAGAGGAAAACAAGGACTTTGAAAAAACCCTCTCCTATTATGATGGTCTGAAGATTCCCGAAGTACGCCAAAGGGGAGTCGTAATATCCGGTAAAGAGGGAAGAAAAGGGGCCAAGATCACCTCCCAAAGCCGACTAAAACTCACCGCCCATATCGTAAGGATGATAGCTCTCTACAACCGCTTTCAGAAAAAGAAAGGCGAAACGGAAACCATCTATAGCGCCTTCACCAAATTCCTCCCTCCGGAGATTATAGACGATCTGATTATAAAAGATTCCGACGAGGATCTCATGACAGGAGAGAACAGAACCATTGTCGTCCTCTTCTGCCACATTCGAAATTTCGAACAAATAATGAAAGAGAACTCACCGGACAACGTGGTCAATTTTCTCAATTCCCACTTTAGCAATATGGTAGAGATTATCCAGTGGCAGGGAGGGGCCATCGACAAATTTATCGGCGATGCGATCTATGCCATATTCGGGGCCCCAGTCAGCTATCCGGACAATGCGGCCCGAGCGGCCCGGGCAGCCAAAATGATGATAGAGGAATATCCCAACACGGATACCTCCTATTTAAAACTTCCCGAGGGAGGATTCTCCATTGGGGTGGGATTAAACAGGGGAAAAGCCATCATCGGGAACATAGGCTGTTCGGAGAAATTTGACTACACCGCCATTGGAGATACGGTAAACCTGGCCGCCCGCCTCGAAAGCTTAACAAAGCATTACCGGGTTCCCATTCTCATCTCCGAGGAAGTGAGAAACCAGCTGGATCGGGAGCACTATTCCCGGCTTGTGGACATTGCCAGGGTAAAAGGAAAGAGCGAATCCACCCGAATCTACTCCCTGGAAATTGAGGGGGAAAGATTTTCCGAAGACTGGCGGGATTCCTATGAGAAAGGGATTCGCATGTATATCATCGGGAACTGGAGAATTGCTCTGAAATATCTGAACCATGCCCTGAAACTCATTGCCGATGACTTTCCCACCAAACAATTTATCGAGCGCTGCGAAACCTTCCGGGAAAAAGCTCCGGAAGGTTCCTGGGACGGGGCTGTCACCCTGGATTTCAAGTAAGATCAGACTTCAAGAAGAGCGGGATCATCATAATCGACATCCCCTATCTCACTTTGATCAATCTGGGAACTGATGTCCTTAAGAGTGCGGTAGATCGTATTGTAGCTCTCCACCTGCTGATTGATAAAATCGGCAATCACATCGGCGGAAGAAGCCGAAGCAGTAGAGGTTCCCTCAATCTTTAGAATGCGGTTATTCATCTCCGAAGAGAGGGTATTTCCCTGCTCAATGACCCCAAAGGTATTGTTGGCAGAGCCGATGAGCGCTTCGGAGGATTTCTGAATCTGGGTAATCTTGATTCGTATATCTTTGGAGGAACCGAGGGTGCTGTCCGCCAGACGCCGGATCTCCTTCGCCACGATGGTAAAGTTCTTCCCCGCGTCACCGGCGGCATTCGCTTCCAACTCTGCATTGAACGCGAGAATCTTGGTTTGATCGGCCACTTTGGAGATGATTTTCACTATTTCCCAGATGTTGGCGATCTGATTATTCAACTCCTTCATGCTGTCTATGGTACGGGTGTTGGTCGTCCGAATCTCTTCCATGTTGTTCAGGACTTCCTGGATACTCTGGACCGATACGGCAACATTATCCTTCGTCTCATGGGCGAATTTGGCCACCGACATGGATTCGCTCTCCACACTGCGGGAAAGCTCGTTGGCCTTGGCCATAACCTGGAGGATATTCCTTATCCCCTCGTCCACATTCAAACGGAGCATGGTTTCCTGGGCCCGGGCCTTCTCAATATGGGCTTTCTGGGCGTTCAGATGCTCCTCTTTAGCATTAAAGTCATCCCGCAGCCCCTTCATCATTTCGTTAAAGCTTTCGGCAAGGACTCCCGCTTCGGTCCCGTGTTCGATATTGCTAATCGAGATCTCCTTGCCGTACTCTTTTTTTTCTATTACCTCTCGGGTGGTTTTAATCAGCTCAAGAAGGGAGGAACTGGAACCGTGCTCGGCCACATTCAGCCCCATCTCTTCGTGTTCCCGGCTCACCCGGAGCCCCAGGACGCCGTTAATCATTTTCAAACAGAGAAAAGCCAGGCCGAAGGACCAGATAAAAGCGGAGATAACTCCCAAGCTCTGAATGCCGATTTGATCCAGGCGGGTCATATGGGCCGCATCAAGATACTCCTGCTTGATAAAAAGCCCTACCGCAAAAGTACCCCAGGCCCCGCAGAACCCGTGAACCGGGATGGCGCTTACCACATCGTCAATTTTAAGGACATTCTCCAGGAACCAGATGCCAAAGTAAATCAGAAAACCGGCGGCAATACCGACTACGACGGATGCCTGAATCCCAAAGCTGGCGCATCCCGCTGTAATGGCGACCAGGCCGCCTAAAATCCCGTTTCCGATCATCTCCGGCTCGGGAAGGCGGTTGGGAGAAAGAACCCAACTGAGGATACCCGCAGAGAGCCCGCCGAAGCTGGCGGCCATAACCGTATTAACAATAATACCCGGGACCTGATCGTTGGCAGCCAGGGTACTTCCCCCGTTAAAACCGAACCAGCCAAAAAACAGAATGAACACCCCAAGAAACGCCAAAGGAAGATTATGACCGGGGATTTTTTTGGCCTTCCCGTCCTTATCGAACTTCCCGATTCGGGGACCGATGATAATCGCTCCGGCAAGGCCGACCCAGGCCCCCACCGAGTGAACCACGGTGGAACCGGCAAAATCGATGAACCCCTTCCCTTCCAGCCAGCCGAAAGAGGTCCCCTGCCAGAAGCTCCCCCAGGCCCAGTGCCCGAAAACGGGATATATGAGAACGGATGTAATCAAACTCATAATCAGGTAGGAGGCGAACTTGGTCCGTTCCGCCACGGAACCGGAGTCAATTGTCGCAGAAGTCCCCACAAAGACTACTTGGAACAGGAAAAAGACCGCCGTCCAGGTATCGTCCATTTCCACAAAGAAGCCGGTGGTTCCGAACAATCCCCCCAAACTGTCGCCGAACATCAAGCCAAAGCCGACAATCCAAAAACCGGCGGCGGCAATAATAAAGTCGGCCACATTTTTAATAGCCACATTTATGGAGTTCTTCGCCCGGGAAAGTCCCGCTTCCACCGCCATGAATCCGGCCTGCATAAGAAAAACCAGCGATGCGGCCACAACAATCCAAAGATAGTCAATGGAGCTCCTCATCGCGGCAAAGTCTCCGCTTGTCACATAGTTATCCTGGGCGGAAAGACTTACGGTCAAACCGGCCAGGAGAATAATCCATTTAAGCCTCGATAGCAATTGTCTCATTGGTTTACTCTCCCTTTTAAGCGCTTAATCCTCGAGAAGCATCGGCTCGTCATCATCTTTCTGGACATGGAACATCTCAATCCTGTTATCCAGATCTTCCGCCATATCCTTCAGGGTCTCCGCACTGGTGGCACTGGCCTTGGTAGCCACAACGAAGTTATCGATACCTTCGGAAATCTGTTTGAGAGTAATAAGAATCTGTTCAAACGATGAAACTTGCTGATTTATGGAGACCGAAATCTGGTCGGTGGACTGGGCTGTCTTTTCGGTGGAACTGAGAATCCCTTCGAAAACCCTGTTCATCTGCCCAGTCAGCTCGTTACCTTCGGAAATCTTCTTTGTTCCCTCTTCAGAAGAAACAATCAAAGTGTCCGAGGAGTGCTGAATCTCGTTGATCCGGTTTTTGATTTCCGAAGTGGAGGAAACCGTACCGTCTGCCAGACGGCGGATCTCCGTGGCTACCAACTGGAAGCTTTTGCCCGCTTCCCCGGCTGAGGAGGCTTCAAGCTCCGCATTAAAGGCGATGATTTTCGTTTGGTCCGCAATACCGTTAATCAGGTTAACAATCTCCCAGATGCTTTCGATCTTTTCCGACAGGAACTTGATTCCCGCAATGGTCTCCCCGTTGGACTCCTTTATCTCATTCATCTTATCCAGGGTCGTTTTGATAATCTCAAAACCGTTTCTTACCGCTTCGGTCGTACCGGTGGCAAGCTGGGAAATATCGGAAATACTTGTGGCAATGCTCTTACTTAAACTGTCCGAATCTTCCATGGTGGTGACGATTTCCTTAACTGCAGCCGCCTGATCATTGGACGTGGCAAAGACCTCCTGGGAGGTAACATTCAGATTCTGTACCGATTCGGTAAGTACGGAGGTCATACTCTGAAGCTTAGTCATCAGGTCGGAAAACTTTTTAAGAAGATCGTTAAAACCGTTGGAACACTCGCCTATCTCATCGGAGGAGGTAATGTCGATTCTCGTACTCAGGTCATTCCCCGTAGCCTTGTCAAAGGCGGCCAACAAGGAAGATATGGATGTAAGTATGTTCTTTCTGATGACGATGAAGATCACCCAGGCACAAACAAGGGTAATTATGGCGGAAACAAGATACTTCATGAACTGCTGTCTATAGGAACCGATTCTGATTTCCAAAAGCCCGTCCATCGTATCCACCACATCGTACCAATAGGAAAAACTCTGGCTTCTCGCTTCCATAGCGGCGGAAATGAATTCCTGCCTGCTTATACTCACATAATCTTCCGTACCCAACTCGTAAAGCATATCGATAAGCTTGAGAGTAGGGATTTCGTAGCTCTTGTAGGAAGAGGGAATATCCTTCTGCAAGGGTTCGTAAATCCCGTAAAAGTTGGGGTCCTCATTAATCGCCGTTTTTGTGGAACCCTTGATTCGTTCATAATCGGATTCCTCCAACAGCTTGGCGTAAACGTAGAAGTTAAGCTTCTCCTCCTGAGAAAGTACCCCGGGAGAATCCTCCTTTTCCCGATTGTCCAGCACTCGCGCCCCGTACAGAAGGATTTCCCCTAACCTATCCTGAGTCTGGGGAAGGACAAGAAGAGAAAGGTCCATGAGGTAATAGCTATCCAAATCGGGATCGAGAATAAGATTGGACGTATCCCCGGAATGGGTAATCATCTCCCTTATATCGGCGACCAAAGCGAGGTACTCCTCCTCGCTGTCATTCTTTCGTATATCTTCCCAGCGGCTCTTCATCAAGGAGGGCACCAGGTGCTCCCGGCTCCTGAGCTTTAGTCCTTCATCGGTAAACTGAAGATCTTCCCCTATGGAATCCTGCACTCCTTGAAGCTTGTCAAAGGACTCCATAACCACATCATGGATGGAACTGAGGACAGCTTTGTTGTTAGCCTCCTCCCTGTCGTAATACCAATAATCCTGGGTATATTGAAGAAGCGATTCCAGGGGAGCCTGATACTCATTTCCGTGGACTTCCAAGGTGGAAAAGCGAATGTCATACTGAATGCTGTTCAAGCTGATAATGAGCATGATTCCCATGGGAACCAAAAAGAAAATACTGCTCAATATGATTTTCGTTGAAATTTTCATTTTACCGAAGAACGTAAGGCCACTGTTTTCGTTCATGTACTCTCCTGACTTTTCTCTTTTCCCGAGAACATTTCATTTTGTTGAGTTTATGTGTCTTACTATTTTTTTCGGCAATAGATAATGTAAAATTGATAATATTAATTATTTAATTAGATAATATAGATTTATGCATTTTACATTTATGTAACTTCTCCACTTTCGTAAATTAGAAAAGTTGTTAAAAACGCAATAATTAAAGAACCGGCAGCCTCAGGGCACCAAATTGAGAAGATAGGGGGTACCGCCATTTACAGAACTGCTAATGGACCAGGTGGAATCAAAGTCGAACCCTTCAAAGCTGGACATCACATCCAGGTCCACATCTTCTGCATAATCGTCGTCGAATCCTGCCAGTGCTTCATTATAGTAACAGCTCTCAAAGCCATCGGAACTGGCAGAGTCGCCCGCAAAACCATGGACATAGACAGCGGAGCTATTCGTTGAACCCACTGCCCCCAAAGAGTAGCAGCTGCTCAAACTTCCCTCGTCATTGTATCCGGCAAAACCACCGACGTGGTCTTCTGAGCTGCTCACTTCCCCCGTGGCATAGCTATCGAAAAGGGAACCCTCATCATGGTAACCGACAAACCCTCCGGCATAATCATCATAGGCAGTTACTTTTCCCGTGGCATAACACTCGTTAAGTGCTCCGGAATTATATCCGACCAGCCCCCCGACATTTTCTCCCGAGCCGGAGCCATACCCTTCACCGGAATCGGCCTGTGACGTAATGTCCGCCTCGGCATAGGAGTCGCTAAGGGTTCCATAGTTGGAGCCGACCAGACCGCCCACATTCCCCCCGTAGGTGGATATGACCGTTCCCGAAACAGCACAATCGCTTATTTCGCCATAGGACCATCCCGATAAAATACCAACATTCTGCCGGCCCGATACATTTGCCCCTTCAATAAATAAATCTTCCACAGTGCCTGAAATAGACGCAAAAAGCCCTGCCGAACTAGTGGATATATCGACGGTCAAATTACTAATGGAGTAACCGGCTCCGTCAAAACCGCCGCTGAAGGGAAAGGAGGCACTGCCGATAGGCTCCCAATCGTAAGAGCTTAAATCAATATCATTGGTAAGAGTGTAATAATCATCCAAACCCCAATCTTCATAACCTTCCACGCCGCCGCGAACAGCATCCAGCTCTTCCGCAGAAGAAATAGTATAGGGAGAAGATTCCGTTCCCGATTCAGAACTATCGGAAGTCGATTCGGAGGCCATATCACATGATGAAATAGAAAAAAACAGGGCAAGGGACAAGATTCCCGCCGGTAATTTACGCATTGACATTTAGTAAATAATCCTTAAAGACTGAATAGTCAGCTATCAGGATTATATCACATTGTGAAGATTATTCAAGGTTTTCGTGTTTTACGTGAAGAATCTTCACATCATCTTCATAGAGCCCTTCCATAGTAGGACAGGTGTGACAAAGAGAGCGGCCCCCTGCTTCTTATCCAAATCCCCCGTGAGAGATTCAATCCCTTCCACAACCGCGTCGACCTTGGACTTGGGAATTAGAACCTGAATGGTCTTGCTCCTATTGGTTCTGTCATTCATGAAGCCCAGAAACCCGGCAAAAAGAGGCACATTGGAAATATACTCCCCCATTCCGTAGGATTCGGTCACATTGGCTCCCTCGATTCCCTCCTGGAGAAACATCTCCAATACATCGTAAATCAAGTCCAGATCAAAGAGCACCAGAGTCAGAAGCTGCATCTCCTCCTTGGCTTTTGGCTTTGCCGATTGATCGGGGTGGAGATGGGCCATGAAACCTTCAAAGAGAGCCGTTTCTGTGGGAGCAGCCAATATTTCCGGTTTTACCCCCGGCAGAGAGAGGGTCCGGCTAATGGTAGCCAAAATTTTCAGATGTTCTGCAGCTTCCCCGGGAGGGGCAAGGATCATGAAAAAGAGCCGTGCCTTCTTGCCGTCAATGGAGTCGTAATCCACCCCTTTGGCATGGGTAGCCATAACAACGACAAAACTCTCCAATCCGGGGATTTCCCCGTGGGGAATGGCCAGCTGGCTTCCTATTCCGGTTGAGCCCTTCTCCTCCCGCTCCATAAGCTTTCTCAAAAGCTCAAAGTTATCCACATGGGCGGCGGCAGGGTGTTTAAGGGCCAGGTCGGCCAGAAACTCAAGGGTTTCCGTTTTATTTGAGGTCTCGATATTTGCCTTACAGCAATCGGGGTGAAACATTTTATCCAGTTCCATCTATTCCTCCATGTTATTGCCCCGGATAAGAGCGAATTTGGACAGGGGCGGCCCCATGATTTCATTTACGAAAACGGACATAAGAATAACGCTGTTCAAGGCAGCCAGAGCAGCGGACACTTCCGGGGCGGCTCCGTCTCCCAGATGGATTCCGGAAACAATGTCCATGAGCCCAATAGCCACTCCCGCCTGGGGAAGCATACAAAACCCCAGATAGGTTTTTATCCTCTTTTCCGTTTTAACCAGGGCGCATCCCCCGTATACCCCGCCATACTTTCCGGCGGCCCTAAACAGAATATAGGCCGTACCTAGCAAAAGAATAGTGGGATTCAAAAACTGACTCGGCTCCAGCTCCATCCCGGCCAGAACAAAGAAAAGGGCATACAGGGGCGGGGTAAGCGGCTGAAGAGCCTTGAATATTCGATGGTTACGGGGAGAGAAATTAATCAATACGGTTCCTGCGGCCATATTCGTTAAAAGAGGAGACATCCCCAAACCCATAACAAAGACCGTATAGGTAAAAAAGAACCCCAGAGTGATAATAAGGATCTCGTTATTGCTTTTTCTCTGACAGGTGGCACGGTGAATCATGTATCCCGCTACAGCCCCAATGCCAATCTCCAAAAGGATGTGAAAAATCGCCCCAAGGGCTCCATGCCCTTCTCCGGCAATACCCAGCATAGAACCGGCAAAGGAAAAGATTATGCTAAAAAGAATCACACAACCCGCATCATCCAGGGCCACCACACCGTAAAGAATATCTACAAAAGTACCGTGAGCCTTAAGGGTCTGAACGATGTGAACCGTGGCAGCCGGAGCCGTAGCAGAAGCAATCGCCCCGGCAAGAAGAGCCACCGGCAAGGGCAGCCTAAGGAGAAAAAGCCCCAAAGAGACCGCTCCAAAGGTGGCCAAAAGCTGCACCAGCGTAATAACCGCCACGTCCTTCCCCAAACGCTTTAACTTGGAAAGGGAAAACTCCCCTCCGATTGTCAAAGCAATCAGCCCCAGTGCGATTTGGGTAAATACACCCAGCGACTCTTCCGCCTCATGGGGCACAACATTTAAAAAGGATTTACCGATGATGAGCCCGGCAATGATGTATCCGGTAATCTCAGGCAGTTTAACAAAGCCCGCCAGCCGCCCCAGATAGTACCCGGCAATCAGGATAATCCCGGCGGCAAAGAGGGGGTGGTGGTGAAGGTATTCCCATAGATGGTGAAATTCGCTAGCAAAACCGTGCATCTACCACTATTATAGTCCATGGGAATCACCAGGTAAAGGATTGTTTACAATTTCCTTCCCAAACGTTTCTCCACCTGCCTTTTCTCCCAGTCGGGACCAAAGACTTTAAAGACTTCAAAAGCATTAAGGCCGTGGATCATAACACCGATTCCCCAGCCCAGGGCGGTCCACTTAGCCCAGATATAATCGGGATTGGTGGCAAAATTTATGGCGAACTGCCCCGCCACAACCAGAATGTAAATAAAAAGATGCCGGTAGAAGCCCTTAAGCTTTTCCACATACTTCATAGCCCGTTTTTCTTCCGATGAAACTCCGTAATTTCCCATCATAACATTTTCCTCCTGAAAATCGCCTACTTCGAGGTCGAATACGGCGGCCAGGGATTTGAGACTTTCCAAGCCCGGCTTCTCACCCTTTTCGATACGCTGGATGGTCCGGACACTTAATCCGCTGAACTCGGCCAATTCCGCCTGGGACCAGCCCCGCTGCAGCCTTAATTTTCTTACGATTAGCATATCCGCCTCCTCATCAGAAGATAAATCTCTTACCTCCATAATGACAGGACAGGGACCTGACATTCAAGTGACAAAGGGCCGACAGAGATTTATTCACCAATAAAACGGGAGAAACAGTTTACAGCAGAAAAAGAAAGCACTACACTTTCTGCATATGTTCCAGGTAAATAGGTATTTAAAAGTTCTCACAACCCTTTGTCTTCTCTTTTTTGCAGGCCAACTGGCCGCACAAGAAGGGATAGCCCCAACCACTTCACCGGAAAAAGACCCGGTTATCGCCCTGGTACTGGCCGGGGGAGGCGCCCTGGGATTCGCCCATGTGGGAGTCATCAAGGTTCTTGAAGAAGAGGGGATTCAGCCTGATATAATCGTAGGAACCAGCATCGGAAGCATAGTGGGAGGCCTCTACAGCGTAGGCTATACAGCGGATGAACTGGAATCTCTCGTGGTTGATACGAACTGGAAGGAGATCTTCTACGATAATCCGGAAAGACGTTTCATGAGTTACGAACAAAAAGAGAGGCAGTCCCGCTACTACCTGTCCCTTCCCATTCTGGAAAAACTGCGCATAAGCGACCTGGGGATTTCCCACGCCCAACACGTGGTGGAGCTGCTGGACCGACTCTTCCAGGCCTATCCGGAAGAATTGGACTTTGACGAACTGCCCCGCCGATTTCGCGCCGTAGCCACAGACCTTATTACGGGGGAACGGGTAGTTTTTGATCAGGGTGATCTAAAAACAACCATTCGGGCCTCCATGGCCGTACCGGGGGCCTTTTCTCCGGTCGAGTACCAGGGAAGGCACCTTATAGACGGAGGATGGTCGGACAACCTCCCCGCCAATGTGGCCCGTGACATGGGAGCGGACATCATAATAACCGTCCCTCTGGTTACCCTCAAGACCAGTGAGGAGGAGATCAGCTCCCTCACCGATCTGGGAATTCAGGCCGACCATATCCGAAGGAACCAGAAAACCGAGGAAAACATTGCCCTCTCCGACCTGATAATCGATCCCGATGTAAGCGGCTTTACCATGGCCGACTTTGAAGACGGGCCTGAACTCCTGGAAAGAGGCTATTCCGCAGCGCAAGCGATGAGAAGGGAGATCCGTGAACTGGCGGCCCTCCAGGGAGATAAACAACCTCCCCAGACAAGAGAGGATAGGGACCCGGAATTTGTCATTGGAGAGATCCATGCCAACACCTCCGGCGATTCCCTTTGCCAAATCATGCTGGAAGAAGGCCTCACTGAGGAATTATCCACACTCAAAAGGGCGTCCCAAATCCGGGAAACCCTCTACCCCTACTACGATCGGGGCAATTTTACCCATGTCTGGTACCATCTTACGGAAACGGAAAAAGGGGAATACATCCTGAGCATCGACGCCCCGTCCATACGGGATCCGGAAAAAATCGTGAGCGCCAGCGCAGGAATAGAGCTGACAACCGGTGACTCATCCCTCTCATCGCTCTACTTCAACGGCGCCTTTACTCACAGTGCCGGAAAAACGCAGAACCACCGGCTCACCTTCGACTTTAGCCTTTCCGCCTTCTCCGACTTCCAACTCCTGTACGACTACTTTCCCGGCAGCGGAAATACCCAAATAAGCACCCAGGCCTACTATTTCCAGTATCCCCGGTATTTCTATAACTCCGATTCGGTAGAATCCCTCTACGGCTTCAACGAAACGGGGGCAAACATAGCCCTCAAACATTCCCTTTTCAGTCGGTTCGAAATTGCCCTGGGAGCCTTTACCGACTACAACTACACCAGTTATCGCTACGGCTCCCGCTTTTATGATAACCAGAGCTGGATACAGGGAGGGGCCCGGGTTATGCTCGCAGCGGACACCTTGGATCGCCTTATCGCCCCACAAAATGGAGTCAAAGGGGAAACCTATCTTGAAATATCATCGAACAATCAGGAAGCTCCCATAGGGCAAAGTAAAACTGCTCTGGACTTTTATCTCTCTCCCGGTAAACAGGAGAAATGGGTCGGACGATTCTGGGTGGAAAGTCACAGTTTGATAATAGGGGAAATGGACCTGATGGAGTATCCCAGCCTGGGAAATTCGCTCCCCCTCTACGGCTACTTCCCTCAAGAGATCCGGGCGGAAAACGTCGCTTTAACCGGATTCGCCCTGCGTCGGCAAATAGCCTCACTCCCCCTGGCTCTGGGCGATGAAATATACGTGCAGGCAAGTTTCAATGGCGCCGGCTCCTGGAATAACGCGGTAAACGAAGAATATAAGGAAGGACACAATTACTGGGGTTGCAGCCTGGGGGCTATGGCCCGAACCAACCTGGGCGAAGTGGAAACCGCCCTGGCCTACAATGAGGACGGGCGGCTTCTTTTGCACTTAAGCCTCAAGACCTCTTCGAACTTGCTGAAGGAGATGTAGCGCTTCGGAAAACTGGCCAAAGCCGGGAAACATCCAACTCCTCCGGGAAGGTAATTGTCATGAGTCCCGTGCAATTTTCAAATGCGTGATCCCCAATATCCCTGAGGCTCCCGGGCAGAACAAGAGTCCGGAGCCCGGAGCACTCGGAGAAGGCGTAATCCCCGATGGAAACGACCGGATACCCGTCAATTTCATCGGGAATGACAAGCCGGGGAGAGCCCCCTCTATAACCGATAATAGAGAGGGTCCCGTTACCCTTAATGGTGTAAATCAGTCCAGAGGGGCTATGGAGCATCGAAACTACTCTACAATAGCCTCAATATCATCGGCGTACTCAGACCAGTAATCGGCAGCCTGGTAACTGTCCACCGAGTCGGCGGGCACGTAGATGATACGGCCGTCGGCGTTGCCATCGAATACGTAATCGCCACCCAAGGTGGGAGGGGCAGCGGCTTCGCAAATAACGGTGCTGAGACTGGTGCAGTTCAAAAAACAAGCGTTTCCTATGGAGCTAAGGGTGTCCGGCAGGGTAAACGTGGTAAGGCTGGTGCAATTCATGAACACGCAACTCCCCAATTCGGTAATGCCATCGGGCAAGCTGACCGAAGTAAGGCTGAAACATTCATGAAATACATTATCAGCAAAGGACGTGAGATTATCGGGCAGAACGACCGATTCCAAACTGGAGCAATTGCAGAATGAAGCATAACCTAAAGTCGTCAAACTCTCGGGAAAATCAATGGAAGCCAGGCTCTTACAGCCTTGAAAAGCAGAAGTTCCTATCTCCGTCAGCCCCTCCGGCAGGGTAAGCGAATCAAGGCTCGAACAGCTAGAAAAAGCATGATCTCCGATCTCGGTCAGCCCCTCCGGCAGGGCAACAGAAACAAGGGTATCACTGTTTTCGAAAATAGAAGAATAATCACCACTTTCGAGAACCCTTACGGGATAGCCAAATATCTCATCGGGAATCTCCACGTCCGTGTCGCTGCCGGAGTAGTTCGTTATGGTAACCTCCCCCCCGCTTATGGTATAGGAAAAGTCGCCGTAGGGTTCCCATGTTCCCTCCCCGTATAGGGTCATACTCTCCGTAACCGCATCGGAGTCAAGGTCCCATTCCACGCTAAGATCACTATCGGAATACCATTGGGAAACGGTGCAATAGTCCGAAAAATCCGGTTCCGTCACCAAGCCTCCCGAAAGGACTTCCTGATTGTCCAGAATTATGCCCGAAGTCTCTTCAAAGCTTACCAGGTAGGGCACGTCGACAGTCCCCGAACTGACCCAATCGGAATTGCCTGTGCTATTCACCGCCCGAACCCGATAGGTGGGGCTGCTTCCCCGGTCGGAAGAGGCAGCGTAGGCGGTGCTGTCTTCATCGGCACTGTCCAGATCGCTCCAGGTGACGCCGTCTTCGGAGTACTGGATCTCATAGCTCGATTCGAGGGAGGAGTTGTCCGTCCAGGAGAGGCCAACGGTCCCCGTATCCTCATCGGTCAGGTTTTCCACAGAGGCTGCGGCTACATCGGAAGGGGCGGCGGGAGCACTGTACCCGTCATAGTCGGTTAAAGTGACCGATGTACTTCCCTTCAGACTGTCCAAAACCAGAATTTCATCGGAATAGTAGCCCGTTTCCCCGTCAAAACTCAGGGAAAAACTCAAGGCTCTGTCGCCCGCGTCGGCATCCTCTTTCGTATAGCAAACCGAATCATAGTCGGTGCCGCTCAGAATAGTCAGGGACTCCCCATCAGCTCCGTCCAGGGAGACTTCCGCAGAAACAATTCCCTCGGAAGAGGGCCAGGAGAGGGTGTATTCCAGGCTGCCCGTTCCCGTTTCCAGTTGGGGCAGGTCAAAGCTCAGGTAACCGCTGGCGCTGATGGTTTGATCGGCCAAGGCGATTTCCATAAGGGCCGTTCCCTCTGCGTCGTAGGCGGTAAAAAGGAAGGACCAAGTTCCCGGATCCAGGGTGAAGGCCATGAAATCAAACACATCGTCCACCGTCCACGAGGCCAGCTCTTCGTAGCTGCTTCCGTCGGTGGAGCCGGTGAGCTCGCACGAAGCCAGCCCGTCGACGGAGTAGGTTACGCTGTCCGTATCGATCGAAGAAAGGGAGAGAACGATGGTCAGCGACCCGTCGTCATTTACGGTAGTTGTTGATTCCTCGGCGGAATCGCCCATGTTACAGCTGAACAGGAGCAAGGGAAAGATAAGGGAGATTAGGATTTTCTTTAATAACATTTGATCACCTCTTTTTGTTTGTAAATTTAATAACTCAGGTTAAAGGTATAGGCCGATCCATTATCACCATCCAAGTAGGCCCCTACCAATGCCGTGCTGCCGTCGGAGGAAAGGCTGACGGAATAGCCAAACATATCGCCTTCCGCCCCGTCAACGGCTGTCAACGTCCCTGTTTGGCTCCAACCGTCCGTACCGAAACTGAAGACACCGGAGTAATCAACCCCAACGCTCCCTATCAGAGCCGTACTGCCGTCGGAGGAAAGGCTGACTGAATAGCCAAAGAGATCGTATGCCGCCCCATCGGAAGCTATTAGCTTTTCCGATTGACTCCAAACGACTCCATCAAAAGTAAATACATAGGCCGAACCGGAAGCACTGCCATTGTCATCATCCCAATAGGCCCCTATCAGCGCTGTACTGCCATCGGAGGAAAGGCACACAGAACGTCCAAATAAATCGTATTCCGCCCCATCGGAGGCTATAAGCTTTGTTTCACTCCAACTCCCCCCATCAAGAGTAAAAACATAGGCTGAGCCGGAATCAATGCCATTATCATCATCCCCACCGGCTCCAATCAGCGCCGTACTGCCATCGGAGGAAAGACTGACAGAACATCCAAAATAATCGTCTTCCGCCCCATCGGAGGCTGTTAGCTTTTCCGATTGACTCCAGCTCCCCCCATCAAGAGTAAAAACATAGGCTGAGCCGTAATAACTGCCCGTATCGTCATCGGGAGTAGCCCCTACCAGTGCCGTACTGCCATCGGAGGAAAGGCTGACAGAACATCCAAAAGAATCGTATGCCGCCCCATCGGAGGCTAAAAGCTTTGTTTCACTCCAACTCCCCCCATCAAGAGTAAAAACATAGGCTGAGCCGGAATCACTGCCCATATCGTCATCGTCATCGTAAGAAGCCCCTATCAGCGCCGTACTGCCATCGGAGGAAAGGCACACAGAACGTCCAAATAAATCGTATTCCGCCCCATCGGAGGCTGTTAGCTTTTCCGATTGACTCCAGCTCCCCCCATCAAGAGTAAAAACATAGGCTGAGCCGGATTCACTGCCATTATCATCATCCCCTACGGCCCCTACCAGCGCTGTACTGCCATCGGAGGAAAGGCTTACGGAATAGCCAAAATTATCGGATGCCGCCCCATCGGAGGCTAAAAGCTTATCCATATAATCCAAAGTGATGACAACCGTATCACTCACGGTTTCATTTCCATCATTGGCCATAAGAACAAAGGTATAATCCCCTTCATCCAGATCGAACCCTACATCAAAAGAGACCGTTTCCATATAATAATCGGACAGAGTGACCGTGGAAGGATTATTAGGAGAAGCCATCCAGATATAGTCAATCGAATCGCCGGAAGCATATTTTACGGAACCGCCCAGAGTTACCGTCTCCCACAGGCTGGTTATGCTCTGATCCTCCCCGGCATCACAGGAAAATTCGGTACTTACTGTTTCATCATCCTCATCCACTGTTAAGTATATGATTATCTCTTCACTCGCTCCGCTTCCCGTATCACAGGCCATTAACGCAGCAATGCACGTAAACAGAACAAGGAATTTCCTAAACAGCATTATTGTCACCTCTTTTTATTATTTTGGTGACTATTTTAGCTCGTTTAGGTAAGCAAGGCGTCCGAAATCATGATTCTGAACGTGTTTTTTGTCGAAATTGTGTAGGAGTAAGACCGGTTTGCTTGCGAAAGACCGTATTGAAGGTGCTTTTAGAGTTGAATCCGCAATCGATAGCTGCCTGAAGGATATTTACATCGGCCTTCGTTTGGAATATCGACTTAAGCTCTTCTACCCGGTAGGAGTTCACAAAATTATTGAAACTGGCATCATAGTGGCTGTTCAGCAGTTCCGAGAGCTGGGAAGGAGAGATAGACAGAAGGGTACTCAACTCCTTAAGGCTCAAGCGGCCGTTCCGGTAAACCTTCTCCTGCCGCATGAGCTCATCCAGCCGGGCCACAATCTTCTTCTTATCTATGTTCCCCAAACGGGAATTAAGATACTTAATCTCCTCCGATTCCTCTTGGGCCCGGTTGAAAAAATCGGGATAACGAATAAGAAAAACAATCAAAGAAAGGGAAACCCCAAGAGACGCCGCATGGCTGATATACTGAAATCCCTTCCATAGGGGCGTTAGCAGGAGACAAAAAGAAAGAACTATGGCGCAGAGAGCTATATGCGAGAGCCACTTGACCTCCCGGCTCTGTTTCTCATCTGCATAATAAGCCCTGAGCATCCGGAGAATCCTCGCCATGTAATAAGCCAGGGAAAGATAGGATAAATAAATCACAAGCTCTGCAGGGGAACTGCTCTTTTTCTCGTCTAATGTAGGAACAAGTGAGTTAAATATGCCAAAGAACACAAGGGACATGGCAAAAGGGAGGCTGTGCAAACCTATCTTTTTAGATGAAATATCAATATGAGCCGTAATATCCAGAAAAAAGAGATACACGAAAGGACCCACGAGATAAAGAAAAGCGCTATCCGAATAATACAGATACTTCTCAAAAAAGGGACTGTCCCGGAAATACAACCACAAAGATATACATTGGATAGCCATGGAAAGAAAAACCACGAAAAGAAAAAAATGGGACCGCTCGCTCCCCTTCTTCATTAACTGCCCCAGAGCGAAAAAGAAAAAGACGATAGACAAAACAAAGGAGATATTAGTGATGGGCGTGATATAATTAAAAATACTCAAGAGAGCAGGATCCTCCGGCATGGGCCATTATGACAGAAAACCGGAGAAAATTCCATAAAAAAACCCGCAGAGCTAAAGCGCCCCGCGGGTTTCTATTTAACGAAGAGTAGGAGCCAAAGGCACCCTCAGATTAAGCCTTGGTAGGATTACATCTGAACAACTTATCAATCTTCGCCTGGTCATCGGCCGTGCAGGGCAGAGTCAGGTTAAGATCCTTGCTCATAGACTTAAAAGCCTCAATGGTTTCGTTAACTTCCGCATCGGTGTGAGCCGCCGTGGGAATCATTCGGAACATACAGAGTCCGGGGGGAATTACAGGGTAAACAACGGCGGTAACGAAAATCTTTCGTTCACGGAGGTAAGCTACCATGGAAGCCCCAACACCACCAACCTTATCGGCTGCTTCGGTTCCAACGGGACAGAAAACGGAACAGATGGGAGAGTCTCCCGGTCCAATAGCAAAACCTTCGTTTCTCAGACCGTCCTGAAGCTTCTTGGAGTTTTCCCACATCTTGTCTCGCAGGTCTTCTCTTTCCATAACCAGGTCCAGAGTCTTATCGAGAGACTGTACGTATACCATGGGAAGGGACTTGGCAAAAACCTGAGTACGGGCGTTAAACATGATCCAGTCACGAACGTCCTTGTCACAGGCACAGAAACCGCCAATAGAAGCAAAAGCCTTGGCAAAGGTACCAAAGTAAATATCAATCTTGTCCTGAACGCCAAAGTAGTCCGCCGCACCGCGGCCCTTTTCGCCCATAACACCCAGACCGTGAGCGTCATCAATAAATAGACGAGCACCCCACTTATCCTTCACCTCGCAGATACCTCTCAGGTCCGCCAGGTCCCCGGTCATACCGTAAACACCTTCGGTCAGAACCAGAACACCACCGTCGGGGTTAGTCTTGTTAACACTTTCCAGAACCTTATCCAGGTCCTTGGCGTCATTGTGCTTGAAGTAACGAAGAGTCGCACCGGCCGCCTTAGCCATACCGGCTGCATCGAGAATACTGGCGTGAGCCAGCTTATCAACAACAACCGTATCGCCCATACCGGCCAAAGAGGAAACAATACCCAGAACAGCCATGTACCCAAAGTTAAAAAGGAAAGCCGCTTCCTTCTGGGAAAATTCGGCCAGTCTCTTTTCCAGAGCCAGGTGGTAGGGAGTGTTACCACTCATCATACGGGAACCCATGGGGTTACAGGTAGAAAATTCTTCAACCGCATCAGCCGCAGCCTTACGAATCTCATCGTTGTTAGCCAGACCAATATAGTTATTTACAGACCACATGATGTGCTCTTCGCCGTTATGCATCATTCGCTTACCGGCCAGAGGCTCCATAATAGGTCGAGTAAGTTCGTTTTCACCCATGTGACGGAAAGCACCAAAGTACCCGCCGTCGCCTTTACACTTATCAAAAATATCCGCCATATCAAAATCTCCTAAAAAATAAACATAATCATATTGGGGGTTGGGGCTCCACCCCACCGGGCTTTCCGCTCGAATGGGCTAGTCCTTCGGTCTTATCCGGCGCCGCTCACGCTCTGCCGGCCCTCAGGGCCCATAACCGCTACAATCCCCTACCCCATACGCCTTTGCGAGAGAAGCCCGCAGCCAATCCCGTGTCACAGCGTCCAAATGAAACACCCCGAAAAAAACGTCCGCTGTCCGCTTTAGGCTATCATCCGTCCGCTGTCCGCTCTCGGCTTTAGGCTTTAGGCTTTCAAAACCTCAGCAACCTCTTCCTGGCTCGGTTCCTTGGAAAAGACGTGAGTCGGCTGGAGGAAGAACATTTCGTGTTCGCTCATAAAACGCTCCATACCGCCTCCGGTAATATTCAGCATAATCCGACCGTCCTTGGGAACCGTACCGGCTTCAACAGCCTGAATCAGTGAGGCAACCGCCACAGAAGCTGCAGGAGAAACATCGTTTCCTTCCAGCTCCTTAAAGAGAGCTCCCGCCTGGGAAGCTTCTTCGTTGCTTACGGCAATAACATCACCCTCCGTATCTACCAGAGCGTCATAAAGACCGCCAGTGAGACTATAGGGAGGCTTCCGGTTAGTAAGTACCTTACCTACAACCGCTTCGGCCTGTTCACGGGCCGTATCGCCGTCCAGTTCAATAAAGTCCCGTCCGCCCCGCTTCCACGAATCGTAGATGGGAAGGAAAGGGGTATTCTGGGAAACGAGAAGCTTCATCTTGTTGGAGCCGAATCGTCCGTCTTCAATCAGTCTGTTCATAGCTTCCCAGGCGGCAATCGCGCCGGTCCCGCTTCCCACAGCCTGGAAGTAGTACTCGGGAATGGCCTGCATCGCCTCGGCACAGCTCAGTACGGTGGTAGCCATACCGTCTCTACGGGCGATATTCTTGGCACCCCCCTCGGGAGCAAATCCGTCAAGGGCACATACCTTACCGCTCAGGGCAATGGCATCAAAGTAGTCGCTGCCGCTTTCGGTACAATAGAGCTTTACGCAGTCGTTCAGAGGCTTATCGAACCAGAGGGCGTCAATATTGTCCTCGGGAACACAAAGCACCAGGGGAATGTTGTTATCCGAACAAACCCGGGCAAAGGCTCGGGCCGTATTACCGGCGGAAGCTACAACCAGTGTATCCTTCCAGTCATCTCCCATCCGTCCGCAAACAGCGTAGGCTTCACAC
Source organism: Spirochaetales bacterium (assembly GCA_028533045.1). Classification (GTDB taxonomy): domain Bacteria; phylum Spirochaetota; class Spirochaetia; order DSM-2461; family DSM-2461; genus SZUA-368. The sequence continues at coordinate 126,386 of JAQQAP010000008.1, read as the reverse complement.
TCTTTAAAAGCGCCGGTTTTCATCCGGGCGCCCTTCTCGGGCCACCAACCGTTAAAGGTGATCCACAAGTCGGTCAGTCCCAGTTCTTTTGCCAGGGCTTCACTCTTGTAAGTAATGGGCGCGCCCGATCCTTCCAGAGTGTGTTTAACCGGCAGCCAATCGGCAAAACGGTACAATCCCATCTCTTCCGAGCCGAATTCGATCTGCTTTTTACCATAATCGGCCTGGATAAAACCGGGCTTATCGCAATGGGGACATCCCAGGGGGTAGCCCTCGTCGCTTAATTCTCCCCCGCAGGAAAGACATTTAACCTTGTATTCCGTTTTTGAAAAAGCCATAGTCGCTCCTTTTCTCTCTTCTTATTTAAGGATAATCTCTTCGTCTACCAGAAGGGCTTCAATCTTTTCCGCTTCTGTTACCGCTTCGGAGACATTCATAATCTGATAGTCCGGTTTAAGATCCGTGGTCAAATCCTTGCCAAGCCATACCGTCTTCATGGAATGGGGCTCGATAGCCATGGCAATCACTTCCCGCTCTTCCGAGGTCAATTCGGAACAGGATACAACCAAAATGGCTCCCCCTTCCATGGACATCTTGGCGAATAGGGCCAGGCGATGAATCATCTCTTCCCGCTCGTGAGCGGCCATTCGACGTCCTCGGCGGCTATCGCCATAGTCGGCCTCTTCTCCGTCTTCCTGGAAGCTGGTCATTCCCAGGTAAACCACGTTGCAGCCCCGGTCAAAAAGTCGTCTTTCCAGGGCTTTGGACATTTCGCTCTTTCCAACAGCCTCTTCGCCACTCACCAAAACAAGCTGGGACTTGTGCCCCAAGGCTTTCACCCTTTCCGCAGCGGAAACATTTCCCGTTTCCCAGCTAAAGTTTAAGTGCATCGCGTCCTTGCGATGGCTGGCCATACTGTCCTTAACCACTTCGCGAATAATACCGCCCCCGGCGATTTCATAGTCGTCAACGATTACGAAACGGCTGGCGCTGGGCAGGTCTTCTACCAAGTCAAAGGCAATGGCTCTTTTGGTGGTAAAAACACACTCGGCCACATCGTGGCGGCCTACCATTTTCTTCATGTTGTCCGCATTCAGGTTAGACGCATCAATAACGCGAATCGTATCGAAAAGCTGCATCTTAACCCGGTCGGTTCCTACTTTGAGGATGTAGTCTTTGCCTTTTTCCAGAGGCTTTTTGCCCAACCAGAACAGGCTGACGCGGAAAACATTCCCTACCTGAGGCTGTTTCTCGCCCACCTTGGCAACCAGATTTCCCCGCTTGGCGTAAATCTGTTCGGTCATGGTAAAACCGGTGGCCTGTCCGGGACCTACGACCTCCGGGGGCTCACCGTTAAAGACCTCGATCGAATCGACCTTGCTCTTCTTTCCGGAGGGATAGAAAATCAGTTCGTCATCCTTGTGGAGCTCACCGGAGTCAATCGTACCGGCAATGATTCGTCGGCTGTCCCCTTCGTTGGTAAACTTGTACACGTCCTGCACGGCCATTCGAAAGGGCATGTCGGTGGGTTTTTCCTCTTTCTTGAAGCTGTCCAGAAGGGAAAGCACCGTATTTGAGGTCCACCAGGGCATGTTCTTGCTAAGGCTGGCAATATTGTCCCCTTCCCGCCCGCTTACGGGGATGAAGGATACATCGGTCATATCCAGGTTCTTGAGGAACCGGCTGTATTTTCTTTCAATCTGGCGGAAGGTTCGCTGGGAGTAGTCCACCAGGTCCATCTTGTTTACGAGAACACAGAGCTGTCGGATTCCCAGCATGGAGAGGAGATAGCCGTGTCGCTTGGAGTTCTCCTGAATCCCTTCGTCCGCATCAATTACTAAAAAGGCCGCTTCCGCACGGGCGGCTCCGGTAACCATGTTCTTGAGGAATTCGATGTGTCCCGGTGCATCGAGGATAATGTAGTCCCGCTGTTCGGTGTTAAAGAAGACACGGGCCGCATCAATGGTGATACCCTGGGCCTGCTCATCTTTCAGAGCGTCCAGAAGAAAGGCATATTCAAAGGGCTTGGAGTTTCGTTCACAGTTTTTCTTAACCGATTCCAGTTTTCCCTCGGGCAGGCTTCCCGTGTCGGCCAGCATTCGACCGATAACCGTACTCTTACCGTGGTCTACGTGACCGGTAATAACGATGTTCATCTGTTCTTTCATTTCACTATTCATCTACATGTACCCGTCCCGTCTCAGAGTTTCCAGTCCGCCCCCGTCTTCCTTGTCCTGGGCCCGACCGGACCGCTCGGCGATGTTGGAAAACTTACCGGTCTTGAGTTCTTCAATGATTTCCCGAACATTGCGGGCATCCGACTCAACCGGGTGGGTACAGGGCATACAGCCCAATGAACGATAGCGCTTGCCGTCGCCCTGATTATAATAAAGGGATACGGTGGGGATGTTCTCCCGCTCAATGTATTCCCAGATGTTTAGCTCGGTCCAGTCCAGAAGAGGATGGATACGTACGTGTGTACCGGGAGCAAAGTCAGTCTTGTACTGATTCCAGAATTCCGGGGGCTGGTCGCCAACGTCCCAGTTGTTCTCCTCGTTACGGGGAGAGAAGTAACGCTCCTTGGAACGGGAGCCCTCTTCATCGGCCCGCACACCTACGATAACGCCGGTGTACCGTTCCGTATCGCTATCCACTTCGTAGCTCCCTTTACGGTGGTTGAAGCGGTAACGGGTCCAGTCTCCGGACAGGGTATTCTTAAGAGCCTCCGCCTTGAGCTTGCTGCAGCAAGTAATTCGGTCGACTTTTCCGTTGGGGTAAGTATCTCCTGCATCCAGGGCTTCTCGGTGCTCACCGTAAACCATGGGCAGTTTCCATTCCGCCGCAAGACGGTCACGGTACTCGATCATCTCGGGAATTTTGTAAGAGGTGTCGATGTGTACCAGGGGAAAGGGGACGTGGCCGTAAAAGGCCTTACGGGCTAACCAGAGCAGTACGGTGGAATCTTTACCGATTGACCACAGCATACAAAGGTTATTGAAGTTCGCATAAGCTTCACGCAAGAGGTGAATACTCAGACTTTCTAATTCATCCAAATGATCCATGGAAGATATGGTAGTTCAATTTTTTTTCTACATCAAGGTAGAACTGTGAGGGGAATGTTAACAAATCATTAGCAGATGGGAAAATCGGGGGATTTATTGACAGGAAAAGCATTTTGTCTTACATTTTGTTAGACACTATAACAGCCCCACAACGGGCTAAGGCGGTAGAATGCGGCGATTTACTATTCGCGAAATGCAACATAATCTGGCGGATATTCTAAAATTCGTAAAAAACGGGGAATCGGTAACTATTTGTCATCGTAAAACACCGGTAGCCCGACTTATCCCCGCCGATTTTGTGGATAAAGCGAATTGGAGCGATCATGAAAAGGAGATAATGACCATCTTCAAAGGCCGCACCCTCCGTCCCCAGGCGACTCTGGGAATCATAAGCGAGACCCGCGATGAGTTCTGATCTGTCCTCTTCCGCCCCCACTCCCCGGCGCCTCTACTACCACCCGGACGCTCTGGAAAAGCTCTATCTTCCCCAGGTGGACAGTATGTCCATCGTTAATTTAACCGTAGAGCGGGGAGTCCCCATTCTTATTACGAGCTTTCAGGAAACGGACCTGCAAAACGAGCTGGCCCAGCGACTGGGCCTGGGGGAAATCAGCCGGGAGGAGCTTGAGGGAGTGCGCCTTCAAATACATAAGGACAAGGCCCGGGGAAAACTTATTATGACCGATTGCGACTGGGACGGAGTCATGGCTTTGACGAGGGAGTACACCCAGTCGGCCATCTACTACCACAGCTGGAACATGAGGGAATTAATGCACCTCTCCACCGCCCGCCTCCTGGGCTTTGACGGGTTCCTGACACCGGAAAGACGAATGAAAGACCTGGCCGAATTAATGGGATTTCAAGTTCTTTGAGGGGCTTAAAGCAGCTTTTCGAAATCCTCTTTTAGACAAGGTTTGTAGAAGTAATACCCCTGAATCTCATCGCAGCCCAGGGATTTAATAAATGCATACTGCTCTACGGTCTCCACCCCTTCCGCGATGACCTTCATATCCAGACTCTGAGCCAAATGAATAATGGCCTCTATGATAGCTTCGCTTTTTTTATTGCTCAGGGCGCCGCTTACAAAGGATTTGTCTATTTTTACCGTATCAATGGGGTAACGGTTAATGAATTGCAGGGAAGAGTAGCCCGTACCAAAGTCGTCCATGGCAATGCTGATTCCCAGATCCTGAAACTGCTGGAGAATATCAAGGGCCAAATCCTCATTTTCAATGAGAACATTCTCGGTCACTTCCAGTTTAATGTCTTCCGGAAGAACCTCATACTCTTTCATAATGGCCGAATAACGTTCCACAATTTTTTCATTTCGAAGTTGGCGAGCGGAAATATTAATGGAGATACGCGTCTTTCTTAACCCTTTCTCCCGCCACTCCTTCTGCTGACGGCAGGACTCGCGAAAAACCCATTCGTCTATGCGCCAGATCAGCCCCAGCTCCTCGGCCAGAGGAATGAAATTGTCCGGGTAGATGGTTTTCCCGTCCTTCCCTATTCTTACCAGGGCTTCCGCCCCCCTCACTTCTCCGGTCTGGGCATCTACCTGAGGCTGAAAATGAAGGATAAAGCCGTCGTTTTCCAGAGCGTGGTAGAGATTCTCCTCGTTGGTCTTTCTTTTTGAGTTTTTCTGCTCGATCCGGCGGTCATAAAAGACATAACCATTCCGTCCCTGACGCTTGGCCTGGTACATGGCGTTATCGGCTTTCTTCAAAAGAGAGCCCGTGTCATCCCCGTCCAAAGGATACATGGCGATTCCGAGACTAATGGTAATATGAGTCTGAGAGTCATTCAGCTTGATCGGATCGATCAGATTCTTCATAATCCGCTCGGAAATAGTAATAACCTGATCCTCATCCGTATCGGGAAGGATAATGGTGAACTCATCTCCCCCAAGACGCGCCAGGACATCCCGTCCCCGGATAGATTGACCCAATCGTCCCGCCACTTTCTTGAGAAGGAGATCACCCGTATCGTGGCCCATGGAATCGTTAATGTACTTAAACCGGTCCACATCGATAAACATAAGGGCGAATCTTTTATTATGGGCCGCAGATCTTTGAATTATTTTTTCCAGCTTTTCCTGAAACAAAGCCCGGTTTGGCAGGTCCGTCAAAATATCATAGTAGGCAAGGTGATTTATCTTCTCTTCCTGGAATTTCTGCTCCGTCACATCTTTAAAGACACCGCGGTATCCGGTAAACTGACCGTTCTTTAAAATGGGTTTCGCCGAAATCCTAAGACACATGATATTTCCGTTCTGGTGTTTAAACCAGCACTCCCTGTCGGAGAGAGAGTCATGATCCATCATATGTTGATAAAAGCTATTCCCATCGGGCAGGGAAAAGTCCCGAATATTCTTCCCAAGCATCTCCTCATCGCGATAACCGATAATCTCGGAAACGGAGAGGGAGCAATAGGTGAATTCATGATTTTCATCGGTTTCCCAAAGCCAGTTAGAAGTACTGTGGGCTATGTCGCTGAATCGCTCTTCCGCCTTCTTCAGGTCCTGAATCTGCAACTCATTTTTCAAAGCGGCACTAATGATGACCTGAAGATTTTCAAAGATGATTCCCTTACTGCTGCTCAAATTAAAAGTCAGGAAGCCCAGGGGCTTCTTCCTGAAGGAGAGAGGAAAGACCATAAGCGAATAGCGCTCCCCGTAGGGAGCCACAGTGGCAGGGATAAGCTGGGATGAGGGGAAGCCCAAATCGGCCTCCGCCACATTCACCACGTTCCGGTCTTTTATTGCCACAATATTCTTGGCTCTGGCCAATTTGTTATGGGCTCCCTCTCCGGCATAAACGGAAATGTAAAGATCGGTGATATTCAGAAGATCCATGGTGGATGTCTTTAGAGCACTCAGATTAAAAGCAATATTAAGAGAGTTGAGCATGTAGGTAAAGAAACTCCTGTAATACTCCAACTCATACTTGTGATACTTGGCCATCCGGTCCTCTATGCGGTTCTTGAGAGTAATGAGTTTGACAAATAGTTCGTAATTGACTCCCCTCCCCTGAAGCTGTTCGGTTTTGCCGGCCAAATCAAGCTGTATCCGGGCCACAATAGAGAGCCAGCCCAAAACTTTCTCGGACTGAACCACATCGTTCAGCTGACTCTTCAAAGCCCCATAAAAAGAGGAGTAGTCCTTCTCCCGCCGGCCCGCCTCATATTCATCCATAATTTTCAGAAGGATTTTTGAATCGCCAAAACAACGGGACTGTTTGAGTATCTCCAAACAGGAGCCCCTGAGCTCTTCATCGGCTAAGGCTCGGCTCTCCTCATCGTCATTAACGGTTTTGAAACTATATTGAACTTTTGATTTGCACCCGCAGGACCGGCGAATGACCAATGAGGTAGGAATATAGATCTCTTTCTCCGGCTCCTTACCTTCAAATACATCGGCCAGGGCATGGGCTGCTTCCTTACCTAATTCGTAAATTGGCTCCTTAATCGTCGTCAAAGGGGGCTGAAAGAAAAGCCCCGCCGGATCGTCCATCGTTCCGGCCACCGCCATATCACCGGGAACGGAGAGGCCCCTTTTTTTCAAAACATTTATCACAGCAAGGGCGGTGGAATCATTTAACGTAAGAATAGCGTCACATTCGACTTTTCTGTCATCCAAAAGTTCGGCCACATATTTTTGGGCGGAGATTTTCCCCAAATCACTGTAAATAATAAGATTTTCATCAACCGGAAGATTGTGCTTTTTCAACTCCTCCCGGTACATTTCCGTTCTCACATCGGAAGTTAAATGTCCCCTGGGACCACGGAAGAAGGCGATCTTTTTATAACCGTGATCATTAACAAAATGGTCCATCAACTGGGAAAGCCCCGGCCTGAAGTCGGGAAGAATATTAATGCAACCCTCAATGGTTGTACTCAAATTAACAACCGGAACCGAGGAAAAACGATCCAGAAACTGCTTTTTTTCCTCTTCATTCAGATAACGGGTGTGAGAACCAACCGGGATGATAACACCGTCAACCAAATCCAGATTTACCAGGTCAAACACCGCCTCCCGGGACTGGGCCATGGGATCGGGGGATTTAAGAGGCCCGCCGGAATAAACCACAAGATTCACGCCCCGTTCTTCCGCGCCATCGGCAACCCCTCTCATAATTCCTTCCTGGTAGAAAGAATTCATAGAGGCGACTAAAACGGCAATGGTGGGTCTATTGTTTTTAAGCTTCTCTATATGGGCCATACTTTCCCCGGAAATATTCCTGGTATCTTTTTTAACTCCGTTATTAATATTAAGTCCAAAACAACCCCTGGTCAAATACTTTCCTCCGGCCCGATTCAGCCTCCACAAAGCTTGGCAGTATATTTATTCACTTCCTTGACATATTTTTTCCTCTTCCCTATTCTGATATTTGGGATACTTTATATAGGAGAGACATTATGCTTATTTTTATCCAATTCGGCCTCTATTTGGCCCTCATGCTGGGTATCGGTTGGTACTCAATGAAAAAAACAGCCACCAATGCTGACTTTATTATTGGCGGCAGAAAGCTGGGACCCGTTCCTTCCGCCATCTCGGCCGGTGCATCGGACATGTCCAGCTGGCTGCTTCTGGGACTCCCCGGTGCTGTATTTGCTTCCGGGCTGGTCGAAGGAGTCTGGATTTCCCTGGGTCTGGCCCTAGGCGCCTACGTAAACTGGCTCATCGTAGCGGGTAAACTACGCTACATGACCGAAAGTCTGGATGCGGTAACTCTTCCTTCCTACTTCGCCAAAAGATTTGAAGACAACACCCATATTCTTAAGGTGATTTCCACCTTGATCATTTTACTCTTTTTCACACTTTATGTGGCATCAGGCCTAAAGGGAGGAACTCTTCTTTTTGCCCACACCTTTGGAGCCAGCGAAAAAGCCGGTCTGATTATCACCACCCTGGTAGTCGTTTCCTACACTTTCCTGGGAGGCTATCTGGCCGTTTGCTGGACCGACCTTATTCAGGGGCTCCTTATGCTGGCGGCACTCATCTTCTGTGCCCTCTTCGGCTTCTTCGCCATTGCCGGTTCGGGAGTAGACATCAGCGCGATCAACCCCGATGCGTTTCACTTTTCCACCGGCTGGATCACAGCGGTTTCCCTCATGGCCTGGGGATTCGGATACTTTGGACAGCCCCACATTCTGGCACGATTCATAGGGATTAAGGATGTTAAATCGGTTAAACCCGCCCGACGGGTAGCAACGGTTTGGATGATTCTCTGCCTGATTCTGGCGACCCTCATCGGCATCATCGGAATCGGCCTAAACGGCGTTATGCCCCTGGCCGGCGTAGCGGAAAACAGCGAAAGCATTTTCCTTGCCATGACCAGCGCCCTTTTCCACCCCATTTTCGGGGGATTTGTCCTGGCTGCTGTATTGGCCGCTGTAATGTCCACAGCCGACTCTCAGCTCCTCGTTCTCAGCTCTTCCCTTACAGAGGATATTCCTTTTATCGCCAAGCTGGACGACAAAAAGAAAGAGCTTATCAGCCGTCTGGGAATCGTCGGCTTTGCCCTCCTCGCTTTCTTTATGGCCTTTAAGGACGGCAGCAATATTCTCAACATGGTCGGTTACGCCTGGGGTGGTTTCGGAGCAGCCTTCGGGCCCGTTGTCATCCTCTCCGTTCTGTGGAAAAAAACCACCAAATGGGGAGCCCTGGCCGGTATGATTGTGGGTGCCGTAGTAGTAGTTATCGTAAAGAATTTCATTTCCATAGAGGGAGAATACTTCTACGAACTCCTTCCCGGTTTTATCATCGCTTTCTTTACGGTTGTCATAGTAAGTCTTTTTACAGAGGCTCCTTCCGAAGAAACCCTTAAACATTTGGATGAGGCGGACGCAGCGGTTAAAGCCTAATTCGCCCCCCTTTCTTTAAACCCCGGTGCGATGTTAGTTCATCAAAGCGGGGTTCTTTTTTTCCCCGAAGAGTAAGTTTCAGACCAAAAGCAACAAATTTGTATCTCTCCTTGCTTAAAAGGGTATTTTTCCCGGATTTCTCCCGGTTGGTACGCCTTTTGCATGAATATCATTGAGGTTATTTATGAAGGATACAAGTATCAACTGCTTTACGATTCTCCCTCCCTTTGCTCAAAGGGGAGAGCTTTTCTCTTGCCGTATCGGGGGTGTTAACAACCCCATATTGCAGGTGACGTGGAATCATAAAAAGCCGATCCATGTATCCCTGAGCCCCACTGAAATTACTCTAGCAAAAGAGAAAATTTCCTGCGGAGACTTTCAGAATCAACTGAATGTTACCCTCACGGGAATTGTGAGAGCGGGAGATGCCGCCCTGTGTGAACTGGCACTCTCTGTTCACACACACCTTTTTGCCTGGGTAAGCTGCAAGGCTCTTAATGATCTTAAACTTGAAAAAGGCGCTCCGGCCGTAGCACACTTCCGGGCCGCCTCAATACAGCGGGTGATGAAATGAAAAAAGTAAGAATTGTAGATTGCACACTGCGCGACGGCCTGCAGGCCGCCGGATATTCACTGGATTATAGTAAAAGAGAAAAGATTCTCAACCTGCTCATAGCCGCAGGTATTAAAGATATAGAAGCGGGTATTCCCTGCTCTTCACAGGAAGAGATGCACTGGTTAAAAGAGATGCACGAGAAAACCAAAGATCAGGATGTATCCCTCATATGCTGGTGTCGGGCCAAGAGCGTAGACCTGGCTGCAGCAGGAAAAACCGGCATAGAAAGGGTCCACATGGCCTTTCCCGTTTCTTCCATTCTCATGGATCTTTATGACAAGAGTAAAGAAAGCGTCATGGAAGAAGCCCGTTCCCTTATACTAGAAGCGAAAGAGATGTTCTCCTTTGTGAGCATCGGTTTTATGGACGCCCTGCGGGCGGATAGGAATTACTTAAGAGAAATGTATTCCATGACCGAAGAGCTCGGAGTCGACCAGGTTCGGATCTCCGACACGGTGGGAACGGCTATGCCCTGGGACATTGAAGAACTCATCTCTTTCATAACATCCGAAAAAGGACCGGAAATAGAATTTCACGGCCACAACGATTTGGGCATGGCCACGGCCAACAGCCTTTCCGCACTACGCGGCGGGGCAAGCGCCATATCCTGTACACTCTCCGGAATGGGAGAGCGGGCGGGGAACTGCCGGCTGGAAGAACTTTTGGCTGCACTTATTCAGCAGAACGAATTTGAAGACCTCCCCAATATGCGCTCTGTCCTCAGGGCGGAAGAGTGGTTTAGAAAGATAAGCAACTTTAAACCCACCCTATCACGTCCCATTACGGGAAAGCGGGCTTTTACCCACGAGTCGGGCGTACACGGTCAGGGACTATGGAAGCGGGCAGACAGCTATTGCGGACTGAATCCCGCCGACTTTGGGAAGGAACACGAATTCCTTTACGGCGACAGCTCGGGCCGATCCATGATAGAGCGCTTCCTCATTTCCCGCGGCCATGACCTGCAAAAGGAAGAGATGGAAAGCTTTTTGGCAACACTCAAGACAGAAGCCCGGAAACGAGGGAAATCTTTGAGCGGAGAAGAGCTGGTTATTGAATTTTTGGCACGCTGTTCCTAAAGAGACCAGGGATTTCGGTTATTTTTTTCACCAATACTTAAAGGAACTATTCATTAACTAATTATACACTTTTTTCTCTGTGCCGGTCGGCACGGAAGCTGAATAAATGGAAATACTCTACAATCTACACAAAGATTTATCATACGAGGTGTAGAATGAATAATTTGACTAGATTTTTAGTATTATTAATTCTGATTTGCTTGAGTGTACCTGTATTTGCATCAGGCAATAAAGAATCAGAAGAAACAGTTTCGGAGGCAATGAAAGTAAGCACCTTCGAAGATGTGGCAAGAGTCCTGGACATAACAACAGATGAACTCTTTGCGGCTTTGGGTGACCCGGCTCAGGGTGCTCCTGATTATGAAGTTGTAGCAGAAAAACTAGATGTTGATGCTGCTGAATTTGAAGCATTAATGACTCAGGTAATGTCAAAGTCCAGTATGGATAGTGAGGTTGATCCCTATACAGTAAATATTAATGGCTTCGATTTTGAGATTACCTATGAAGTATTTACATGGGATACTCTTCCAGAAGACGTTAATTATGAGAGAATGCCGATTTTAGAGTATACAAATGACTCAGGTGAAACTCACTACTATGAGCTTGTATACCTGAAAGATGGTAACTTAAACTGGTATCAGGCGGCATATTTGGCACAGGAAGCCGGCGGTTATATGGCATGTCCTGAAAGCGATGGAGAAAACACATTTCTCTTCTCACAAGTTGATGATATGAAATATTTTTGGGCCTTCCCCGAAGAAGGCGCTCACTATGGAATCAGTATCGGACCTTTTCTGGGAGGTTTCCAACCTGAAGGGTCCGCCGAACCTGCAGGCGGCTGGACCTGGTTAAGCGGTGAATCATTTGATTACACAAACTGGGCACAGAACCTTGATGACGGGATAATTGATAAAGATCCAAGAAATAATACACAGCCCAATGATTCCGGTGGGGATCAGCCTATTATGGGATACGGAGAATTAAACATTCCCGTTCCGACCTGGGGTGACTATATGGAAACCGTAGGCACCTACGGTGAGGATAAACTCCCCGGTAGATCCTATGCCTTCTTTATTGAGTACGAATCAAATCCTGCAACATTATAATTAATAGAGGATGCTCTCAAGAGTATTCTTACGAATCAAAACCCCACTTATCTATATGATGGTGGGGTATTATATTGAAAACCACATAACTCTATCCTATACTCAACTCATGGACCAACTAGAAGCCTTTTACATTTCTGAAAAACACGGAATCTACGGATTCTCACTTAACGGCGCCATCCTGGCCGGTATGCCCAAGCCCGGAACGGACCGAGAACTCTGGGACGTTATGGCCCGGAAGGATTTAAACAGCATTCTTTGTCTCACCGACAACGAAGCCCCCTATACCCCCGAGAAAGGGGTTTCCCTACTGGCGGAGAAACAACTCCTGGATCACTTTGACGTATCCGACGAAGCCTTGGAAAAGGAAGCCCGTATTATCGAAGAACTGGCCGCCAAAGGAGCCGATGCTCTGGCCAAAGGGGAATCGGTAGTCGCCCACTGCCGGGGAGGCACGGGGCGAACCGGCACAGTCATCGGGGGAATTCTTCGCCTCTTGGGTTATACCTGGGAGGAAACGGAAGCCGCCCTTATAAGCGGCAATGTGCTGCGGGGCAAGTACCCCGGTGGCTGGCCCGAATCGGAATGGCAGCGGAATCTGGTTAAGAACTGGAACGCCGAATAGTATACAATGAATCTAAACCCTGCAGAGACCAAGCTGCAGGGTCTTTTTTTTGCCCTGTAAATTTGTTACCAAAGAGGAACTTAATAGTATTTTTTACCTTTATGTAAAGAAACGACCCTTTGGATGATCCCGGCCAATTATTAACTCACAGGGTAGTCAATATTTTTATTTATTTTCACAGCAAATATTTAAGTGTATCTCTACTTTTTCTGTAGTCTTTTTTGGCACACATACTGCAATATAGTCAGCAACAAACCAAAACCAGGGTCAATGACCCAAATTGCCGTAGGAGGCTGATAAAATGAGAAAGATAGCTATTTATGGAAAGGGCGGAATCGGAAAATCCACAACGACCCAGAACACAGTTGCAGGTCTTGCCGAAATGGGTAAGAAAGTAATGGTAGTAGGATGTGACCCCAAGGCGGACTCCACTCGTCTGCTTCTCGGTGGTCTTGTACAGAAGACTGTACTTGATACCCTTCGTGACGAAGGTGAAGATGTAGAACTGGAAGACATCATGAAGACCGGTTACGGTAACACTTCCTGTACAGAATCAGGCGGACCCGAACCTGGAGTAGGTTGTGCTGGTCGAGGTATCATCACCTCTATTAACATGCTTGAACAGCTTGGTGCTTACGATGACGATAAAGAACTTGACTACGCTTTTTACGACGTACTCGGAGACGTTGTATGTGGTGGTTTCGCCATGCCTATCCGTGACGGTAAAGCTCAGGAAATCTACATCGTTGTTTCCGGTGAAATGATGGCCATGTACGCTGCCAACAACATCTGTAAAGGTATTGTAAAGTTTGCTGACGCCGGTGGTGTAAGACTTGGTGGTCTTATCTGTAACAGCCGTAAGGTAGATAACGAAAAAGAAATGATCGAACAGCTCGCCAGCCAGCTCGGTACTCAGATGATCCACTTCGTACCCCGTGACAACCAGGTACAGAGAGCGGAAATCAACAGAAAGACTGTTATCGACTTCAGCCCCGAACATGCTCAGGCTGACGAATACAGAACTTTGGCTAAGAAAATCAACGAAAATGAAATGTTCGTAGTTCCCAAGCCCCTCGAAATTGAAGAGCTGGAAAAACTTCTGATCGATTTCGGAATTGCCAACTAGGCAGATACACTAATAGTAATAGAGGAGAACAATTATGGTAATGATTAAATCCGTTGTGAGACCGGAAAAAGTAGAAGAAGTAATGGACGCCCTTCTTGAGGCGGGATTTCCGGCTGTAACCAAAGTAAGCGTAGTAGGCCGTGGACAGCAGAAAGGTATCAAAGTGGGTGAAGTCGTTTATGATGAACTCCCCAAAGAAATGCTTATCAACGTTGTACCCAAGGCTGACAAAGATATGGTACTTAAGATTATCATGGGTGCTGCCAAGTCTGCCGACGAAGGTAGCTACGGAGATGGAAAGATCTTTGTAAGCTCTGTAGAAGAAGCTTATACCGTTAGAACAGGAGAAGCTGGTCTATGAAAGAAGTAATGGCAATCATCCGGATGAACCGGATGAACGAAACCAAAATAGCGCTTGCCGATGCTGGTTTCACGTCCATGACTGCCACCGGACACGTTCTCGGACGTGGAAAGGGTATCGTAGATCACGGACTTCTGAAAGCAGCAGACGAAGGAAATGAATATGCCGCAGCTATGTTGGGACAGGCTCCCCAGCTGCGTAACAAGAGGATGATCCTTATGACTGTCTCCGACGATCAGGTAAAAGAGGCAGTGGATACGATTGTAAAGGTAAATCAGTCCGGGAAAGCGGGAGACGGAAAGGTATTCGTTCTTCCCATGGCTGAATCATACCGGGTTCGAACCGGCGAAAGCGGCGACGACATACTTCAGTAGGAAAAGAATATGGCTGATATAAAGAAAACTGATGAAGTTATCAACAAAATGCTGGATAAATACCCGGCAAAAGTAGCCCGAAAGAGAAAAAAGGCTATCGTAAAGATCGAACATGGGGAGCACCAGGTAACCCAGGCTAACGTTCGAACCATTCCCGGTATCATCACTCAGCGAGGATGTTGCTACGCCGGTTGTAAGGGTGTAGTACTGGGACCGACAAGAGATATTATCAACTTGACACACGGTCCCATCGGATGTGGTTTTTACTCCTGGTTAACCAGACGTAACCAGACTTCCACAGAAGGTCAGGCTCCTGAAAATCAGGAAAACTTCATGACCTACTGTTTTAGTACGGACATGCAGGATTCCAACATCGTATTCGGTGGTGAGAAAAAGCTTATGGAAGCTCTTGAAGAAGCTTACAACCTTTTTCACCCCAAGGCGATTGGTGTTTTCTCCACCTGTCCCGTAGGTCTGATCGGTGACGATGTACACCAGGTTTCCAAAGCGGCAACCGAAAAATTTGGCGACTGTAACGTTTTTGCCTTCAGCTGTGAAGGATACAAAGGTGTAACCCAGTCTGCCGGTCACCATATTGCTAACAACCAGCTGTTTAAGCACGTTATTGGTACAGCCGACGATGCTCCCGAAGGTAAGTTTAAAATCAACCTTCTTGGTGAGTACAATATCGGTGGTGATGAGTTCGTTATTAACGACCTTATGGAAAGATGTGGAATCCAGATTATTTCCACCATGTCCGGTAACTCTTCCTATAGAGCATTTGCCCACAGCCACATGGCTGACCTGAACACGGTTATGTGTCACCGTTCCATTAACTATGTAGCGGAAATGATGGAAACCAAGTGGGGTATCCCCTGGTTCAAGGTTAACTTTATCGGTGCCGAAGCTTCTGCCAAGTCACTGAGAAAGATTGCCGAGTTCTTTGATGATGCTGACTTAAAGAAGAAAGTCGAAGAAGTTATCGCCGAAGAAATGGCTAAGGTTGAAGCGGCTAAGAAAGATATTCTTCCCAAGACCACAGGAAAAATGGCCATGATGTTCGTAGGTGGTTCCCGTGCTCACCACTACCAGGAACTTTTTGGTGAACTGGGAATGTCTACTATGGCTGCCGGATACGAGTTCGGTCACCGTGATGACTATGAAGGAAGAGAGTTCCTTGGCGATATCAAGATTGACGCGGACAGCCGTAATATCGAAGAGCTTACCGTTACCAAGGATGATAAAGAATTCAAAATCAACCTTCAGGAACGTAAAGAAGCACTGGAAAAACAGGGTTACGACTTTAGCGACTACGAAGGTATGATGAGAGACATGGATTCAGGTTCTCTCTCTATTGATGACTTGAGCCACTGGGAAATGGAAGTTCTTGTAAAAGAATTCAAGCCCGATGTTTTCTGTGCGGGAGTTAAAGAAAAGTACTGTGTACAGAAAATGGGAGTACCCATGAAACAGCTTCACAGCTATGACTACAAGGGCCCCTATGCTGGTTTTGCCGGAGCGATTAACTTCTATAATGATATCGCCCAGATAACCAACACAAAAGTCTGGGATCTCATTGGAGCTCCCTGGGAAAAAGAAAAGATCCTGAGCGCTTCTGTTGTTGAAAACACAACTAAAGCTGCTGATGAAAAGGAGAGTGCATAATGTTACTTAGACATACCACTGCCGAAGTGGCAGACAGAAAAGCACTGACCATTAACCCGGCAAAAACTTGCCAGCCCGTTGGTGCAATGTATGCGGCCCTGGGTATTCACGGATGTATGCCCCACAGCCACGGTTCACAGGGTTGTTGTGCTTACCACCGTTCCGCCCTTACCCGGCACTATAAAGAACCGGTAATGGCTGCAACCAGTTCCTTTACGGAAGGTTCCAGTGTTTTCGGAGGCCAGGCAAACTTGCTTCAGGCCTTCAACAATATTTTCACCGTTTACAACCCCGATGTAATCGCGGTTCATACCACCTGTCTTTCCGAGACAATTGGTGACGATGTTAAGCAGATTGCCAAGAAAGCTTTAGACGAAGGTAAAATACCCGAAGGTAAACTTGTTCTTCACTGTGCAACTCCCAGTTATGTAGGAAGCCACGTAACCGGTTTCTCCAACATGTGTGCTGCCATGGCAGATCAGATGGCTGAAGATGCGGAAGTTAAGAACAGCACCGTAAACATTGTACCCGGTTGGGTTGAACCGGGCGACATGAGAGAAATCAAGAGACTGATGAAGGCCATGAAAGTGACCAACATCATGTTCCCCGATACCTCCGATGTTCTGGATGCCCCCATGACTGGCCACCACCAGTTCTACCCCAAGGGTGGTGTTACCCTGAATGAACTGAGAGATTCCGGTAAGAGCTGTAAAACGTTCTCCCTCGGAACCTGGGCTTCTAAGGCTGCCGGTGAGGCTCTTTGGAAGAAGTGCCGCGTACCCTTCGAAGAGATGTCTCTTCCTATCGGTATTAAGGCAACCGACCGTTTCCTGTCTGCTGTAAGCAAGGAAACCAGCTGCCCCGTTCCCCAGTCCATCACCGATGAACGAGGACGACTCGTAGATATGATCTGCGATATGCAGCAGTACTTGGCCGGTAAAAGAGTAGCTCTTTGGGGCGATCCCGATCAGCTTCTCGCTCTGACCGAATTCCTGGTAGATATGGACATGAAACCTGTCTATGTTGTTTCCGGTACCCCCGGTAAGCTCTGGATGAAGAAGATGGAAGAACTCGTGGGTGACGCTGTTCCCGAGTGTAAGTACCTTAACGGAGAAAGAGCCGATATGTTCCTGATGCACCAGTGGATCAAGGAACAGGGCGTAGACCTTCTGATCGGAAACTCCTACGGTAAGTACATTGCCCGTGATGAGGATATCCCCTTCGTAAGACACGGATTCCCCATCTACGACCGAGTTGGCCACAGCCAGTTCCCCACCGTAGGTTATGCGGGAGGAATGAGACTGGTAGAAAAGATTCTTGGTGTACTTATGGACCGTAAGGACCGTGACGCCGACGAAGAATTCTTCGAACTGGTACTGTAGTTCTATGGATAGCTTTGTCCCGGATTTTATCCGGGGCAAAGATGTTGTTGTCCATATGTCGTCTAAGCAATCATTAACAGGAGATAAATATGGCACAGCAAGATGCAATAAATTTCATAAAAGAGATAATCAAAGATAAAACAATAAGAACTTCTTTATATAAATATGACACCTTTGAAGAGATCATGGCTGCCATCAGTGAGAAGGGATATAACTTCAAGAAGATAGATTTTGATGAATCTATCATTTATTTGAAAAAAGAAACTTTCTCCGAAGACTATGCCAAAATGCTCGAAGAGCTTCAAATGTGGTGGCATATGCTTCTAAATGAAGTTGAATTTGAACCGGAAGACGGTTCATCTTGCTCCCCAAGCAAGTGTTCATCCTGCAGTAGCTGCGGTTGATGAAGTAAATTAAAAAAACCCGGAAGATAAATTTGAGCTCGTTTTGTAGAGTTTTCTACGTTTTTGTTATGCTGGGGCGGCCTTAGGGTCGCCCCTTTTTTTTATGTATCAAAACGTATCACCCCCAGGCGTTCCCCAACCCTATTCAAGCTTTATTCTTTTTAGTACAAGTCTGATTTTCCTACAAACAGGTCGGATTTGGTTAGTCAAGCCTAATTTATTTTAATTACTATGTCCTTTTACAGCAAGCTTTTACCTATTTTTCCTTTTTGGCACGGCCCTTGCTTTATATAACTGCAAGAACAAAAACAAGGAGAAAGCGATGACAACAGCCATGCCCCTTCTTAAAGAAAGGGAAAAACAGGTTTACGAGAAAGGCAAAGGCGAATTCAATCTCAAGTGCGATGCGAAATCCACCGCCGGTGCGGTAAGCCAGAGGGCCTGTGTTTTCTGCGGCTCCCGGGTTGTACTTTATCCCGTGGCAGATGCGATGCATCTGGTACACGGCTCCATAGGATGCGCGTCATACACCTGGGACATCCGCGGTTCCGTCAGTTCCGGCCCGGAGCTTCACCGCCTTTGTTTCTCCACAGACCTGAGAGAACACGATGTAATCCACGGGGGAGAGAAAAAGCTCGCCCGCAGTTTAAGAGAATTAGTCCCCCTTCATAAACCCAGGGCGGTCTTTGTCTACAGCACCTGTATCGTAGGCGTCATAGGAGATGACGTAGAAGCGGTGTGTAGAAAGGCCACCGAGGACTTGGGCATTCCCGTTATCCCCGTACAGTCGGAAGGATTCAACGGAACCAAGAAGGACGGATACAAGGTAGCCTGTAAAGCACTGGCTACTCTGGTGGGAACGGACAACGAAACACCGGTGTCCGATATCAGCATTAACATTCTAGGTGAATTCAACCTGGCCGGAGAGGCATGGGTCATTGAAGATTACTACAAGCGCATGGGCGTAGAGGTAGTTTCGATCCTTACCGGGGACGGACGGGTGGATAAGATCCGGAAATCGCACAGGGCAGCCCTTAACGTGGTGCAGTGCTCCGGTTCTCTCACCTACCTGGCGGAAGAGATGAAGGAGAAATACGGGATTCCCTATATCCGTGTTTCCTACTTTGGCATTGAAGATGTGTCCAAAGCCCTCTATGACGTGGCCGGATTCTTCCAGGAGAAAAATCCGGAAGTCATGGAAAGAACCATGGAACTCGTAAGAGAAGAGGTGGGACGGATTCAGCCTCAGATGGCCCAGTACAGAGAAAAGCTGGAAGGCAAAAAAGCCGCCATTTATGTAGGGGGAGCCTTTAAGACCTTCTCTCTTCTCAAGATTCTCAGAACTTTGGGAGTAGACGTAGTAATGGTCGGTTCCCAGACGGGAAACAAGAAAGATTACGAACTGCTGGAAAGCATGTGCGATCCGGGAACGGTTATCGTGGACGATTCCAATCCTATGGAAATGTCCCAATTCGTTATAGAAAAAGACGCTGACCTCTTTATCGGAGGAGTTAAGGAAAGACCGATGGCCTTTAAGCTGGGCGTAGGATTTTGTGACCACAATCACGAAAGAAAAACAGCCCTGGCCGGTTTTGAAGGCACCCTGAACTTTGCCAAAGAAGTAAGCGCTTCCGCACTGAGCCCGGTATGGCGATTTTCGCCCCGGCGGGCCGGTAAACTCCGCTTCGAAGGAGAGAACAATGAGTGAAAAAAGTTACGCCCACGCGTCAAACCCCTGCCGGCAGTGTACGCCACTGGGAGCATCATGGGCTTTTAAGGGAATAGAAAACTGTATGTCCGTCCTCCACGGATCTCAGGGATGCGCCACTTATATCCGGCGCTACATGATTAGCCACTTTAGAGAGCCGATTGATATCGCCTCATCCAGCTTTGACGAAACCACCGTTATTTTCGGGGGAGAGCAGAATCTGGAGAAGGCTATCCTGAATGTGGCTCAGCAGTACAACCCCAGCGTAATTGGTATTGGCACGACCTGCCTGTCCGAAACGATTGGGGATGATGTGGACCGGATCATAATTACCCTCAAGAAAAAGTATCCCGATTTGTGCCCGCTGATTCCCGTTTCGACCCCCAGTTACCAGGGAACCCAGGAGGAAGGATTTCTCCGAACCGTATCTGCTGCGGTACAGGCTCTTGCCGGAAAGTATGAGTTCTTGGGAGACAAGGAAGCGGATAAGTCCGCCGAAGGAGCCATAAACCTGTTCACTCCCATGATATCCCCCGCCGATATGCGCTGGATAAAAAATGTTATGGAAGACCTGGATATGAACTACACCCTCCTTCCCGATTACAGCGAAACCCTGGACGGAGGCATGTGGAGCGATTACCACGCCATGCCTCCCGGGGGAACGCCCATGGAAAGAATCATCTCCATGGACCAGGGCGAAGCCTCCCTGGAACTGGGGTCGGCCTATCCCGATGAATGGCGTCCCGGTTATTATCTGCAGAAGCGTTTTGGCGTACCCAATTCCCGCTGCGGACTCCCCGTGGGAATAGACGAAACGGACCGCTTCTTAACCATTCTTTCGGAAATATCCGGCAAGGAGATTCCCCGGGCCTACGGCAAAGCCCGATCCCGGCTTATCGACGCCTACAGCGACGCCCACAAATACCTTTACGGTAAAAAAGTCGTTATTTTCGGAGATACGTCGACCGTGGAAGCCCTTTACCGGCTGGTCAGCGAAATAGGAATGGATCCGGTTCTGTGTTTTACCGGAAGCCCCACTGGGATTCTGCCTAAAACCATAGAAAGGATTCCCCAGCCCGAAGCATCAACGGAGCCCCCTCTTATTAAAGAGAACTTTGACTTTGGCGATGCGGAAAGCCTGATTGAAGAACTGCAGCCCGATTTAATGATCGGGAACAGCAAGGGTTACAAAATATCCCGAAAGACGGGAATCCCCTTGTTACGGATGGGTTTTCCCGTCCACGACCGTTTTGGTGCGGCCCGGCTTAGAATGTTGGGCTACGAGGGATCGGCCCAGCTTCTGGACCGTATCGTCAACGTTGTAATGGAAGAGAAACAGAGTAAATCAAAAGTAGGATACACCTACATTTAGATAACCGCATTAAGGAGAAGAGAATGAAAAAGTCCATTGAAGAACAGCTAAAAAACCACCCCTGCTTTAATGCGGGGGCCTGTAGTGATCACGCCCGAATCCACCTGCCCGTTGCCCCCAAGTGTAACGTGCAGTGCGGGTTCTGTAACAGAAAATACGATTGTGTAAACGAAAGCCGTCCCGGTGTAACCAGCTCCGTGCTGACTCCGGGCCAGGCAAAATATTACCTGGACCAGGCTATGGATAAACGCTACTTCGACGTAGTGGGAATCGCCGGCCCCGGAGACCCTTTCGCCAACCCGGAAGAGACCATGGAAACCCTGCGGCTTATCCGCGAAAACTATCCCAAAGTGATGCTCTGCGTGGCCACCAACGGGGTAAATATCGGTCCCTACATCGATGAACTGGCCGAGCTGGAAGTGTCCCATGTAACTTTGACTATTAACGGGGTAGACCCGGAAGTGGCGGGAAACTGCTACCGCTGGATTCGTCACAACAAACGAGTTTACCGGGGTAAGGCCGCCGGTGAAGTCCTGGTAAGAGAACAGCTTGCCGCCGTTAAGCGGTTGGTAGAAAAAGGGATTCTCGTAAAGATCAACAGCGTTGTGATTCCCGGAGTGAACGATTTCCACATTCCCGAAGTGGCTAAAACCGTGGGAGAACTGGGCGTTGTAACCCATAACTGCCTGGGACTGATCCCCGTTGAAGGAACCGATTTCGAAGACCTGGAAGAGCCGGACATCGTACAGATCGCCGCCCTGCGGAAGGAGTGCGAACAGTATGTTCCCCAGATGGGACACTGCCGACGCTGCCGGGCCGATGCGGCGGGACTTCTGGAAGAAGCCATGAGTGAAGGAACAACGGCCCTTCTTAAGGATGCGGCCAGTAAACCGGCTAATCCCGATGAATACCGCCCCTACATTGCGGTTGCCACCATGGAAGGAATGCTCATTAACCAGCACCTGGGACACTCCAAAACTCTTTGTATTTACAAAGAAAATGAGAAGACCCGGACATGGGAATATCTGGAAGAGAGAATTATGCCCCCCGCCGGCGGCGGCGATGAGCGCTGGGAACGTATTGCGGAGACTCTTAAGGACTGTTCCGCCCTGCTCACAAGCGGCATCGGAGGAAAACCGGAACAGTATCTGAACAAAAAGGGCGTAAAAGTCTATCAGATCGAAGGTATGATCAGTTCTGCTCTGGATGGAATTTCCCGGGGAGAAGACCTCCGCCACATGGCCATCCGCACGGGAAGCTGTTCCGGTACGGGAGAAGGCTGCGCTTAGGCGAAGGACAAGGGATTGTAAGGGAGCCATAGGAGTGTGGCTTGCGGAGCAAACGCACGTATATGGCTGACCGGACCGTTTGGTCAAACGGTCTGGGCCGGAGCGGAAGCGGAGCCCTGCAAAGCCCGGTTCCGGCGGCGTCAGCCGACGGAATGGCCCCTTAAAAATATACATTTCACAGGAGAAAATTATGGAAAAACCAACCAAGCACATCTTTGTATGCTGCAGCTTCCGCGTATCGGGAGAACCCCAGGGAGTTTGCTACAAAAAAGGAACCGGCGACTGGCTGGCTTATCTGGAATCGGAAATCGTTGACCGAGGTATGGACGGCGTTATGGTTTCGGCCACCGGCTGTCTGAAGGTTTGCGACCGCGGTCCTGCCATGGTTGTCTACCCCGACAACATCTGGTACGGCGGCATGTCCAGCGAGGACGACCTGGATACGATTCTCGACGCCATGGAAGACGGTGAAGTGGCGGAAGACTTTCTTATCGCTTAAGAAACGCGAAAGTTTGAAAGCTGGTACGAAAGGATGAAAAATTCAATTGTAACGGCTTTCTACTTTCGCATCAGCAATTAAGGTTGTAGGAAAACTTCTACAACCCTATCTGCTGAAAATCCCTTATCATCCAGAACGATAAGTCTGTAACGTCCCGCTTCGGGGCTCCAATACACCGTTTCTCTCGGGTCGGCCCGACCGATAAAAGCTCCGTCGGCAAACCAAAAAATCTCTTGAACCTCTCCGTCGGCAGAAGCGGTCAAAGGAATACGATTATCTTCTTCCTCACCGGGGCGAAAGATATACTGCCCGTCCTTTACGGGGGATACGATACGGGGAGGCGTCCCGCCAAGCCTTAGCTTTTCCTCGCTAAGTGAAGTTTCGTAAGGGGGCGGTACGGGCCGCGGAAGACCTGCCTCTTCAAAAAGATTTAACATATCGGAAGGCCAGATTTCCCTAATGACTTTAACAGTACGGTCTCCTTCCTCTTCCACTCGATACCCAGTCTCTTCATTAATAATGACAGGACGATGAATAGAACATTTCTCAATGGGGGAACTACCGGGGATAAAGAGAGCCTTTACGGTATGGTCGCAATATTCCGAGGGAAGACAGCCCGAAACGGAACAGACCTCCACCTCTTCTACACCGGAGGGCCTTTTTATATCTTCCCCCGCCCCCTCCAGGTTTGCAGCGATTTCAAAAAGCAGAGGGGTTGCGGTTTCGCGGCCCAGAAAAACCGGATTTCCTTCTCCCGAGAAATTTCCTATCCACACAGCAATAACATAAGGACCGCTTAAGCCTATGCTCCAGGCATCTTTAAATCCGATGGAAGTACCTGTTTTATAGGCGATTCTGGGAGAACTCATCTCTTTCCACTTCTCTTCGGAAAGAATTAATCCTTCTCCCGGAGCGGGATTTCTTTCGAGCATTTTTCTTACGATATAGGCTGATTGGGGGGAAAGGATCTTTTGCTCCGAATAATCCTGCAGAACTAGGGATTCTCCCACCACAATATCCCGAAGCTCTCCTCCATTCCCCAAGGCCCCGTAGAGTCCGGCTAATTCCAACATGGAGAGTTCCCCGCTTCCCAATACGAGAGAAAGCCCATAGTGGTCCCTCTCTTTTAAATCCCCAACGGGAGCGCTATTCAAAAAATCATACAGGTCCGGTTCTTTCAATTGGGAGGCCAGCTCTACGGCGGGAATGTTTCGACTGTTAACCAGAGCGCTCCAGGCTGTGACGGGTCCTTTGAAATCACGTTGATAATTATCGGGAGCATAAGTACTAAAGCTGATGGGGCGATCATAAAGAACTGTGTGGGAATGGATGAGTCCCTGATCCAAAGCCAAACCGTAGATAAAGGGTTTTAGGGTGGAGCCGGGAGAACGGCGGGACGAGGTTCCATTAACCATACCCTGTATCCCATCGTCAAAAAAATCCGCCGAACCCACAAGGGCCTGTACCTCCATGGTCCGATAATCCAGTACAAGTGCCGCTCCGTTTTTAACGCCCCTGTTCCCTAATCGATCTATATATCGACTTAATTTCTCTTCAACAGCTCGCTGAGTTTCTCCGTCTATCGTAGTCGTAAGGCGACCGCTTACCGTTCCGGTACTCTGTATCATTTCACAGAGATGGGGGGCATTAAAGGGAAGTTCACCGGCAATAGAGGGTAGAAGGTCCTCATAAAAAATGAGAGTCTCCTCCCCCTCTCCGGTCTCTTGCCAACGGCGATAGAGACGATTACGAGCTTCCAATAATTCCTCACGGTTTTGATCTATCCGAGGGTCACGCCCCTGGGGATCCTGGGGGAGAACAGCCAGCATGGCCCATTCGCCAAAGTTCAGTTCATCCAGTGTTTTACCAAAAAAGATTTCCGAAGCGGCGGGAAAGCCCATAATGTTTCCCCCGCAGGGAGCCAGGTTCATATAAGCTTCGAGAATTTCGTTTTTAGTGTGAAACATCTCAATGTAAAAGGCCGCCAGGATTTGTTTAATTTTCCCTAAAACGGTAGAGCTGTCCAGACCGTACTTAAGCCGGGCCGTCTGCATGGTGAGAGTCGAGCCCCCCACCCTCCGGCTCCGGACAAAATAGGTTTCGTAGATTGCCCGGGCAAGAGAAACCGGATTCACCCCCGGGTGGATATAAAAAAGCCGGTCCTCCTGTAAGAGAACCAACTCTAAAAATTCCGGAGGGAAAGTAGAGAGATGACCGTACAAACGGTACTGTTCATCACGGGCAGGGTAAATTTTTAACAACTCCCCTTCCCTTGTAAAATAGGCGTTGGAGAAGGGGACCTCTTCCAGGAGAGATTCCCCCCGCGCCATAACAAAGGTTAAGAACAGGGAAAGCAAAGCGGGTAAGCAGAGGGCGATGAAGAGTTTTTTACCTCCCACCCGACAGGGAAAGTTCAGCTCTACTCCTCCCGGACTTCCAAAGTACCCGCAGCCTGCAAGGCCCAGGTGGATTGATCATACATGGCCTCGGCGAACAAAGGCGGTACGGTAAAGGACCCTGTACTTGTGGCCTTTACGGGATAAACATACTCAAGAAGCCTGGATTGAGCATTGCCGTAAAGGACAAGCCGATCCTCCCTTATATCCAGATAACTTGCCTGGAAAGGATTTCTGTCGCTTAGATTTCCCTCTTCTCTAATAGTCGCGCTTTGGGGCTCCAAACAGGCGGGAAGCAGATCGACAAGAGCGACCTGCGGTATAGTTTCCTCATCCAAAGAGCGTATTCTCAACCTCACCCGATACTCTTCACCCAAGACCATGGAATCCACCACATTTCCTCTAAGGTCCAGGAACTCCCTTATGACTTCCAAACCGTGGTTTTGCTCTTCCAGAGGAGGAGCCGTATCAAATCCTCCCTGGATTATCTGATAATAGAGCGGCGGGGTCTGATCATTATAAATCTCTATGCTTTCTGCGTCCGGGGAGAATACCCCCGTTTTTAGCAGGTCCCCATCCATGACAAGAGCTTCCGATACCTCTTCGGGAAGAATCTGATTTATGCTGACGACCTGGCCTGTCTTCTCTTCCATTACGTCAACGTAAGACTGAAGAGCAACGAGGGCCATGGACGCCGAATAGGAGGTGAACCTCATTCCCTTCAGCTCCTCGGCCAATTCATCCAACAAATCGGAGGATACATCCTTAAGCCGGGACGGTTCATAACGGGAAATCATAGTTAAATAGAGACTCAGGTAGCTCAATTTATCGCTATAAACATCCTCATACAGGTCTTCGTCCCAGTGGCGCTTAACCTTTCGCAACAGGGCACGGGACTCATTTAGCATCAGTAGCATGCTATAACTTCCGGCCATATAAAGACCTGTAGCGCCGCTTTCCCAATCATAATCACTTTCGGAAAGATCCTTGCGCAAATCCTCCAGGGAAGCCGTGGTCAATTCCCCGGACTTGGTTAAAAGAAAGATGGCATAGGAACGAAGCATCATATTGTAGGAACTGCTTCCCAGCTCCCGGCTTAGACTTCCGGCCCGCCTAAGAGCTCCGTCAAGAAGATCTGTAGGAATGAAAAGACCTTTCTCCCTTGCCGTCAAAAGGTAATGAAGCGCATATAGATCCACAAGAGGATTGGACTCGGATTTAACGGTCCACAAGCCAAACCCTCCGTTAGATTTCTGCCGATATTGAAGTATGCGAAGGGCATTCTTATAGCTCTCTTCCACATCCTCCGGGCTAAGATCGAGGTTTGCCGCCAAGTCTCCGTAAAGCAGGGGAAAACTCATACTAAGAAGCTGTTCCGTACAAGTGTAGGGATACTGGCTTAGGTAGAAATTCAATCCCCCGGCTAATCCCAGAGGCAGGTTTGAAGCGGAAACTTCCAGGGTACGAAATTCGGGATACATATCCCTCTCCAGAGAGTGGTCCTCCTTACCTTTCTCGCAGACACCGGTCACAATTTCCGTTCGAAAAGGAACCGCCGGCCTAACACTAAGAGAGTGTGACATGCGGGAGCTTTCTCCCTGGGCTTGAGCCGTCAGAACCAGAGAAGCCGACCCAAAAACCTCGTTTACGGTCACGGGAAAACTCACACTCATGTCCGACCCTTCGGGGATTATCACGGTTTTTTCCGTCACATCCGGGCTAAGCCCTTCATCTCCCTTTAGAGTCAATGTTATTTGGCAATTCTCGCCGGAACCGCTTAAGTTGTTAGCCACGGTAGCTTTAAAATCAAACTTATCGCCGGGAATGGCCGCAAAAGGAGCGGAAGGCTGAATGATAAAGGTATCCCGAACAAGGGCGTTCTCTTCGGTGGACCCGACCGCTTCTTCCGAAACAGCCACGGCCATCAACTTCAAGGAACCGTTAAAGTAATCGGGCACCTTATAAGTAACCGTTCTTTCCTCCGGCCCGGAGTCCAAAATACCCGACCAGTATACCACAGGGTCCAGACTCTTCCGGCTAAAGGGATTGAGATTAGCTGCCAGCATATCCTCATCTCCCCCTCCTCCCATAGCGGCAAAGGAACGAACAACTGAATATTCGGGAAGTATCAGATCGAGAATCTGCGAGGTTTTAACTTCCAGAGCCTGCTTCCGAAAAAAGTAGGAGATAGGATCGGGGAGTTTATAATGGGCCACTTGCAGAATACCCTCATCCACTCCATAGATGACAATTTTGCCGGGACGATTTGTACTGTACGTAATAGGAAGCTCCTCTCCCGGTTTCACCAAAGAGGGGTAATCCAGTTCTATCTTTTGGGTACGGCTCTCCTTATCCAGAGAGAAGGGAACCGAACCGTAGGAAAGGGGAGACATAAAGATTTCTCTTGAATCGGGAGAACGAATAAAAGAAACGGTAATATACCCGTTCCCCTCAAGACCGTCAGCCGGTATAGGGATTCTCTGAACCGATGAGGTTGAATCACTTGTGAACCACTTCCAGGCATATACCTTATCTTTCTCTATCGTAATGAGACCGGCTCCCTTGTAGGGCGCAGAGATGGAAAGCTCCACATACTCTCCCGGCTTATAATCGCTTTTGTCCAAAGTTATTTCCAACTCGGCCGAGCGATTTAGAGACCGGCTTAAATTACTTTCTCCCACAACGGTATAGCGAAAACGACTAAGCACATTTCCCTCTTCATCACATATCTCTGCTTCATATTTCCCGGGCTCTTCCGTATCGAGCGAAAGAGTCGTTCCCTCGGCGGAAAATGAAAGATCCGTGTTCGAAAGAGCTGTCGTCTGCTCAATCGACTGATATTTATAGACGCCGTTCGGCTGTTTTACCAAAGAGGAAACATAATCCACCCTGTTCAAGCAAAGGGACATATGGGGAAGATCAATTTTCTCCCCCTTGGAATTAATGGCGATAAACTCAATTTGACGCCGGGAATTCTTATGGATATAGTTTAAGTCCCCATCGGCTTTATACCCCACAAGATGATCAAGGTGGGAAACAAGAATCGATCCGTCTGCGGCAACGCCCCGTCCTCCGCTCTTTTCGTAGGCCTCAACGGAGAACTGAAGTCTATAGGTCCCCGCTTCGTACTTCTTTAAAGGCAGTATGAATTCCGCCTTTCCCTCTTCATCGGTAAAAACCGGGTTCAGCTCTTCACTGGCACGGATAGAATCCTGTCGGGGCTGCAAAAAGGAGTAGCCTCGGTACTGGGGAAAGGAGAGAAAAGCCGGCGTGAGACTATATTGCGCCGTAACACGATTCCCCGAGGCGGGAGATCCATAAAGATTACGCACGGAAACACGGGCCGTCAAATCCTCCGGAGACACCCAACCGGCGGAGCTTTTGTTAAAAAGGGTAGAGACCTTAAGGCGATCGGGCTGGAATTCTTCAACCTCTATAGTCGTTCCTCCCAAATACTCCGTATATCCCTTCTCTTTTCGTAAATACAGATTAATCTGGTAGCTTCCCGTGGGAGAATAGGCCTCTGTCTTAAAGTTAAAATCGTTAAAGCCCTGGGCGGAAAGGATCAGCGACTCGGAGTGAACCGTCTGTCCCTTCGGATCGGTTACCGTCAAAAGGAGAGGCGTTCCTCCGAGAGCCCGAGACCAATCGCCCGCCTTTACGATAAAAGCGCCGTTGATACTGTCCCCCGGCCTATAGAGTCCCCTGTCGGAAAAAATCTGTGTTGTAAGGGTCCCCGGATCTCCGGCGCCCACAATACCCCCCACATTAAAGCTGCTGTAATCCAAAGAACGGCCGGGCGCTTCATATGGGAGAAAAGAGAGGTCATTACCCTTTACCACAATAAAGGCGCAAGGGGTGTTTTCCTCCTTGCTAAAACGTAAGGAAGAGAAGGAGACATGGCCTTCCCCGTCAGTCCGCTTGCTCACAAGGGGAATCCCGTTTTTCCCCAACACTTGGACATCTGCATTGGCAACAGGAAGACCGGTCGCAATTGACTGAACAAAAACATCCTTACTATTATCCCGATTGGTTTTAACCAGCATCCCCAAGTCGGAAATCATGAGAAGTCTCTTGTCCATAACATCCAAACCGTAACGGGATTTCTCTCCTACCTCCAACATAAAAAGACCATAACGCAAGTCTTCTGCAGGAATTGTCTCCAGATACTGGGACATATCTAAAGAGAAGTACTTTAGCTCTCTTCTGTCCGAAAGATTCAATGAAAGATCATCTTCGTAAGATTTGGAAATATTATCAAAATCAAAACGACAGCCGGTAAAGCTAAAATCCGTAATATTACCATTTGACTGGCTCACCAGATGATTAATGTCATCGGGCAATATTCTTTTGATCTTGAAGCCCACATTACTTACCCCGCGAGAGTAGAGAGAAAGCTTATTCTCCCCCGAGAGGGAAAGCACATTTCCATCGGAAAGAATCTCAAGTTCCCGGGGATAATCGCGAACAGAAACGATTCGCTCAAACTCTTCGGCAAGATAATAGCCCCCGTAAAAAGGAGCCCCCTCTTTTACCTTCAAGTAAAGGTATTTGTTTGGATCGGCGGAAATGAGAAAACTATTGGCGGAGGAGTATTCCCTTTCATTAGGGAGAGGCTCCAGTTCAACCTTACGGGAGAGGGCCAAGACATCTTGCGTCACAAACTCCGTATCGCCCCAACGATAGTTCTCTATTTTTTTCAATCCCGGTTCTGCCGGTCTATCATCGGGCAGCTGCCACACCTCAATGTTTTCCAGCAGATCTTCCATCTTTGCTTCACCCTTGGTTTCAAGGATTAAGACTTGATCATAAACCTGCTTCTCGTTTTTTATCAGGTTAAAGCTAAAGGATCTGATTTTTACATAATCGGCAATACCCGGTATGGTAACCTGGCGCTTCTGCTCTTTCTCATAAGCGCCTCCGTCCTCTTCAGACTCTATTCCTTCATCAACCCAGACAATAAAATTAACATCCTTAAGGGGTGTTCCAATCGGTTCAGAGACAAGATAAGCCCGGGTCATTTCTTCGTTGTAATTCAATTCAAAATCATAATCCCGATTCACCATCTCATGGGAATCCTTTTTTATATCCGGATAGATACGGATTTTTCCTTCCATAGAGTCGGGATCGACGGGAAAATTAAAACTAAGATTCGCCAGAACACGCTTAATAGAAGGATCGACGGGATCGATATAAAACTCGGGGGAAGAAAGTTGCGCCGTAAAAGCGGGAGTACTAAATTCCTTCTTTAACTCCTTTACCACAATATGGCTGGGAAAAAGTTCCTTAGCCAAAGTTATTTGATAAGCCGTTCCTATCTGCCACGTTTGGGAAGGAGTAAATACCAATCGATTATCACTCTCCCACACCCATGTACCTTCCACAAGCGGTTTTATTGAAACACCCTCCGATACCACCTCATCCAAAGACTCTTTGGGAGCGGCAGAACCGGTAAAGGTTAATGACAGCGGTGTGTTATACTCTTCTCCCGGACGTGGAAGAGCCGGAACGGTTATACTGGAATCGACAACGACCTTATGGGGCTTCCTATAATTTAAGTATGAAATACCAATGAGTATCCCGGCAAGCAAAACAAGAACAAAAATAATAATGAGAAAGATTTTCAGTAATTTAAAGAACAGTTTCTTTACCTTTGTTCTACGAGCACCCTTATCCATACTCTTCCAATTATGGAAAAACCTTAAAAGAAAACCGGGAGGGGTGTACCGAATCGATCCAAAAAGAAAGAATAATAACTTCCGAATTTTGCTTAAAAGATTCTTTAATTTCTGTTTCATGATTACCCTCTTCTCATGGATACGATAGAAAAAACGCATCAAATTTTCGTAAAGATCATATAGCAAAAAAGAACAAATAACAACGATTACCCTAAAAATCCAACTATGGACACAACCGGCAAAGCCCCTTAAACTCTGACAAAGGGAGGGGATACTCATGACTAACAAGCAGAAAGAGGCCGATGAAATTTTCGGGCAGGGATTTAATTGCGCTCAGGCAACTCTCACACCCTTTGCGGAAGAGTTGGGACTGGACCGGGGATCGGCTCTAAAATTGACCAGCGGATTCGGGGCAGGCATGAAGCGCGGAGAAACCTGCGGTGCTGTAACCGGTTCGGTTATGGCTTTGGGTTTGAAGCGGGGGCATACGGTTCCCAACGACGAAGATTCCAAAAAAGGCGGATACGTCTTGCCCGCACTATTTCTCAAGCAGTTTGAGGAGAAATTCGGGTCTATTCGCTGTAAAGAGTTGTTGGGACTCGACCCGGCAGACGAAAAAGAACTGGCTCAAATCAAGGAACAGGGGCTTTTCAAGTCAAAATGCCCTGTTTTTGTGAAAAAAGCGGCGGCGATTGTAGAAGAGATTCTCTCCCAAAATTAGGAATTTTCCCATTTTTACTAAATCTTTATTGACATAGACGTATTTAGGTACTACTATACCTATATAATTTTTATCCCAAGGAGGAAAAAGTGAATAACCTGGTAAATATGACCGAAGGCGCCTACCTGGCCATGCACGGTCTGGCCTTAATTGCTCAAAAACAACCGGAACGGCTTTCTGTAAAACATTTGGCCGAGGCACTGGACGCTTCCCGGGATCACCTGGCCAAGGTTTTCCAGAAATTGAGCAAAGCCGGTCTGGTAACAAGCGTTCGTGGACCAGCCGGAGGATTTATTCTGAATAAAGCCGCCGAAGATATCAGCTTTCTCGATATTTACGAAATTATAGAAGGAACGGTTAATCTGGGGGCCTGCCCTCTGGGGAAAAAGATGTGCGCTTTTCATAGTTGCATTTTTTCCAGTGAATTTCATAGAATTTCAGAAGATATCTATCATACTTATAAGAAGATCAAGTTATCCGACTTTACCGCCTAGTCGGTTCGGATTTTTATTTCGCTGCATTTAGGTATTGCAGTACCGCATTAGGAGTTTACCGAATGGCATACTTTGAAAAGACCAGCACCCTTTGGGATATAACCGAAGAACACCCCAGGACAATTCCCGTTTTCACGTCCAATGGCTTTGACCACATGGGCGACGAGGCCAAACGAGCCCAGTTCGGCAAAGCGGTCACTCTGGAAACGGCGCTTATGCTTAAGCAACTCGATTATGAAACCTTTTCCCGCTTTCTTACCGAAGCAATTGAAGGGGGCGACGACAAGGTTGATTTGACCTTGGGTTCCGATCAGCCCAATGGAGATTCGGAACTTAAAGTCGTCGGCCTGCTCCCCTGCCCGGTTCGTCTCCCCCTCATGGAACAGTTTAGCACCTTCCTGGAAGAGCACAAGGACATCACCATTAATCATGAACTCAAGGCCGCCTCCATGGGACTCGACTGGGTGGAAAATAACCTTAAAGGCATTAAAGATGCCTCCGAACTACCGGACCTCTTCATTTCCGCCGGTTTTGATATGTTTTTTGACGAGAAGATGATAGGCCGATTCAAGAAAGAGGGCGTTTTTGAAGATTTAAGCGGACTAAACACCTTCAATTCCGCCTTTGACGGACTGGATCTTAAAGATCCCCGGGGGCACTACTCCCTAATATCCGTGGTCCCCGCCGTTTTTCTGGTCAACACGGACGAACTGGCAACGCTGGGAGAGAACGTGGCCGTTCCCAAGACTTGGGAAGATATCATGGATCCGATTTATGAAAACCGCATTTCCCTTCCCGTGGGGGACTTTGACCTTTTTAACGGCATCCTCCTGAATATCCATAAGAAATACGGTGACGAAGGGGTGGCCCGGCTGGGAAAAAATCTTCTTGAGTCACTTCACCCCTCCCAGATGGTAAAAAGCGACCGAAAAAAGGATAACAAGCCGGTTGTTACCATCATGCCCTACTTCTTTACGAAAATGACGAAGATAGGCGGTGTTCTCGAAACGGTTTGGCCCGAAGACGGCGCTATCATAAGCCCCATTTTCATGCTTTCCAAAAAGGAAAAAGCAGGCAAACTCCAACCGGTCATCGATTTCTTCGCTTCACCCGAGGTGGGAACGGTCTTGGCCCATAACGGCCTCTTTCCCACGGTCCTCCCGGATATTGACAACCGCCTGCCCCAACCGGCCCCCTTTATGTGGCTTGGCTGGGACTACATCTACAGTAACGATATTGCCCGGCTCATCTCCCACTGCGAAGAGGTTTTTAACAAAGCCGTAGAGGAGGATCAGTAATGAATCTGGTAACCATTTCCGGCCCTCCCTCATCGGGCAAAACGGCGGTCATACTCAAAACCATCGACGCCCTGAACCAACGGGGACTCAAAACGGCGGTAGCCAAGTTCGACTGCCTCTATACGGATGACGACAAACTCTACGAAAAAGCGGGAATCCCCGTCAAGAAGGGACTTTCCGGCGCCCTTTGCCCGGACCACTACTTCATCAGCAACATCGAAGAAGTGACCAAATGGGGTGTGGATGAGGGCTTTGACCTGCTGGTAAGCGAATCGGCGGGCCTCTGTAACCGCTGTTCCCCCTACGTGAAAGGCATTAAAGCTGTCTGTGTCATAGATAACCTGAGCGGCATCAACACGCCTAAAAAAATCGGCCCCATGCTTAAAAGCGCGGACATCGTGGTCATTACCAAGGGGGACATTGTGTCCCAGGCGGAGCGGGAGGTTTTCGCCAGCCGGGTCAACACGGTAAACCCGGGCGCTGTCATTCTCCATGTGAACGGCTTGACCGGGCAAGGGGCCTACGAACTGAGCACTCTTCTCTTTGACGACGCCGAAGATATCGAGACTCTCGTGGGTAAGGAACTACGCTTTCCCATGCCCTCGGCCCTCTGTTCCTACTGCCTGGGCGAAACCCGAATTGGGGAAAAGTTCCAGATGGGCAACGTAAGAAAGATGAATATGGAGGAGAAATAGAATGAATCCCCAAACCGTAAAAAGCAGTAACCTGGCGGACCTCCTCAAGCGCTACCCCTTTGCCGAGTCCTATTTTAAAGACAACAACCTCCCCCTGGAAAAGGATCTTAACCTGAATCTGGAAGAGTATTTCGCCCGCTTCGATGATGAGGAAAAAGAAGAGATGGCCATCGACCCGGAACACCACTACCGGCAGCTGGGGGAATTCATCAAACAGATGAACGCCTTCCTGGGGCACGAGGAGGATAAGGTAAGGGATATAACCATTCTTCCGGGAACCAACAAGTCCGGCGAAGCGGAGAATTTTGAAAAACTGACCGTACGACAGGGTGAGATCATCTGTATAGTAGGTCCCACCGGGTCGGGAAAAAGCCGGCTCCTGGGCGACATCGAGTGGGTGGCCCAGGCGGACACCCCTACCTCCCGAACCGTACTGATAAACGGTTCCGAACCGGACAAAAAATGGCGTTTTTCCACCAAGGACAAACTGGTGGCCCAAATCTCCCAGAACATGAACTTCGTCATGGATCTTACCGTCTACGAATTCGTAGAACTCCACGCGGAGAGCCGCATGGTGGAGAACCGGGAAGAGGTTATCCGGCGCATCATAGAGAACGCCAACGCCCTGGCCGGCGAAAGCTTTAGCCCCGACACGGCCATTACCAGCCTCTCCGGCGGCCAATCCCGGGCCTTGATGATTGCGGACACAGCCATACTCAGCAAGTCCCCCATCATCCTCATCGATGAAATCGAAAACGCCGGGATAGATCGTAAACAGGCCCTGGACCTCCTTCTCAGCGAAGAAAAAGTGGTCCTCATGGCCACCCACGACCCCATCCTGGCCCTCATGGGAGACAGGAGAATCGTCATTAAGAATGGCGGAATCCACAAGATCATCGAAACAACAGAAGAAGAAAGGTCGGTCCTCTCCACACTGGAGGAAATGGACAGACAGTTACTGACTTACCGAACCAAACTGCGGAACGGTGAGAAAATAGAACAGCTAAATTAGGAGAAAAATATGCATGAAGGATGTTCCGGCTCTTTTGAAGACGGAAAACAAGTAGTAGACAAAGTAAGAATGATGGGCTTTTCCGCTCAACCTATGCCCCTGCCCATGAATCTGACCTGTTCAGATTGCGATAAAGAGTTCCCAATGGAAACTTTCGAAAGCAAGTGCCCCCACTGCGGCATGGTCTACGGTGTCACCCCCTGCCATGCTTTTGACCCGGCCAATGTTATGGCCGCAGGAAAGGATTACTAGAGGGGCAGAGTTAGGTATAGGGTTTTGCTACAGCCTATTTAGGTATTTCATCACCGCTTTACCTATATAAAAACGTAATTTTTGAAAATTGAAACTTGGTTCTGAATTGAAGCCAAAGGTCAATTTTCCCAAGGAGAAAATAATGGGAATGTTTTGCTACCAATGTCAGGAAACACTAAAGAACAGCGGTTGTACGGTCAACGGCGTCTGCGGAAAGAAGGGCGATACGGCCAATCTTCAGGATGTTTTGATCTATACGGTTAAAGGGATCTCCGTCGTAGCGGAAAAGGCCGGGAAGGTTGACCGGGATGTGGCCGACTACATCACAAAGGCCCTTTTTACGACTGTAACCAATGTAAGCTTTGATGATGATCAGCTGGTGGGACTGATTAAGCAGGGTCTGGCTTTGCGGGAAGATCTCAAGTCTCGAAATAACATAAGCGGGGACCTTCACGAATCGGCCGTCTGGACCGCCGGAACAAAAGAAGAAATGCTTCTTAAAGCTGTGGCGGCCGGTGTTCTCTCCTCGGAAAACGAAGATGTCCGCTCCCTCCGGGAACTCCTGGTCTACGGTCTCAAAGGTATCGCCGCCTATAGCGACCACGCCGCCATTCTGGGATTTGAAGATCAGTCTATCTATGACTTCATGGTAGAAGGAATGGCTTCCACCACCAAAGAACTAAGCGTCGACGAAATGATCGCCCTGGTTCTCAAGTGCGGAGAAGTGGCCGTTACCGCCATGGCCACCCTGGACAAGGCCAACACCGAAACCTACGGCAACCCGGAGATCACCGAAGTTAATATCGGCGTGAGCAACAAGCCGGGTATCCTGATTTCCGGACACGATCTTAAGGATATGGAAGAGCTCCTCAAGCAGACCGAAGGTACGGGAGTCGACGTCTACACCCACGGCGAAATGCTCCCGGCCAACTATTATCCCGCCTTCAAAAAATACGACCACTTCGTGGGCAACTACGGTAACGCCTGGTGGCTTCAGGATAAGGAGTTCGCCAGCTTCAACGGCCCCGTTGTTATGACCACCAACTGTCTCGTTCCTCCCAAGGCCTCCTACATAGACCGGGTATTTACCACCGGAAACGTTGCCTTCCCCGGCGTGAAAGAGATTGCCGACCGCAGCGAAGGAGGCGAAAAGGACTTCTCCGCCGTAATAGCAATGGCGAAGAACTGTAGCGCCCCCACAGAGATCGAGACGGGCTCCATCGTCGGCGGATTTGCCCATGAACAGGTATTCGCCCTGGCCGACAAAGTTGTGGAAGCGGTTAAATCCGGCGCGGTGAAGAAGTTCGTCGTTATGGCGGGCTGCGACGGACGCCAGAAAGGCCGGGACTACTACAAAGACTTCGCCGAGGCCCTTCCCCGGGACACCATCATCCTAACTGCGGGCTGCGCCAAATTCCGCTACAACAAACTGGATCTGGGTGACATCGGCGGCATCCCCCGAATACTCGATGCGGGTCAGTGCAACGACAGCTTCTCCCTGGCCCTTATCGCCCTAAAGCTTAAGGAGGTATTCGAGCTGGAGGACATCAACGAACTCCCCATCGTTTACAACATTGCCTGGTACGAACAGAAGGCGGTAACCGTACTGCTGGCCCTCCTCCACCTGGGTGTGAAGAACATCCACCTGGGCCCCACTCTACCGGCCTTCCTCTCCCCCACCGTAGCCAATGTGCTGGTGGAAAATTTTGGAATCGGCGGCATTGGAGAAGTTGAAGCTGATATTAAAACAATGATTGGCTAAAACTATTCTTCCCCC
Source organism: Spirochaetales bacterium (assembly GCA_028533045.1). Classification (GTDB taxonomy): domain Bacteria; phylum Spirochaetota; class Spirochaetia; order DSM-2461; family DSM-2461; genus SZUA-368. The sequence continues at coordinate 89,533 of JAQQAP010000008.1, read as the reverse complement.
GCGAAACTACTCGCGGGGGATTTTCCTGATATTTTCCCGGATCACCCGGTTCAGTTCTTCAAACTTAAAGGGCTTTCTTATAAATCCATCCAGACCGTCCGCCTTTAGCTGTTCCAGGTTCTTATCCTGAGTATAGCCGGAAATAATGAGAACGGGACACTCCTTATTGAGTTTTTTAACCCCTTCAAAAACCTCTTTTCCATTCAGATCGGGCATTACCATATCGGTCAAAACCAAATCTATCTCATCATGGCGAAGTCCTAATATATCCAAAGCCTCCTGTCCGGAAGAGGCAGCCACAACCCGATAACCCTTCTTCTCAAGATAGGATTTCATGGAGTATCGGACCACCTGTTCATCATCAACAAGCAGGATAGTTCCCTTAGTCTCGTTATCCGATAGGGGCCCCTCTTTATTTAGCCCCCCCTTCACTTCTTCTTCGCTTAAAGGAAAAAAGAGATAAAATTCCGTACCTTCACCGGGAACACTATCCACCGATATGGCCCCCTTATGATTCTGAATCATCCCGTAAACGGAGGCGAGCCCCAGCCCCGTCCCCTTTCCGGTCTCCTTTGTCGTAAAAAAGGGCTCAAAAATCTTATCAAGATACTCCGGAGCAATACCAACCCCCGCATCTTTCACATCAAGTCGAACATAGGAACCGGGAATCAACTCAAAGGGATAGGCCTGGCAATCCTCTTCGCTCAGCACGACTGGACTGGTAGCAAGCTTTACCGTGCCCCCTTCGGGCATGGCATGGGAGGCATTAATTACCAGATTCATGATTCCATTCTGTACGGCCGTAAAGCTCCCGGAAATAGCATCGGGCTCATCCATAGGATCAAAACTGATATTGATTTTCTTATCAATCGTCCTTTCCAAAAGAGCCAAAGCCGCCTGTACGGCTTCATGAAAATGAAATACCGCAAAGGGAACAGCCTGCCGTCTGCCAAAGGAGAGAAGTTTTCCCGTCAATTCCGCCGCCCTGTCGGAAGCTTCAAGTATCATGCTCACATACTCCATGGCTTCCCTATCCTCACTGGCACCGGTCATTTCAATTAATGACGCCGCACTGGAAATCCCCGCCAGCATATTGTTAAAGTCGTGGGCCACCCCGCCCGCCAACTGACCAATGGCGTCCATCTTTTTTGATTGGGCTATCTGCTGCTCCAAAAGGATTTCGTCGGTTACATTATCAATGCGAATAACCAGACCCTCCTGGCCATGGGCTGTCATGGAGTAAACCTCAACATCCTCATAAACGGTTCCTTCCGCCAGCTCCGATTCCCGTCGAACAGAATAAATCACCTCATCCCGTTCCCAGGCTTCCCGGGCCCCTTCCAAAACATCTCCTATCCAGGGAAGGATCTCACGGACCGGGCGCCCCAGCACCTCAGAGGCCGGGGAGTGGTAGTTTTTTTCCGCTCGTCCGTTCCACTGTGTAATATTTCCCCCAGGATCGACCGCAATAATAACGGACGGCATGGAATCGACAATGGCAGAAATGAGATTCCGCGCATGGGAGAGCTCCTCTTCGACCCGCAGCCGTTCCCCTATCTCCCGGCTCAACTCACCGATTTTGTCATTCACAGCGGTCTGCATTTCTCTAAAACTCTCTGCTAAACTGCCAATCTCATCGCCCTGTTTCAATTCAAAGGTATCATCCAGATTACCCGCCGCTATATTTCGGGCTGTTTCTGTCAAAAAAAGGATCGGCCGGGTAAAACCAACCAAAATAAAAGTCATACCCACACCGGTAAGGCTAACCCAAAAAAAGATGAGAGTGATCATAATTCGGCGGTAGGAAATGGCATCTTTGTACTTGTTCTCCACCGAAACGGTAAAGGAGACAATCCAGTCCCAAGGCTCAAAGACCTGGTAAATATACCACTTCTGATCCCCCCGAAAACCGGTATAAAAGGTTCCCCTTTCCCCCGTAACCAGCCGGTCCATCATGGCTTTCTCTTCCCGGTTCAAGCCCATGAAGGAGATATTCGGATGTAGAATCATGTCAAAATTATAATTGGTGATAAAAGGATAAATATCCCCCAGGTCCAGGTTGTAATAGGTATCGGCAATGGATTCAAGGGTCATTTCCTGAATATCATGTCTATAGGCATCGGGCAATCCCGTACTTTGGAGAGTCCTTTCCTGACGTTCCAGCTCGTTAAGAATGATCTCCAGTTTTTCCCTGTAAAGAGCTTCCTGACTCTCATCAATAATATTCATGAGAATATGGTGGGACAGCAAGGCCAGAGTGAGCAGAGAAAGGAGAAGAGTCGTGATAAAAAGAAGAATAAGTTTGGTCGTAAACCTTTTAAAGAACCTCATCTCCCCTCCGCATGATAAATCGTTGAGGAGTCCAAAAGGTCACGGGGAAAAACAAGCCCCATCTCATCGGCCAAGGGTATATTCAAGTGAATTCTTACCTGACTGTTCTGAGCCAGGGGAATACTCCCGGGCTCCCGGCCCTCAAGAATTTCCAGGGCCGCATTTCCGGCCCACCAGCCCTGTTCTTCCCCCATTTGGGAAGCCCCCACCAAAGCAAAGGGAATATCCACGGAAAGAAAACAGACCGAAGGAACACGGGAAGATTCAAGAACCCGGTCCACCATATATTCCCTGTCATAACCGGCTATATTAGATAGGGAAGTTATAAAAATCATATCCGCCTCGTCCTGCAGCTTCCCGTAAGCCTCTTCCCACTCCTCAAGAGTATTCACAGGATAATATGCATCCACTTCACGGCCTGTTCTCTTTTTAAAAGCATCCAATAGTCTCCGAGCAAAATAGGAATCCTTACCAATAACGCCAATTCTTTCCCCCTCCGCAAAGGAACGAACCAAGGCATAGGCCTCTTCAACAGGAGCCGATTCAATCATTCCGGTCATATTTTCATAGGGGAAACCGTACTCGTCAGCACTCCAGTTCACCCCGCAAAAGACAAAGGGGATTTCACTATCCCCGCAGTAGGGTTGAATAAGATATTTTGAGGCATTGTCATCACTGGCTATCACAATGTCAGGTTTCCACCTTTCAATCAGCCCCTTAATTTCCAGAGCTTTGTCTTTAATAGCATCTTCCGGTTTATTAAGCGTATCCATGAGAACGTATTTATAGTCGATTTGAAGCTTCGAGCGACTCAAAGCCTTTTCCACACCCTCCTGGACCTCATCACTCCAGGCATATCCTTCATGGTAGGAATTAACATAGAGGACTTTTTTCGTATCGCTCAATTCATTTACAAGGTGGGATATGTTAATGAGTTCTGCGGGAAAGCGAATGTTCTGTTCCCTGGCAAGCATCATGTTTAAATGTATCGAAACCTGGCTGTTCTTTACCTCTCCCACGTAACGAAAAGAAAGCTCACCGGAAAGCACGCTCAAGGCCGTATTCCCCACCCATTCTCCCTGCTCCTCCCCTTTACTCTCCATAGTAATAAGAGCCACCGATTTAAGAGCATCATTTCCCGTACCGCTGGGAACCCTGGCATAGCGCGTAGCAAACCAGGAAAGGGCCTTCATATTCCCATCCCAGTCGGGAAAATACTCTACCGATTCAAGAAAAAGAATATCCACCTCGTCCTGAAGCCGTCGATACTGCTTCTTCCACTCTTTATAAGTTTTAACGTAAACATCGGTAATGGAATATCCCAGCTGTTCTTCAATCTCCCGGCCGTTCTTCCTTCCCGAAAGATTCTCCCCCGAAAGAAAGCCCACCCTCTCTCCTTTAGCATAGGGCTTTAAAAGCTCCATAACTCCCCGAACGTCATGAACTTCAACCATCCCGGTCACATTGGAGGCGGGAAAACCGTAGGCTGCCGCGCTATTATTAATACCGCAATAGAGAAAGGGGATGGAAGAATCGACAAAGTAGGGTTTGATAAGATATTTCGCCGCGTTATCGTCACTGGTAATAACCAGGTCCGGCTTCCAGCTCTCAATAAGATCCCGGGCCCTTTCTCCCGCTAAAACCTTATCTTCCTCCGAAAAGGCGGCCTTGGTGTTCATCTCAAAGATTTTAAGCTGAACCAGACCCTCCTCCCCCAGGGGCTCACCCTTTTCATTATATTCAAACCTCAAAGAATGGAATAAACCCTGCCGTATATGACGGGCCCACTCATAGTCCCAATTATAGGAATCCACATAAAGAATCTTAGGTTTTTCTTTTGCCCCGATGTCACCGGAGACATCCGGTGAAAGAGACTCTTTCCCCCGGCACGAGAAAAGAGCTAAAGCCATAATAAATGAGAAAAAAAATATGAGTGGGAAAGAAGATCGCCCCATTGGCTCATTATAAGACATCCCAAGGGCGAATGCACGCCGGGGAAACTATTTTCACTCAACAATTAAGGGAGAGAGAAGCTCTCCGCGTCTAGCTCCTGTAATCCTCTTCTTCCTTCTCACAACAGACACAACTTCCGCCGCAAGAGGCGTGAGCATGAAGGGCATCGCTTCTGCCGCAGCGGGGACAGACCGCTTCGCCCTCGCCGTCCCATTTAAAGGGCGCCCGGCAGTAGCGGCAGCAGAACACGTGAGAGGCAAACTTAATGCTTCCGCCGGAAATATCCAGAGGAAGCCCCTCTACCAGAAATTGGGCCATATGCCCCCGGGCCTTCTCCAGAAGTCGGGTGAAAGTCGGCCGGGAAATCCCCATAATCTCCGAAGCCTCCCGGTGATCCAGCTTGAGCCGATCCACCAGACGTATCGCCTCAAATTCATCAAAGGCCAGAACCACTGCGTCACAGTTTCGGTTCTCTTCTGACTCGGGAAAGAAGTGCAGATTCAAAGGAGGAGCTTCAATAGAGCGGATTTTTTCATTTCTGGCCATAGATGCCTCCCATCATAGGGCTTTTTTTCTCTAAATTCAATCTTTACAAATCCGAATTCTCCCCTTATATTATGAACCATAGTTCGATTCAATTGAACCATAGTTCTAAATAAAAGAACAAAGGAAGATGCAAATGAGCAAAAAATACCTAATTATCGGAGGTTCGGCGGCAGGTCCCAAAGTGGCCTCAAAAATCAGAAGACTGGACCAGGAAGCGGACATCACCATCATTCAAAAGGGCAAATACCTAAGTATGGCCTCCTGCGGCTACCCCTATTTTGTGGGCGGCGTATTTGATAACCCCAACCAGTTAATCGCCACCCCCACCGGCGTTCCCCGGGACCCCAACTTCTTTGCGAAAGTAAAGAATATCAAGGCCCTCATTCAGACGGAAGCCCTCTCCATCGACCGGGAAAACAAAACCGTTCTGATAAAAGACCTGCCCAGCGGCAAGGAAACCAGCCTTTCCTACGATAAACTCGTACTCTCCACCGGCGCCACCCCTGTCAAACCTCCCATCGAAGGAATCGACCTGGAAAATATCGACACCCTCCAGAGCATGGAGGACGCCATGGCCCTCAAGGATGTGGCCAAAGAGAAAAAAATCAAAAAAGCCGTCGTCGTGGGAGGCGGACTCATCGGGATCGAAACCTGTGAAGCCTTCCAGCTCGCCGGAATAGAAGTAACCGTCGTAGAGATGCAGGACCAAATCCTCCCCTTCCTGGACTGGGAAATGGCCAAACTCGTACAGAACCACATGACCGCCAAAGGGGTTAAGGTCATCACCGGCAAGGGAGTCACCAAATTCCTCGGCGACGGAGGCAAAGTGACCGGCGTTGAAATCACCGGCGGCGAAGTTATCCCCTGCGAACACGCCGTATTCTCCATAGGCGTCCGGCCCAACATCAAACTGGCACAGGACGCAGGCCTGGAAATCGGCAACGTAAAAGGAATCTCCGTTAACCGCTTTATGCAGACCAGCGACGAAAACATCTACGCCGCCGGAGACTGCGTGGAAGTAACCAACCTCATCACCCACAACAAACAGCACTGGCCCATGGGCGACGCCGCCAACCTGCAAGGACGAGTCGTAGCCCAGAACGCCGTACTGGGAAACAGCGAAGAGTACGAAGGCATCGTGGGAACGGGAATCTGCAAGGTATTTGAATATACCGCCGGAAGCACAGGCCTCTCCGAAAAAATGGCCCGCCGGGAAGGCTACGAAAACATCGTAACCGCCATCCATGCCGCTCCGGACAAACCGGGATTCATGGGCGCCGCACCGGTCATCATCAAAACCGTAGCCGACAAAACCACCGGCAAATTCCTGGGAATGCAGTCGGTAGGCTCCGGGGATGTATCCAAGCGGGTCGCCATGTCCGCCATGGCCCTCCACGGTCAAATGTCCGTCTTTGATATGGTCAACCTGGACCTGCCCTATGCGCCCCCCTTCTCTCCCGCCATCGACAACCTCATCACCGCCATCCACGTCATGGAAAACAAACTGCGCGGCTACATGGTGGGAATCTCTGCGGTAGAACTCAAGGAAGCCCTCGACTCAGGAGCCAAACCGTTCATACTGGACGTAAGGGGACCGGACGAATACGAAGCCATGCGCCTGGGAATCGGCGAAACCCTCATACCCCTGGGTGCCCTCCGCAGCAAAGCGGACCAACTTCCCCCCAACGAAAGCAAGGAAATCATCACCTACTGTAAAATTTCCCTCAGAGGCTACGAAGCGGCCCGCATTCTGGAAGGAATGGGCTACACCAATGTAAAAGTCCTGGAAGGCGGGGTCGTATCCTGGCCCTTCCCCCGGGAAAAATAGTCCCTTTATGGGCGTATCCCCGGCTCTTCGAGCCGGGGACCGCGCTTCTCCGGGACTCCGGGCACAGCCCTCCGGCCTCCTCGGCGACAAGTCGCCTGCGGGGTCCCGCACGCGGTCCCTCCGATCCCTTACGCTACGCTCAGTTTCATACTTTCTCCCTAAAAGGCTGCTCCTTTAACCTTTCCGTCCGGGATAATCGAAACGTTACTACCCCGTGGGGGCAAACCCTCTCAATAGCGCCCTCCTTTTCGCCCTTCATCTCATCGGTAGCCATCATAATAAAGGCCCCGTTCGCAAGAGAACAGAAAGCATTGGAACACATCCCCGCCCCCTCCGGCGTTCTTGTATCGATGAGGTATTTTTCTCCCAGTTTTGTCCGTGCCATTCCAATGCACACACCCGATTCTGTCCTCACATCCACCACTTCACACTCTAAAGTCGGTATCTTCATTAACAACTCCTTGTTATAGTTATTTAAGCATATACTTATATATATTCCAAATAGAAAGAGCGAAAAACCTTCGCCCTTCCCAGCCTACTCTTTATCGTTCAGGACAATCTTATTCTTAAGATACTTGCTCAACACAAGGGAACTAATCACAATCAAAGGCAGTGCCGTCAAATATCGCACCAGGGTAAATTGTACCCCTAAACAGGAAACCTCAAAAATAGTCATGGGAATCCGGCAAACGGCGGAAGCCCCCAGGTAGGTTAATATCACACTTAGGGCAGCCCCTTTTTTGTACAGAGTGGTTGCCACAGGAAGAGCGGTGAGCATGGGTCCAATCGTCATTCCCCCCAAGAGGCAAACCCACAGGTAACTCTTCCAGCCCGCTTCCTCGCCCAAATGCTTCTCCACAGTCTCCCGCTTTACCCAGGTCTCAAAGAGTCCAATCAGGATAAAAGTACAGGGAAGGATCTTTATAAAATCAAGAATATTGTCGCCAAAGGTTTTTCCCGCCTCCTTACCCAGCTCCCAGTCAAAATAAAAAGAGAGCCCCACAAAAAGAAGGAAAACAACGGTCAACATATAGTGAAATTTATGTATCTTTTTCATTAGAACAACTCCCCGAAGACAAGCCCCATGGCCAGGGCCACACAGGCGGCGATAAGCATACTGGTTAGATTACGCACCAGGGCAAAGCGGGTTCCAAAGAACTCTTTTTCCACGGGAAAAGTCAGGATACCCACCATCATCAAACTGGAAGTAAATGCTGCGATAACCATGTAGGGGACCCCCTGTCCCCGCAGGATTTCCCCTAGGGGAAAAGCGATAAAACCGGGCAAAATGGCAACAGAACCGACAGCCAACCCGGCCAGAGCGGCCAAATACTGGTTGGATCCGGTTAAATAGCGCTGAATCAGATCTTCAGGCATCAAAGTCAGCCCCAGGACAGCCAAAACCAACATAAAGAAAAATACCGGCATAATTTTGCCCAATTTTTTCAAACCTTTTTTAATTCCGGCTATTGTCTTTTTCCTATCCAAAACAAAAAGGATAGCCGTAACAGCTACAGTAACAATTAAAAACGTCACAAACGGTCTCCTTAATTATGACAACTCTCATCCCCGCCGCAGGGGCAGGACCAATCTTCCCTAAGAGAACCCAGAAGATCCTCCAGGTTCATACCCCACTCTTTACCACCCTCAACCACAACGGAATAGTGAATATGATACCCTTCCCGCTCGGCCCGGACCAAACCGGCATTCTTTAAAATCTTAAGATGCTGGGAAACAGCAGGCTGACTAACGGCAAGCTGCCGCGCGATAGCTCCTACGCAGAGACGATTATCCCCTATCCCTATGATTCTAAGAATCTTCAGTCGCGTCTCATCGCCCAGGGCCTTAAAAAAATCCGATTTATTTGAAAGAGTCGAATCCATTCACATCTCCAAAAAAGCTTTTAAGCATATACTTATATACATTTCTCTTTTACATTAATCAAGTACAAAGCAGCTATTTTTTCCGGTTTTCCATAAAGGTCAGCTGATCGGCCAGCATGGCAATAGCTTTTAACTCCACTCCGGCCTCTTTTGCCGCAGCGAGAGGTTTACGGTACATATACTCCAGCTCCATCTTTCGCCTGCTGTCAAAGTCCAGCTTCATACTGGGCTCATAGGGCTCCATCACACGGGTAAATTCCAGCATATTGTCCACTGTCCCCGGCTCAAAAGTACAGCCGCAAGCAGCGGCACCGGCGACAACCTCTTCCATAAGGATTTTACCCAGATTGTACCCCTCTTCACTCTCCATCATTTCCTTCGTATTAGCATTGAGAACAACGGAAAGACCGTTAAAGGGAATATTCCAGAGCAGCTTGTACCAACGGGCCGTTTTAAGGTCATCCAAAAGGGTCATTTCCACCCCGGCTTGAGTAAAATCCGCCTGAATCTCCTTCAGAAGGGGACGATCCTCCTCCTTAAGGGGGGCCGCAGAGATGGATCCCTTATCCAAATGAACAATGTGACCGGGCTCCCGCTTCTGGGAACAGATAAAGCACATCCCCCCCAGAATTCGCGCCCGGGGAAAAAGAGCGGCTATCTCCTCTTCCATCCCCAAACCGTTCTGAAGAACGAAAATTGCCGTGCCCTCTTTTACCAGCGGTTTAAGAAGATCGTAGAGCCCGCCGTTGGCCGTTGTCTTGAGGGAGACAAGAATTACATCGGTTTCGGGCATATCCTGGACCGATGAATAAACATTCACCGAATCAAGAATAAAATCCCCCTGGCAGGAATCAACCCGCAAGCCATCACTCTTAATCGTTTCATAGTCGCTCCGGGCCAGAAAATCGACCGCCAGACCGCCCTGTTGCAGTTTGGCTCCATAGTATCCGCCCACCGCGCCGGTTCCCAAAATCGTGTACTTCATAAAGCCACTCTAATAAAAATAAGCCCCTATGGGAAGCTCCACAAAAAAACATCGGAAAAGTTTGCCTTTTGCCTAAAAATGATTAAAATTTGTTCTAAATATCCAAGACAGAGACAAAGGAGAGTCACTATGACAGCGCAGGAAAACCTCGCCAAATTAAAAAAAACCTCCATACTGATGAACTTCGTGAAAAAGAACAACGGAGCCTGGGGCCATGACCAATGGGAAACCCTTTGCGAAGCCATCTCATCCAAGGGCTACAAACCCATAGACTTCGACCAGGTAGGTGTTGCACTGGAAGAGAAAAAGTCAAAATTTCTTAACGCCTAAAACCCAAAAGGGGCTGCTCCCCAATGTGAAGCAGCCCCTCATTCTATTACACCCCGTTAAACAGACTAAAATTCCTCAAAGTCCCCGTCAGTCCCGTCGGCCAACATGAGGGGTTCATCCTTTTCACCCACATCAAGATTCCCGATTTCTACCCGGTCCTCCCCATGGGAATGTGTATCGCCCAATCGGAAAAAGCTCACCGCCTGGTTCATACTTTCTGCCTGGGCAGCCAGCTCTTCAGACATGGAGGCCAACTCTTCACTGGCTCCGGCATTCTGCTGAACCACCTGATCAAGGGTCGTAACAGCCTGATTGATCTGGGCCGCCCCGTTGGACTGTTCCTGGCTTGACAAAGCAATCTCGTCGGACAGTTCCGCCGCCAAATTCATGGAGGGAACGATATCTTCAATTTTCTCCAGGGCCCGTTCCGCTTTTATCATATTCTCTTTGGTAATTTCCGTAATATCTTTCGCTGCCGCACCGCTCGATTCGGCCAGCTTGCGCACTTCGGAGGCCACCACGGCAAAACCTTTACCTGCGTCCCCCGCCCGAGCCGCTTCAATAGCCGCATTAAGGGCCAGCATATTGGTATTCCGGGCAATATCTTCAATAACGCTGATTCTCTCACCAATTTCCTTCATGGCGTCAACAGTTTCCCTAACGGCCTCTACCCCTTCCTGGGAGCCCAGCGCTGTATCCTTCGATGCCCTGTTGGACTTATCCGCATTCTCCGCATTCTGCTGAATGCTGCTTCCCAGCTCTTCCAAAGAAGATGAAACCTCTTCCATACTGGAAGCCTGCTCTGTGGCCCCCACGGAAATAGCCTGGGCCGAAGCGGAGATCTGACCGCTCGCCCCGGTAACCTGAATAGATGACTGCTGAATATGGCCCAAAACCTTGCGAACCCTCTCTACCATATCCTCTAAAGCGTCGCCGAGTTTTCCGATTTCATCGTTCTGCTTAACATCAAGGGAGACAGAAAAGTCCCCTTCCGCGAGAGACTGGGCGTAAGACATGCTCTTAACGACGGCAACTGTTATATTCCTTGTGATAATAAGAGCCAAAAACAGACTGATTAACATGGCGCAAAAGGTAAAAACAAGGGTATAGCGTACGGCCCGGCGGGAAGTAACTGCCACAACACCCTCAAGAACCGCCTTTGCCTCCGTTCCATAGAGAGCCGAATGCTGGCCCGCCAAAACAGCCATATCAACAGCCCCATTCTTGCTTTCTACAGCAGCGACATAGGCCTTAACCTCATCTTCATACTGAACAAAAGAGGTCTTTACACCCCGGATAATCCCCTTGGCCGTATCGGTAGTAAAGATTTCCAGAGCCCGGTCAAAATACCCTTCCATCCCGTCCAGATGACGATTAACCGCAGCCAGATTATCTTCCGTCGAATTAGCCATATAAGCCAGCATAATCCCGTCCATTTTTTCCCAGGCGGCGGACATATCGTAAATATGGACAAGATTTTGGGTAAGCAAAAGACGGCCCAAAACGGCGTCCCCCCTTAGAAAAGCCTCCTCGGTCAGATTCACAACGAACCCCTCCAGCTCATTTAAAGGTTCATCCACATTTTGAGACGCCAAAACCATGGCTGAAAAAAGCTCTTCCATCACCCGGTTGGCATCCTCTATCCCCTCGAGGGCTTCCCAATAGTCATCCTGAGCGTTGCGGAGTTCCATCACCGTATCTTCCACTTCAGAGCTATAAAGCCGGGTTTTCCGGTTCATGTCCAAAACTCCATCGGCCGATTCCATAGCCCCGGCCAGATCGCTGCGGGTATTCTCGCCATGAACAGGCAGTGCGGTATAAATCAGTTTTAAACTATCCTGCCGGGCCTGGGCTAACATGTACTGGGCTTCGGTAATACCATTGATCTCTTCCCCTGCCCTCTTCACATCGTTCAGACTAATAAGACAGTAAAAACCAATGGCCAGCATAAAACCCAGCAGAATGACAAAGCTTCCGATTAATTTGGTACCGATTTTCAGGTCACGCAGTTTCATGTAACTCTCCCGCAAAGTATGGTACATAAAAGCTTAAGCACCGGGAGGGCGATTTTCAAGAAAGAGTTGGTTTTTTATCGAATTAACCGGAAAAATGTTATTTTTCCGAAGCCTTATAAATGCGATCCATCACGGCAGCCCCCAAGCCGACAGAGGGAACCGCTTCCGCATAAATCACATCGGCTCCGCTTTCATCCAGCCTGTGCAGTGCGGCAAAAAGCCGGGAGGCCGCTTCCAGGTAGTCCCCTTTGGCAGAAAGCACCTCCACCGTTCCAAAGGAAGTCAAATCCCCTTCGCCTCTAAAAGAAAGAAAGGCCGATTGCTTCCGAATCAGTCTGTCTCCCGGTACATCCCCGGGAGAATTGACAATATGGAGCGCTTTGCGGGGAGAATAGTGCATGGGAAGCTGCCCCGGCGCCTTGGGAGTCTTGCTGGTCCGGTCCAGCACATCCACATCACCCAAAAGCTCACGGAGCGTCTCCACATCTATCCCGCCCGGTCGCAATACAGTGGGAATATCACGGGTCATATCAAGCACGGTGGACTCAACACCCACCCGGCACTCGCCCCCATCAAGAACCAGATCGATCCTATCCCCCAATGAGGCTTCCACATGGGCCGCCCGGGTGGGGCTCAAATAGCCAAAAGGATTCGCACTGGGGGCCGCAACCGCCCCTGTGGAGAGACGAATCAGCTCAAGCGCCGTAGGGTGGTCGGGCATGCGGATCGCCATAGTATCCAGCCCGGAAGTAACCAGATCGGGGATAATCTCGCGCTTGGGTACGATAATTGTCAAAGCACCGGGCCAGAGCTTTTCCACCACATCATAGACTCTCCTGTCCTTGATGTCGGCCAGCCTGTCCAGAGCCTCAAAATCGGCAATATGGGTTATGAGAGGGTCAAAACTGGGTCGTCTCTTTGCCTCAAAGATTTTTGCCACCGACCGGGCATCCAGAGAATTTCCGCCCAACCCGTAAACGGTCTCGGTGGGAAAGGCGACCAGTCCGCCCTCTTTTATTATTTCCGCCCCACGGCGTATATTTTCTTCACTGTTATCAACAATCATTACGACGGGATTATATCAGGAATAGGGCATAGAAAGTAACCCTTATACACGTTGAGACCAACCTCCCCCCAAACATTACAAAAAATTAAATTCCCAATTGCCCCCGGGCGGTTTATACTGACTCACTATGAAGTCGACCTATTTACTCATACCCCTCCTATTAATCAACTTCCACCTCTTTGGCGAAACGGAAATCCACAGATATAAACGTACTATCGGCGGAAAGCACATAGAATACGATACGGCCAAAACGGCTCTACACAAAGAAGGAGACCGCTCCTGGTACACCATTACCTACGCCTCATCGGAAAGTCTTACGGAAACGGACTTTCTCCTCCCCGAGCTGTTGCCAACAGCTCAAACTCGTCACAACTTCACCGATGAGCGGGAATACACGGACAAGCTGGAGATTCGGAAACACCCTGAAAACGATGGCACCCTCATACCCGTCATAGAGCTGGGAGACCTCTTTTTTCTTCTTCGTTTCTATCCCTTTGAAGAACCGGAAGACAAGTACCTCTATTTTGTAGCCGGAGATCGGAACATAACGGGGGACATGAAATTCCGCGTAGAAATGGAGGGGGAAGAAACCATAAAGATCGAGGGCAAAGAGTACGAAGCTTACCTATTGGGTCTAAATCCGGAATTTTCCGGAATTATGCGTGTCCTGGCCCCGGTCATTCCTAAAATTCGTTTTTGGTACAGCAAGGATGACTTGCCGGTAATGCTCAAATTTTCCGGAGTGGTCGGACTGGGCAAACAGAATACCATGGTTGTGGAACTCATAGAAAACTAAATACTTGTAAAAATGATAATTACCTCATTTAAGATTCAACGAAAATCGATAAATTTCTATCCCTCGAATTGACGGGGACCCTCATCTTGTTTAAGCTAGACCTATAAGATAGAAATATAAGAAAGGTAAACTATGAAAAGAACCAGAACCAAAATCGTTGCCACAATAGGAAGGCAGAACGATACGGAATTTATTAAAAGCCTCTATGAAGCGGGCGCCTCGACTTTCCGACTGAATACGGCTCACCAGGAACCGGAAGAAACATCCGGCATTGTTGATCGGATTAGAGAAGTAACTGACAAGGCCGCCATTCTTGTAGACACCAAGGGACCGGAAGTCCGAACCATCGACATGACCGATGCCCTTGAGGTTAAAGAAGGAGATGAAGTATACATCATCCCCCGGGGTGAAAGCCTCGACAAGCCCCACTTCTTTGTAAGCTATGACAAGTTTCACGAAGTGATGGACAAAGATACCGATGTCCTTATTGACGACGGTGAGCTCTCCATGACAGCCGTAGAAGTCAAGGGAACCACAGTAAAGTGCGTTATCAATAATAGCGGTGTTATCAAAAACAAAAAAAGCGTTAACGTACCTAACAAGTCTATCCCCCTACCCGCCCTTACGGAAAAGGATAAAAGATACATTCACTTCGCCTGTGAAAAGAAGATTGACTATATAGCCCACTCCTTTGTTAGAAACAAGGAAGACCTTAAAGAAGTACAGGACATTCTTGACCAGTATGACAGCTCCATCAAAATCATCTCCAAGATTGAAAATATGGAAGGTGTTAACAACATAGATGAGATCCTCGACCATTGTCACGGTGTAATGGTAGCCCGAGGAGACCTGGGTATCGAACTTCCCGCCGAAGAAGTGCCCATCATGCAAAAATCACTCATCAAGAAGTGTGTACAGCGACGGAAGGCTGTAATCACCGCCACCCAGATGCTCCACACCATGATTGAAAACCCCCGTCCCACCCGGGCCGAGGTAAGCGATGTAGCCAACGCCGTAATGGACGGTACCGATGCGGTAATGCTTTCCGGTGAAACAGCCTACGGAGATTATGCTCTGGAAGCGGTACAGACCATGGCGGCTATTGCGGGAAAAATGGAAAACAGCATGGCGCCCCGTCTTAAAGTAGACGATCTGATCGAAATGAACCCCACCCGTTTTCACATGAGTAAAAACGCGGTTAAATTGGCCAAGACTCTTAATGTACAGGCCATCATCATTCAGACCGATTCAGGAAGAACCGCCCAGTTGATTTCCGCCTACCGAGGCGCCATCCCCGTACTGGCTCTTTCTCCCAACCCCACCGTAATGCGCCAGATGGCTCTTAGCTACGGTATTGAGGCCTTCCACCTGGACCAGATGGACAGCCTGGACCAGATGGTTTCCGAATCCATCAAGATTCTTCTTAAAGAAAACCAGATCAAAGAGAGCGATCTCATTCTTATGGTAGGTTCCTCTCCTAAAAACTCAAACGTGACCAACTTCCTCGAAGTCGGTGAAGCGGGACAGTTCCTGGGCGGTAGAGAATAAGGTTACCCCCTAAGATAAATAAAGACCGGTGAAATGCCGGTCTTTTTTTTGTCTTCGCTTCATTTTTGTATTCAATTACACTTTATGTGTTGTTTATGCATTGTTTGCTTGACGAATACACTGTTTGTTCTTATATTAGAAGCATGAAACACAAAAGTACAAAAATAGTTTTGGGCGCCCTGGTAGCGTCACTTATGTTAAGCGGATGTATCACAAAGAGCGAAAGAACCGTCTATGCAGCGGAAGAGCTGGGTGAATACGAATATGTCTACATCACCGAATTAAGCGAAAACACACCGGAAGAAATTGAACTGGTTGAAGGACTGGAAGCCGTTATGGACCAGGCTGGCCTTACCCTCCTGAACGAGGGAGATGAAAGACTCGCCAACGCACAGGCAACAGAGGAAATCCTCCTGGCCGAATACGATGTGGAAGAGGAAAAACTGGTAACCATCATCGATATTGTCTACTCCGACTACGTCAGCAAAAAGCAGGTAGCCTACTGCCGCGGAACCTGGGGACTGGACGGTCACAAGGATAATCTGGAATTCTCCGAAGACAACGCCATTAACCAGACCCGCTACCTCTTTGGCCTGGCCAATGAAGAGGATGAGTTTAACAAATATAGCTGGTACTAGTCCCAAAACCCGCTTGTCAAAAGGTCATATTATCTGTTATATGATGCGTATGGACAAAATACGCATCATAATGACAGGCGGGACATTCGATAAACACTACGACGAACTGGCCGGGGCCCTTACCTTCAAGGATTCCCACCTAAGGGAGATTTTGGAGTACAGCCGATGTACCCTTCCCGTTGAGCTTGAAGCCAATCAGCTTAAAGACAGCCTGGATATGAGTGATGAGGATCGGGAGCAAATTCTTGCCTCCTGCAAAAGTTGTCCGGAAAAACGCATTGTCATAATTCACGGCACCGATACGATGACACAAACAGCGGAAAAATTGGCCCGGGAGATTAAGGATAAAACCATAATAATCACCGGCGCTATGATCCCCTACCCCATTCGGAAATCGGACGCCCTTTTTAACTTTGGCTGCGCCCTGAATGCGGTTCAGCTCATGCCCCAAGGGGTTCATATTGCTATGAACGGTCGCATTTTTGAAGCGGGACATGTCAGAAAAAACAGGGAAAAAGGGATCTTCGAAGAGATTTAAAAGAGGGGCGGCGTAATAGTCGTTATAAAAACTAACATGTCATGGCCCGTGTTCTTTATTTGATGGGGAATATTTCCCTGGTAATAAATAGTATCCCCTTCGTTCAAGGTATACTCATCCTCTCCGACTTTTATCCACATAGTTCCTTTCTGAACGTAAGTCACTTCTTCCCCGGGATGGGGGAGCGGATCTTCACAAGTCATGGCTCCCGGCTCCAATTCCCCCATGAGCATCTCCATCTGACGGTTAAGATCGGGAGAGAGAAGTTCCCATGACATATGGGAATCGGGAAACTTCAAAACCTGTCTCTCCTCTTTTTTTACAACGACCTTCTTTTCCTCATCATTCATAAGAAAATAGAAGATAGCCACATTTAATGCCTTGGATATCTTTCTTAGGGACGTAATGGACGGCTCCGTTAAATCCCGCTCTACCTGACTAAGGAACCCGGGAGTTAAATCGGTTAAATCAGCGAGAGTTTTTTGGCTCATCCCCAGGGCGACTCTTTTTTCTTTAATCCTGCTTCCTAAACTAAACATTGCTAACTTCTACTCTCCCCTTGAAAGAAAACGCCCCTGCTTCTCTGCAAAGTATTTTTCCCCGTCAAAAACAAGGCTTCCATTAACCATCACATAATTTAACCCTGTGGGAAAATGGGCGGGATCGACATAGTTACCCTTATCGGTAAAGCTTTCCCTATCAAAAATGACTATATCCGCATAATACCCTTTTCTTAAGTTCCCCCGGTCTACCAACTGAAAATTTCGGGCAGGGTTTCCGGTCATTCTTTTTATGGCTTCTTCCAGGGAGAGGATTTTTCGGGAACGGACATATTGAGAAATAACCCGTGGGAAAGCCCCATAGGCTCGAGGATGAACTTTTCCTCCCAGCAGTCCATCGGTACAGACAGACATCTCCTCCCGCTGACAGAACATCTCCAGGTGTTCTTCACTGCCGTAATAATCTATCATTCCCACACGATTCTCTTCGTCCAGGAGTAAATCAAAAAGCACATCCATGGGATCCTTGTCTATCGCCTCTCCAATTTCGGATAGACTTTTCCCTACGGTATATTGATTCTTCTCAGAAACAACGCTGGTAATAAAGATTCCGTCAAACCCGGCAAACTCAACAAAGTTATCCCACTCACAATTCTTTTCCTGAATGGCTTCACGGATTTTCTCCCGAATCTCGGGAGTTCTGAGACGCTCCAGCATTTCGCTTGCCCCTCCCACATGAGCCCAGGGAGGCAAGAGGGCGCTTAACATGGTGCTGCCCGCCGTATAGGGATACATATCAAAAGTAACTTTGATACCCTCCAGCCTGGCACTGTCAATTTTGGCGAGTACTTGATCCGCCTTATGCCAGTTATTCTTTCCACACACTTTAAAGTGGGAAAAATGGACCCGAACACCGCTTTCCCGGCCAATATCAATAATCTCGTCCATGGATAGCAGTATCTGATTAGCCTCACTTCTCTGATGAACAACAAAGATTCCGTCATACTCGGCGACGACTTTACACATCTCGATGAGCTCTTCCTTGTTTCCATAGGCGCAGGGAATGTAAATGAGCCCCGACGAAAGTCCCACACAACCGGCGTCCATGGCCTTTCGCACTTCATGACACATTTGGGCGGTTTCTCTGGAAGAGGCTTTTTTCTCGGAAAAGCCCATTACCGAAAGCCGCACATTACCGTGGGGAACCAAATAGGCCGAGTTACTTGAACTCCCGCTCCCTCTAATCAGGTCCAAATAGCCCTCAACGCTACGGTAGTTCCAATCGATATCGTCACTATCACCATCCAGCCCGCCGATGTTCTTGCGCCAGTCGGCAATGTGTTTCTTGGGCAAAGGAGCCATAGCCACCCCGTCCTGTCCTAACACCTCCGTGGTAATTCCTTGCCTGAGTTTTAATTCAAGTAGGGGCTGGAGAAGGATTTTCAGGTCACTGTGACTGTGGGAATCGATAAAACCCGGAGCCACCACCTGCCCTTTGGCATCAATGACACGGTCGGCTTGCTCCTCGAGATTAGGGGCTTCACCCTCTTTATAAAGGCCAATTATACGGTCGCCTTCAATCAATAGGCTCCCTTTATAGGAGGGCTCTCCCGTTCCATCTACGATCAAGCCATTTATCACTGCTGTTTTTTTCATTGTTTTATCTTTATTCTAATTCGCTTAAGGTTTCCATGATCACTTCATAGCCCTTAACGGCCTTTTCCAGCTGATCAATCTCAATATATTCATCTATGGTGTGGGCAAGAAATTCATCGGAAGGACCAAAACCAATGGTTTTTATACCCGCCTCTCCCGCATAATGGCTCCCGTTGGTACAAAAATCGTAATGAGTCAGGACACTCTCTATGCCCGCTTTTTTTACGGCATCGAACAGGGAAGAGACAAACAGTTCCTTACTATCGTAATACCAACCGGGAAAAAACCGTTCGTCACCTATCATTTCTCCGGTGTAACAGGTCTGCTCTTCCTTGGCCAGAGAAACCTTTACATTCAAGTCGGGATGGGATTCTTTGAGTTTTTCCACAGCTTCCATTACCGGCCCAAGAACGCTTTCCTTTGTTTCCCCCACCAAAAGACGCCTATCCCAGGTCGATCTACAGTAATCGGGAACAACAGAAGCCCCCGGGTAAGGAGAAGAGATAATATCTACCAACACAAGGATTCCCTTCCCAAGATTTTCATCAATCGCAGGGGGAATAACCTTAATCGCATTAATGACTTCCGCCATCTGATATACCGCATTAATCCCGTGCTCCGGATTAGCGCTATGGGCCGGTTTACCAAAGGTTTCTACCACCACTTCGGCTCGCCCTCGCTGGCCGTGCTTTAGATTTAAACGGGAAGCCTCCCCAATGATGACATAATCGGGCTTATGATTTTTGCTAATCTCCCGGGCAGCCACCCCTTCAAAACACTCTTCGTGACACACGCCGGCAACACATATTTTCCCTTTGAAGTTCCGCTTATTCTTCGCGGCAAAGTTTTTGGCACTAACCAGCATAGAAGCAAGGGCCCCCTTCATGTCGGAAGTACCCCTGCCATAAATCTTACCGTCCTCTATTTCGCCGCCAAAGGGAGAATGGCTCCATTTTGACTCATCCGGAACGGGAACCGTATCAATATGGCCGTCAAAAAGCAGGGTCGGGCCCTCTTCCCTTCCTTCGATAGTTCCTACGACATTTCCGTATTTATCCACATCCACACTATCAAAACCAAACTGATTCATAAGATCGGCCAGAACCCCGGCGACCTGGCCCTCTTCGCCGGAATAGCTTTTAGCGCGAACCAGTTTCTGACATACTTCTACTACTTCATTAGACACGATTTACTCTCCTTCCGGCTCCCCATGCCGACCAAACCAGACAACATCCCGATACACCTGAGGATCCGTATCCCCTTCGGTACTAAAAGTTAGAACCCGGGAGCTCTCATCCAATTCAAGCAATGACTTAAGTTCGGAATAGTCGGGACTTCTCATAATCCGTTCAATAACACCAACGCTAACGGCTCCCGATTCACCGCTGATGATCCTATTGTCCCCGGGCAAGGGATTGGCAAGAATGCGCATTCCGTTTCCCGCAGCCCAGTCGGGAGCACTAATAAAAGCGTGAGACAACTGTTTTAGGATAATATTTCCCAAAGGATTCTGCTCTCCGCAGGCAAGACCGGCCATAATCGTATAAAGATCACCGGTCTTAACGATATCCTTCCCCTGTTTGGCGCTTTCATAATAACAATCCGCCACATCAGCTTCTACAATAACAATCTTGGGACATTTCTCTTTATAGAGAACGCGGAGAGCCTCGGCAATAACACCGGCAAAAGCTCCCACTCCCGCTTGCAAAAAGACATGGGTGGGAATCACATCTCCCAAATCGGAAGCGAATTCCCGGGCAATTGTGGAATAGCCCTGCATGATCCAGCGGGGAACATCCTCGTAACCTTCCCAGGCCGTATCCTGAATGACGAGCCAGTTTTCCCCTTTGGCTTTTTTCGCAACCCATCTTACCGTATCGTCATAGTTCATTTCCGTAATGGTAGCCTGCGCCCCTTCCCTCTTAATATGATTCAAACGGGCTTCGGTTGTCCCCTTAGGCATATAGATAACAACGGGTAGTCCCAGCTGACGCCCCATCCAGGCCACACCCCGTCCATGATTTCCATCAGTTGTGGCGGCCAGCTTAATGTGGGGCAGCTCTTTCTTCACCCGCTCCTTAAGAACGGAAAAGGGAAGATTTCCAATCGGCTCTCCCAACTCATGGGCAAGAGCTTTTCCCACGGCAAAAGAGGCTCCCAATACCTTGAAGGAATTCAGGTTAAACCGACTGGACTCGTCTTTAATGTAAAACTTATCTATCCCCACATGAGCGGCCAGCCCATCCAAAGAACTCAACGTACTCTTATTGTACTCAATAAAGGACTCATGGAAGGCATTCACCTCGGCAAAGACTTCATCATCAATCAACTCGGAAGTGTGGGAATTCATATCCTTTATACTATTTATTAAACCCTTAATTACCATTTTAAAAACTACTCCTTGGCAGGTACATCACAAAAAAACCAGACAGCACCATACAGCTAGATTAAATTATTTTAGCCTGACTAAACCAAAAGTATCTTAGAATGATTCATTAAGTCAATATAGAATTCCGGGGAAGTAAACATTACGGTGTAGACAAGGACCGGAACATTCAAACGTTCCACAGGAAGAAACTGCCCTGGCTACACCGTATTTATATTAGTAGGATCTGCCGAAAATCACCTTTTGAGGACTCTTTTCGCCGGAGAAGATACAGGTACCTTCTCCCTCTTCGTCATCCAAAGGAATACAGCGGATCGTTACGTTAAGATCGTTCTTTATCTTCTCCTCAATCGCGGCATCCCCATTCCAGTGGGCCTTAACAAAGCCCGCCTTATTATTAAAGAAGTCATAAAAGGCTTCTTCCGAATCAATCTCTACGGTGTTGTCGTCCCTAAGGGCCGTAGCTTTGGCAAGCAGGCCATTCTGAATCTCTTCGAGAATAGAAGCCGCTTTTGACACAAACTCATCCCTATCCATGGAGAACTTGCCGTCCTCGTCCCGACGGGCACCAAAGACCTTGTTTTCCGCCATATCACGGGGGCCCACTTCAATACGAAGGGGTACACCTTTTTTCACCCAGCCCCAGTTCTTCTCACCGCCCCGGATATCGCGCTTGTCGATTTCCACGCGAATCGGTTCGTCCCCATAGAAGCTGTGTTTAAGCTCGGAAGCCAGTTTTTCACAGTATTCCAGAACCGCTTCGTGGTCACCGTCCTTGTGGAGAACGGGGAGAATCACGATATGGGTCGGGGCCAAACGGGGTGGAAGGACCAGACCGTTATCATCGGAGTGGGTCATAATAAGCCCTCCGATCAAACGGGTGGAAACACCCCAGCTGGTAGTCCAGCCGTACTGGAGCTCACCCTTGTCATCAAGGAATTTAATATCCGACGCTTTGGAGAAATTCTGCCCCAGGAAGTGGCTCGTACCGGCCTGAAGGGCTTTCATATCCTGCATCATCGCTTCGATACAGTAGGTCTTCTCCGCTCCGGGGAACTTTTCGCTTTCCGTCTTTACACCGGTTAAAACGGGCATAGCCATATAGTCGCGGGCAAATTCGGCATAAACATTAAGCATCTTTTCCGTTTCTTCCACCGCTTCTTCTTCGGTAGCGTGAACCGTATGGCCTTCCTGCCAGAGGAATTCGGCGGTTCTGAGAAAAAGACGGGTTCTCATTTCCCAACGGACAACATTGGCCCACTGATTAATAAGAAGGGGGAGGTCACGGTAGGACTGAACCCACTTGGCAAAGGTCGCTCCGATAATCGTCTCCGAAGTAGGACGGACAATAAGGGGCTCATCGAGCTCACCGGCGGGAATCAAACCGCCGTCGGGACCTTCTTCCAGACGGTGATGGGTAACGACAGCACACTCCTTGGCAAAACCTTCCACATGCTCCGCTTCTTTTTCCAGGAAGCTCTTGGGGATAAAAAGGGGAAAGTAGGCGTTTACGTGGCCCGTGTCCTTAAACATCCGGTCCAGATTCTTCTGTATATTTTCCCAGAGGGCATAACCCCATGGCTTGATAACCATACAGCCCCGGACGGCGGAGGTCTCCGCCATATCCGCAGCCCGTACGACCTGCTGATACCATTCGGGATAATCTTCAGCCCTGGTGGGACTGATTGCTGTTTTCTGTTTCTTAGCCATGAATAACCTCTTGTTTTACTATAAATATTGGGGTTGAAGTATAGCCGATGTTCCCGATTAACTTCAATCCCGCCCGTAGGGTTCCCAGACATAACGGCGCAGCAAATCGGCCCCTTCTGTTATGCCTATCCGGGGAGTTCGGGCCATCTCTTCTTCGGCGACCACCGTCCCGTCATCAAAAATTTGCAAGGGCGGCTCGGAAAAGGGTTGGCCGTTCATGGAAAGATCCAGAGCCATGGCCTGACCTATTTTGCTCGGCCCATTCAAAAGGCTCCTCTTGAGCCTCTCCGCCGACCAGGACTCGCAGCCGCGATTCATAATCATCAACTCCCGCCCGGTAAGGGGAAAAAGCCCGCGAATCAGCACTCCGCTTCCTACCCCTTCGTCACCGGCCACACAGTTCAGGCAGCAATGAACCCCGTAACTAATATACAGGTAAGCCCTCCCGCCGGGACCGAACATAGCCATATTTCTCTCGGTCGGTCCGTTAAAAGTATGGGACGCCGGATCATCTTGACTATACGCTTCTGTCTCGTAAATCCGCCCGGAAACGGACATTCCGTCGGGAAAGGTTCTCACAAGCACTTTGCCTAACAAAGCCCGGGCCAGCAAGTCCGCATCCACTCTATAAAAATCTTCCGAAAGGGTTGCCAATTCGCTAGCCATTATCTTTACTGTTAATCATATATAAAAAAGTCACGATTATCCCCTAATTTAATAGTAGATAAAAAAAAGAGCCCTTGCAAATTCTTTTTTTACGGGAAAAACCAAAGACCTCCCTTTGACCTTGCCGTCTCTATGTACTATCCTTTGGCCCAATGGTAAATAGTATAGAAAAGGTTCTCAAATATTTAATAAAACACCGCACACCGGTACTTTTGCTCACCTTCATGTTCACCCTTTTTATGGGGTGGCAGGCATCACAGGTAGAAATTCGTGCCGATGCCACGAGTCTCCTGCCGGACAGGGAAGAGTTGGCCGAACAATTTAGGGAGTGGGGTATTCCCCAGAATGAATACCTTGTAATCGGAGTAGAAAGGGAAGATCTTTTTAACCTGGAATTTCTTCAGCTCCTTGAAACGGCCCTGGAAAATCTGGAAAAGGAAGAGGAAACCCTCTCCCTCATAACCCCGTTCAATCAAACGGCCCTGGAAAAAAAAGGGGCCTTCTTTACCCTTCAGAACAGTTCGGAAACAGGAAAAGCTCCCCAAACAGAGGAGGAACTTACCCTTTTCCACCAACGCCTCACCCAGGGTTCCCTCACAAAGGGTCTTTTTCTTACCGAAGAGGAGGACCTCTTTCTCATTCTTCTGGAATATGGCGATGTGAAGGACTACATAGACTTCATGGCCCGGGTGGAAGTCAGCTTAAAACCTCTTCGGGAACAAAGCCGAATCTCCCTTTCCGGTAATCCTCCCTTTGAAATTGCCGCCAACGCCTACCTGGGACGGGATATAACCATACTCCTCTCCCTGGGTATCATCCTCATTCTAACGGTCTACTTCTTTGGGTTTAAATCAAAAAGATCCATTTTCCTGCCCATACTTATCATCATAACCGGAACGGTCTGGACCGTGGGATTCATGTCCCTCCTGGGATTTGCCATCTCCATCGTCAGCATTGTCGTTCCTCCCCTCGTCCTGACCCTAGGAAGTTCCTACAGCATTCACATCCTCAATACCTATTTCCGCTATGCTCCGGAAGGAAGCGGGGACAAGTTATGGATATCCGGGGCCGTTTCTTCGGTCAGTTCCACCATCATTATGGCCTCACTCACCACGGTAGTCGGTTTTTTAAGCCTTCTCGTAACCTCCCTTTCCCAGCTCAGGGAATTCGCCCTGGCCTCCAGCTTTGGAATAATATCCTGCAGTCTCCTGACCCTGATTGTTCTTCCCTGCGCCCTTTCTCTCATGAGAAACCCCAAAGAGCATCAAACCGCCGGAGTTCAGGGAGGGATAATCACCCGATTTATTCACTTTCTCACCGACAAGGTAATAGACCACAGAATCCTTATCACCGGAATTTTCCTCCTCATTCCGATTCTCTTTTTCCTCAGCTATCCCCACCTCAAGATTAATACGGACTACGCCACCTACTTTCCCCAGGACGACACTATCATCGTGGAGATGAACCACATGGTAAACCGATTCAAAGGTTTTAGCGAACTCACCATTGTATTTGAGTCGGAGGAGTCAGGCCGATTTCTGGACCGGGACCTCCTGGAGCAGCTTAACAAGCTGGAAGAGGACCTTTTAGAACTGGATGACATCAGTCTTACCCGTTCATTCAATACCTTTGTGCGGGAAACCCAGTACGTAACCAAGGGCAACCGGAACTACCCCGGCTCCAAGGGGCCCATACTCTTTCTCTCAAGAGCCCTTAACAGCTTCCGGTCCACCGATGAAAAATCGGAGGCCCTCATTAATCAGTTTGTTAATGAAGATTACAGCCGCTACAACATCACCTTCCGCTACTTTAATAGCGAAACCGGCCTGGCCATGGGAGAAAACCGGGTCCCCCGGCTCCTGAACGATGTGGAAAGCCGAATAACCGCCTATGACTGGAACAATTTGGAATGGGAAATCGCCGGGCCGCGCCTCTTCTTTCAGGATCTCTACAACCGGCTCACCAAGGACCTGGCCCTCTCCACCCTTACCGCCTTTGCCCTCATCTTCCTCTTCTCCAGCTACACCTTCCGATCCTTCCTCTACGGATTCCTCTCACTGGTTCCCATGCTGGCCGGAGTTATGCTGAATTTTGTTATTATGGTAGCCCTGCAGATACCTCTGGACCTCACAACAGTTATGGTATCCTGTGTGTCTATAGGAATCGGCGTGGACGACTCCATTCACTTCCTTCTCCATTACCGTCAGGATGAAGACCTCAAACACACCATGGAACTGACCGGCAGACCGATTATCCTCACAAGCCTCTCCATTATAGCCGGACTCATCCTGCTGCTCTTCTCGACCTTCCGCCCTATCGGCTACTTTGGGCTCCTCATAGGAATAGCCCTCTTTAACACCACCATCGGCTGTCTTGTCTTTCTACCCGGATTTCTTTCCTTCAAGACGAAGCGGCGGAGCAAACAAACTCTTCCACAAGGGGAAGGTAAATCATAAAAGTCGTTCCTGCGCCCGGGGTACTTTCTACGGAAATAAAACCTTTGTGGGATTTTACCGTACCGTACACGCCGGCCAATCCCAGGCCGGTAC
This sequence comes from Spirochaetales bacterium, assembly GCA_028533045.1. Taxonomy (GTDB): domain Bacteria; phylum Spirochaetota; class Spirochaetia; order DSM-2461; family DSM-2461; genus SZUA-368. The sequence goes on along the minus strand of JAQQAP010000008.1, from coordinate 63,609 downwards.
CCCGTCCCTGCTCTTTGGTTGTAAAGAAAGGATCATAAAGGCGATCAAGGATTTCCGGCGGGATTCCTTCCCCGTTATCCCGGAATTCCACACGGACGAACGGCCTGTCCTCCTCCGGCCTCTCCCCTTCGGGAATATCCTTATCCGGAATCATAGGGGCCAAAATCTTTTCTGCCCCTATGAATATCTCGCCCCCGTTGGGCATGGCATCGGAAGAGTTGACCCCCATATTAAGAAGGGCGCTTTGTATGAGAGACTTGTCCCCCATCATAGTCAGGTCTTCTGCCAAAACCTTTATATTCAGCCTTACAGACTTCTTGATCGTTCTGCGAAGTATGGTCTCTGTGGTATTCAAAAGAACTCTCAGATCGATTTTAGAGAAACTGAGCGGAGCCTTTCTGGAATAGGCTAAAAGGCTCTTAACCAGATTATGAGCCTGCTCACAGCTTTCGATAATCATTTCTATATAACCGGCTTTTTCCACACCTTCTACGGAATCGGGAGTCATGAGTTCGGCGGCAGTCATAATTCCCGTAAGGGTGTTATTTACATCGTGAGCAATCCCTCCGGAGATCCGCCCCAGGGCTTCCATCTTCTGGGCGTGGCGCAGCTGCTTTTCCAAAGAACGGCTATGGCTGATATCCTGAATAAGGATAAGTTTTTCCATCGGGGTTTCCTTATCCAGGGGAACAACGGAAATAATGTAATCCCGGAGCCGCCCCTTTACATCCACCGTCTGTTCCTCCCAAAAAAGAACCGGCTCATCTAAAGACCTCTTCTCAAGACAAGTCAACAGGTCATATTCCTCCCGGGAAAAAAGAAGCTCCCCCTCCGAAGTTCCAAACCGCTCGTAAAAAGCGTGATTCCCCCCCAGAATATGGCCGTCCCCATTCTTCCAGAAAACATAGAGCGGAATATGATCCAAAGTTGATTTGAGAATATTCTTCTGCTCCCTAAGGTCGGAACTAAGTTTGCGCCTTTGGTGAATATCAATCAGAAGTGTCACAATGAGAAAAACCAGAATCCCCAGAATTCCCAAATAGAACCAAACCAGCCCTTTATGGTCTTCATAAAAGCTATAGGGCTGATTAATAACTAAAGACTCCTTGGGGATACGGTCTTTTGCCCCATTTATCTCCCGTAAACCTTCATAATCAAAAAGGGGCAGATTCGTATCCTCCGTCATGACCGGAATGCTCGTTATGGGAGTTCCCCATAGAACCTGCAGGGCCATATTCGCGACGATTCTCCCCTGATTCGTACCGGAAATAACCATGCCTCCCGCAATACCGGAGCCTATTTTCCAGTCCCAAAGACTATATAAAGGCAAGTCGCTATACCCCTTAATCAACTCTACCGCCTCCACATGGGAGAGGCGAACATCGGAGCCGTCGTCATAGTAGGAAAGGAGAATCAAAGCAGAACGGGGAGGAAGTTTCTTTAACTCCCCTTCGAGCTCTATACGACTCAAGCGGGCTAAAGAAACAAGTTCCACATCACCGGCATACTCCTCCCCGGCATCAAGAAAAGCCTTTTCATGAAGCTCCCCGGTTACGGCCCAGTCAGAAATAGCGGCAATATGCGTTACATCGGGTTGTAAGGTTGTAATAAGATCAATTGTTCCAGTGCAATCAATCTCCTCTACCACACCTGTCACATAAGGGAACCCGGCAAGCATATAGGGGGAATAATCGTTTACCCCGCAAAAGATGAGAGGCACCGGGCCAAACAATTCATCCCGGTACTGACGCAGAAAGGTAAAGGCATTGTTATCGGAACAGATGATTAATTCAGGCTCAATATTTTGGTATTTCGCGTCCAAAAGATCTTTAAGACGGAGTGTAATCTCATCGGGAGAAACCCGTTTCGTATCCATATACTCCACATGAAGGTCGAATTCTTCCTCTTCCAAAGCAAAACGAGCTCTTATAGCTTCGTTAATATCGTCGGTCCAGGCAAAACCTTCATGGTATGAGTGGAGAATCAGCACATCCCTTCCCTCACTATACAGGGAGAACGCAAAAAGCGACAAAAGGAGAAGAATCGTGAATAATTTCCTCATATTTCTGATTATAGGATAAAAATTAAAATATGTCATTTCATTTATATCAGGGGAAAGTACAGGGTAAAACAACTTCCTTCCCCGGGGGTGCTGTTAACCGTAATAAGCCCTTTGTGAGACTTCACCGTGCCATAGACTCCGGCTAATCCCAACCCGGTACCCTTCCCGGGGGCCTTCGTGGTAAAGAAAGGATCAAAAAGATGGTCCACAATGTCCGCCGGTATCCCTTCACCCGAATCGCAGAAGCGGAGCATCAGATAATCCCTTTTAAGAGGAGTAAAATTTTCATTTACGGGCAGGTCACCGCAGCCAACTTTTTCCAGGACAAGATCGATTTCCCCTCCCTCGGGCATGGCGTCGGAAGCGTTAACCCCCAAATTTATCAAGGCGCTTTGAAGCATGGAGCGATCCCCCATCAGCTTAAGCCCCTTATGCAGAATGGCTATCCTTATGACAACGGTCTTCTTTAAGGTTCTATTCAGGATACTCTCGGTCCCCTCAAGCAACTTGTCCACATCCACTTCAGTAAACTCGGTCGGCCTCTTGCGGGAGTAGGAAAGAAGCCCTTTAATAAGCCCGTGGGCCTGGTCGCAGCTCTCGGTAATCATATCAAGGTAGGAATCTTTCTCCTCTTCTCCCACATCCTTGGGTCTGAGAAGTTCGGCCGCTCCAAGAATTCCCGTAAGAAGGTTATTAAAATCGTGGGCAATCCCGCTGGAAATCCGCCCCAGGGCTTCCATACGCTGGGACTGTTTAAGCTGATTTTCCAAGGATCGTCTGGCGCTGATATCCTGAATCAAGATAACCTTGTCCAGCATGGTATCCTGATGGAGGGGAAGCACAGAAATAATATAGTCCCGCTGCTTTCCCTCGCGGTCCAGGGCCTGTACTTCCCTAAAAAGAACAGCCCCCTTCACCGTCTCCTCTTCCAGCCCTTTGATTATAGAATTCTCTTCCTCGGAAAATTCACAGCCGTCCACACAGGTTCCGCCCTTGCAGAACCGGCTGTAATAGGCTTTGTTCCCCCCAATCGTTTTGCCTTTTACATCTTTCCAGTAAACAAAAAGGGGAATATTATCCAAAGTGCTTTTGAGGATATTCCTCTGTTCGGCCAGGTCCTCACTCATTTTTCTTCGCCGGGCCCGGTCAAAGAGAAGGGTAATGATAAAAAGCACCATAAAGGAGAATATGGAAATAACAAACCAGACAAGAAGTTTGTTTTCTTCATAAAATCCGGTAGGCCTATTCATAATAACGCTGTCATAGGGAATACGATCCATGGCTCCGGAGATCTCCGAAAGGGGAAAGTAATCAAAAAGGGGAAGTGTGGTATTTTCAGTCACAACAGGAATAGAATCGGCCGGAGTGCCCCGCAATATCTGAATGGTAAGATCCGCCGCAATCCTTCCCTGGGCCTCCCCGGAAATAACCATTCCCCCCACCGTACCCCAGCCAATCATCCAGTCCCATAGAGCATATACGGGAAAATCGCAAAGCTGACTAAAGAAAATCACCGACTCCCGGCCGGACATGCGGACACCCGATCCGTCTTCATAGTAGGAAAGAAAAATAACAGCCGTAGTTTTGGGAAGCAGGGAAAGCTCCTCTTCCAGCTCGGAACGACTTAATTGGGCCAGGGAAACCAGTTCAACCCGGCCGTTGAAATACTCCTGCTGGCGGGAGAAATCCTTCTCGTGGAGAATCCCCGTGGGCACCGAGTCGGAAATAGCCGCGATGTGGGTAACCTCGGGCTGCAGCTGAAGAATCATCTCTATGGTTCCCCGGTGGTCCGCTTTTTCCGTAACCCCCGTAACATAGGGAAAACCGTCCAGCATGTCAGAAGTAAAATCATTTACCCCGGAAAAGACCACCGGCACCGGACCGAATATACCATCCCGGTAAGTTTTAAGAAAGTTAAAGGCATTGTTATCGGAACAGATAATTACGTCGGGAAGATTGTTTTCATATTTATGCTTCAGAATCGTTTCCAGTTTGGGGAACAACTCCTCCGGCGCAACCCGCTTCGTATCCATATACTCCACATGAAGGTCAAAGCTCTCCTTTTCGGAAAGGAGACGGGCTTTCAAGGATTCGTTAATAGAGTCGGTCCAGTTAAATCCTTCGTGATAGGAGTGGAGAATCAGGATATCCTCCCCTTCGCCCCAAAGTGAGACGCCCATGAAGAGGCACATGAATAAAGATACAAAGCGATTCTTCTTCATAACTTAAGTATAGTTATCGGGGGGAAGATTTCCACCTAAAAAGACTATTTCCTATGCAAGCTACTTCCCCAGTCCCTTCCGAATCATCTCAAGGCAAAAGGTATTCAGGCTCATGCCCCTGTGGAGGGAACGGGCCACCAGCTCCTTATGCAGTTCCGGCCCGGTTCGCAAGAGAAATTTCCCCGAATACTCCCGGCGCACCGTAGGCTCCGGCAGGGGCACCCCGTCCCGCTCAAGAATATCCACCCACTCTTGGGCGTACTTGCACAAATCCCGGTAGAGGGCCGCCTCGTCATCCCCGTAGATACCGCCCCCGGAAAAAAGCCCCGGGCAGGTCCCCACATAACATTGATGCTCCTCGGACCACTCTACGATCTTAAGGTAATTATCGCTCTTTTTCATCGACTCAATCGGCCTTCAAAAACAGTCACCCCCTGGCCGGAAATCTTTACCCGCTCCCCTGTCATCTCGGTCCGCAGCACGCCGCCCCGGGAGGAGAGTTGGCGGGAAACAAATTCCCTTTCCCCCGTTTTCTCATGCCACAGGGGAACCAATACGCAGTGGGCCGAACCGGTTACGGGGTCTTCGTCTATCCCGTGCATAGGAGCAAAGCAGCGCAGAACAAAATCGCTTCCTTCCCGGTCGCTTTTGGCAGTGATTAAAAGGTCTCCCATATCGTGAGCCTCCAGTTCACCCAGCCGGGGAGAGGCTTCAAGGACCTGTGACTCCGATTCGGCTACGGCAATGGTAAAGCTATAATCGGTCTTGTACATCTCCAGAGGCTTGAATCCCACCAGCCCGGCGAAAACGGGATCTACAGGGACAGGCCGAATTCCGTAGACAGGAAAATCCATCTCTATCCAGTCAGCTTCCTTTTGAATGACCAGCTCACCGGCGGCGGCAAAAAAATTCAGCCTATCCCCCTCTTTTACCACCTGCTGCTCATAGAGGATATGGGCCGATGCCAGGGTCGCATGGCCGCAAAGAGGAACTTCCGTGGTGGGAGTGAAGAAACGTATGGCATATCCCCCTTCCCGGGGCAAAAGAAAAGCTGTTTCCGAAAGATTCATCTCTCCCGCCATATTCTGCATCCACTCCTCTGTCTCATGGCCCTGCAAAAATACCACTCCCGCCGGGTTTCCCTTAAACGGTTCCGATGTAAAAGAGTCAACCTGAAAGATTCGTCCCCCCTGCCAATTATCCATAATCCGCCTCCTGATTCAGCCTAAATTAGTCATCTGATACCATGATAGTACTACTATGATCTTTTTTCATCTACCCCGGGGCAAATTCGCTTGACCTTTTTTAATTAAAGGCTTAGCTTGGTCTCATATGAACAACACACCGAACTTCGCCATTACGATTATTACTCTATTTATTCTACTACTAGGGAAAGAAATCTGCGGAGAACGGTCGCTGTAAAAAGCGTTAAAACGGCTAAACGGCCCGTTCTCCTGGAGAACGGGCTTTTTTTATGAGAAAAACAAAACCCCATGGGAATATCCCGGGGAGAAAAACTAATACGATGGCTGCCCGACAGTCACAGCAAGGAGTAAGGAAATGGATAAAGTACTGATTTTTGATACCACATTGCGAGACGGCGAACAGGCCCTCTCCTCCAGCCTTTCGGTAAAGGAAAAGTTAGTCATAGCCCATACCCTGGCCAAATTGAAAATCGACATCATCGAGGCCGGATTCCCCGTTAGTTCCCCGGGAGACCTGGAGAGCGTCCGGCAGATCGCCAACAACGTGGAAGGACCGATTATCGCCGGTTTGGCCCGGGCCGTCAAAGCGGATATCGACGCCTGTGCGGAGGCCCTTAAGGATTGCCCCCGCCCCCGTATTCACACCTTCATCGCCACCTCCAACGTCCATGTGGAAAGCAAGCTTCGCAAAGGCTACGACGAAGTGGTTAACATGGCGGTAGACGCGGTAAAATACGCTAGAAACTTTGTGGACGACGTGGAGTTCTCCTGCGAGGACGCAGGGCGAACCGACCGGGATATGCTCTGCCGGGTTGTGGAAGAGGCCATTAAGGCGGGCGCCAAAACCATCAACATCCCCGATACGGTGGGTTACACCGTGGGATACGAGTTCGGCGACATTATCAAAGATGTTTTTAACCGGGTACCCAACATTGACCAGGCTACTATTTCCGTCCACTGTCACAACGACCTGGGCCAGGCTTCGGCCAACTCCCTCATGGCCGTTCTGAACGGAGCCCGTCAGATTGAATGTACCGTTAACGGCTTGGGCGAACGGGCCGGGAACTGTGCCATGGAAGAGGTGGTTATGGCGATGAACACCCGTAAAGATATCTTTGGGGTGGAGACCAACATCATCACCGAAGAGATTGTTCCCGCCAGCCGGCTCATCAGCAAGATCTGTAACACCCCGGTTCAGCCCAACAAGGCCATCGTTGGGGCCACCGCTTTTGCCCACTCCTCCGGTATCCACCAGGACGGGGTTCTCAAAAGCCGGAACAACTACGAAATCATGACTCCCGAATCGGTAGGACTCTCGGCCAACCAGTTCCACCTGACCAGCCGCTCCGGCCGTCACATCATCAAGCACCGCTTGAGCCTGCTCGGCTACGAAGAGAACAGCTACGACCTGGACGCTTTCTACGTAAAGTTCCTCGCCCTGGCCGACAAGAAGGGAACCGTTTACGATGACGATTTGGAAGCGATGATGGAGATTGACGGGGAGGATTCGGACCGATTTAAAATGACCTTCCTCAACACCACCTCCGGAACCGGATCGGTACCCACAGCTACGATAAAGATTATTGACGCCAACGAGGAAGAAAAAGAGATTCAGGAAGCCGCCACCGGAGACGGGCCGGTAGACGCCGCCTGTAAAGCCATAGACCGTGTGGTAGGATACTCCGTAAAAATGGTAGACTACAACCTCACCGGTATGACCGGGGGCCGCAACGCCCTGGGTGAAGTAAAAATTATCGCCGAGCATAAGGAACGGCGCTACCACGGCTCCGGCTCCAGCACGGACATAGTGGAAGCCTCTGCCTTGGCCTATTTAAACGTAATCAATAAGGTTGCCCGTATGGAGGGCATTGAGAAAATAAAGGAGAATAGAGCGTAATGGGAAAAACATTAGTTGAGAAGATTTTCGAATCCCATCTGGTGGACAACCCCTGCGAGGGTGTTCACGTTCTGAATCTGGATCGGGTGTTTTGCCACGAGGTAACCACTCCCCCGGCCATTCTGGACCTGAAAAGACGGGGCAAGAATAAAGTATTCGACCCCACCAAGATCAAGGCGGTTATCGACCACGTAACACCCGCCAAGGACTCACTCACAGCCACCCAGGGAAAAATCCTTCGGGACTGGGCCAACGAGAACGGAATAAAAGACTATTTCGATATCGGCCGAAACGGCGTTTGCCATGCGATCTTTCCGGAAAAAGGTTTTGTACGCCCCGGTTTTACCATTATCATGGGCGACTCCCATACCTGTACCCACGGAGCCTTCGGGGCCTTCGCAGCCGGTGTAGGAACCACCGACCTGGAAGTGGGAATCCTCAAGGGGATCTGCGCCTTCAAGTCACCGGCCAGCACCAAAATCACCATTACCGGAAAGCCTGCCAAGGGAGTATACCCCAAGGACGTCATCCTCGCGGTCATAAAGATGATGACAACCAACGGAGTAACCAACCGGGTAGCCGAATTCCGAGGCGAATTTGTGGATAACCTTCCCATGGACGACAGAATGACTCTCTGTAACATGGCCGTCGAAATGGGCGCTACAAGCGGTGTTTGTATGCCCGATATGACCACAGTAGAGTACCTCTGGCCCTTTATCGCCGGCGACTACGCAAGCAAGGAAGAAGCTCTGGCTGATTTTAGCAAGTGGAAGTCCGACGACGATGCGGTTTACGCCGAAGAAAGAACCATCGACATCTCCGACCTGGTTCCCCAGGTTACCGACGAGTACCGACCGGACGTGGTTAAGGATATCAACGAAATGGAAGGCAAGCCGCTCCAGCAGATTTACCTTGGTTCCTGTACCAACGGACGTCTGGAAGACTTGGCTATTGCCGCCAAAATCCTGGAAGGAAAGAAGATTGCCGACACCGTGCGAATGATCGTCTCTCCCGCCACCCCCAAGATTTACTCCGACGCTCTGGAAGCGGGTTACATCAAAACCTTTATGGAAGCCGGCGCCTGTCTGACCAACCCCACCTGCGGTGCCTGTTTGGGCATGTCCAACGGTGTATTGGCCGAAGGAGAAGCCGCCGCAGCCACCACCAACCGTAACTTTAACGGCCGAATGGGTAAGGGCGGAATGGTTCACCTCTGCAGCCCCGCCACCGCCGCCGCATCGGCCATCGAAGGCAAACTTGCCGACCCCAGGAGGTACATGTAATGAAGAGTTTTGGAGGACAGATCCTTTTTCTGGATAGAAGCGACATCAACACCGATGAGATCATCCCCGCCAAGTACCTCACCGAGGTAGAGCGGGCCGCCATGGGTCCCCACCTTCTGGAAGACCTCAAAATGGACGGTTTTACCCACATGAGCCAGCCCATGCAGGACTCCACCGTAGTTGTCTCCCGGGAGAACTTCGGCTGCGGATCCAGCCGTGAGCACGCTCCCTGGGCCCTGGAAGAGAACGGTTACACCGTAGTCATCGCCCCCAACTTCGCCCGTATTTTCCGGGGGAACATGTACAACAACGGCTGTATGGCCATCGAGCTGAAGGAAGAGGAAGTGAATGAGATCTTCGCCCTCTCCTCCGGCCCCGAGACAACTGGCGTGACAGCCGCCGTAGATGTGGAAGCCCAGACGGTAACCATCAAAAGCGACAAGGGTGAAAAAACCTACAGCTTTGACCTGAGTTCCTACGACAAGGACCTGGTAAAAGCCGGCGGATGGCTGGAATATGCGGACGCCAAATACTGATTGGAATCCCTCTCTCTACATGAAGTACGGTAGAGAGAGAACCCAGCCGGTCATCGATCTGGTCTCACGGATCGAGCTGAATACTCCGGAACGCATCATTGATATAGGGTGCGGTCCGGGGAACAGTACCGCCGTTCTGGCCGGTCGCTGGCCGAAAAGCCGGATTACCGGCCTGGACAGCTCCCCCGCCATGATAGAGCGGGCCCGGGAGAGCGGAATAGAAGCGGATTGGATAACCGCCGACGCTTCCACCGCCCAGTTCCCGGGAACATGGGATCTTATTTTTTCCAATGCCGCTTACCAGTGGATTCCACGGCAGTCGGAACTGTTCCATAAGCTCAAGGCAAATCTAAAGCCGGGAGGAATCATGGCAGCCCAGATTCCTCTCTTTCGCGAGATGCCCATGAGCCGGATTATCGTGGAAGTCGGGCTTCAATCCCGTTGGGGTTTTAGCCCGCAAAACGAACACTACCCAACCCATAGCCGGGAGGAATACTACGATATCCTTTCCGGGCTCTTCGAGCATGTGGAAATGTGGGTAACCAGCTATATTCATGTTATGGAATCACACGAAGCGATTCTTGAGATGATGAAAAGCACCGCCCTCAAACCCTTCCTGGCCCAACTGGACCACGAAAAGGAGAGAGGGGATTACGAAAGGGAGATATTGGAGGGAATAAAACGGGACTATCCCGCCCGGGGGAACAATAAAGTTCTCTACCCCTTCAAAAGACTGTTTTTTATAGCAAAGTAACGAGGATTGTCCACGGACATTCTCGGAGGATGGATTTGGGCCAAAGTCAAGGCAAGAAAAGCACAGGAAGCGGAGCGTACAGGCTGTACGTGAGCATTCCGAGCATTTTCTTAACGCAGGATTTGGGCCAAAGGCGCCTCCGTACAAAGGAGTAATTAGTGAAGAAGATAGCAGTACTGGCCGGTGACGGAATCGGCCCCGAAATAACCGCAGAAGCCGTAAAAGTTCTGGACGCGGTAAAGAAAAAATTCAACCTGGAGTGGACCTACGAAGAAGCCTTCGTCGGAGGCGCCGGTATCGATAACAAGGGTAAAGCCCTCCCCGATGAAACGGTAAAGATCTGCGAAAGCGCCGATGCTATTCTCTTCGGTTCCGTAGGCGGACCCAAGTGGGAACACCTTCCCCCGGAAGAGCAGCCCGAACGAGGCGCCCTTCTGCCTCTCAGAAAGATCTTCGGACTCTTCTGTAACTTCCGCCCCAGCCCCCTCTTCCCCGCCCTGGCCGATGCCTCTCCCCTCAAGAAAGAAATTGCCGACAAGGGTTTTGACATCCTTATCGTAAGAGAGCTAACCGGTGGTATCTACTTTGGCGAACCCAAGGGCCGTAAAGGTTCAGGCGCCGAAGAGATGGCTTTTGACACACTTGTGTACACCCGGGGCGAAATCGAAAGAATCACCCGCATCGCCTTCGAAGCGGCTCAGAAGAGAAGCAAGAAAGTAACCAGCGTAGACAAGTCCAACGTACTCACCTCCATGGTACTTTGGAGAGAAGTGGTTACCGAAGTGGCCAAGGACTACCCCGATGTAGAACTTAACCACATCTACGTAGACAACGCCACCATGCAGGTTGTAAAAGATCCCGCTCAGTTTGACGTTATGCTCTGCGGTAACATGTTCGGAGACATCGTTTCCGACGAATGCGCCATGATCACCGGGTCCATGGGAATGCTCTCCTCGGCCAGCCTCAACGAGTCCAACTTCGGTCTCTACGAGCCCGCCGGCGGTTCCGCCCCCGACATTGCCGGAAAGGGCATCGCCAACCCCTTGGCCGCCATCCTCTCCGCTGCCATGATGCTCCGCCACACCTTTAACGAACAGGAAGCGGCACTGGCTATCGAAAAAGCCGTAGAAAAAACTCTGGACGACGGTATCTTTACCGGTGACATCGCCTTTGGCGGCAAGTCCGTATCCACCAGCGCTATGGGAGACGCCGTAGCAGAGAGAGTACTCAATGGCTAAGGACAAGGTTTTCCTCTACGACACAACTCTTAGAGACGGAAGCCAGTCCCGGTCCATCTCCTTTTCCCTGGAGGACAAACTCAACATCCTAAGAAAACTGGATGACATGGGTTTTGACTACGTGGAAGGGGGGTGGCCCAACCCTACCCATGAACTGGACCGGCTCTTCTTTGAAGAAGCCGCCCGCATGGACCTTAAACACGCCCGTCCCGCCGCCTTCGGTTCTACCCGTCGGCCCGGCATAAAAGCTAGCGAAGACGGGCTGCTTCAGGCTTTGGTTGACGCCAAATCCCCTGTCATAACCATTTTTGGAAAGACCTGGGATCTCCACGTCACCAAAGTCATCCGCACGACTCTGGAAGAAAACCTTGCCATGATTACCGACTCCGTTGCCTTCCTCAAGGATAACTGCGGCGAGGTCATGTACGATGCGGAGCACTTTTTTGACGGCTGGAAAAACAACCGGGATTACTCCCTTAAAACTCTGGAAGCCGCCGTCAAAGGTGGTGCCGACTGGCTTATCCTCTGTGACACCAACGGAGGTATGATGCCCGACGAAACCGCCGCCATCACCGAGGAGGTCTGCAAAGCCTTCGATGTGAAAATCGGTATACACGGGCACAACGATACAGCCTGTGCCGTGGCTAACTCACTGGTATCAGTCCAGGCCGGCGCCCGCCAGGTACAGGGAACCATTAACGGCTTTGGCGAACGGTGCGGCAACACGGACCTGACCGCCGTCATTCCCGGCCTGGAACTCAAATACGGCTACGAAACCATCGGCAAGAAAAGGGTATCCCAATTGGTAAGCCTCTCCCGCTACGTTGACGAAGTGGCTAACCAACATGCAAATCCCAGACGCCCCTACGTAGGAGCCTACGCTTTCGCCCACAAGGCGGGAGCCCACATAGACGGCGTCCTCAAGGAACCGACCAGCTTCGAGCACATGCCCCCGGAAACCGTTGGCAACGCCCGGTCCTTCACCCTTTCCGATCAAGCGGGAGGAAGCCTGATAGTCTCAAAGATTGCCAAGTACTTCCCCAATGTGGACAAGAAGGACCCCCTCGTCAGAGCCCTGCTGGTGAAAGTCAAAGAGATGGAAGCCGAAGGGTATCAGTTTGAAGCGGGGGAAGGTTCCTTCCGACTGTTAGTGGAAAAAGAACTGGGACGCTACACCGAGCCCTTCAGCTGTGAAGGATTCCGGGTATACGAAGAGCAGTCCGCCGTACGTACCAAGGAACTCTCCGCCGAAGCAACAATCAAAGTCATTTGCAAAGGGGAAGAATTCCACACCGCCGCCGAAGGGGACGGCCCGGTCAACGCCATGGACAACGCCATCCGAAAAGCCCTGACCAACTTCTACCCCGGCCTGTCCACAATGGGTCTGGTCGACTACAAAGTACTGGTCATCAACGGAGCCGACGGCACCAGCGCCAAAGTGCGGGTTATCATCGAGTCCGCCGACGAGGAAGAGTCCTGGGGCACCGTAGGGGTTTCGACCAACATCATCGAAGCCTCCTGGATCGCCCTTGTGGACGCCCTAAACTACAAGCTGCTCAAAGACGGCTTAGCTTAGTTAATTTGTAAGAGGGGGGAAGACTCCCCCTACCTGCAGCCTGCCTTTTCCGTACGGCTTAATCCGGCGCCGCTCACGCTCTGCCGGGCCGTACGGGGCAGTCTTACGGTACCCCCTCTTTTGCCATAAGTTCATTATATTTAAAACGAAAATAGCAACTCACAAGGAGACCAGAATGGAAAACAAAGTGGCCGTCGTCACCGGTGCAAGCAGCGGAATTGGTAAAGCCATAGCCCAATCCCTCCAGTCGGAAGGATACCAATTAGTCCTTAACGGCCGGACCTGTCAGGAGCACTATGACACGTCCCCCAATCTGGTTATTAACAACAAGGATTTACTCGATGAAAAAACGCCCGGCCAATTACTCGCCCATTGCCTGGATAACTTTGGCAAATGCGACTATCTCTTTGTAAACGCTGGAACCCTTGCCACAGGAACCATAGAAGAAATAGACATAGATAAAGTCTGCCAAATGGCAAGACTCAAAGTCGAATCATCCTACAGACTCATCTACACCTTCCTTAAGGAATTCAAAAAGCAAGGCACCGGCCACATATTCATTACATCCAGCATTTTGGGGACAAAAGTCCGCGAAACCGCCGGAGCCTACGCCGGATGCAACTACGCCCTAGAAGCCCTGGCCGAAGCGTTGCGCATGGAACTTTCCCCTACGGATATACAGATAACCTGCCTTGAACCGGGCCTTGTTTCAACCGGGCTTCACCGGGATTGGGAGATTCAGCCCGCCGAATTACTTAACATAACAAATACCCTAACACCGGAAGATATAGCCGATGCGGTTAAAGAGATCATCTCCAAACCGAGCCATATTAGAATACCCCGTTATATGATACTGCCCAAAGGGCATAGGATTTAAGGAGAAAGCAATGAATGCTCCAGAAAGTATAAGAAAAACAGCAGAAAGTTTTGAAAAGAGCTTCCTTGATAGTTCTTTCTATGATTCCCAGACTCAGGACAAAGACCATCTTGAAGTTATTATTAACAATTTAAGATTAGCGCCAGGGAAGAGAATCCTTGACTTGGGAACAGGAACCGGCTATTTGGCCTTTCCCTTAGCCAGAAAAAATTCAGAAATGAGAATTATAGGTATCGATATAGTAAAGCAGACAATTGAAAGAAATAAAGCCAAAGCCCAAGAAGAGGAAATTACAAATCTTGAGTTCCTTTCATACGAGGGTGATTCATTTCCTTTTCCAGACGATTATTTTGATATAGTTGTAACCAGATATGCCCTGCATCACTTTCCCGATATACAAAGTTGTTTTAGTGAACTATCTAGGGTAATAAAGTCACAGGGACAGCTTTGGATCTCCGATCCCACACCCCACAAATCCGATAAAGAACGATTTGTAGATAAATTTATGCAAATGAAAGATGATGGACATATCAAATTCTATACGGTCCATGAATTCACTTCGTTGGCAAGACAATATGGCTTCCATGAAGAAAGCCATACATTAACCAAAATACAATTCCCAAGAATAAAGTCTGATAAATATTCAACACTGATTAATAAGACAACACCAGCAATACTCGAATTATATGAGGTGGAAGTGATCAACAATGAGGTTTTCATTTCTGAAGACGTGGTAAATATTTCATTTTGTAAGGAGCAAGACTCATGAACATTCTCGTTTTCGGCGGCACAAGATTTTTCGGAATCCACCTTGTCCGTGAACTATTAGCCATGGGTCACAAAGTCACCATTGCCACAAGAGGCAAAGCCCGGGATGAGTTCGGCGACAGGGTCAAGCGGCTCACCATAGAAAAGACCGATCCCCAATCTCTTAAAGAAACCTTCGCGGAAAAGGAGTACGATCTAGTCTATGACAACCTGGCCTACGCCTCCAACGACGTAAAGCACACCCTGGACAATGTGACTTGCCAGCGATACATCCTCATGTCCTCCACAGCGGTCTACCAAAAGCATATGGATACCCGGGAGGAAGACTTCGATCCCGCCTCATATGAATTAACCTGGTGTTCCCGGCCCGACTTCTCCTATGAGGAGGTAAAAAGACAGGCCGAATGCGCCTTAACGCAAAAATACGCCTCCCAAGATTCAGTCGCCGCCCGCTACCCCTTTGTTCTGGGTGACGATGACTACACGAAACGTTTGGAATTCTATGTGGAGCACATTCTAAAGGGCATCCCCATGCATGTGGATAACGTAGAGAATCAAATGGGCTTTATCCGTTCCGACGAGGCGGGAAGGTTTCTTGCTTTTCTGGCGGACAAGGATTATCGCGGCCCCATCAACGGGTGCAGCCACGGAACCAAATCCATTCGGGAAATAGCCGACTACATAGAAAAGAAAACCGGCCGCAAACCGGTCTACTCAGAGCAGGGAGACCCGGCCCCCTACAACGGAGAGCCCGCTTACAGCATCAACATCGACAGGGCCGAAGGTCTGGGATTTCAATTTCTTAGACTCGATGAATGGATCTATCCCCTACTGGATAGACTTATAGAGAAAACCATATAAGGAGAGAGATGTGACAAAAACCTACGCCAACAAAATGACCGTGGAAGAGATCAGGAACCGCTTCGAAAACGATGTGGAACGGTTCACCAAACTGGAAACGGGGCAGACCTCCATTCCCGATGCGGCCCTCATGATGTCCCTCATTACCCGGGCTGCCTGCGTCACTACGCCGGGTATGAAGCACACCCTGGACATTGGCTGCGGAGCGGGGAACAACACGCTCAAACTCCTCCAGAGCAAGCCCAACCTAAATTGCGACCTTCTGGACTTGAGTGCCAACATGCTCACGAAGGCCCGGGAGCGCGTCAGCGCAGTAACGGACGGAGAAGTAACAACCCACCGGGGCGACTTCCGAGAACTTCCCCTCAAAGAAGAAAGCTACGACATCATCATGGCCGCCGCCGTACTCCACCATCTCCGAGACGAAGAAGACTGGGAAAGGGCCTTCTCTAAGCTATACGAGATAACAGCCCCCGGCGGGTCAGTCTGGATCAGCGACCTCATCAGTCATGAATCTCCCCATATACAGGAGATTATGGAATCCCACTATTCGGACTACCTTATAAGTGTTGATGGGGAAGGCTACAGGGACAAAGTTCTGGCCGCCATAGAAATGGAAGATACCCCCCGGCCTTTGACTTTCCAACTGGACCTTTTAAAGAAAGTCGGCTTTTCCGAGGTGGTGGTTCTTCACAAGACCAATTGCTTTGCGGCATTTGGAGCCATTAAAGAGTAAGAGAACCTCTGGAGACAGGACATGCAAACTTCGCTTTTTTAAAGAATGATTTCTTGACGTACGTACGGACTGGATGTATGATCGTACGTGAGGTGTTTATGAAAACAACGGCCACCAATTTACGTGCGAATCTCTACTCATACCTGGATAAAGTTCTGGAATCGGGAGAATCTCTGGAAATTGAACGGAAGGGACAGAGGATTCTGATCATGCCGGAGATACCCCCGTCTAAATTACGTCGCTTGAAAACACGTGATACCCTTCTGGTCAATCCGGAGGAGATAATTCACATGGATTGGTCTGCCCAATGGAGTCCGGAGGATAATCATGATACTTGATACCCATGCGGCCGTATTCCTTCATGCCGGGAGACTTGAAGAGTTTTCCGAATTAGGAAAACGGCTGCTGGAGAAGGAGACTATTTACATAGGCCCCATGGCACTGCTTGAACTGCAATACCTGTATGAGATAAAGCGTATCAAATACACGGCCGATCAAATCAGGGACGATCTGCTGGTGGATATAGGCCTGGAAATACTCCAGAGGGATTGGTTCGCCGTAACCAGAAAAGCCTGGGAGCTGGACTGGACCAGAGATCCCTTCGATAGAATCATTACAGCACAGGCCCTGGTGGAGGGAGAACGACTGCTTACCCGGGATAGAACTATTCTTGAAAACTGCTCGTTGGCGTTATGGTGAAGATCAAAAAAACTTATTCACTCAAACCCTATGCCTCACCCAGACATTAGGCTCCCCATACACCCCCAGGTCCTTCTCCACGTCCATCTCCACCGGGTTCAACGCCCCGGGCACGACATAGGAACCGGACCCGGGGATTTCCAGCCCGGTCCACGTCTCCCACTCCTCAATCGTCCCGGGAATATACATGGCCCGGGGGCAAATATTGACAATCTCCCCTCCGGCCCTCACATGCCCCCTAAGCCACCCGTCATAGGGTAACCCCGGCTCCTTTTCCCAGCTTAAATACTCCTCCATAGGAATAAGGGGAAATTTATGCTTCTCACTGGGCCGCACGGGAATAACCAAGTCCTTGAACCCCTTTCTTCGGGCCAGAGCGGCCATCTCTTTCACGGCGGGGAGGCTTAAACCGCAGCCCTGATATTTCTTATTAATAACGATTTGAACGCCCATCAACATAGTGGGCTCAGTTCCCTCTTTCAAACATTTAAGACCGGAAAGGAAACCGGCGTCCCACCCTTCCTCGGGCAGACCCTCTGCATCGGCACTGTTGAATTTCACGGGAATGGTATTTATGATACCCAGAATTTCCTCACCTTCCATCATAAGGAGCTGGTACTCTTTATAGCCCTGAATGAAGGTCATCCACTCTTTGGTCACCGGGTCATGCATCATGAATTCCGGCCAGGCCTCATCACATAGGCCATCCTGGGCTTGAAAAAGATCAAACCTCTCTTCCAGAGATATGATTTCATATTCCATGACAATCCTCTCCCGTCAATTCTACCACTCACACCAAATCAGTAAAGGGAATAGTCACTTAAAAAAATAATTGCCCCGTCCCTCAAAACGGCCTATACTGAATTTAAAAGTGAAATTTATAAAATCCTTGGGTATCCCCCTTCTACTCCTGCTATCCCTTTCTCAAGTTTACGGACAAAGCTCTCAGGACAGTCCCAATATCTATTTTATCTGCTCCTTTAACGAAAATGTTCAAGATACCCAACATTTACTGGAGGCGGAAAAAGAAGAGATTCTCAAAGTCTTTCCCCGGGCCAATTTTTTTAGTTTTTATCTTGATTTGAAGAGAGTGCGCATTAAAGATTTTTCCCATGAATCCTATACCCAAATGATACGGGAAAAGACGGAACTTTTCCCACCGGACCTAGTCATAACGAATCATCTCCAGGCTTTTAATTATGTGCACGACATCAAATACGACCTCTTAGGTTCAACTCCCGTTTTAGCAGTGGGGATAAAACATCAAAATATGAATGAACCACCCTGGCCCCCGGAAATAGGTTTTGTCCAATCTCCCTTGGAAATATTGGAAACTCTGGAAGCCGCCCTGCTTCTGCAGCCCGAAACAGAGCATATCTACATAATAGGAAACGAGCGCATAAACGAAAAAGACATCGGGCCCCTTCCCTACTTTTCAGAAGCGATAGAAGCGATATCCTCCCGAGTCGAAGTACATACTTTTACCCAACTTCCCCTCCCCGAACTCATAGATATACTAAAAAATGCGAATAAGCATAGTATAGCCCTTATCTTTCCGGTGTATTCAGACCGGCACAATAGCGTAGGGGAAACCTATGACCAATACAGAGAGCTCGCCCAAAAATCTCCCCTGCCAATTTACCAACTTCACGAGATAGCTCCGGACCTGGGTTTTGTCGGAGGCTACCTTGCCAGTCCCACCGTAGACGGCCACATTGCCGGAGAAATGGCTATAAGGACTCTTCGGGGAGAAATCCCCTCAGAAATAGAAATAGATATGGAAGACCACTATAAACTGACTCTCGACTATAAAGTTCTCAAGCGCTTTCACATTCCCCGTAATCGAGTTCCGGAAGGAGCTATAATCCTCAACGACCCTAAAACTATCTACGAAGACCACAAACCACTCATTCTTACTTTCCTTCTAGCCATAATACTCCTGTTTACCGCCCTTATCCTTCTTTCATCTCTGCTTCTGGTACGAAAAAAGTCTCAAAAGGAAATTCGCAAAGTTCAAAGCTATCTCTTAAGCATAGTTAATACCATGCCTTCCGTTCTCATTGGCGTGGACAGAAATGGGAGAATCAATCTCTGGAACAATATGGCTGCCGACAAATTCAAAATGACTCAAGAAGAAGCTCTGAATCGATTTTTCCCAGATATCCTAAAAGAGGAAACCAACGACATGGCCCTCATTCGCGAGAGTATCGATTCACAAAAAATCCAAAGTATATCATTCCGAAAAACACGATGTAAGCAGGAATTCTGTTACGAGAATATAACCATTTATCCCATTATCTCCGAAGGTTCTGTAGGAGCAATTTACCGCATAGACGACGTTACGGCGGAAAGGGAGATGCAGGAAAGACTAAATCATAAAAACCGCATCAATTCCCTGGGAGAACTGGCCGCAGGACTGGCCCACGACTTTAACAACACTCTGGCAGGAATTATCAGCGCTACCCAGCTCCTGAATAACAAAAAAGACCGGAACACGCCCCAGGCGGACCAACTCCTGGACGTAATTCTCTCCACCTCCCGGTCTTCCGCAGAAATGATCAGAAAACTCCTCGTCTTCGGAAGAAAGGAAAAAGTGGAAAAAGCCCCCCTCGATCTGCACCAGCTCCTGGAAGACGTCGTAATTATCCTCAACAGAACTCTGGATAAGAGCATTCACACCACTTTTGTCGCCGGCGCGGAACATACCCACCTCACGGGAGATAAAAATCACCTTCAAAACGCCTTTATAAACCTGGGGATCAACGCCTCACATGCCATGGAGGGAGGAGGAGAGCTCACCTTTGCGACAAGAAATGTGATAAGAACTGAGAAAGAAGGCTCCCTTATATCTGGGGAATATATAAAAATAACCGTTAGCGACACGGGCTGCGGAATATCCCCCGAATCACTGGACCGAATTTTCGACCCCTTTTTCACAACAAAAGAAGCGGGAAAAGGAACCGGTTTGGGGCTTACCACCGTCTTTAAAGCAATAGAAAACCATCAGGGCACGGTAGATGTGGACAGCATAGTTGACGAAGGTACAACCTTTTCCATCATGCTCCCCTGCTCGCAATATAAGAAGGAATAATCATGAAAAACTGGCTAAAAAAAGAGACCCATGAAATCCACAACTATGAATCGCAGCGCTTCATCATCGGCCTGACAGCCTTTCTTCTCCCCCTTCTCGTCACTCTCATCTACGGTCGAATCATCTCCTCCATAAGCGCTTACTACTTCACCATAAGCCGCAACATCTTCGTGGGGCTTTTATCAGTAACAGGTTTTTTCCTCTTTTTTTACAACGGACGCTACTACTACGAAGCGCTCATAAGCAAACTGGCCGCCCTCTGTGCCGTGGGAACCGCCCTCTCTCCCACCGGCTTTCCCTCAGACATAACAAAGAATGCCGACTGCCTCAAAGCAACCATCAAAGAAGCGGAAATCCTCCATTATATCTTTTCCATCACCCTTTTTGCCATGCTGATTTTCCTCTGTCTCTGCTTTGCCAGAAGAGCGAGAATCAAAACAGACAAATACTCAAACCAAAGAAGAACTATCTATCTCATATGCTCCGGCATCATGACCGTGAGTCTACTTACTTACCCCATCGGCTGGCTCATTCTCCCTTTTTCCCAGGAACAGCTCAATCAGATCCACCTCCTCTTCTTCTGTGAATCGGCAGCGCTCATCTCCTTTGGAACAGCCTGGTTTACAGCGGGCAAGCCTTTGCAGCACTGGAAAATCTTCCGAAATAACTAAAAAATACGAATTTTTAAGAGAAATTCTCATTATATCGCTTGCGATATAATCGTTTATGAGTTATATTCCAGTTATCAAAGCTTAAGGAGCAACGAAATGAGTAACAATTTCCATCAATTTAAAGCGGACTCCCTCCAGGGAAAAGAAATATCCATGGAAGACTACAAAGGCAAAGTTGTCCTGGTAGTAAATACAGCAAGCAAATGCGGCCTGACCCCCAAATACAAAGGGCTGGAAGAACTCTATAAAACCTATAAGGACCAGGGCCTGGTAATCCTGGGCTTCCCCTGTAACCAGTTCGCCAATCAGGAACCGGGGGACAGCAAATCCATCTCCGAAGGATGCCTCATCAACTACGGTGTCAGCTTCCCGGTCTTTTCCAAAATCGATGTAAACGGCGACGATGCCCACCCCATTTTTAAATACCTCAGAAACAAGAAAAAAGGGTTCGGCGGAAGTAAAATCAAATGGAATTTCACCAAATTCCTCATCGACAAGGAGGGTAATCCGGTAAAACGCTTCGCCCCCACCTTCAAGCCGGAAAAACTGACTAAACACATAGAAAAGCAGCTCGCCCAATGAAAGAGGATAGCCTTTTACTTCAAAATCAGCTCTGCTTCCCCGTTTACGCCGCCTCCCGGCTCATCATCCGGGAGTACCAGCCCTATTTGGACGAACTGGAAATCACCTACCCCCAGTACATCGCCCTCATGGTTCTCTGGGAAAAGGACGGCCTCACCGTAAACGAAATGGGAGAAAGGCTGATTTTGAACACCAATACCGTGACGCCTCTCCTTAAAAGAATGGAAAAACAGGAGCTGATTGAGCGTAAGAGATCCAAAAAGGATGAAAGAAGGGTGATTATAAGCCTGACGACCAAAGGCCGGGATTTACAGGAAAGGGCCCTCAAAATCCCGGAAGCCCTTTCCCGCCGTATTATGGAAGGACCCTTCGACAGGGAAGAATTAAACGCCCTTAAATCAAGCCTGGATAAGCTCAACGGCTACCTTTCCGGCAGAAATAGCCCTAAAGAATAGAAGCCCCCCAGCTCTCATGTTATACTGTCTCCATGATTAAGTTAATAAAAGCCCGGGAATCGGATCTGGACGAACTAACAACCCTCTACCATCGCTGTGTCGACGACCTGAACAGCCGCGGCATACGTCAGTGGGACAAGGAGGTTTACCCCAACCGACAAACCCAATCTGCCTCAATTAAAAGAGGACATCAATACCGCATAGGCGACGAAGACCGGCTCATCGGCGCCGTAGTCCTTAATGAAACCCAGGCAGAGGAGTGGGCTGCGGTTGATTGGCAGTTTAACGACAAAACCCCTCTGGTCATTCACGCCCTGGTCATCGCCCCGGAAGCCCAGGGACAGGGCTACGGTAAAAAGGTCCTCACCGCCTGTGAGGACTTCGCCCGGCAAGAGGGTTACCAATTCATGCGGCTCGATGTGTATCCCGGCAATCCGGCCGCCTTGAGGCTTTACGAAAAATATGGCTATCTACAACGGGGAAAGGTCAGCCTTGCCTATAAGCCCCCCGGCCACCGGGAATACTACTGCTACGAAAAAAAGCTTTGATCCAACCAGCGGCCCAAGTCAGCATATAATCGGCTTGTCTCTTTCTCATTAAGGATATGGTGCATAAACTGGGAGTAATAGTGTACATCCGCATGGGGGTACCACTCCATAACCCGGGGAACGTTTTTTTCATAGTAAACCACATGATCCTTTTCTCCCTGTAAAATCAGAACCGGGCCGTCATAATCGATCGCCCCGGAAGGCAGCCCTTCATACCAATCCATAATGGCCAGGGGCCAGTTAAGGGGCATCCGCTTAATAAACAGAGGATCGTGAACTTTCATTCGGTTGAACTCTCTATTGTGACTGCTTCTTCTCCGGCTGACCGGGACTTCCCCTTTGGCGAAAATCGAAAGAAGGGTGGAAGAGAGTCTGTACCAGCGAAACTGAACCAGAGGAGCCGCCAATACGGCCCCTTTCATATCCGCCCCTTCGACCAGCCGGTCCAGTATTAGAGCGCCCCCCGTACTATGGCCGATAAACAGGGTCTCCTCGTAGGTTAAATCCCAATAAACCATCACCCGTTCCAGGGCCTCCCGGTACTCTTCAAAGTCTTCCAGGGAAGCTCTTTTGCCTCCCGAACGACCGTGGCCGGGTAAATCAAAGGCAATAATGCGACAGCTCTTCCCATCCAAAAATTGAATGAGCGGTGCGGTTAGGGCGGAATGGTCCAAATAACCGTGAATGAACAGAACGGTCAGTTCGTAGTCAGCCGGGGTGGAAGACCATGTCCAGAGGGGAATATCCCCTTCAATAAGAGTCCCCTTAAAGGCTGACTCCAATCCATCAAGGGCATAATAGCTGCGATAATGGCCCTCATCATTCTCAAAAACCTTAGGATCCTGACGGGTCACACAGGAAGCCAGGAGGGGTAGAAGCAGCAAAATTATAGCAAATCGTTTATCCATCATTACCATTATAATCATTTATCACAACGATTGTGAGCGTTAACCCCTTTTATGCTATAATTTTTCTATGATAAGCAAAACTGACTTCACCCTGCCCTACGATCCCTCATTTGACTACCGGTCGGTTCTCTCTTTTATGACCCCCCGTTTAATAAGGGGAGTGGAGTCAGCCTGTGACGGCGTATACAGCAGAACATTCCGTTTTCCCGACGGCCGGGGGTGGCTCTCCCTTTGGAATAATGAAAAAGAATCGTCCTTGGAAGGAAAGATTTACTCCGACTCAAAGGGATCAACGGGAGAACTTCTTAAGATAATTCGCCGCATGTTCGACCTGGACAGGGACAAAAGTGAAATAAATAAACGCTTTGCCGGTGACCCTCTCCTCTCTCGGGGAATGCCCCGGGGCCGTGTACCCGGACTCCCGGTCGCCTTCGACCCCTTTGAATTTACCGTTCGCGCTATTCTGGGACAGCAAATAACCGTACAGGCAGCCACCACCCTGGCGGGACGTATTGCCGAAAGATCCGCCCATCATACAGGAATATCTTTCCCGGATGACTTAAAATACTTCTTTCCAACGGCGGAAGAACTCAATAAAACAGACCTGACCGGCCTGGGAATTACAGCCACAAGACAAAAAACCATCAAAACCGTAACCGGGGCCGTACTGGAAAACCGCATATCCCTCTCTCCGGAACAGAGCTTCGAAGAATTCAACAACTCCTTTTTAGCCCTTAAAGGAATCGGTCCCTGGACGGTGAACTACGTAGCCATGAGAGGCTTGGGAATGGCCGACGCCTTTCCCGCCTCCGACCTGGGTATTATCAAAGCTCTTGCGGTCAACGGCAAAAGACCGACCACAAAGGATATAGAAAGGCAAGCGGAAAAATGGCGCCCCTGGCGTTCCTACGCCGCCCTCTGTATTTGGCACATAAACTGACTTTTTCATCAAAAAATAATCAAAGCCTCTCCTGTCATGGATTATATTAAAATCATGCCGGGAAAGAAAAGTTCTTTAAATCCTACAAATCCGTGCTATATTTAAGGGAACAGGAAAAGGAGACTATATTATGGCTACATGGGGTCTTCATTTAAGAATTGCAGAAGAAATACTGGATAGGGGTTATGACCTGGATCCGGTAAAGTTTATTGTTGGTAACATCGGGCCCGACTGCGGCGTGCCCAACGAGGACAGAACAAAGTTCGATCCTCCCGCAGAAGTAACACACTGGAGCGACAAGGGAAAGAAATATATCTACCCGGATCGCTTCTTCGACGCCTACCTGGCCGAAAAAGTGGGAGACAAAGAAAAACGCTCCTTCTACATCGGCTACTACACCCACCTCTTCGTAGATAAGGAGTGGCGTAAATTCATCGAGCGGAAAAAAAAGAGCGATCCCGCCTACGCCTCTCTCAAAGAGGACAAATCGCTTATCCGCATCATCAAGAAAGATTGGTACTGCCTGGATCACCTTTACATGAGAGACAATCCGGATAACATCTTCTTTCGCATCTTTCAGTACATCGACGAGTTCCCCAACTACCTGCACTACTACGAACGGGGCGCGATTATGAATCAAGTCCGATTTATCACTGATTTCTACCTGAATCCCCCGAAGAATCTGGATAGGAAATACACCTACCTGAGCCTCAAGGAAATGGACGATTTCGTGGACCGGACGGTTTTCTACATAGACGAATTGCTGGAACAAAAGCAGCTGGTTTACGCACCGGCTTTTGCCTAGAGAGATTGTTTAACCCTAAGAAGCTTAAGCCCCCGCCCCTCTTCGGCCGGGCGGAAGTCGGCGGGCGGAGCGATTCTTTGAACATCCCATTCGGGGCCCAGGTTATCAAAAACCAACCGTTCAAAATCCTCCCAGTCCGCCACGGGGCTGTTTAAGCTCAAGAGCATCTCACCGCCGGGAGCTAACATCTCCGGAAGCCGCTTTAACAAGCGGGGATAATCCTTGCGCAAATCAAAGCTTCCCTTCTGACTGGGGGGAGGATCGGCAATAATCAAGCCATAGGGGCCTTCCCGCCTCAGCTTTCCCAAAGACTTAAAGATATCGTGGGGAAGAAAGAGAGCCTGTGTCCCGTAGCCGCCGGGAATGTTTCCATGGTTCAGCCGGTGGTTCCTCTTTCCCACATCCAGAGATTTCCGGTTCATATCTATATTCACAACCCTCTCCGCCCCGGCAGCCAAAGCTGCGACGGAAAGAGAGCAGGTATAGGAAAACAGATTCAAAACCTTCCCGTTTCCCTTCGCCTTCTGCTCTACGACAATCTCACCAATAACACGGCGGCCATCGCGCATATCAATAAAAAAGCCCGCATTCTGTCCCCTTTTGGGATGAAGGAAAAACTCAAGTTCCCCCTCTTTCACGGTCATCTCTTCGGGAATCTCACCCCGTTCCAGCACAACAGTAAATGGACGCACCGATCGATCCTGAACATAAAGGGGGCAGGCGGGGAAGCGCTTCTCCAGCACCTCCGACAAAGAACTCACTTCTTCCGCTAACATTTCCCGGTAGAGGGTCACAAAGATAAGGGGCGGATAAATATCAATATTCATTTCCCCGGGAAGATGGAGCAGGCGGGCCGGTTCAAGGGGTACGCCGTCTTCTCCCAGGGGAACAGGAGGTTCAAAGAATTCATACATGGGCCAAGTTTACTATAAATCGGCTTCACCGGCCACCTGGGAGATAGCCGAATAAATTTCCCTACTTCCTTGGGAAGCCTCAATCAGCTGGGAAGAAATATCCTGAGTCGCCTTAAGATGCTCATCAATACGCACGTTAATATCTTCCGTAAGCGAATAGATCTTCTGAATAATAGAATGAATGCTGGACATGGAGCTAAGAGTCTCTCCGGACCCGCTCTGTATCTCCCCAATCATCTCATTAATCTTCTGGGTCGATTCATTGGTCTGCTGGCTCAATTCCTTAATCTCATTGGCCACCACGGAGAATCCCTTACCATCCGCTCCGGCCCGGGCCGCTTCGATACGGGCATTAATGGAAAGAACGTCGGTCTTCTCGGAGAGATCGGAAATCAGATTGGTAATCGCAGAGATATCGTTGGCCTTCTTATTCAGCTTATCCACAAAACCATTGGCTTCATCGGTAACCTTTACAACCGTATTACTTTCCCGGGCCACCGATGTGATATCGTCGGAAATGAGTTTGACATTCCGTCCGATATTCTCCATGGCCTCCGTAATAGACTGAATAAGGGTATTAATACTCTCCGTATTTACGGTGATAACTTCCGCTTTCTGCTTCAGATTCACCAGGTTTTCCGCGCTTTCCTTTTCGGCCTTTTCCATTTCGGTCATCATATAGGCCCCCTGGAGGGCACTGGAGATAAAATCCCGCACCGCCGCATAAAGATGGCGGTCATTGGGACTGTCCATAAATACAAGAAAGCCCATATGTCTCATATTGGAGAAGAGAGGCATGATCACAACATTTTCCTTTGAGCTTTGCGCCATCACGGAAGAGGGAAGAATATCCAGGGTGCTAAATTCACGCTCCTTTTCGGAAATAGTCAGAGCCTTTCCCTTTTTAACTCCGTAAATCAAAGTTGACTTCTCCGGCATGGGATCAAGAAACTCATATTTTACCCGTTCCGGATACATCACAAGGTAGAGCTCCCCAATATTCAAAAGGGGCGTTCTCTTGGTTATAACTTCAAAAATATCCTTATGGCTGTACTTACCGGCCAAAATTCGAGAAAAACTGTTAAGCTCCTCCGCATCTTTATCCCTGTCGGAAAGTTTTTTCCCTTCGAAATAATCAATGGACACGCTAATATTGGTACGGAGCTTATGAAAAATATTTTCCGCCCGGTTAACCGTGTCTATTCGGTCAATCTCAAGAATAAAAATATTTCGGAAGATAGAAACAAGGTTTTGAAGCTGCTTCAAAGGCACCTTTCTCTCGACAAAAAGCTCAATCAATCGGTCCAGGCTTTTCATCGTTTCTTCAGAGCCGTCATGGATAAGTTCATTTATCAAGGAAGAAACAACATCGCGGCTGTAGTCTTCAATGCTCTTCATTAGCTTGGTGTGCTGCGCCGTATTACGGTCAATTTGAGCCAAAAAGGCATTAACACACTCCTGAACGGTTAACTCAAGCTCTTCCTTTGTGGGCTCTTTTCCTTCGGAGGCCTTCTTGAACAACCCGCAGTTCTGAACAATCTTGTATTCGCTGGAAGTAGCCGCCAGGTCTAGGGACTTTTCCTCGCATCCACAGCTCAAGTTCACTTGAAGATGACTGGGAATCTTGTTAAATCGTTCTACAGGCTTGCCGTTTATCTGGTCCATCAAAATATGGAACCCCTGTTCCGACTGTTCATCAAAAGGAAGAATCATGGCCGTGGGTGTGGGCTTTTCGTAACGCCCTTTGGTAGAGTTATCATAACTGATGATGGAAACATCCTCGGGAACAGAAATCCCCTTCTTGCGAAAGTAATCAAAGAGAACCAGAGAATACCCTTCGGTCACTGTGATAATCCCGTTAAAGTCCTTACCGGGCACCAGTTTCCTGACATTAATAATATCGTCCAGAATCGTAGATATGTCATAATATTCATCATAGGGGGAATCGGGAGGAATCCGGTTTCCTATCAGTTGGGGATTTACCGCTACCCCGGCCTCTTTCAGAGCATCCTTATACCCCTGAAATCTCTCATTGTAATAGTTATTTGTCTCATTCCCGGGAATAAAAACGATTTTATCCCGGCCATGAACCTCAATCAGGTGCTTAACGGCCAGCTTCATTCCCGTATAGGAGTCAATTTGAACTACCGGATAGGAATCAATGGGAAGAGTCAGGGTAACAATGGGAATATCCCCAATCCTTTTACTGTAAAAGACGGTTTTTTCATCGGCCGTGTTGGAAGCCCATGTAAGAACTCCGTCCACATTATTCTTCTTCATTAACTCAAAAATCAAAGTCCTGTGCCGCCCCACATTATCCCCGTCAATAGTTATTAAATTCACACCATGTTTTTGGGCCGCTTTTTTGACCCCCTGCCAAATGGTAAATCCAACGGGAGTTCCGATAGAACGGGTCATAAAACCAATAGTTTTCTTGTCTCTCATGATGCAGCACCTCACATATACAGCTTTTTTATAAAACTCTGTATTAAAGTATATATAGGACAAAAGCCTTTTCAATCCCGGTATATCCTTTTTTAATAAACAGCAAGTAAATTTGAAAAAAGTCCTTACCCGGACTAAAATAACTAAGTGCCCCATCTTAACAAAACGGTCCAAATTCTCCTTTTTCTGACTCTTTTTGTACCATTCACCGGCTGCCATAAAGAGATGAGAGGCGAAAACATCCTGTCCGAGGAAGGAAACCCCGGGGTTCTTAATATCAATTCCGACAATCCCGACCTCATAATAGAAGAGCTCCGGGAGAGATCCACCCTCGTAGAAAAGGAGCAAAAAAAGATCTTCTATGTAAACTCCTACCATGAGGGATATGCCTGGAGCGACGACATAGAGGAAACCCTTTTCCATTCCCTTGATAAATCAGGTTTGAATTATGAACTGCGCCTCTTTCGTATGGATACAAAGCTTAACAAAAGTGACGAACATGCCAGAATCAAAGCCGGGGAAGCCCTGGAGATTATAGAAGAGTTTCAGCCGGACATCATACTGGGCAGCGACGACAGCTTTGTCAAATACCTTGTGGTCCCCTATCTCAAAGACAAAGACATACCCGTCCTTTTTTGTGCAGTAAACTGGGATGCCTCTCAGTACGGCCTGCCCCTATCGCACATCAGAGGCATGGTAGAAGTAGATCCCATGGAGAATACCGTGGCACACCTGAGCCTCTTCACAGAGGGTAATCGCCTGGGCCTGTTATTCCAGGAAGAAGAAATGAACCATACCATTTACAAAAGCCTGGTAAATAGACTTGAGCTCCCCGTAGAAATGGCCCGCTTTGCCCCGTCCTTTTCGGAATGGAAAAAATACTATCAAATCATGCAAAATGAGACGGATATGCTTGTCCTTTTCAACACGGTCGGCCTCAAAGACTGGAATGAAGAAGAAGCCCTTCGCTTTATAGAAGAAGAAACAAGAGTCCCCGTGGCCGTCTCTATGGTGCAAAACATTCACCTGGCTCTCTTGGGAGAAACGAAGGTCAGCAGAGAGTTTGCCTGGTGGCTGGCTCAAAATACGATAAAAATCCTTGAAGGAACTCCCCCGGATTCCATTCCGATGTCTATAAACAGGGAATCCAAACTTGTACTAAATACAACAATGGCCAACAAACTCGGCTACAAATTCCCCTATGAATTAATAGAGGAAGCTCAACTATGGCCGGCCGAAGGGGAAGGAGAATGAATTTCATAAAATCTATCAAGACAAAACTGATTATCCTTACAGTGGGCACCTTTATTTTCCAGCTGTTTGCCATAACCATCGTATCCCGACTCCAGCTTAAACACATAGTAGATGTCAGCCAGATAACCATTTACGAGGAAAAAATCAGCATTATTATCAAAGATCTGGATAAAGCGGAGGACAGATTAAACAAAACCGGACTTAGAGAGATCTATGTGGATGATTTCCAGGAAGCCCTCCTCAAGGAACTCAGGACAACCTATTATGATTCGGAAAATATAGAGCTCTACCCTTTTATCACGGATAAAGATCTGGCCATGATTCTCCACCCCCTCCTTCCGCAAGGGGATACATCCTTACAGGCCATAGAGGCGTTTCAAAGTCTAAAACAGGTCAAGGAAGGAGAACTTTACTCTTCCTACGGAGGATCAAATCTCTGGTATGTGTACAGGTATTATCCCTCTTGGGAGTGGTATATCATCTACTCTATACCTCTGGAACACAAATATGCCCACATGCGGGAGTTCATAGGAATACTCCTTCTTACCATGGTGATTCTGTCCCTCCTCTTCATTCCCAGCCTCATCTGGTTATCCAACAATCTTACTGCGCCCATTATTAAACTAACGAAAATAACGACGCAAATAGCCCGGGGAGACCTGGATCAAACCATTCCGGAAGGGGGAGACGATGAGGTGGGAACCCTCTCCCAGAGTGTCGCTCTCATGCAAAATTCGATTAAGGAAAAAATAGAATCCCTAAACCGGGAAATGGCAGAAAAGACCAAAATGGAAGAGCAGCTCGTGCAGGCGAGAAAGATGGACGCCATAGGTAAATTGGCCGGAGGGGTGGCCCATGACTTTAACAATATGTTGGCGGGAATATCATCGGCCACTCAGCTCCTGACCCTGGATGAAAGCCTTTCGGAAGAGAACCGACACTTTGTAGAAATGATACTGGAAACCACCGACAGAGCGGCGGAGTTAACAGCCAAACTCCTGGCTTTTGGCAGGAAGAAACAAATAAGCTCATCCCGTATCGATCTTCATATGGCCATACGGGACTCACTAAACCTTCTGGGAAGAACTCTGAATAAAAAGATAACAATCAACCTGCAGGACAAAGCCCGTGAAAGCGTCTTCATAGGCGACTTCTCTGCCATTCAAAACAGCATTATGAACCTGGCCATTAACTCAGCCCACGCCATGCCCCGGGGGGGAACCCTATCCATAGAAACGGAAAACAAGAAACTAGACCGGGACTTTTGCCTATACAGCCCTTTTGATATCAAACCGGGCCTCTATATAAAACTCATGGTTTCCGATACGGGCACGGGAATCGATCCGAAAATAATGGATAAAATCTTTGAGCCCTTCTTTACCTCAAAAGAGCTGGGCAAAGGAACCGGGCTGGGCCTCTCCATGGTTTACGCCACCATACAGGAACATAAAGGGGCTATTGAACTTTTCTCGGAAGTGGGAAAAGGGACCAGCTTTCACATTTACCTTCCCTGCTCTCTCAAGGAATGACTACAGCTCACTCCGTAAACGAAGCTTTCCCTTAAAATAGTCTCTTTGGCCCCTAAGAATATAATGGGCCGTTTGTCTTTCCCCCCGTAGAAAAAAGACCAAAGCCATAAGTCTAAACCTCAAAAAGGGGACAGCCATGAGCCAGGGGCGATTTCTCCGGTAAACCAGAAGAATATTCCGGGCGTCGTAGTAACGAATCCAACCGGGGGCGGCACCTTTTTTAAAGGGATGATGCACGATGGACCGGGGAACGGAATAGACGGGATAACCGGCCCGGCCAATGCGGTAACACCACTCCACATCGTCAAAGTGTATAAAGATATCTTCAAAGAAACCTAAGTTTTCCACCACATCCCGGCGGGTAAGCAGGGAGGCCGCCGCCGCATGGCCCACGATGAATGGCTCGGGGGAAACATCTTTTATAAGGGAATTCTGGTTATGGGCGGTTAATTTGCCCCTTAGCCACAAGATACCTCCCCCCGTTTCCGTAACCAGTTCGGGCTGTTCCTCCTGTGCCACAAGAGACCCCAAGGCACCCCAGGGACCGGGAATTTCTTCCGCCGCCTTGAGAAGCTCATCCAGAGCGTCCTCCCGGGGAACTGCGTCATCATCGAGGAGCCAGAAGTAGTCAAAAGGCCCCTTTAGGGCTTCTTCCACACCACGGCGGAATCCACCGGCGCCCCCCCGGTTCTCCTCTTGACGCACCAGACTAAGCCGGGGGTTCTCTCCCCAACGGGATTCAATAGCCTCAGCCGTCCCGTCGGAGGACGCGTTATCCACCACGATAATATGGAAGTTCTCACGATCAGTCTTTAAAAGGCGATCTATCTGTTTTAAAACAAGTTCTTTGTTGTTATAGGTAACAATTACCGCACTTACCCCGGCCATAGGGTTTTCTCCCAGCTGCCGTTAATGACAAGCTGTACAAAAAAGAACAGCTCCCGGTCAAAGTCGTCCGGGTTACTGTCGGCATAGTCGTCATCATATGAATCGGTACCCCAGGCGTAGCCCCCTCCGGCCTGCAGCTTGGCCTCGTCGGAGAAGTACCAGTTAACACCGGGACCGATAATGCCCGTATCCTCATAGGAGTTGTAGCGTCCGTAGGAGTATACTTCCCAGTCGTTCTGCTTCCACTTGGCGTATAGGGCCAGGTTATGGCCGTGGTAAAGGATATCCCAGGTACCGGCGGCCAGGGTCATCTCGCTCTCTTCCCCGTTGTAGAGATACTCTCCTCCCAGGGTCAATCGATTGGCAAAAAAGTCCCGGTAGACTCCCAGGTTTAGGGCAAAGTCATAGGGGTCGTCTTCGGTCTCTTCATCCTCATCGTAGCTTCCGTCAAAGATAGCCTTATCAATGGCCATGAGCCCTTCACCATAGGTCTCCCAGGAACCGAAGAGGGTCTTCTTAAGGCTTAGGGTCATGCGGGTATTCATCTCCCGGTGGGCATAGAAGGCGGCGGTTAAATCCGTATTGGGAACGGGGGGATTAATGCGAAGCCCCCAGCCAAATTCATCCATAGCCGGATAATCTTCATCCTCCCAGTAGCCTTCCCGGGAAAGGGCCAGAGCTTCAATGGAACCGGTCTTCCAGGGAAAAAGGACACGAAAGGCCAGCGTATCGGTACCGCCGGAAAAATCATCCGGCTCCCGGGCCACCAGGTTGGTGTGGCGAAAGTTTTTTGACTCCCCCCAGGTTTCGGTAAAGCGACCCGCCCGGAAATTGACGAAGTCCGCCGGGTAGTAGTCGGCAAACATCTCGTCCAGCTCACCTTCAAAGTCGGGAGCCTCTACGGAGTATTTTTGATAAACCCGCAGCTTGTCCGAATCGACATAATCCAAAATCAGGGTATTCTTCATTTCCAAAATGGGGGAATCCTCAAAGGTCCCTGTATCGGTCCCATCCTCAAAGCCGGGGGTATATCCCAGTGTAATTTTCGTCTTAATGCGAATATCCAGGCTCTTATGGCCAATCAAATCGTCTATAACGGATGCCGCTTCCTGCTTGGGAGTCTCTACAGGCTCAACCGGTTCTACGGTCTCATCTCCCAGCCCTAACAGGTCGTCAAGGGAACCCTCCGCATCAAGAAGGTCAGACTCCCCCCACAAAATAAAGGAAGCCAGGAAGAACCCCGCAACCCCCATCAGCCTCATCGGCTTTATCACTGACTCACCCTCTCCAAAAAGGACTTGGAGAAGACCGAATCGGGCAGGTCAACCAGGGAGGGACTGTCTATAGTCACCTGAGTCTTTTCATTTATGAATTCCCCGTCTACCACAGCCCCTTCCAGGTGATCCACATAAATCACCTTATGCAGAACAAAACCGGAATCAAGCTGATGATAGGAGGCAAAGACCGATGTACGAAGGAGCTGGCCGGAGAGGCTGTAATCCTCCGTTTTCCGAACCAGTCTATCCTGGTCTATCCAGATTTTCATTTTGGGGTAGGTTAAATCGTCGGTGCGGCCCTCCAGCTCCAAAAGCCAGCATTCGTATCGCCCCAGAGTCACTTCTTCGGCCGCTACAACTTCGTAATCCCGGGCCAGGGTGGAATTGGTAAAATCCGAGTTTCGAGCATTGCTGTTCTGGAATCGATCGGAGGAACTGGTGGAGTTGAATTCCCTTGAGTCGGGGTCGTAAATCCACAGGGTCTCCCGGTTTTTGAGATACCCCTGGCCCCGATTTTCCGCCGGGTCCTCAATCACAATGGTATAGGCTTCATCCCGATCACGACGAAAAACGGAAGCCACCGTAGTAATACGCCCCTCCGCCGGAATATCCTGCACAATGGTATAGCGGGCCTGAAAGTCCGTGGCGGGATAATTCACCAAACTGTCCGCCTCGGCTAACAAAGCCTGATGGTCCAGAGCGGAAAGCAGAGTTGCTATGGTAAAACTAATTATTATAAAGACTGACTTTTTCATGTTTCTCCTTTGAGGGTGAGGGCCAGGGGACGCCCCAGCTCTCGACGAATTTGCCACCAGACAGCGGGTACGACGCCAATGAGAATCACCCCTATATTAAAACAATATCGGGAAAGAATAAATGCACCGCTCAGCCTACCTTTTTTTAAAAAGATTCCAAAGCCCTGAATATTCTCAAAGGAGAATATCCGCAAGCCCGGCACCATTAGAAAAGAGAAAACAGTTCCCCCAAGCAAGGCCAGAAAAAGAAGGAGCCCCGCCTCTACGAGAAGCATGATCTCCACCTGTCTCCCGGTCATCCCCATGGCCTGGAACACGGCCAATTCCCGGCTCCGGTCATGAAGCAAAATGCGGTAGGTGACCAGCACGGAAACAAAAGTAATAAGCAGCATCATCAAATAAATAAAATAAGAGAGCAGGTCCATAGCCCTTAACAGATCATCCACATCGGAAACATACATATCCAGGGCGTAGATAAAGTAACGAATACCGGTCCAGCCCTTTTCCGTTTCTCTGTAGTAGTCATCCCGGGTGTGGATTTCTCCGCCCACAGAAAGCCCTTGGCTTAGCCGGTCATAGAGTTTCTCTACCCAGTAATCCCGCTCTTTCCTATCATCCAAATAGATTCCCAGGGAACTAAAATCCCCTTCATCCCAGGCGAGAAGACCGTTCAAATCGCCCCGGTCCATAAAAAGCCGGTAGTAGCCCAGAAGGGTATCGTCCCCAATCAGGGCACCCACGGTAAACTGCCCCGTGTTCACCTGACCCTTGGGATTGGTCGTTTTGAGGGTAATTTGGTCCCCCGCCCGGAGCCCCATAATCTCTCCCAAAGCAGAGGAGACAACAACGGCGCCCCCCTCTGACAGGCTGTCCAAATCGCCCTCAACTACTTCGTAGCGGCTTAGCAACTGCCCCTCTTTATCGTAATCCAGGCCTACCGTATTCTTAACGAGCTGGGGCTTCCCGTTAAAGTAGATATAGGCTGATTTAAAAAGCTGACTCCGGGGTGCGGCCAGTCCGGGCACATCATCTATAAGGGACTGTAGATCTTCCGGGCTCTTCACCCAGGCCGGTTTATCCCGGTTATCACCATAGAACCCCACCAGGAAAAAATCTCCTCCGTAATGCACCCGGGACGAGTCGTTCACATTCCGGCTCATCCCTGCGGACACAAGGGAAAGAAGGGAAATCATAGCAAAGCAAAGGGTCAATGCGGCCAAAAGGAAAATCTGCCTGTTCCGGTGCCTATAGAGGTTTCGCAAACCCAAAGTAAGAAGATTCTTCCTATTCATGGTTTCCTCCTTTTAGAGCCGACACAGGTTCCAGGGCCAGGGCCTTTCCCACAGGATAAAGAGAAGACATCCAGCCGGTGCCTATACAAACCAGAAGGGTTATCCCGCACATGGGGAGGGAAAAGGGAAAATACAAAGGTTTTCCTCCAAAGACCATACTTAACACCGGGTTAGCCAGCACCACATCTAAACGATTCACCAGTGCAAATAACCCGGCAGAAAATATGAGACTCAAGAGCCCCCCGCAAAGCGAAATAAAAAGGTATTCGAAGCTAAGGAGACGGCGGACAAATGAGGAAGTCCCGCCCAGAGCCTGAATCGTCCCGATTTCCACAGTCCGCTGGAAAAGGCTAATGAGCATAATATTCACTATGCCCAAAACGGCGGCCAGGAAAATAAGAAAGAAACCGGCGTAGAAGAAGAGCTGCATAAAGCGGGCGTATTGGGCCGCCGATCCCGCCGCCTGACGCCAGTCAAGAAGCTGTGTGGTTTCTTTGTTTAAAAGCGATCGTAATTGTTCGAGCTGTTTGTTGTAGGCGGTGCGGGGAAAACGGACCAATAAAAAGTGCCAGCTCCCGTCACTCTTAACCTCGGGGAGGGGCTCGTCAAAGAGGGCATCCAGGGAAGAGAGAATATCCTCACTCCCTCCGTCAGCCGATGTATCATCCATCTCAAAAAGGGAACCCAGGTCTATATCCAAAAGGTCACTCGCCTCTTCCGGTGAGCTCTCCTGAGTCTGGTCTGCCAGAACCCTCACCAGGTCCCGGGCCGTTCCGTCATCTAAAAGGACAAGGGAATCGGTTAAGCGATGCTCATAGGGGTAGCGATAGATCCCTTTGATCGAAACCCGGCGAATGGTAAAACCAATATCTCCGGCGGTGGTAAACTTTATAGAGTCCCCCACTGTCAAAGAACGGCCCGTCTCCTTTTCCCACTCCATAGCCAGGCTTTGAGACACAAGGGCTCCCGGACCGGTCCAGTCGGCCTTGCCCTCCAAAATCTCCACCTCCGGAAAAAGGGCAAAATAGGAGCTGTTTTCTATCCCGAAGAAGGGTATGCCACGGCTGTGGCCTCCGCCTTCCATCAAAGCGTTTCCCGAAATAAGCGGGGTGGAAGAATAACCGGCCTCGGAAATCAAACCCTCCAGATCACCTTTGTTTTTTAGGGAAGGAAGACTAAAGAATTCTCCCAAGGAGGGAACGGTAGCCCCAAAAAGACTCATCCTTTCCCGGGAAGGGGCCATTATGACAGCATCGGCGGTAATGTTATCGCGGAAACCCTCCCGCATGGCTCGGTTTACCGAAACGAGAAGAGAATTCCCCGTCATAAACACCATACCGGTCAGGGTCATAAAAAAGAGAATGAGCAGGGAGCTTTTACCGTGGCGGAAGGCATTGCGCAGGGCGAGTTTGACGGTCATTAGCTTGAGTGTATTATAGATTGGGGAAAAAATCCAGAAAGAGGTAGAAAAGCCGGACCGGCCTCATTTACGCCCTAAGTTTATAAACCCCTTATTGATAAACACATAATCACCGTGCTATACATAACTTAGTTAAAAATAAAAACACGGAGAATACCATGAAAGAACTTTCCATCCTTCTAGTGGATGACGAAGGTCCCGTTGTCAGAGCCCTTAAAAGAGAACTCAGCCAACTGGCGGAAAACCTGCATTGTATCTTACGAACCTTCCAAAACCCTGAAAAAGCCCTGGATTTCATAAAAGAATACCCCAATGACGTGGCCGTAGTGGTATCGGACCAGCGAATGCCGGAGATGAAAGGCTCCGACCTGATTACCCGGGCAAAGGAAATAAACAATCAAATTCAGGCTATTCTCCTCACCGCCTATACCGATATCGAAGACATAATTAAAACCGTTCGTGCCGGGCTCAGTTCTTTTGTCCTCAAACCCTGGAATGAGGAGGATTTATTGGCCGAATTAAAAAGGGCTTGTGAAGAATACCGTCAGACAAGAGAGGCTTCCACTAAACTTAATCTCTTCAAAACAGAATTTAACAACGGTGGGGAAATGCAAAAGAATTTTCTCCAAACCCAACTCCCCCGGGATGAGCGCATAAAATGCTCTGTAGAGTACCAGCCTGTCCTCTCTTGCGGCGGCGATTATTACGATATAATCAAAATGGATAAGGATAACTACCTGGCTGTTATCGGCGATGTGGCCGGTCACGGCATGACAGCAGCCTTTGTCACCTTTATTCTCAAAACTCTTTTTAACGACTCCGTCTTTAAATATTACATTTACGAAACACGGTCCCTTTCCAGAGTGCTTAGCTGGATTAATATGAGGCTATACCAGGAACTCAAACAAATCCAGCCTCTCATTGTGTCCCTCTGCCTTTGTCGCATCGATCTAAAGAACAAAAAACTCTCCATCGTTAATGCCGGTCATATGTTCCCCTACATACTTCGCAAGGACCAACTGATTCAAATGGATGTGACCGGTACGGCGTTGGGAGTATATAGTGACCTGGATTATTCAGAATATAACTTCCCCTTGCAAACAAAGGATAAAATACTACTCTACACCGACGGGCTTACAGAGACGGAAGGGGGAATAAAAGCCTTTAAAGACCTGATTCTTTTCTACAGGGACAATCCTTACTTCAGTTCCGTTATCTTAGAGGAACTGAGAAAAAGAGATAGTCCCGATTCCCTCCCGGACGACAAAACTCTTCTTACCCTGGAGCTGCTTAAATGAAACTTAGAAGAAAAAGTCTCATTTTCTTCCTGTTTCTCATTTTTATAATATGCTCCCAAAACATACTCATCTTTTATCTCCTCCAGAGTAATAAAAATCTTGTTCACTACCCATTATATCTGCTCTTCACCCGTACAATATTCATAACCATACTAATTTTTTTTCCTTCCCTCTTCTTTTTTTCACGAAAGAAAATACTGCGCCCCCTGGAAATGCTGGAAGAATCGGCCCGTCTCTATCGAACGGAAAACAAGATTTTCCCTCTGCCTCTCAAAGCGGTTGATGAAATATCCTCTCTTTCCCAATCTATCAGGGAAATGATAGAGAGCCTGGAAGAGCAACAAAATCTTACCGTACAGGAAGAGAAACTTAAATCCCTGGGACTTATGGCTGCAGGAATCGCCCATGAAATAAATAATCCCATCGGCTATATACAAAGCAACCAACGCAGCTTCGAAAAATACATGGAAAAAATCAAGCAAGGCCTGGAGCTGCTCCCGGCAGAAGACCGGAATCAATTGAAAATTAATAATATTCTGGAAGACCTGGAAGAGCTTCTGGAAGACAATAAGAACGGGATAGAGAAGATTCACAAAATAGTAAAGAGCATGAACAGCTTTTCCCATGGGGAACACCACAGTGTCCCGGCACCTATAGATTTGAATAGCCTGATTAAAGAGACCCTTAACCTTACGGGCTTCATGAAAGAGCCAAAGGTAATAATTGACCTTAATCTTACCCCCCTGCCGGAAGTAAACGCCCGCAAAAGTCAAATAGAACAGGTTCTTCTGAACTTGCTTTTAAACGCCAAATTCTACGCTCCCCGTGAATCGGGAAACATCAAAATCAGCACGTGGGCAGAGGAAGGAACCGTCTTCTGCCGGATTGAAGATAACGGCCCGGGGATTCCCTGGGAAAACCAAAACAAGATTTTCGACCCCTTCTATACGACAAAAGCTCCAGGGGAAGGCACCGGCCTGGGACTCAATATATCCTACAATATCATGATGCGCCACGGCGGCAACATACAGGCCGGGAGTTCCGACCTGGGAGGGGCGGCTCTGACCATGGCTCTCCCTACTTAAAAAACCTATTTGTCCTCTTTACTATCTGCGGGCAGCCAAATCTTCTCCATAAGATAACTGGAACCCAAAATAACCACATCGGCAATAAGAATCGTTATAAAATCAATCTTAAGAGTTACGGTTGAGTTAATCGTGGCCAGAATAATGGAAATAAAAAGGAAGGTCATCTCCTTAATGGGAATCTGCTCTGTCCTGTAGCGGATAATAGAAAAAATAGCGAACAACCCAAAGGCAAAACCGGTCTGCATTTCTATTTTGCTCAAAAAGCTGGCGATAAAAAATACCAGAATATTAAAATTGAAAAAAACAAAGAGAAACTCCTTCGTTTTCTTCTTTTTTTTACTCCCGGGATAAACAAAGCCCACCAGAAAGACAAGGCAAACGACATTTACAAGAAAGCGAACAAGAAGGTGGACATTAAAATTAACATCAAAGGAATTTAACCCAAAAGATTGAATATTCATACACTTGCTATTCTATGGGATATTTCTTTACAATTCAATTATGAAAATCCCCCGGGCCCCTTTTTACCTTGTTTTTCTACTATTGCTGCTCTTAGGCTGCGACCTCTTCATTAAGGAAACACCGGAAGTAGAAGGGGTTAGGAACGTTTATCTCTCCATGAGCGATGACGCGGTCCAATTCCTCAAAGAATCCAACGCCTATGACGGGGACTACACCCACTGCTACTACGAAGAAGATGGTATTACTCAAAACGCCTGGATAAAAGCCCGGGGATTTTCCTCACGGCAGGCCTACAAACGCTCCTATACCATTATGTTCGAAGATAGCGAGGGAAATGAAACCAAGTATGCTTTTAACGCCTGTTACTATGAACCGTCCTGCATCAGAAACCGCCTGGCCTTTGAAACCTATCAGGACCTGGGAATTCCCGCTCCGGAAATTACGGCAAGCGCCCTTTTTCTCAATGACGAATACCTTGGTTACTACGACATCGTTCCCCTTTACGATGGGGAAGATCTCATGGACTTTTATAATGCCGACTCCCTGGAGCTCTACAAAGCCCACTTCTGCGAATACGAAGGGAACAATGCCTTTGGAGACGAACACCCCCTGCAAAGCCTCACAGAAAAAAAATATCCCGATGACGACGATTATGAAGGGCTTAACAGTATGATCATCACATTCCTTGAGCTGGATGATGAAGAATGGTACGACTGGGTAGAGGATAATTTTGATGTGGAGGCCACCGCCTCCTACTGCGCCGCCCATAAACTTCTCCAGGCCCAGGAGACGGAACTGTTCAACCACTACCTGCTCATAGTGGACGGCCTCTACACTTTTCTTCCCTGGGATAACGAACAGTGCCTTTTTGACGACTATTCGGAAAACGAACTGGGCACCCTCCATAAACGCCTTCTTCAAGACGGCTCACCTGTCAAAAGCCGTTACGACGAAATAATGGCAGCCTTTGTGGATGACTCTTCGGCCTATTCCGAATACCCCCAAAATCTGTTGGACCGGGTAAGCGAATACCTGGCCCAAGTAGACAGCG
This sequence comes from Spirochaetales bacterium, assembly GCA_028533045.1. GTDB lineage: Bacteria > Spirochaetota > Spirochaetia > DSM-2461 > DSM-2461 > SZUA-368. The sequence goes on along the minus strand of JAQQAP010000008.1, from coordinate 23,222 downwards.
CCGTCTACTACGACCTTTTTAGAGCCTTCGATTACGACGATTTCCTGGAACAGGAAGATTATCTTATCAATAACATAAACAACCGCCTCGACTACATCGAAGCCAACTTCTAGGAGAACCGCCATGTCCCACGCCCCCTCAAAAATAGCCGCCGCCTTTTTTCTGGCCCTTTTCTTCTGCCTTCCCCTCTTTGGACAACACGAAATCAACGGAAGCATGACCATGTACTTTAACTCCGCCGAATATTGGGAGGAGTGGTTCATGCTCAAGGGAAAACTGGGAGTAGAACTGGACCTGGCAAAGGGCATGACAAGCGATATAGCCCTCTACATGGACGAATTTGAAGTAAACCCGGATGAAATAACGGTCACCATGAAACTGGGAGATAAACTCAGAGCCCGGGCGGGATACAAGGAAAATTTCCTTACCATGGACGAGTTCGACTCCTCCTTTGACCGTATAATAAACGAAACAGGCCTCATAACGGAATACTACGACTACCTGGGTTATGTGGCCCGCTACACGAGCCTGGAGCTCTATGACAAAAACGACTGGTACTTCAAAGGAGGCGTTTCCAATGTATTCCCCTACGAACCTCAATTCAACGGGAGTTATTTTTTCCACCCCTTTGGCAAGAACAGCTTTTACGGCCTTTCGGCCCTCTATTTGGGAAACTGGCGTAAAATCTACGACGATACGGAAGACAGTTCCCACCACTTTGCCTTCACCCTCCATGCCGCCGATACCACCGGCCCCTGGCTCTACTCGGTAGAACTGGCCACTGGCTCCAACATCTCCTCCCCCATCAGCTACATGACCCTTCCTACAGAGGACGGGGACAGGAGCTACTTCTTTGGGGCCGACGGTCTCATAGCCTATAAAAAGGAACTCTTTGAACTGGAATGGATCCCCGGACTGCGCTACTCCCTCATCATGCCCGACGCGGCCTATGGGGAATACTTCACCCAGCGCTTTGTTCTGGCCAACCAGCTCTATCTCTCGGAAGACGCCAAACTCTTTGCCGACTTTTTCCTGGAACACGAACGCCCCTATCTGGACCTCTCCGGTGACGAAGATATCTACACCTTAGCCCTTTACGCCGGGATTCAAATAAAGACCAACTAAAAAAGCCCCGTTGGCCCAAAGGGTAACGGGGCAGGAGATATTAGTCATAAAGAGCTAATAATCTTACGTAAGTTTATTCTAACACTGCTTTTACGAGGGCGCAACGTTTACTTTATAAATCTAACTTGACGCATAGGGATTATTCGGTGAAAATTAAGCCATGTTATTAAAAGATATGAAAGACAAGGATATCATCCTTTTTGCTCTAACCGTCTTACTCACAACCTTTTTCATCTCCCCCTTCCTCCATTCGGGCCTTAGGACCGCACTGGAAGGACTCTGGCACATCCAGACCCACCCGGCCCGTCTCATAAATGACTATGTGGCCATCGCCGGTGTGGGGGGAGCCATGTTGAATGCGGCCCTCGTGGGCTTGGTAGGACTTACACTGATTAAACTGGCGGGCATCCAGCATTCGGGGCCCACCTATGCGGCTATCTTTACCATGGTAGGATTCGGCCTCTTTGGAAAGACACCGCTCAATATCCTCCCCATCGTACTGGGCGTTTTCATTGCCGCCAAAGTAGCGGGAAAGACCTTTAAGGACTACCTCATTATCGCCCTCTTCGGAACGGCCCTGGGCCCCCTCGTAAGTACCATTGCCTGGGAAGTGGCCATCAATCCTGCGGCGGCCATAGCCCTTGGAATAGCCGGCGGAGTGGGAATCGGCTTCCTCCTTCCCTCGGCGGCCATCTCTATGCTGCACCTTCACCAGGGATACAACCTTTACAACATGGGCCTCACCTGCGGCTTTCTGGGCCTCTTTGCCGCCGCCCTCATAAAAGGACTGGGCCACGAATTCGCCACGGCCTATGAGTGGTATACCGGTTCGTCCCTTCTCCTTACTCTGCTCATTCCCTGCCTCTCCCTCTTCCTCATCGTAGTGGGTATCGCAAAAGGCAAAAAAGAGTGCTGGCCCGACTTCAAAGAGCTACTTACCCTTCCGGGACGACTGCCATCGGACTTTACCGACTACCCTTCCCTCCCGGCAGCCCTCATAAACAGCGGCCTTTTGGGTCTACTCGGTTCGGCCTACGTCTACTTTGTGGGCGCCCCCTTTAACGGCCCCGTCATCGGGGGAATAATGACGGTCATGGGTTTCGGTGCATTCGGTACACACATAAAGAATGCCTGGCCTATACTGGCCGGAGTTGTGGCCGCCACACTGCTTACGGGAAACTCCCTCAGCGCAGCAGGCCCAATATTGGCCTTCTTCTTCTCCACCACCCTCGCTCCCCTGGCGGGAGAATTCGGCATACCCGTCGGCATAACCGCCGGAGCGGTCCACCTGCTCATGGTAATGCAAACAGGAGCCTGGTTCGGAGGAATGAACCTCTATAACAACGGATTCGCCGGAGGACTCACCGCAGCCCTCCTCATCTCTGTCATTCAGTGGCATAAAACCAACAAGGAAGAATTCTAATGAAAAGAAAAGATCTCATACTCCAGCTCATTGGAGAAATATCCAGCTACATACTCGAGGAAGACCCCATGCGCATGGTCATCTCCCTCCACCAGGAACAGGACGGAATGCACCTCTGCGTCATAGATGACAACGAACATTCGGACCAGGAAATCAAAAAAATGGAAAAAGCCCTCAACAGCCGCAAGCGGCCCGAACTGGCCAGCTACTACGGCGCCATGACCGGCCACGACCTTCTTGGTTCATCACGATTGAACCTGCTGGGCTGGCAAATGAAACATGCCGACGTAACCCGAACGGGAAGCGGCATAAAGATTGACCTCTGGCTGGGCGGCGACCGTTTCGACAGCCGAAAATTCAATATGCCCAACCAGGAAAAAGAGGATTAGGGTCATCCCAAAACCTTTAGCAGCTCTTTGCGCCTAAGAGGTTTCCGCACAAAACCTACCGCCCCTTTGGCTTCCCAAACCCTTCGGTTCTCCTCTCCTCCGAAGGGACAGGAGATGATAACCCGGCAGCTGCTCTTGGTCTCCTTCATCAGTTTTAGAACTTCCTCGCCGTTCATCCTGGGCATAACCCCCTCAAGAATTACCAGATCTATTTTCTCATAATTATACTGATACAGCTCTACAGCCTCGAGGCCGGTTGCTGCGGAATGTACGGTGTAGCCCATCCCTTCCAGGGTAGATTTCCCTATAATACGGGAAATATCATCCTTATCGGCCAAGAGAACGACCCCCGAAGCGGGAACTACCGGCTCAACACGCCCCTCTTCGTAAGCTTCCCCTTCGAAACAGGGCAAAATCATATGAAAAAGGGAACCCCGGCTCTCTTTGCTAGAAACTAAAACGGCTCCCCTATGGTCCTGAACCGTACCGAAAACCGCAGAGAGTCCCAAGCCTGTTCCTTCTTCTTTCGTTGTAAAAAAGGGTTCAAAAATTTTATCCAGCACGTCATCGGGAATCCCTCTGCCCGTATCGTTTACTTCAATATCCAGATACAGCCCGGGCTCAATATCAAAGCTGCTCCGAGAACAGTAATCTTCATCAAGGATCACATTCCTGGTAACAAGACTCAAAGATCCCCCATGGGTCATGGCCTGGACCGCATTAATACACAGGTTTAAAAGAGAGCTTTGCAAAGCCGAATCGTCTCCGGTTACCATAACTGCCTGCGCTTCCCATTCGGTTATTATCTCTATGTTCTTATCTATAGTCTGATTCAGAATGACCAAAATATCATCAATAATTTCGTTCATATTCACGTCGGAAGAGGTAAAGCTCCCCTTTCTGCTAAAGGCCAGCAATTTTTTATTCAAATCGGCAGCCCTTTTGGAAGCCTTGATAATCATATCCAGGTAGGTTTCTTTTTCTTCCTCCCTGTCCTTGGGAGAAGATTTAAGAATCTCCGCCGCCCCCATAATGGCGCCCAGTATATTATTAAAGTCATGAGCCACACCTCCGGCCAACTGGCCCACCGCATCCATCTTTTGACTCTGGTGAAGCTGATTGGACAGTTGGACCTTCTCTTCTTCCGACTCCTTCCAATCGGTAATATCCTTGGCAAAGCCCAAATACCTGTTATGGGAGAGCTTTACCGCCTCAATACGGCCATATTTTAACCGGCCCGACTTAGTCATATAAGAAATTTCATACCCCAGATAACCATCCCGGGAAACACCATTCATAATAGCTTCAGCCTGTTCCGCCACATCCCTTTGAAATAAAAACCCTATAGGCTGACCAATAAGCTCTTCCCGGTTAAATTCAGAAAAACGACAGGCCGAAATATTTACATCAAGTATGACACCCTTTTCATCTACAACAAAAATCCCGTCCGGCGCATATTCGATATAGGAGCGGAATTTCTCTTCATTTTCCCTTCTTTTACGAATATTAATAACCAGATAAAAGATTATCACACCTTGCAACAGAAAAACAAAAACCCCAAAAAGCACCTTCTTACCATGGAGCTCCCAAAAAGTATAAGTTCGATTAACAAGAATCGTATCGGGCGGCAAATCATCCAGAGAATAACCGAAGCGGCTGAATATTTCGTAGTCTACCATATAGGCATTGGGACTTTCCGTGGAAAAGGGAATATCCGCCACGGGGGTACCTGTAAAATACTGCATAACCATATCCGCCGCCGCATAGCCCTGGTCCTCATGGCGGATAACACAGCCCCCCATAATCCCTTCGCCAATACCGGAACTGGTAAGACCGTAAAGAGGGGAATTTACCACATCCACCAAATAACGACGCATCTCCCCATAACTTAAAACCCGTCCCGATTCATCCCTAACCGCAGAAAGCCAGTGCAAAATATCCGTTTCATCCAGGGCGGCCACCTTACCAAGAAACTCATCCAGACTTCCTTCGGAAAGGTTAAGGGAAATAAATTCCAAATCGGGGAATTGAGGAGCAAAACTCATGAGATCCCGGAATTCGGCCTGGCTGCTCACCGTATTATCTATAAGACACACAACCCGCCGGGCCTTGGGATTAAGCCCGTAAGACATCTCAAGAGTTTTATAGACTGACTTTGCCTCAACCACCCCGGTTACCATAGGATCAATCTGACTCTCCAAAGCCGTTTTAAGATCGTTGATCCCCAAAAAAAAGAGAGGCGTCTTGGGAAACAGCTCCTCCTTGTGATCCATTAGGTAAACAAGACCGTTATCATCCCCCACAATAACCGCATCATAAGCTTCCCCGTTCTCCAGCTTATATTTAAGACTCCTTTTAAAGTTATCCAGGCTTTCTTTGGTGGGAAAGTTCTTCGTATCCATAAAGTCCACGTCCAAACGCACTGGCAGATACTTAAAACACCTCCGAATCCCCTTTATCTGGGAATCAAAGGTAAAAAGCCCCGGCGAATAGGAACTAATGAAGAGTACCCGCTTCGGTTCCAATAAAACGGCTTCATTGGTAATTCCGGTATTTTCTTCCGACAGCTCCCCCCCTTGACGGCAGGAAAGATTCAGAAATAACAAAAAGCCGATGAAGAAAACAAAGACCCCTGTCCTATATTTATTACCCATATTAATAATATTAGCCAATATCCGCCACCTTGTATATTATTCCCCGGAAAGAAAAGAGCTCAAATACTGCCCGACGGCGGTATTGTCAATATAAGCCCCTCTTACCTTATCCCGGCCTACTACATAATCATTAAACCCCTCGGCACCCACCCCACGGGCAAATAGGGGAACTAGCTGATTCGTATGATTCTTTGAATTAAAAATCACCCCCGGCTCACCCTCCGGACCAATACCGCCGACATGTCCCGTCTCATGATCGGCCGTCACAATAAGCAGGGAATTATCCCAACCGGACCTCTCTTCTATCCATGAAACAACCTCTTCCACAGCGTCATTAAAGGCCCTCTCCTCCTCTATAAGCCGGTCGCCCTTATTATCATGGGCCGCCCAATCGACAGCGCCCCCTTCTATCATCAAAACAAAGCGGGAATCCCGGGAAGAAAGGACATTCAAGGCCCCCCTGGCCATGGTCGCCAAGCTGGGAACGGACTGATTAAGCCCACCGGAAGCCTCTCCTCTTCTTCTATACTGAAGAGTCTCATAAACCTGAGGGATGGCCAAAACTTTTTCCGGGTACGGTCCTGAGCCCTCCGCCAGAGTGTTAAAATCGCTCAAAGTCTCTATAAGACTCCAGTTATTATAATACCCGTCATAAGCAGAATTCAGTCTGTCCCATGTTTTTTTACCGCCCACATAGCGGTAGTGCCCCAATAATCCCAGAGGAGAACGGGCTTTTCCCTCATTATTGAATTCCGGATGGCCGCAGCCCATGACAACATCCGTATCACCCTCCAGAATCTCCCGGGCAATCTCCCGGTAATTTTGGCGGCTATTGTTATGAGCCGTAAAGCCCGCCGGTGTTGCATGGCTCCATTCGACGGAAGTAACAACACCGGTGGCAAATCCTTGTGCCTTGGCCTTTTCCATAAGATGGGTATAGTCCGATTGATGAAGAGAATCACGACCTATGGTTCCCAAAGAGGTCTTGGAACCCGTGGAAAGGGCTGTGGCAGCGGCGGCAGAGTCGGTATAACCGGAATCAAGATAGGAAGAATCGGTCCAGGCCAAATCGGAAGAATAGGAACCGCCGTAAGGGTAGGTACTCACGGCCCATTGATGCTCCCATTCCTCATAGACCTGCTTTTTTCCGTCAAATAAATCGGCGGCCTTTAAGGTCTCGTAACCGCAGCCGTCGGAGATCATAATGATAATACAATCGGGGCTCTTCTCTTCCCCATAACAATAATTCCCCCTAAGAAAACAGGAAAGAAACACAAGAAAGCAGAAAATTACATTATTCGAGAAATTAGCGAGTCCCATAATAAAAGTATAACCCTATGTTCCCTTCTTTTTCAGGGCATTCCTAAAACTTAAGCGAGAAAATAGTAAGAAAAGAAGGAATTAAAGATTTTCCCCGGTTTCGCTCTTTTTTACATACTTATCCATCAGGACATATATCTCCAGGCGTGAGTGGGTTTCGGTTTTGCTCATAATGTTATTGATGTGCTTTTTAGCCGTATCGGGAGAGATAAAGAGCTCGTCGGCAATCTCCTTAGTCGATTTCCCGTTCACAAGGATTTTCAAAACATCCCGCTCCCTGTTAGTCAACTTAAATTCGTCGGAAAACAGGTAGATATCCTGAAGATTCGCTTTCTCAGGGCCCTCGGGATAGTTTTTGCGGCTTTTCCGAATGGTCAGTAGGATAAAAAGAACCAGGCCGATGGCTGTTAATAACATCACTCCGAAAAAAGTACCAACCGCAGCGGGATGAAAATTCCCTTTCATACGGCCTAATTCTATGGTAAGTGGGACCCCTCCCGCTTCAGGGGGAAGGGTTATACTTTTAAGGTTCACTCCCATAGAACCGGGCACCGTACCCCTATATACAAAGCTACGCTTTTCCCATACCCGGTTTTGTTCCCAGGTATAGACTGTCAAATTTTCACTTTCTTCAAGAAAAGCAGGCCAGTCACCATAAGGCAGCAGGGAAGAGAGGGATGATAGGTCCCCGTCAGAAGTCAGTTCAATAGTCAGTTTAACCTCTTCTCCCTTATTCCAGATCTCCGGTTCAGCCTCAACCTCCCAGCTTAAAAGGGGAGACTCACCCACCGGGGAGACAGAAACGGTCAAGGGATCTTGTATCACCGGTACCAACGCGGTATAGGGCTGGTTACCTTCGCTAGAGAGAAAGGGCAGCTCCAATTCGTCCGGCAAAAGGGTATATTCCCCGGGTTCATCAAAAATTAGCCGGTAGGGAAAGCTGGCCATCCGGTGATAAAGCTGATTCAGATAGACTGTCTCTTCATCCAATCCCTCCAAAGCTCTTACCCGAGACTTCCCCGACAGTTCAAAGGGCAAAGATTCCCCTTTGAATCGGTCTATACTAAAAACCTCTACCAGGACGTTACCCGCCTGTCCGGGAATCCAGTCTTCGGTCATGTTGTGAACATAAACAAAAAGATCCTTCTCTTTTATCGGATGGGGCAGGACGGAAAGATCCAAGGTATTGCTATACAATGAGACACCGTCTTTTAGGTCGACCCGCGCCTTAACCTGAAGGGGGGCTTCGGACAGGGGAATAACCAGGAATATTTCCTTGGACGTATCTACCCCTTCATTGTCGGATACATTAAAGCTATAGCTGCTTTCCCTTTTTTGATCGAAGAGGTGAAGATCCCCTTCCACTTCCAGTTCTATCCCGCTTATTCGACTCTTCTCTTCCCCCGGAAGCTGGAGAGTCAACTCCAGAATCTCCACGTAATAGGCCCAATCTTTCTTTGCCGAAAGAACAAGGTCCTGAGCGCAAAGCTGTGTTAATAAAAAAAATAGGGGGAGCCATAATAAACGTTTCAATGGTATTCTCCTAAAAAAAAGCTCCGGCAGGAACCGGAGCATTAGTATATTATTCTTTAATCATTTCAACAAGGCTATCCAAATCCCGGGCTATAAAAGTCCCGGGCATATTAACCGGAGCGCCCACTTCGGCATAAAAGGACCCCTGTACTTCTCCCACTTTATAGGTGGTAAAACCGATTCTGTAGAGACCGGCCACCAGGGCTTTTGTCGGGTTGGAAGGTTCGCTGACCACTCTCATAAGTGAGTTGTAGCTTCTGCCTTCCGGATCATCGGGCATTTCGCTGCTATCGTCGTTCTGTGCATAGGTGATCCATTCGGTACTGTCCGCCTGATCCAGGATCTGGTCGGGAGAAATAATGGTTGCCGCCCTTTCCAGCACAATATAGGTATCAAAGAAGTTATCCTGATCTTCCTTGTTCTCTTCCCAAAGGGGATCGACCATGTCACCCTCTTCCGGTACAGCCAAATCGAGCACGGGGGAAGCCATGCGCACTCCCAGTTCGGGGGCGACCAAAGGAATCCAGACATAAAGGTAGCTAAACTTCTTGCCGTCTACCACCGCATCCGGCTCGGAACCGGGTTTAACATAACCAAAGTACTTTACCGTACTTGTATAGGGAATCCGCTGGGTTCCCACAACGGGAATGGATTTGCTGCCCATTTCCGCTCCAAACTTTCCCATGTCCGTAGTGGAACATCCGGTCAAAAACATAGCACCCAGCAGGAGTCCGCCAATAACAGCTCTTTTAATTCTATTCATTTTCATATATCCCTCTCTTTCCCTATTAGATATTCAGTAAGCCCTGCAGCACGATTTCATAAGCCAGAACCCAGATTCCCACGATAATGGCCCATATTCCGATTTTTCCTTGATAACCGATAAGCTTTTCCCGCAGATTCGCCGCTTTTTCCTGAGCCTCCTCGGGTAAACGGGAGAGCATAAGACTCTGTATCATAGAGAACCCCAGAATCATACCGCCCGCCGCGTTAAGAAGATTTCCGGCAAGACGAGTCGCCCACCAGAGTGGCCACGTGCCAAGCCAGCTAATAGAAAGCACAGCGGAAATAATTCCCCATATACCCCAGGCGAAAACGATTAATCCAAAAGTTCCCTGATAAGGGGTCACACGATCCAATAACTCTTTTGCTTTTTCATTCTTCTTGGCTACCAGACCGGGAACGCAAAACGCTCCCAGAAGGATCAGTGCCAAACCATTGATTAGTCCCATATGACTAACCTCCTTTATGTTGTGATGTGCTCAAAATGTACTGCAAAAGGAGGCTGTCAGAAATAATCCGAGAGGAGAAGAAATGTACCCCATAGGGGTTAAAAACCCTCCGAAAGGGCGTTTTAGGGGGATTTGCGACTTAATCGATGGCTCGGCTCGGCTCGTCTTGGGCGATCTCATTTCACAATTCAACCCCTCTGGAAAGAGCATCTTTTTCTATATATCTATTAGAATCCCTGGAGAGAATAACTCCAAAACTAAATAGCTATAGGAGGAAAATTACAAAAATACAGCCGGGTTTGTATGATACTTGAGGGACAGCTTTTTAACCTGCTCAGTGGTAGGAACTCTCCGGCCATTGATAATTTCACTTATTACCGACTGAGGTGCGATGTCGGAAAGGTCTTTTTGCTTATGACCATGCTGTTCCATAAAGAAAGCTACCATTCTACCGGGAGTCGAGTTTTCCAGGGGATATACCCGGTCCTCATACTCTTCTATAAGCCCGGAAACAAAACGTAACAAAGGAAGAATGGCCTCTTCCCCCCCATTCGCTCTATCCATAAGGTGTTCTACATATTTTAATCGTTCTTCATATTCCTGTTCATTTGAAATAGTCAAATTACCCATAAAAGTGCTTACATTTATTTCTTCTTTAAATTGCGCCCTCATTTTCTTTTCCTCTTATCAACATACTTTTTCGTATATTCGGTATGGGTCAATACTTCAACGATAAATACGGTCACACCCCATGTAATTCGTACGATTAAACGGTATTTATTTCCATGGACATTAAAACAGTATCTATCCCATTCTGACATATAATCTGCCGTAGGAAATCTTAACTTCAAGTCCGGCATAGTGTTAAAAGAGTTATTCTTCATAGCAGAATACCAGTCTTCCAAGGGCTTTTTGGAATCCGGATGCTCTGTCCAGTACTCTTTCAAGCGCTTTTTGCTGATTATTGTCATAGCCTAATTATAGCATAATGCGATATTTTAGTCAAAAAAATATCGCAGATTGTTATATTCTCTTATTAAGCAACTTCCCCACCCCATAGAGCGGCAATGAGGTTAGATCGAATTCGACGGGAACAATATTTGATTTTTGAGCGGTCTTAGCCTGAACTTTCTGGTTGCTCGGTTTGTTTAAATCGAACCGTATAGCCCTCTTGTTGTTTTTTAGCAGGGTAAATTGATGGAGGGATTTCATTGATCCGCTGGCGCCGGATTTTACTTCCACAGGAAGGATTTTTCCCTTTAAAGAGATGACATAGTCCACTTCCGCATTATTACCCTTTCCTTCACGTAGCCAATAAAAAAGTTCCGGAGTCACCTTCCCTCCTCCCAGATAGAGAAGTTCCTGTCCAATGAACTGCTCCGCAAGGGAGCCTTCATTAATAAGATTTCTCTCATCCATGTTTTTAACATCGATCCAGCTTAGCCCCAGGAGACAATTCATTAGGCCCACATCTATGAATAGCAATTTAAATACTTTGTCATTCACACCTGCCGCCAGGGGCAAACCGGAACAATCACTATGATGCACTTTTGAACAGATTCTGGCTTTACTTAACAAGTCAATGACATCTTTAACCTTGGCAGCCTTGTCTTCGGGAGAAATATGGGAATATTTGATTTTTTTGCCGGCCAGCTGAGGTATACGGCGAAACACTTTTTGCAGTCGTGCCAAATCTGCTCGATTGGCATATTTGGCAAAGTCATCCGTATAGGTATTAAGAATATCCCTTTGGGCATCCTGTACCTTTTGGGGAGATGACGTTCTAATCCACGCTAATACCGATTCAGGCATTCCACCGGTAAATAGGAATTCTCTTTGCATCGCCAATAGCTTATTGTGCCGAGAATCGGGGAAGGAATCGGTAAAATCGGTTTTTCTATACCAGTCAAACAGCTCATGATCCCTGGCCATAAGGAATTCTTCAAATGACATAGGCCCCAGATGATAGTAGGTTATACGGCCAACGGGCATGGAAAAGCTATGATTTGCCAGGGTAAATTCCAAAAGAGATCCCGCTGCGATGACAGCCAGGTCGCTCAAATCTTCATAGAAATATCTTAGTGCCTGAATCGCATGGGGAGTAGCCTGAATTTCATCCAGAAAAAGGAGAGCCTGACTTCTTTCTCCTATGGAACCCTTAATTCCTTCTATCTCATCGATAATAGTAGAGATATCGAGTGTCTTGAAAACCTCGTCCAAATAGACGTATCGCTCCAGATTTATCTCTATGAGTTTCAAGTTCATAGATTCGGCAGCCATTCGCACAAGGGTCGATTTGCCCACCTGTCTGGCTCCTCTAAGAACGAGAGGTTTTCGCCTATGCCCGCTATACCATTGTTTTATATCTTCCAGGGCAAACCTATACATAACACCCCCCTGTTTTATACCGTAATTTTATTTTTACAAGGGGTGTTTTGTCAATATGGCTATTGCTTGCTAACGAACATCTCTATTTTCTTAAATATATCAACAAGAATAACACTTTGATCGAAAATAGCATTCAAAGCTTCCATTATTTCTTCCTGATTATCGGAGTACTCATGGGCGATTTCATTCCTCAATTCCCGCAATTCAAGCCATTGGTTTTTATCAACAAGATCTAATTCTTCCAAACGATTTAACCTATCAAGAAATGTTTTGCCCTTAATATCTTCCAAAACAAGACTCAGAACTCTGGGGAAAATCCCTTCGCCCATAGTATCTTGCAGCTTGAGAAAACGAAAAACCAACTGGTCAATAAAACTTTCCGCCACTGCGTCCAGCGCCTGATATTTCTCCATTTTTAGCGGGAATAGAGAGTTGAGATTCTTTCGGGCAACAAAAATTTTCTCTATATGTTTATGACATTCGAGAATCTTTCCGTTTAGAGAGTCATATTGAGGCTTCACAGTTCAACCCCTCTGGAAAGAGCATCTTTTTCTATATATCTATTAGAATCTCTGGAGAGAATAACATCTATCTTTTGGTCGCCGATTTTTTGTTTTAAATCCACAAGAAACTGCCGTTTTTTTAGTGACGATTCGCCATTCTGCTCAGGGCAAAGATAAAGGTCTATATCGCCCCCTTTTTCATTATCATCCAGTCTACTGCCAAAAACATATAATTTTCCCTCATGATATATTTTCTTAAAAGAGGACTTTATGGCATCTATTTCAAACTGGGTTAATCTCATAGGAAAAGTATAACCTCAAAACAGCAGAATAGCTATAGGAGGGAAATTACAAAAACATCGCCCGGGTTTGTTAGATATTTGTGGAATTCGCGCCTGGCATAAGTTTACCGTTGAAATAGTATCTTACCCACCCGGTTAATATGTTCCAACAAATCGGGGTTTTCCAGTTCATCAAAGGTGGATATATCCAATTCGTAGGGCAACATCAAATCATCCAGCTTATTTTCCAGGGCGACCAATTCACGCCAATCAAGGTCATCACCAATCAAGGTTATATCTATATCCGAACCTTCCCTGTAATTCCCCATGGCGCGGGAACCGTAAATCACAACTTTCTCTATTTCTTCATAAAGTAAAAAAACCGATTTTAGTGATTCGACGATCTCCTCTGATAAGCCAAAGTTCCCGCTCATTCAGCCAATTCCCCCAAATCCTGCTTCATTTCTAAAAAAGCAGCTAAATAGGTCTTCTGAATACGGGAAATCAGCTTATCCGCTCTAATTTCATCATAGGTATGGGAAGAAAGGTTACGATCCCGCACCATTCCCATCCAGGAATCGCCGTCTTTTATCAAACCCAACTGGTAGGCTTTTCTAATAGCATCTTTGGAACCGTAAATATCATGCTGCCCGCGGTCTATAAGGAAATCTTTAAGAACATTCCAACTAAGCTCATGGGTGAATTCAAAAGCTTTGATAACGCCCTGTTTTTCTAACGAGGAGAGCTCTCTTTTCAGAGATAGTGTTACCCCCTCTTCTAGAACCATAAGAGCCTTGCAGAAATTATTATAACGCTGTACCCAACGGACATCTTCCATAAATTCATACTAGCCCATCGAGATTCGGTTGTCCACTCTTTTTGGGATTACTCCGAAATCAATGAAGTGTAACTATTGCTCGCCAACGAACATCTCTATTTGCTAAAAAATATCAATAAGAGTGACACTTTGGTCAAAAATGGCATTCAAAGCTTCAATTATTTCTTCCTGATTATCGGAATACTCATGGGCGATCTCATTTCACAATTCAACCCCTCTGGAAAGAGCATCTTTTTCTATATATCTATTAGATCCCTGGAAAGAATAACTCCAAAACTAAATAGCTATAGGAGGAAAATTACAAAAATTCAGCCGGGTTTGTATGATACTTGAGGGACAGCTTTTTAACCTGCTCAGTTGTAGGAACTCTCCGGCCATTGATAATTTCACTTATTACCGACTGAGGTGCGATGTCGGAAAGGTCTTTTTGCTTATGACCATGCTGTTCCATAAAGAAAGCTACCATTCTACCGGGAGTCGAGTTTTCCAGAGGATATACCCGGTCCTCATTTTCTTTTCCTCTTATCAACATACTTTTTCGTATATTCGGCATGGGTCAATACTTCAACGATAAATACGGTCACACCCCATGTAATTAGTACGATTAAACGGTATTTATTTCCGTGGACATTAAGACAATATCTATCCCATTCTGACATATAATCTGCCGTAGGAAATTACCGGCAATTGCTCAAAGGACGAGATTATTCCTGCTTTTGTGAGCGGTAAGGTAAAGCTTTTTGCCCGGGTGCTGTGTGCTTTATATTAACCTTTCATCAATTGAAGCAGGGTTAAGCCTACAATCAAGAATGGCATCAATGAACACTATATCATTTTCAATTGTATAGTAAATTGCAAAAGGAAATTTCTTTACTAAAAATCGATAATGATTTTGAATTTTAATATGAATCCCGGCATAAATCTGCAATGAATCTATCTCGGAAAATATCGTATCTGAAAAATACCGACCTAATCCTTTACTTTTCTCTTCATAGTATTCATAACCAATATCTAAGTCACTCCATGCGGATTTGGTGATTCGGATAATCATTCTACTTCTCAGAAAATGCTTTTCGAACATCATCTAATGAATAATGAGGTTCTTCTCCGTTTTTTCTCTTTTTATATCGCTTCTCCAGTATATCATTATGCCACTCTGGAAAAAGGTCATTTTCATGCTCCCGGGCGATTTCATCCCACAACTCTTCCATAACAAGCATTTTTTCTTGAAAATTCCAAGTCTTTATTTCATCCCTTGTAACCATATGTATCCTCTTATGAAAAGTATAAACCCAAAACAAGAGAATAGCTATAGCTTTACCCCCCTACAGCTCTGCGAAGGGCATTGAACAGTTTTCCCCGGCCTTGAATGTCTTTTCAAACTGACGGGCTGTCTTAAGAGCGGCGTCTATGGTCTTATCCATGTCAAAGTAGCGGTAGAGCCCCAAACGTCCCACAAAGGTGATGCCTGTTAATTTTTCTGCTTCGGCCACGTATTTGTCCAAGAGGTCGTTCTTACCGCTTAGGCGGACCGGGTAATAAGGTATGTCCGTAGGCTCGCAGTTACGGCTGAATTCCTTGTAGCAGACGGTCCCTTCGTGCTCTTCCCAGGGGGCGAAGTGCTTGTGTTCGGTAATGCGGGTATAGGGGATTTTGGGACTGCAGTAATTCACGACTGCGCCGCCCTGGTAATCGCCGTTTAAAGTTTCCTCTTTGCCGGGGTAGAATTTTTCAAAGTCCAGGGTACGGTATTCCAGGCGGCCCAGTTCAAAGTCAAAGTAGCGGTCCAGCTGTCCCGAGTAGAAAACATGGTCGTACTGAGCGGCCATCTCTTTGGTAAAGACCGTATTCAGTTTGACTTTGATGTTGGGATGGTCCAGGATGTTCTCTATGAGCGTAGAATAGCCCTCTTTGGGCATTCCCTGGTAGGGATGGGTAAAATAGTTGTCGTCGTAGTTAAAGCGAAAGGGAAGCCGGGAGAGGACGGAGGCGGGCAGTTCCTTGGGATCACGTCCCCACTGCTTGAGAGTGTAGCCGGAGAAGAAGGTATGGTAAAGCTCTTCACCCATCAGGCTAAGCCCCTTTTCCTCAAAATTTTTAGGATCTGTAATAGACTTGTCCGCCTTAGACTGAACAAAGTCGTAGGCTTCCCGAGGGGAGAACTCCCTGCCGAAGCGCTGGCTAAGGGTGAGGAGGTTGACGGGGAGACTGAAGGTGCCGAATTCGGTATGGGCCTTAACGCGGTTTGTATAGGGCATGAATTGGGCGTATTGATTCACATAGTCCCAGACTTCTTTGATATCGGTATGGAAAATGTGAGGGCCGTACTGGTGGACCATGACGTTTGTTTTTTCGTCCCGGTAGGAACGGCAGTGACCGGCGGTGTGGTCCTTTTCGTCAATGACGGTGAGGTTGTAGTCTTTTTCCGCCAAGTGGCGGGCGATTACGGTGCCGGATAGGCCGGCTCCGGTTATTAGAATGTTTGGCATGGGATTATTGTAAACCCCTTATAGCTACGAATCAATAAATTCGAGAGAATGGAAGAAGTTTTCCGAGTTATTAACAATACTTCTCTCTACTTGAGGTATCTCTTTATCATTTATGATTCTCTCAAGAACCTGAGCTAGACTCTCCCCCTTTCCCGGTTCAAAAAACCAACCGTTTTTCCCATCAATAATATAGTCTTCCACTCCTCCTAAACGGGGGGTAATAACAGCTTTCCCCATGGCCAGATGTTCCAGCATAGCCACCGGGGAATTTTCAAACCAGAGGTGAGCCAATATTCCCACATGATAAAGAGAAGCGTGACTGGATAATTCATCAGTTTTATATGGGGGGTAACAAATAATGTTCTTCTCTTCATTAGATAAGGAAACACCCCAAAGATGGAAGCAAGCTTTAGCCCTAGTCTCTTCCTTCAAAAGGCTAATGGCATCTAACAGTAATGAGACCCCTTTATGATACAGGGAACCACCGTGAAAGGCAAAATGAATCCGCCCATCCTGCGGCCCTTCTATAAAAGGCCTTTTTTTTAAATCATCAAGATGGTTAAGACCGATTCGGGCAAGCTCCAGCTTATTCTTCTCAAGTCCTCCCGCTAGAAGAATCTCTCCTAAAAAACAGGAAGGGGAAAGAACCCTGTCGGCCTGATTCAATGCAGAAATAGCCTGAGAATTTCTCATACCCCAGGAAGAATCGCCCCATCCCTTTTTAACACTCTCAAGAAGGGTAGAATTGGATACGTTTAATTGAGTCCTCGAAGTCGTGGCTAAGGTATTCAACGGGCCACTTTTTTTAGCAAGTAAAGGAAACCGACTTTTAAGATACTGCTTAAGAGGAAAACGGAAATCCTCCGACATGCAGGAATCACAACGCTCTCCCCTTTCACAATCTAAACAGGGAGTCTTCCCTTCAAAAAGGAAACTAACCCTGGGGCAAGTAAAATAATAGTCATGGCAAAAGACCAAGGTAGAAATTGACTCTTCCTTAAGTCGCGGAATGAGGGAGAAGGACTGACCTTCCAGAGAATGGATAATGACTTGATCAATTTGGTACTTTTTTAACCAATTGACAACAAGCCCATCCTGTTTTTCATCGCTAATTTGATACTCCCGGTTAGCGCTATTTCTATCGGCCGGGGCCCAGTTATGGGGATTGATGAGACTATAGCATTCTATCCCTTCCCACTCCTTATGGAAGCGTATCTTTTGTTTAGTCTTTTGAGTGAAAGCCCCTGCCAATGAAAAATCCCTACCGCTTTTTAGGTAGTAGACGTTATTTCCCCGGTTTTTAAGATAAAGAGCGTGCTGTTGGGCTATGAGATTGTAACCACCTCCTAATGAGGCTCCTTTGGAAAGGTCGGACCAGCCGAGGATGGCGATGTTGTTGGAAAGTCCAGTACTAACTCTCATCTGAATATAGGAGACTTACAATACTTCGATTATGATTAAATTGATGGTCTAACACTTTAAAAACAACAGCGTCATTAATATTACATAATATCTCATTCTCTGTCTTTTCATGCGATACAATTGATACTTTTAACCCATATATTCCTTGCTTTAACAAAGTCCTGAATTTTATGGAAAATTGTTGATCCTTATCTTTTTCTAAAACCTCAAAATAAGTTTTGGAATTCGGCCTAACAATTACAGAAAGGTCTTCTCCCTTAGATCCCGTCAACACACAAATAACCCTAAATTTCTTAAGATCAACATTTGTTTTTAGCTTAAAAGAAAAAGAGTATTCCTTGTTAAAAACAAGATGGTTAACTTTCTTATCTGAAGAGTTTTTAATATTAAACCCATCAACGACTAGACTAGAGTCGACATCTGCTTTATATGTCTTTTCTCCAAACTTCTCGACATAATAGTCATTGTCTGAATTATGAAGCACCATTTGAGATTTTTCGTTGTCAATTTGCTTTTTTCCATCTAGATTCTTTTTATTCATAGATTCTGCCTTTATATCATCTATGACTTTTTTATCCGAACTTGAAAGAAGCCGGTTGTATTGTTGGACAACATCTTTAGGAACCCCATCATAAAGAATCTCACCCTTATGTAATAACACAGCACGGCTACACATCTGGATGATATTTGGCATTGAATGGGTAACAAAAATAATAGTTTTACCACTTTCAAAGAACTCATTCATTTTTTGAAAGCTTTTTCTTCTGAATAAATCGTCACCAACAGAAAGGACTTCATCTAAAATTAAAATATCAGGGTTTATATTAATGGAAACTGCAAAGCCCAATCTTGACTTCATACCACTGGAATATTTTTTTAATGGAACATCAATAAAATCTTCCAATTCAGAAAAGGCAACTACCTCATCATAGATTTTATCAATCTCCTTTTTCTTCATTCCCTGCATGGAACAATAGAAGTATATATTCTCACGGCCAGTATACTCCATATTGAAACCGGCGGTTAATTCCAATAGAGGGATAATCCTACCGTTGACTTCAATACTGCCACTTGTAGGCTTAGTAATACCACTTATCATTTTAAGAAGAGTAGATTTACCAGCTCCATTCCTTCCCACTAAACCCAATATCTCACCTTTTTTAATATCTAAGGTTACATTTTCTATGGCCTTGAAGGTATTATAATTTGATTTCCCTAAAAAAGTATCTTTAAATCGATCAATAACATTTCGTTCATATAATTTATAATGCTTTGATACATTTGAAATTTTTATCATTGCTAAATCCCCTAAATATAGTCGGCGAACTGTGGACTTAACTTTCTAAATGTAAAAACACCTAATATAAGAAAAAACAGAACCCAACACCAATAGTAAAGAGTTAAGCCAGGCTTTTCCCAAAAAGGTATATTATAAAAGAGAGAATCCCTGTATCCCGTAGCTATATAAAAAAGAGGATTAAGTCTCACATATTTTTGTATTGTCTCCGGTAACATTTCATAATCCCAAAACACGGGAGTAAAATAAAACAAAACACGGGTAAAGATAGAAATTACACTGGCAAGGTCGTTAACAAAAACCCCTATGGCAGAAACAAAAAAACTCAGACCAACCATAAAAGCGATAACGGCAATTAAATAGTAAAATAACTGAAACCAATACCAATTAGGAAATTGTTGATTTACAAAAAGAATAATAATCACTGCAATGAAAAAAAGAAAGTGATTGATAACTTCACTAATAACAGTGGAAAATGGCAATAAACTTAATCTAAAGTTTACCTTTTTTAACAAGAAAGAGTGGGATTTAACTGTCCTTACAGATTTTGTTAAACCAGCAGAAAAGAGATTAACAACACTCATACCACTTACAAGATAACAAATAAATGGGATGGACATATCTCTTCCACCTCTTAAACCTATACCAAACACCAAATACAAAACCCCCATAAAGGCTAGCGGTTCTGCAAAGGCCCAAAAAATCCCTAAACGCGAATTTTTATATTGTGAAAAAACATCCCTATGAACTAATTGAAAAAGTAGGAAGCGATTCTTAAAAATATCTCTAAAAAAAGTAAAAAAAGCTAACACAAAATAACCTAAATTGTAACTTTCTCGATTTGCAAACGCTTAATTGCTTCTTTACAACGGCGATCTACTTTCCAAATATCACGTAATTTGAAATATTCAAAATTCCGGGTATTAGTTAACTTTCGAGGATTGATCTCTTGCAGCTTACTTTTATCATAATCATCGATTTCTATAAAATGAGTTATTTTTGTAACCGTTTCTTCCAAATCATTTATCAACTGAGAGTACTGTACATGCATAACATCATTATTAAACAATGATTGAGAACCAGCCCACTTATCCATAAATGCAAGCCAATAATCAATTTTGTTATTTAAGAAGTCATTCCAACCTTTTCTATCATATTGATAATTTACATTATTCTCAGTTTCCATAAGTTTGAAAAATGAAACAATAGATTCATAGGGATGACGATACTGAATTAAATATTTAAAGTTCTCTAAAATTGGATCTTTTAGAAGAAAATCATGACTTTTTTGAATTCGTCTATTATCAGGACATGGTACAGTATTACAGTGATCATAACACTCACAGTAGTTTAAAGGATTATTACATATTGGATACAAAATTTTATGTATTAAAAAATGATGGCCACTACGTGGATATGTTTCAATCATTACTCTTTTCATATTTTTACTCTAATCTATTTTAATTAATTTTTCTACCTGAAAAAAACAAATCATTGTAGTATAGTTACCCTATACTTGACCCTTCATACAAAACAAACATACATATCAAAGGAGGAAATTATGAAATGTTTCGTACACATTGGTACAGAAAAAACAGCAACAACGACTATTCAAAAATTCTTTCATTTAAATAAAGAAATCATGCTCAACAATGGCTATATATATACTCAAAGCACGGGATCTCCAAACAATAGGGGGCTTTCCGTTGCAGCATACAACCTATCTAGAAGAGATGACTTTACAAGACAACATAAATTGGATTCGGATCAAGAGTTATTATTATTTCAAAACAAAATGATTTTAAAGTTAAAAAAGGAAATTAATTTAATAATGAAAGATTTTCCTGATTCAGGAACTATTATATTTTCATCTGAGCATTTTCAATCCCGTCTAACTGATATAAACGAAATAATAAAACTTAAAAAAATATTAAATGAGTTTAATATAGATGATATTAAAATTATACTATATTTGAGGCGGCCTGCGGATATAGCCAACTCACTTTACTCGACAGCAATAAGATCTGGAAGCACTATTGAAGCTCCACATTACCCTAATAACCCTTATTGGAATAATGTTTGTAATCATCGAAGAACAATAGAAAGATTTAGCACTGTATTTGGTGATAAAAACATCATCCCTAGGATATTTGACAAAAAAGAATTTGTTAATGGCTCGATTATAGATGATATCCTATCAATAATTGATATGCCAAATAGAGACTATATATATCCAAAGAATGCAAATGAAAGCCTTTCTGCATTAGGAGTAGAAATATTAAGACGCCTTAATAATATAGTTCCTATGTGGATCAAAAATAAACCCAATAAAAACAGAGCTAATCTTGTTTCATATATTCAAAGACATTTCTCCGACAGTAAATATATTATGCCTGAAAAACTATATGAAGCTTATGATTTAGAATTTGAAGCCTCCAACGAATGGGTGAGAAATAAGTACTTCCCAAATAGAAAAACTCTATTTGGGAACAAATTAAATAAACAATCAGATATTACTATTAATGATTCTGATCTTGATAAAATTGCTAACTTAATAGCAAATATATGGAATGATAAGCAAGAAATGATTAACAAATTGGAAGAAAAAAACTAATTCTTTTATTAAATCATCAACGTTCTACTCTATTTGGAATAATATTTCCAGTTGAAATTCGGACAGGGGGCTCTACCTTCTTTGTGCCCATAATAATAAAAGTGTGTGGCTGCATCTTGACCAGAATTTTTAACATCGGGGTTTGATTCTAAATAGAATTTTTCATCAAATATCCCCCCCCATCTCAGCCTATCAATCTTTTCACGTTGTACATCAGGATAACGTCCCTCTGCTTTTCCATACAAAATATAATGAAGTAAGGGATTCATTTTACATTCATAAATATCTGGATATTGATGCAAGTAGTAAGACGAGTTAAAATGTATACTAGGACTACGTCCTTCAAGACCTCCCCATCGATAAAAATGAAGTAGGGCAAAATCTTTACTCGTTCCTAAATCAGGATTGTTCTCTAAATAAAAATCACTATCGAAAAAGCCTGAACTAGAAATAAGCTCAATATCATCCTCTTCTTGGTTAGAATATCTTCCTTCGTTTTTACCATTCTTAATATAATGAAGAAGAGGATTTACTCCCAAAGATTTGATATCTTTATATTTATCTAAATAATATTCTGTTGAAAAGACTTCACTTGGATCCCTTAACTCCTTCCAACCAAATTCATAATAATGCCAAATAGCAGAAATATTTTTATTCTTTATATCTTCATATTTGGCAAGATACCAATTAGCATCAAATGCATTTTCCTTCTTCATTAGCCTTTTAAATCTAATGAATCCTCGAAATCTTAAGATATGAGGAAAATAGTAAGTAGTTACTTTTATTTTACGTTTCAAATTCTTTAATTTTACCATGAGATTAGCAATCCCTTTCCAATCTTACCGTCAATGCATGCTTGAGTGGGTTTTTATTACTATTTTTATACAAACAAGGATTTTCTTTAATATATTGCTCAACATCAAAATCGTAGGATGGCTTATACCCCAATTTATACCCTTGAACAATATAATGATATAATGGATTAAGTGACACATCTTCACCTTGCAAATATTTATCTTTATACCAGTTATTATCAAATAGAGGATTAGGATTCTTATTTTCAAATGCTCCAATTAAAACATAATGAATAACTGGATCATATCCAAGATCATCTATATTTTGAAATTGAGAAAGATAATATGTGTAATAAAATAATCCAGAATCCCTTATTGTTTTTATATATAAAAGTTTATCTACATCTTGTTCTTCAAGAATAGAATTATTAAGTATTTTTTCTATTGAAATATCATTATTCAATTTCGTCTTAACATTTTTAATGACCTCAGTACTATTTTGCATTTTATTATTCAAAACATCAAACAAAACCATCGGTTCTGGTAATTCAAATTCAGTCTTAGTATATACAGTTCTATTATCAGCTTTATCGCTACTTAGAAGCTCACTGTATATCTCTGTATATTTTTTAGCTTGAAGTTCAGAGTTAAAGTGGTTAATAGCATAACTACGGCATTCTTTAGAAAGATCAAGATAAATTGCCTTATGAATATATTCTGCTAACTTTCTGCAATCATTTATCTCAACAGTAAAACCTGTTTTACCATCAATAACAGTTTCCGTTATACCACCAACTTTAAATCCAACAACTGGAGTCCCTACAGAAATAGATTCAAGCATAATATTTGGTAAATTGTCTTCAATCGAAGAAATAACCGTAACATCTGCAACTCGATAGGCCTCTAACATGACATCCATA
>JAQQAP010000007.1 GCA_028533045.1 Spirochaetales bacterium | reverse complement strand
ATTCCAAAAATAAAAAAACTATTATCTTTTCTTTTTGATTCTGGAATATTAATATCTACAGTATTTTCTTCGAAAGTAAAATTCATCCTGACTCCTTTTACCTTTGTATTTCTTTCCAATTCAAATCATATACCATTAATTCACGTTCTATACCAGATATACTAATTTCCAATTCATTATTTTTGTTTTTACACTCTTCCAATTTCTCAAGAAGAACTATCTTATCATTTAATAATTTAAGATTCATACGTTTACCTTTTTCTATTTCTTCATTCAAAATAATCTTGTCGTTTTGTAAATCACGAATTAATCTTTTATTCTCTTCTAATTCTTTATTTATTTCATGGCAATTATTCTGTGATATAAGTGTACTAATCTCCTGATTTTTCTGTTCAACCCTATTTTCTAATTTTTGCCTGTTTTGAAGTAATTCTTGTACTTTGTTTCTTAACTCTAAATTAGAATTAGAAGTAATTATGTATTTTTTAATAGCGTCTTCAAATAATGGTTTCAGATCATGGTCATCTATTTGATATTCATGTATATATAACCAAGTGTAAAATTTCAAATTTAAAAATAAAACTTGCTCTTTAGTCAAAATATCTAAAAAGCCATTAATTTTTCCCTTATTTATATGATTTATATGCAATTGAGTTTTTGTATCGACAAAATCGCCTTCATTGTCAGGATTTTCAATGAGACTATCATGCTTACTTTTGAATTTCTTCACTTTTTCTTTTTGAGATTCTATTGAAAGATTATTTGTTATACTTTCAATTATATCTTCACTTGCGTTAACACCTAAATATTGCGAAATAGATCGTACTTCACTCCTTAAATTATTAAAAACTTCTTCATATTTACTTATATATATATCATGATCAGAACATTTCTCAATTTTATTGTGTATATCAAGTGACCATGATAAATGGTCTATAGATTCTTCAAAACTCCAATTAAATTGACGCATAGCTGAAACAGTTACATCTCGAATATCTCTATAAATATAAAAAAATTTAACTTTCTCCTTCGATAGAGAAAGCATTTTATTCGTTACATCATGAGATTTAACAACAATAAAGTTTGAATCATCATAGGAAGCATCAATAATAGTATCAATTTTTTCAGGAGGAACCCATCCGATTGACCTGCCAAAACCACATTTTTCTATCAACTCTGAAACGATTTGATACTGTAACGTTGAGCCTGATCTAATCATTCCAACACAAAAAACAATCATTATTTATACCGCCTAGTCTGAATACCTGAATCGAATTTATATTAATCTTTTATTTCTTTTCTATATTCATTATAAGCTATCATAATTCCATTTTTCAATTTTGTTTGATATTCCCACCCAAGAGATCTAAGCTTATCAACATTAAGTAATTTTTTAGGAGTTCCGTTGGGCTTTGATGTATCCCAATTCAGCTTACCTTTAAAACCTATTACCTCGGAAATTAATTCAGCCAAGTCCTTAATTGAAAGATCTTCTCCCGTACCTACATTAACAAATTCTCCTAAATCCACAGCATTTTTATTTTCCATCAAATATACAACTGCATCAGCAAGGTCATCGGCATATAAGAATTCGCGATACGGAGAGCCATCTCCCCATAGTTCTACTACTTCTTTATCATTTATTTTTGCTTCATGAAATTTTCTAATCATAGCCGGAAGCACATGGGAACTCTGTAAATCATAATTATCATTTATACCATAGAGGTTTGTAGGCATTACGGATAAATAATTGGTTCCAAATTGACTATTATAATAATGACACATTTTTATAGCTGAAATTTTAGCAATAGCATAGGCATCATTTGTATCCTCTAGAGGACCCGTTAGTAAATACTCTTCCTTCATAGGCTGTGGTGCCATTTTGGGATATATGCAACTTGAACCAAGATTCATAAGCTTCTTAACCTTATTCACATAAGAGGCATGAATCACATTTTGAGCAATCATAGCATTGTCATAATAAAATTCAGCTTTATGATCCCTATTTGCAAGAATACCACCAACCTTAGCAGCGGCCAAGAATACATACTCCGGTTTTTCCTCTAAAAAGAACCGATTTACCTGTTCCTGGTTTCGTAAATCAAGTTCTTTACTGGTACGAACGACTAAGTTCTTAAAACCTTTGGATTCAAGAAGCCTTACAATAGCTGAGCCAACCATTCCCCGATGGCCTGCAACATAAATTTTACTGTTTTTATTCATGGTACTGTTTTACCTCATATCCACCTTTTTGTAGGTGCACATCCTTTTTGGCTTCCGATAGGTCAAACTCCATCATAATTCTTACTAGTTCATCAAGTTGAGTTTTTGCGATCCAACCAAGTTTTTCCTTTGCCTTTGCGGGATTTCCTAATAACTGCTCTACCTCGGCTGGTCTAAAATACCTGGAATCTACTTCTACAAGCACTTTTCCCGTTTCTTTATCTATTCCTTTCTCATCTACACCTTCACCGGTAAATTCAAGAGTTATTCCTGCTTCCTTAAATGCTAATGCAGTAAATTCTCTTACTGATTTCATTACACCCGTTGCCAAGACAAAATCTTCCGGCTCATCCTGTTGAAGCATAAGCCACATTCCTTCAACATAATCCAGGGCATAACCCCAATCTCTTAAGGCATTCATGTTTCCCAAATAAAGCTTATCCTGTAGGCCTTGACTAATCCTTGCTGCGGCACGTGTAATTTTCCTTGTTACGAAAGTTTCACCTCTCCGGGGAGATTCATGGTTAAAAAGAATTCCGTTACAGGCATACATTCCGTATGACTCACGGTAATTTTTAATAATCCAGAATCCATACTGTTTAGCAACAGCATAAGG
Organism: Spirochaetales bacterium; assembly: GCA_028533045.1. Taxonomy (GTDB): domain Bacteria; phylum Spirochaetota; class Spirochaetia; order DSM-2461; family DSM-2461; genus SZUA-368. Next base: position 229,764 of record JAQQAP010000007.1, on the reverse strand, counting down.
GCTTCTAGGATAAAATGGTGTCGTCTCACTTTGGGGAACTTCCTGCACCTTACCATATAATTCAGAAGTAGATGCCTGATAAAGACGTACTGATTTTTCTAATCCAAGAATTCTAATTGCTTCTAGTAATCGTAATGTTCCCAAAGCATCGGAATCCGCTGTGTATTCCGGCACCTCAAAGGACACCTGTACATGAGATTGAGCCCCCAAGTTATAAATTTCATCAGGTTTAATGGTCTGTAATATTCGAATTAGATTCGTAGAATCAGTTAAATCCCCATAATGCAGAAAAAACCGGCTACTCTTATCGTGGGGATCTTTATATATGTGGTCTATTCTATCCGTATTAAAACTAGATGCTCTCCGTTTAATTCCATGGACTTCATAACCTTTCTCTAAAAGAAGCTCTGCAAGATAAGACCCATCCTGACCTGTTACTCCTGTTATTAATGCTCTTTTCACGGAAATATTTCTCCTTTTAATAATTCACTTAAAAAAGACTCAATATCTTTTCTTTTTAACCTGTTATACACTTTCCATTTTTCATTTCGTTTAGGAATTGGCTCTTTAAAAAAACCATTATCATCACTTGTATACTCCTGAGCTATTCGATTATATATTGATTGAAACTCCAAAATCAGCCTTCTGCGTACTTTGGGTGAAAATATAGAATAGCTATGAAAAGAATAACCTTTTTCTTTTAAACGTTCGCATAAACTTAACGCTATTTTTTGCGGGAAAAACGTATAATCTAAATGATACCTAACCTTAATGGAATGGAAAAATTCCAATAGTTCAATGGGGACTGATGAATTTAATTGAAAAGAATCTTTATGATACTTTATTTCATTCAGCCCAGCATGTTTCAAGAAGTCCATGACCACATCTGAACTTTCAAGTTGTTCATATTCAAATGGTCTTACAACCAGATTTTCTTTTCCAATACAGGTTGACCAAGATTCTAATGCAGGTAGAATCATATATTGTTGCCTTGCAATATTTTTTTTTCTTTTTCTTAAGTAATTGAATGATATTTTTCTTTGTTTTAAACCTTGTTTTGCTGCTGATTCAAGCTGTCTATCCACTCTACGCAAGTACACAATTGCTTTAATTTTAAAATCTGGAAAAAATTTCAGAAGCATTTTAATCTTATGTTCCGTATTAAATAATTTAAAAAAGGTTTCTGCGCTCAGTATTAGCTTCTTATTTTCCATTTTTAAACTATCAAATTCTGCTTTAATATTTTCAATTATTTCTATTTCTTTTCCACGATATTTTTCTGCCACTTCATTTATTCGTGAAGACCAATCAAATGATTGGTCAGGCTTAAACAATCTTGCGAGAATCAAGGATTCCGTATGATGTGAGTTATCAATTAGACTTTCGGGATATACAATGCCATTTGTTCTTAACATTTTTTTATTCGATGATAAGAAGCGCTGTATAGATGTTGTTCCCGTTTTTGGTGTACCAAGATGTAATATCAACTCATTTGACATTCAGTAATTCCTCATATAGCTGATTATATCTGGCTAAACAAAACTCAATGGAAAAATTTTCTTCTACCATACATCGAGCATTTATACTCCACTCGACACTCTTATCATCGAGTATAGAATGTATAGCCTCTTTCATTTTTCCAATATGAAAAGGTTCTACTAATCTTCCATTATATCCGTCTCCAATATAATCGGGCATACCACCAATATCAAAAGCCACAACCGGTGTTCCGCAAGCTAACGCTTCCATAACTGTATTTGCCAGATTTTCTTCCTGGCTGGGAGCAATGAATACATCTGCAGCAGAATAGGCGATTTTCAAACCTTCTATTCCATTAATATGACCAAGAGACAAAGAAGGAATAGAATAAAGATCCTGTTGTTTCTCTGTCAAACTGCCACCAAAAACAAGCAAGAACAAATCATCCCTGTCTTCTTGAAGTAAATAGCTATGAAGATGATCTACACCCTTTCTTCTTTCTGAAGTTGAATTTACCGCACCAAATAATAGTACTTTTTTATCAACCGGAATACCCAGAGATTTTTTAGCCTCGTTCTTATCAATGGGAAAGACTTTTTCCAGGTCAATACCATTGGGAATCACACGAATATCATGATTTTTGAATAAAGAACTCTTCTTTGCTTCTTCAGCAAGCCAATTACTGGGACTTACAACTGTAATATTTGAGCTGTTATAAGCTTTAAGCTTTTTTTCCCACAATATGCGGCTATAATCTTTATCCTTATTCGAATTTAAAATGGGACAGCTGCCACACGTTTCTTCAAATTCACGACAACCACCGGAATAGTGACATCCTCCGGTAAAGGGCCACATATCATGCAGGGTCCATACTATTGGTTTCTCCTGTTTTCCAATCCAGGGAATATCAATAAACCCCCCGGCGATCCAATGAAAATGATGTATAGCTGCTTTTGAAGTGTCGATTTTATGAAACCAATCACTCCCACTACTTTGACAGCTGAAAAAGCCTGTCCTTCGCTTGTAGTGCCTTAAAGGCCTTTCTGATTTTCGATAATCTCTTTCTATGGTCTTCTTTTCTCGTTTCGTTTTAGGAAAAATATAACCATCAGACATTATTCCAGAGGATCGTACAGAAACAAAACGGGAATCTTCTTTTTCTAAATATAGATTGTTAAATAATCTATTAGCAGCTACAGCTGCACCTCCAAAATCTGCAGTCGTATTATAATGAACTATCGCACCCTCATTAATTTCTATTTCGTCATTAATTACATTTTTACGATTTTTTACAAGTCGATATATATCCCCGGCGAAATTCATGATCCCTGTTTTTTCCATTATTTTCATAATTCCAGGATTACGAACTAAAAAAGCATGAAATAGATTTCTTCGAGAAATCATTTTTAAAATATGAGGATCCGTAGGTATTTTGTTTTTTCGGTAAACCCTATTCATCTCTTTAAAACTTTTTGTCGCACTATGATGAGATTCGGATAATCCCCCCATAACCATTTTTGCAATAAAGAAAGGAATAAATTTCCCTTTAAAGGAATACTGATTGTATACCCTATAAAGCATATCCATATCGCCGGCGATTTTAAATGATGTGTCAAACAAACCGACTTCATCAAATGCGGTTTTTCGTTGGAATGCCCCCTGATGCGGTACAGAGTAGCCCGATGCCCCGCCATTAAGAGTTTCCCATACAGCGTCCTTCCAGGGAAGTCCATAGACCTTAACTGTATAGCCAAAAGAATCAACACAATCGACCATTCCATATACTAGAGGAATATTATCAGCCGTATTCATTAGTTCCTGTGAAGTTTTTTTTAGAGTTTCCCTATCATAAAGAAAGTCGTCAGCCCCCAGAAAGTAAATCCACTTACCTTTGGCTTTTTTAACTCCCTTATTGAAAGCATCATAAATACCATTATCTTTTTCGGAAATCCAATAACCAAGAGGATAATCTCTCTCTTCTAAACTTTTAATGAAATCAGCGGTTCCATCATTACTGCCACCATCAATTATAACATGTTCAAAATCTTTGAATTCCTGTTCTAATATACTCTCAGAACACTTTTTTAAAGTATCAAGACAATTATAAGTGGCTGTAATAATTGTAATTAAAGGGCTATTCATCAATTCTTTTTCTCAAAAAGTCAACCAATTCATCAACAGAAAGCTTCATCGTATCAATCACAACTTCCGGCTTAACCGGCACTTCATAGTCCTGATCAATCCCGGTAAAGTTACGTATCTCCCCGGCCATAGCTTTCTTGTACAACCCCTTGGGATCGCGCTTCTTACACTCTTCAATATCACAGTGCACGAATATCTCCTTAAAGGCACCTTCCGGCAGCAAACTTCGGACAAAATCCCGCATTTCCTGCTTGGGGCTAATAAAAGTACAAAGGACAATGGCTCCCGCGTCAAAGAGCACACGAGCCACATGACCGATTCGACGGATATTCTCTGTCCTGTCAGCTTCGGAAAATCCCAAGTCTCCGTTCAGTCCATGGCGGATATTATCCCCGTCCAGCAGATAAACATGCTTACCCTCATCAAAGAGCTTCTTTTCCAAAGCCTTGGCAACGGTAGACTTACCGGAAGCGGAAAGACCGGTAAACCAAAGGACCTGGGCCTTATAGCCGTTTCTCTGCTCCCGCATTTCCCGGTCTATGAATCGGTTTTCATAACGTACATTGGAAGAGACCTGTTTATGAAAAATGTCCCGGCTATCATCCTTACCTTTGCTTCGTACAATCATACCAGCCGCTGCAGTCTGGAAGGTATTGGGGTCGATAAGAACAAAGCTTCCCGTCTCACGATTCTTAACATAGGGGTCCATCATAATAGGCTGGGCTGTTTCAAAAACAAGCCGCCCAATTTCATTCAGCTTTAGGGTGTCCACATCTTCCTTTCTATGAAGGGTGTTTACATCTATCTGGTAACGAAGTTCTTTGATATAGGTCAAGGTCTCGTTTGAGGTATGGCGCAAGATATAGTGCGTTTTGGTATTGAGTCCTTTGGCATCGTCCATCCAACAGATGGTAGCTTCAAAGGAGTTAATTACTTCCGGCTGATTGCCTTTTTTGACAATCATATCTCCCCGGCTAATGTCGATTTCATCTTCCAGCTGGAGAACGATCGATTCCCCTTCAAAGGCCTCTTCCTTCTCTTCGTTATGAAAAACGATATCCTTAACGGTGGACTCCTTAAGAGAGGGCAACGCGACTATTTCATCGCCCTTTCTTACCACACCGGAAGAAATACGCCCGGCAAAGCCTCTAAAATCCTGATGGGGTCGCACAACATACTGGACGGGCATTCTAAAGTCTATGAGATTCCGGTCCGCCGAGATGGTCACATTTTCCAGCTGATGCATAACGGTGGGACCGTCGTACCAGGGCATATTCTCGCTGGGATTTACCACGTTGTCTCCAGTAAGAGCGGAGATAGGGATAAAGGTGATATCATGAATATTCAGTTTCTTGGAGAAATCCGTATACTCTTCTACAATTTTATTAAAGACGTCCTGATCCCAATCAACCACATCCATTTTGTTAACGGCCACCACAAGGTGAGGAATGCCCAAAAGGGAAGATATAAAACCGTGGCGGCGGGACTGGGTAAGCACCCCGTTTCTCGCGTCAATGAGAATGATAGCCAAGTCTGCCGTAGAGGCTCCGGTTACCATGTTTCGTGTATACTGCTCGTGTCCCGGAGTGTCGGCTATGATAAACTTTCGCTTGGGGGTGGAGAAGTAGCGATAGGCCACATCGATGGTGATGCCTTGCTCTCGTTCCGCCCTGAGGCCATCAGTCAAAAGGGCTAAATCGACTTGATCCTCCCCTCTTAGCTTACTGGTGTTTTCCAGCTGCTCCATCTGATCCTGAAAAATGGCCTTGCTATCGTAAAGAAGGCGGCCAATAAGGGTACTTTTCCCGTCGTCTACGCTCCCCGCTGTGGTAAAACGGAGGAGCTCCATATTCAAGTATTCTTCTGTGTTAAATTCTGCTGTACTCATTCCTGCCGCTCCTTAGAAATAACCCTGCTTCTTACGGTCTTCCATGGCCGTTTCCGCTCGTTTGTCGTCGGCCCGTCCGCCCCGCTCCGTTGTTCTCGTAGAGGCGACTTCGTTAATAATATCTTTTAAGTTGTCCGCATGGGACTCAACAGCTCCGGTACATGTCATATCCCCAATGGTACGGAACCGTACGGTTCTTTCTTCAATCTTTTCATCCGTCTCGGGGTTAGGCGTTACGTGCTCGCCATGGGCCAGAAGCACGCCGTTTCTTACGATCATATCCCGCTTATGGCTAAAGTAGAGGCTGGGCATGGGGATGTTCTCCAGGTCTATGTACTGCCATACATCCAGTTCGGTCCAGTTACTAATGGGGAAGACTCGAAAGTGGTCGCCCATCTGCTTCTTTCCGTTAAAGATGTTCCAGAGTTCGGGACGCTGGTTCTTGGGGTCCCACTGACCAAAACTGTTACGATAGCTAAAAAATCGCTCCTTGGCCCGGGCCTTTTCTTCATCCCGTCGGGCACCGCCCAGAGCGCAGTCAAACTGAAATTCCTTAATTCCATCCAACAGTGTAACGGTCTGAAGACCGTTCCGACTGGGATTGTGGCCCTTCTCTTCCGCCACCCGCCCTTCGGCGATGGAATCTTCCACCTTTCTTACAATCAGCTTAGCCCCGATCTCTTCTACAAAACTATCGCGAAACTCGATGGTCTCATCAAAGTTATGCCCCGTATCCACGTGCATAAGGGGGAAGGGTATCTTTCCGGGATAAAAAGCTTTTCGGGCAATATGGGCCATGCAAATGCTGTCTTTTCCGCCGGAAAAAAGCATGACAGGCCGTTCAAATTGGGCGGCTACTTCACGGAGTATGTAAATAGCCTCCGACTCCAACTGTTTAAGATGGTTCATTCTGTAATCATTCATAAAAATTCTCGTTCCAATCCTTGGGATATACCAGAAAGTAATTATTTAATAGGTTTTCCCTGTTGTATTTCATCTCTTCTTTTGTTTCAAAATCAATAACCGCTGCACCCGCTTCCCGGCACACCCCATGGGCAGCGGCGGTGTCCCATTCCATGGTGGGACCTAATCGAGGGTAAAGCTGGGCCTTACCTTCCGCCACCTGGCATAGTTTAAGAGAACTGCCCCGGCTGGTGGTTTCCACAATGTAGCCCTTGTCTTCCATTCGCTTAATGAAAGCAGCCGTATCTTCGTTTAGATGGGAACGGCTGGCAACAATGCTTATTTTTTTATCCTTGGGGGCATGGGCTTCCAGTTTTTTATCCTGCCCCCGGTCGCCTTCGCCGGCCTTTTCGCGGAGCCAGGCGCCTTTGCCCTCTTCGGCAAAATAGAGAGTATCGGTCACAGGAACATAAACGATACCCATAATCGGCTTGCCCGACTCAATAAGGGCAATATTTACGGTAAAATCCCCGTTTCGTTTAATAAATTCCTTGGTGCCGTCCAAAGGGTCCACAAGCCAGTAAGGTCCCCAATCTTTTCTTTCTTCAAAGGGGATCTTGCCGCCTTCTTCGGAAAAGATGGGAAGTCCCGTATCTTCAAGTTGGGCCACAATGGCATCGTGAGCGGCTTTGTCAGCCCTTGTGAGAGGGGAATTGTCTTCTTTGGTTTCTACTCCAAAGTCGGAGGAATTGTAGACATTCAAAATTTCCTGCCCTGCGATGAGGGAGGCTTTTATAGCTTTTTGTAACAAAATCAATCCTTATTTACCAATTCAATAATCGTAGCTTAAATGAGAGCCCCATGCAAGTCAAGAAAAAATAGACACATTATAAACCCCTATTTAATCCTATCCCACTCGGGAACGTCTCGCTCTGGAACATCATTAAAAACCGCATCAAAGCGCTTAAGAATATCCTTTTTATTACTCTTAAGCTGTTGCCTAAAAAAGGATCGCGTCTCTAACTCAGCTAATTCCTTTGTAAAGGTATAAAGGGCAAACTGATTAATAGAAACACCTTGCAGAGCGGAAAATTTCTCTATTCGCTCTTTTAATTCTTCCGGTACTCTAATCGTCATAACATTACTTTTTTTCATAATTATTCCTCCACAATGATAGAAAATCATTAGGTGCAATTACATCAAATGAATCAATTATTAGCTCATTATCTCTGACAAAATCTTTAATATTGCGTGTTATTAAATACTCGCTGCCACTGTTAAATGCCAATTCTACAAAGATATTATCTTTTTCATCCCTTAGATTAGGACGCCAGAGATAATCAATATGATATGGCTCACCTACCATGGCAATAAATTCTAAAACAGCATTTATCTCATCCAATGAAAGATTAAGGAAGGACCTGGACCCTTCCCGTCTTAATACATCACAGTACTCTTCATTAACCGGTATAGAAAGAACCAACTCAAGTTCACCTTCTCTAATGAGTTTTAAAATTTGATGTGAAGCTCCCGATGAACTATAAAGAGCCTGAAAAATAATATTGGTATCGACTGTAATCCTCACTACATTATGATAGCATCATCTACTGTCATAAATCAAACTATTTCCATATACCCCCCTATCTAAGCTTCACATATCTTTTTATAAATACGAGCCAATTTCAAACTTTTCCCCCGCCCCATGTTATATGAAACAAAAAAAAGATATAATTAAGATGATGGCACGAGCACTTAACCCTTTATCGGATATCTTCATAAGATACCTTTTGGGATCGGAAAGCAACAAAGACCTCCTTAAAGACTTCATTAACGCCGTTTTTGAAGAAAAGGGCTTTCCCCATGTGGAAGAACTGGAAATTCAAAACCCCTTTAATATCAAATCAAGTCCCTTGGATAAAGAAAGTATTCTCGATGTTAAAGCCAAAGACTCCAGCGGACGGATTATTAATGTGGAAGTCCAAGTCTCAAAAGAAGAGTCCTTTGCCGAACGGAGCCTGTATTACTGGGCCCTCAATTACCAAAAGCAGCTTAATGAAGGAGAAATCTACGGTGAACTAGAGCCTACGGTCTGCATTAACCTTCTGGACTTTCTTATCTTTCCCGAATTGGAAGATTTCCATACCTGTTTCCAAATCACCGAAAAAAACCAAGCCGAATATATTCTTTCAGAGCATCTGCAAATCCACTTTGTAGAGCTATCAAAACTAAAAAACCTTAAAAATGACGATGTAACGGACCAACTATTAGGTTGGTGTTACTATTTTAAGAACGAAGGAAACATAGAGGAGACAAATATGCCCGTACTGTTAAAAAAAGATAAAAACTTTAAAAAGGCCCATGAAGAATATAAGCGCTTCACTGCCGACGATGCTCTCATGGATGCCATAGAAGCCCGGGAAAAATGGAGAAAAGACTACAATTCCCGAATGGCCACAGCCGAAAAACTCGGACGCGAAAAGGGGTTGATTGAAGGGCGGGAAGAAGGCAGGGAAGAAGGTCTTCAGGAGGGCCGGGAAGAAGGCCGGGAAGAGGGCCGTCAGGAAGGCCGAGACGCAGAAAAGCATGCAATAGCCCAAATGATGCTCAAAGAAAAAATAAGTCCCAAAGTTATTTCAAATGTTACCGGCCTCACCCCACAAGAAATAGACACATTATAAACCCCTATTTAAGCTTCCCAATCATCCCTTCCCGTGTTACACTTATAATGTTATACGGAGACCGACTGCTTTGCCCTACTTTTCGCTTATTATAGCTACAATTAACCGGATGGAGCCCCATCTGAGCCTCCTCAAATCCCTCAAAGAGCAAAGATATTCCGATTTTGAGATTATTATAGTCGACCAGAACCCCCATGACGAACTAAAAAAAGCTCTCTCAGAAGAGCTAAAAGGGTTAAAACTGACCTATCTTCACGTTAAAGAGAGCCTGGGACTTTCCGCCGCCCGTAATCTGGGGCTCACCCATGCTACGGGAGAAGTGGTCGCCTTCCCCGACGACGACTGCTGGTACCGCCCGGATACCCTGGTAAGCGTCTTCAAATACTTCAAGGGTCAGCCCGAGCTGGAATGTATCACCGGCCTCGTTACCGACGTAGACGGCAGCTACTCCGCCGGCGGCTATATGTATAAAAGCAGGCGTGTCAATGTCTCCCACCGTAACGCCTGGTTCACCTCCAACTCTTCGGCCATCTTCATAAAAAAAGATGTCTTAGAAGAGGTAGGCGATTTTGATGAAAACATCGGCCTGGGAACGGAACGCTACATCTCCGGAGAGGAGACCGACTTAGTCCTTCGTATCCATATTATGGGTCACAAAGTCCGCTATTTCTCCAATATCCAGGTCTATCATAAAAAATACCGGGGCAAGTACGACGAAAAAGAACGACAGCGGGGTTACGGATACGGCTTGGGAATGGGCTACGTCCTCCGCAAAAACGGCTACACCATCCTGGGACTCAGCTTCTACTCCGCCATGCACTGGGCCAAAGGCAGCTACATGCTCCTCACCCTCCACCCCAGAAGGGCCCTCTTTCACTTCGCCCAGGCCTGGGGCCGCATTCGCGGTTGGTTTGAATATAATAAATCCTAACCCTTTTCCCGAACCACGAACCGAATTTGTGGTTTGTTTGAAGAAAATACCAATTATTTCACATATCCGTCACATTTTTCTTCTAAAATACTTTCAAATTTAATTTCTATGAACTAGACTTGAAAGACATTGTGCCGGGAGTAAAGGTTTTGCCCTATTTTTCATTAATTGTAGCAACTATAAATCGTACAGAACACCACCTTAATCTCATTAAATCCCTCAAGGAACAAAGCTTCAAGGATTTTGAGATTATCATTGTAGACCAGAACTCCCACAGCCGCCTTAAAAAGCAGCTCCAAAGTCAGCTATCCAGCTACAATCTTACCTATCTTCACGTAAGACACAGCATGGGCCTTTCCGCCGCGCGCAACTACGGTTTAAAAAACGCCTCCGGCCAGGTCATTGCTTTCCCCGATGACGACTGTTGGTACCAGAAGAATACCCTGAAAAAAGTAAAGGCCCATTTTGACGAAATGCCCACCCTACAGGGTGTGACCGGCCTGGTAACGGACCCTTCCGGCGACTATTCTGCCGGCGGTTTTATGCTTAAAAAACAGTGTGTACAAATAACCCGGGATAACGCCTGGATGACCACAAACTCCTCCGGAATCTTCCTAAAAAAAGCCCCCGTTAACTATGTGGGCAACTTTGACGAAGCCATTGGACTGGGTGCCCCCCGCTTTATCTCCGGTGAAGAAACGGACCTGGTACTGCGCATATGCGAACTCGGCTCTCCCGTACTCTACGATGCCGATGTTAACGTATTCCACGAAGCCTTTGACGGTAGCTACGATAAAAAAGAAAGAAACCGCCGCCACGGCTACGGCCTGGGATTTGGCTACATACTCCGTAAAAACGAATATACCCTGTCCGACCTGGCCTTTTACTCATCTATCCACTTTGCCAAGGGAGCCTTTCTCTTACTTAAACTACAGCCCAGAAGAGCCTGGAGCCACATCCTACAGGGTTGGGGCCGCATCCAGGGCTACTTCCAGTACCCCCGCTACTCTCAGCTCTACAAACTTTCCCCCGCTACAGGCCAAACAGAAAGAAAACACTTCCGCCGCCGCGCAGCCATTGGCTAAAGAAGCTTAATCTATCATTCCCACTCAAAATCGCCTTCTTCAAGATCATTTAAAATCAATTTATCCTCACCGGCATTGTGCATCTCTTTAAATGCTTCTTCCCAGCCTTCTCTGATATTACTCTGATCAGTATTTTCCATATCTTCCTCTATTCCAATTATATAGTAAATACATTCAAAATCACAGAGACCCTACAAAACGAGTAGATCCTACCGCCGGCTAGGCGTCAAAAGACGCCTAGCCGGGCACCTAAACTAAACCGAGCCACCGTCCCCGCTTCCACATCGGACGAAATAAACCACAGGCTTCCTTCCGCATAAAGGGAAAAATCATTCAAGGCGGACCAGTTCTCCGTCTCAAACTTAATAATCTCCCACTGTCCCAATATGGAGCCCAACATTACCCCGTCGCCGGAAAAGCTTAACTCATCGCCGGACATGGTAAAGTAGGAAAAGTTGGCCCCCAGGGCCAAAGAGGTGGAAAAATCAGACCAGTCCGGCCCCAGAAAATAGCTGTAGGGAATGTTGGCCACATTGGCCAGCAACTTGCCCCCTATTACCAGCCCTGAAAATCGTCCGGACGGGGCCACTCCTGCCTGCCCCTGGAGCTTTACATTATCATCAAAGAAGGTTAAACCGGCCCCCACATCACCGTAGGTCGCCCCCAGAGCATGGAAATCCAGATAGAGGCCCTGAACAAAGGAGGGCAGTTCATAACCGCTCTTGTCCCCTTCCCGCAGAAGCAGAGTCACTTCGTCCATGCCGTTACCGTCTTCCGAACTACCACTAATAATCAGTTTATCGTTAAAACCTTCCCCTTCGGAAGGAGTATCTATGGTTACCTGGGGAGCTTTTTTATCCACCCGCAGGAGGATTTCTTCCACTACCTGGCTGCCGTCATCATAGTAGGCCTTGGCTATGATGGGCAAATCCCCGTCGGGATACAATTCCGTTTCTATACGAACCTTCCAGGAGGCGCTCTCTTCACCCTTTTTCCGGCTTACCTTATTCCCGGGAAGAACGGAAAAAGTCCGCCCCTTGTCAAAGCTATATTCAATCCTTTCCAGAATGGGATAGGCAATATCCTTATTCTCCCGCTCTTTCTTGTCCATTGCCAGAGCTTTGGCAACGGCCGAATCCACATACCCGGTCCGTCCCGTAATGAAAGTTCTTTCCGTCAGATAATCCCCGGTCTTGTATCCCTCAAAGCTAATCCAGGGGCCCTCGCTGCTAAAATTGAAAACCCGCTCTTCGGTCACATAAGAACCGTACAGAGCCTTAAGGGTATGAATTCCTTCATTCAAGACTCCCTCTTCAAAGGTACAGAAGAAAAAGCCCTTGTCGTCAGGGAGAGCCATGGCAAACATTTTACCGTCCAGAATAATTTGTACGGGCAGGTTCTTTTCCACGTTGTAAACCCTTCCTTCCACATTAACAAAACCCTTCCGGGAGGCCCCGTCCAGGGGGTAAAGAAGGGCGACACCGGCATCCCCGCTCGTTTCATTCACGTACACGTCCCGGCTCACCCGGCTCCGATTTCCCGCTTTATCCACAGCGGTCAAACTAAAGGCATACCAGCCGGGGTTCCGGCCCGCTAAATCCAGGCTTCTGTTCATAATAAGAGAAGACCCTTCCCTATCCAAAAGTGAGCCACTTAGCTCTTCTTCTATGCCTTCTTCGGATGTAACATCACCATTTCCCCTGGCTGTTAAAGTATACTGCACTTCGGCCAGGTCATTCAGGTCCGTTACCACACCCTTAATATCTATGGCTCCCAAAATCTTTTCATTCGACTGGGGGTAATCCAATTTGATTTCCGGCGCCCGGTTATCCACATTTATCAAACTCGTGAAGTACGATTCCATACCGGACCGGTCCACCGCTTTTATGAAAACGGGGAAGGTTCCGTCGGTCAAAACCGCCGTATCCAGGTCATAACTCCACTCTTCTTCGCCCTGCACCCGGTTATAACTAAACCCGTTATCCGTAGAGACATAAACCGCCTCAATACCGTTATCATCACGGGCGGTCCCGCTCATAACAAAGCTTCCCTGGAGAAAATCACTGGGAACGGGGGCGGTTAGATTAATCTCCGGCGCCTTGCGGCTCACCGGGAAGGTCCTCTCAATAACTTCGCTTTCCAGGCCGTTCACATCGGCACACTTTACAAATACCGTAAAATCCCCGTCCGGAGATCCCGCCGGGTCAAAGGGTAGGGAAAAAGCGTGTCCCCCGGGGGCTTCCACCCATTCCCCCTCGCCCACCTTGTAGGAAAAGGAGCCAATCCCGTCGTCGTCCGTGGCAGTACCGGTCAGTTTAACAGGCCCGGTAACCAGGGAGTCTTCCAGGGGGTAATGGAGGCTTAAACTAGGATAATCCGACTCCTTTTCCACTGTCACAGGAACGGGTATAAGCTGACTATGCCCTCGCTTGTCGGTTAGCCTTAAGGTGAATTCGGGAGTCTCTTCGTAGCTGTTTAAATCAAGAATCCTATAGAAGGACCGGCCCCCTTCCAGAGGCACAAATGTTTCGCCGTCATCACTCAGCTCCACAGTCGGCCTATCCTGTAGATCATGGGCCAGACCGGCCAGGACGATTTTCCCGTTAAGAGCTTCTTCGGCTAAAGGAGCCAAAAGGGTCAATTCAGGGGCCTTTTCGTCCCGAGAGATCAAAATCAGGTTTTCCGCCCGGTTTCCTTCGCTCGAAAGGGCCCGCACAGAGAGGGCGTACTGCCCGTCGGCCATGTCGGAGGGAATAGTTATGGTAAAACTCCCGTCCCCGCTCCTATTCAGGCTCTTATACACTACCTTATCTACTCCCAAAAGGGCATATTCCAGGGTAATTCCCCTACCCGGGGCCTTTCCCGTCAGGCTAAGCCCCTCCTCCAGGTAGGTTATATCACTTTCTCCGTCAAAAATCGGGTCGCTTACCGCAGATAGAGGCGCTCTTTCCGACGGCTTGGGTACGATAAAGCTAAGGGATTCGGTCTCCCCGGCCAGGTTATTCATATCTATAGCCCGGGCGTTTAGGGTATGCTTTCCCGGACTAAGATCACTCAAAGAGAGGACAAATCCCTCGCTTAGCTCTTTTGTCTTAAAGGCTTCCTCGTCCAGGGCGTACTCAATGGCTTGAATTCCGTCGTCATCCCGGGCCATAAGTCCAATCTGGACCGTTTTCTCCAGGGTGCCCGTAAGGGACGTGCCAAAAAGGCTTAATTTTGGTAAATCGCTCTCTTCGCTGTTTTCGAATTTCAGTTTTTCTATGGAGAAATTGCCTTTGTTATCTTCGGCCACGATCTCCACGTTATGGTTACCAAAGTCCCTCTCGGCAAGGTTCAGTTCCAGGTACCAGAAGGAGCTTCCCGGAATCACATCGGCCTCCAGCTCCTCCTCGTCAATCCGGCAAAAAATCCGCTTAACACCCACCGCATCACCGGCATAACCGCTCAATATAAGCTTGCCGTTCACTTCCGAACCCTCCTTGGGAGTCAGAATGGTGATGTCCGGCGGGGTGTTGTCCGCGTAGAACAGGAAGTTTTCCTCTCCCCGTGAACCGGAAATATCCGTACAGGAGAGCATAAGATTGTGAACCCCTTCTTCCAGGTCCTTCGTATTTATTTTGTAAGTAAAGTGGTAAAGGCCGCTGTCCTTGTCATATTTGAGCTTAATCCTTTCCGTCTCATCCGTCTCCCGGTGGGTTATCCACAGGTCGTTCAGCCCGCTTGTATCCTGAACTGTCCCCATCAGGTCCACCGTATCGCTCAGATAGGCGCCCTTTTCATGGGAAGAAATGATTATTTGAGGTATGTCCTTATCCATGTCGAATTTCAGCGCCTGCTCCGATCCGGTTAAGCCGTTTATATCGGTGGCCCGCACCTTAAAATCATGGGAACCGTCTTTCAAATCGTCCCGGGAGACATAATAACTCCAGAAGTCCTTCCCCTCACAGCGGGCCCAGGCGCCTCCGTCCATACTTATTTCCACATAGGCTACCCCGTCATCATCTGCGGCGGACCCCACGATATTCAGGTTATCCTTAATGAGAGATCCCTCGCCGGGACTTACGACCGCCACCCGGGGCAGGTCCGAATCGCCGTCTATCATAATATTGTAGGGACCGGCCTGGGTCACATTCCCCGCCTTGTCCACACCTTTTACAATAACGTTGTACTTTCCCTCTTCCCGGCCCTGCAGGTCGTACTCGTAGGACCAGGACTCCACTCCTTCGGCCCTATCATAGGCCGTATCGTCACGGCCCATAGCCCAGAGAACCGGGCAAAGAAGGGCTGTAAGTATAATCAGTTTAATCTTTCTCATTGTTATTCCTTTAATCGGCCAAGTCGTCAAGCAATCGAATGTACTCAATACCGTCATTGGTGTAGCCCACGACGGGAAGGTCATTTGAATCCACCCCTATGCAAAAACGATTGGAATCGGAATTCGTTATTGTTGTGGGGAGTATGGATATTTCCCAGTTACCCGTATATTCATCATCCACAACACCGGCGTCTCCGGGACTTCCCACAAGGCGGGCCATCTTACCGGATCGGTTAACACCCTTATAGCCAATTACGGGCAAGTCATTGCTGTCCAGTTCCAGAGTAAGACGCTCGCCCACGTCAAAGTAACTGTCCACAATAACATCTTCTATGGTACCAAAACTTCCTGTTGAAAAACTGGTCACCGGAATGTATATGTAGTGAAGGTCTCCATTATTGTTATCATAGTAGGCCAGGTGAATGTTGTCGCTTGAATCGATTTGCATATCCACATATTCCCCCCCCGTTCCGGAAGCTATCAAGTCGTCCGTATCTATCGTTTCCCAGCTGGAGTCATCGTCGGGATCATTATTGTATTTAAGGCGAATTTTACCCGTACCGGAGGCGTCATACCAGGCCAGTACGGCGGTAGATGCATCGTCGGTGGCGGCCACCGCAGTAAATTCACCGGTATTGACCGTCTCCACTTCGTGGCGGCCGTCGGGGGTTTGACCGGCAATATTGCTACTTATAAAACGTTTATCACCGCCATCATAGTCGGGAAACGATCCATCCGTTACATACTGGTCGATACTAACGTAAACCGAATTGGTATCATTGATAGAGCCGCCGGAGCTAGTCGCAATAGAGCTGTCGGAACCTACTTGGAAATGACGGAAGATAATTTTATCCTTTAAACCGTCATATATGGAGTAGAATAGATCCGTATTGGAACTATCCCCCTTCACAACTACATCGGGATAGCTGTATCTGTCAAGAACAGCAGTAGTGGCACTATCTTCATCCACTAAATTCTCCAGCCAAATCTGATTATCATTGAACCGATAGGACCAATAATTCCAGGATGTTGCAGGCACCTCTTCAAAGATATTCATGAGAATACCCCCGTAGTTACCCGAGTTGTAATCTCCGTAGTTTCCGTTTACCACATTTATATCGTAGAGACCAACAAAATCGCCGCTGCTGTTATGGTCAAAGGCGCTAAAGGTAAAAAGGTCCCAGTTTTCATATACCATGTACTCACTGCTTCCGTCATTCCGTAAAGCGATTCCCCAACCGTTCGCATTATTCTGATAGGCAAACTCTGGAGTGTCCCCGTTCATAGACATGGAGGGATATACCGCGTTGGCTGCATAGGTAAAATCATCCTTAATCAGGTTCAGATCCCATACCTGCAGTTTTCTGTCATCCACCAGATTAGGGTTAATATGATCCCCTTCGTCAATATTGCCGTTATCATTGGTATTGTTTATAGAGGGTATATCGTTGGTAAAAACGGTCAGATAACCGCCTCCGGTAAGATCTGAACCTCCTGCGGTATACATATCCACCGTTATGCTGGTGTAAGTGCTGTCCGAATCACCGGTGTAGGCCAGTCCATCACCTACTTTACTCCCCGAATCATAGGCATCCGTATCAATACTCAAGCGAACATCACTATCGGCATCGCCCGTATTGATGGGATTCAAATTATAGCCATTTATGGTAATTGATTCATAATCACCATCGGAACTGTTTATCATTACCGGGTATTCTCCCAAAGCACTGCGGGTAAAATATTCATCAAAGCTGGATGTGAGGGAGGTTTCAATATCGGAAATATAGGGTACCACGTCAAAGGTTGTACTCTGCTCATGATTATTGGGAGCAAAGTCGTACGCGGTGAATAGGACTGTCACATCCTCTGCGGCCACACCGGTCACTTCCGCCGAATTCCAGGTATAGGTCCAGCTGATTTCGTGGCCTGTACCGGTGTCAAAGGTCTGATCGTCAATGGTAAAGTTAGAATCCTGGGACACAAAGTAACCGCTGTCCCAGGCAGCCAGTTCTGTGGTGGTGCCGTCGAGCTGCACATTAAATGTTTCGATACCTTGCTCATCATAAACGGTTCCGGTAAACATAATCGTACCGCTTACATCGGCATCTGTACCGCCGTACAGGCTCTCTCCCTCCAGTTCAAGATGTCCCTCGGACACGCTGTCCCGGGTCAGGCTGTCCAATGTTACTTCCGGATCTTCTTCATCAACATTATCGATATCCACTTCTATAAGCTGCTCCGCCGTAATGCCGTCCTCATCTGTTACCAATATATAATAATTCAGACTTCCGTCGATTTCGTCGGAAATATCAATGGTCCCGGTGGAAGTACTGAGGATTTCCGTTCCTGTCGTGTCCGTCCCTTTGTAAATGGCGTATGAGAGAGTACCCCCGTCGGTGGCGTTCACATTAAAATACAGAAGGCTCCGCGCTTTAAACTGCTCCGTATAAGTGAAGATTTCTCCCCCCTCCACGGTGCCGTTCTTATCCAGGTCGTAGCCCACGTCCACCGAATCAATGGAGGGCTTGTCGTTTTTCACAAAAATAGTCTGGCTGCTGTGTATTTGATTTCCCGCGTTATCAAAAACCACATAGTGCAAGGTAGCTGTTCCGTCGGGAATGTTTTCCGAATTAATCTGGGCGATCCACTCGTAATAAGTTCCGATATTCAGCTCTTCTGCCAGGCTATCCCCGTCAGAGTTACTGCCGGAGAGGGTTTCCACAGTGGAATCAATCACCATAAGGTAATCCTCATCATCGGGATAAGCCACGGAATTGCTATTGATAGTCTCGTAGGTAACATCCATGGTGCTTCCGTCTTTCTGATCGTAAAAAAGGTCGTCCCGCTCAATGTAAAGAACCACCTTTTCCACTCCGCTCACCGTACCGTCGTCATCGGCATAACCGTAGAAGGTGGCATTGTCGCCGGTACCATAGATATCCGTCGTATCCTGAGTCATCCAGCTGGTAGGCAAGATGTTGTCTACATAATAAACCAGACTTTCCTGGGACTGGTAGTTTGTGTCATCGGTAACCTTAAAGCGAATGGAAATATCGTCGCTGGTCACAGAACCAATATCGGGAATATCGGTGGTGTTCACAGAAAGATTAATGGCATAGTCCGTTGTAACTGAGGTTCCCGCTTCGGAATAGCCGGTCTGAACCGTACCGTCTTCAATTATGTAGTAGTAATTACTTCCCCCGTCATAGCTGACCTGGAGATCCTGAATCTGAGTCTCGTCACTCACGTCCCCGGTAATAGTAAAAGTTCCGTTTACATAGGATTCCGATTCAGGAGACAGATCGGAGATAAGGGGAATGGAGTCGTCAAAT
Source organism: Spirochaetales bacterium (assembly GCA_028533045.1). Classification (GTDB taxonomy): domain Bacteria; phylum Spirochaetota; class Spirochaetia; order DSM-2461; family DSM-2461; genus SZUA-368. The sequence goes on along the minus strand of JAQQAP010000007.1, from coordinate 211,011 downwards.
CTAAAGTGGAGTGAACATACGTCACTTGATACGCTGTCGTCTCCTCCGTCTTTATCTACGGCATAAACCTTAAGATAAATATCGCCGGTATGACCGTCTTCTGTACTGTATAGATCACTATAGGAGTTAAGGGTAACACTCCAGGGAGTAGTTCCTTCCACCTCATACCAGGCGCTTTCATCAATGGTGGATTCCAGGGTGCCGTCCCCGTCAAAATCTATACCGTGGTCCAATTCCACCACATCGGCATAGTCCGGATCGTCCCCGTCGGCCGTGTTCACATCAATCTGCATATAAACAGCATACACATCCCCATCATCATCGGAGGAAGTACCGGAAACAGTAGTTACCCCCCCCACGCTCTCATCTTCATCGGGAGAAATAATGGTAACAACCGGTTTGTCCAGGGCGTTGTTTACATATATATAGTAGTCATCCGCTTCGGTCTCGGTGGTATTTCCCGCCTTGTCCTTAGCCAAAATGTAACAATTCACCTGGTAAGAGCCGCTGCCACTGTATGTTTCCGTCCCGTGGGTATCATTTTCGTAGAGGTTGGAATCGAATTCATAGGACCAGCTGTACAGGTCGTCATCGTCAATATCAATCCAGTCATCATTCCCAATCTTAATCTGAACCGAAGCCAGAGAGTTGTTATCCGTACAGGTCCCCCGCAGAGTCACATCACCGTTGACTTCGCTCTCTTCACTGGGAGAAGTAAAGCTGACTACGGGAGCCGTGGTGTCCACCGTAAATTGTGAGTTGGTATAAGACCAGGAGCCCCCGTTATCATCACTCGCACGCATTTTAACAGAAATCGTTCCGTCATCCACATCTACCGCGTCGTAGGACCAGTCGGTCGTTTCCGTGGGAAGAGAGCTATCCGTATCCACATCGGCCCAGGAAGAACCGCCGTCCAGGCTTATCTGTAGGTTCGTAATCCCACCGCCCGTATCTTCCGCCGTACCGCTAATGGTAAAATCGGAGGTGCTCATGTAATCGCCCATAGCGGGAGAAGTCAGTTCCACCTTGGCCGCATCCACATTAATGCGATAATAGACCGTGTCGGACAGGGCAGAAACGCCGTAAATATCGTCTACACGGAATTGCAGGTAGTGGTCCCCCGATTCGTCATAGGTTTCATCGCTGTATTCCCAGGTAACAAAATAGCCCGAACCGTCCGCTGTAACCGGTTCCCAGTCTCCTCCGTCAAAACGGATTTCCAGGCTGTCCACATCCACACCGTCGTCATCGGTTACGGAACCGATGAACTTAGGTGTACCGGAAAGAATATTGTCCGAAGTAGTGGCATCCGGGTCGGGGTTGCTTATGGTAATATCCGGCGTATCTTCATCAAGACTGATTAGCAGAGTCATATTTTCCAGCTCAAGATCGCTTAATTCGTCGGTGGTCAGATTATCCATATCAGTACCGTTTTCCACAATGTAAACATCTTCGGTAGTAATGGAAGTGTCATCGTTGGCATCGAGGATATCGTCATAATGGTAAAAATGGGTGGAGGTGTTACCGGCGTAATCTTCTGCGGTAACAGAGAAAATATAGGCCCCCGTACCGTTACTCTCAAAAGAACAGCTCCAGGAGCTGGTACCTTCCACATCGCTCAATGTGCCCGATCCGCCAACTAGATCAACCGTCACTTCCCGGACTCTGTAAGTGTCGGACGCTTCTCCCTTAATGGAGATGGTAGCATCGGTATAACTGGTGGAATCGTAACCGGAAGGATAGGTGACTACCACAATCGGTTCGGTATTGTCAAAATAGAGAAGAAGACGGGTTTCGTCGGTTTTATCGGTTTTATCAGTAACCTTAAGGATAATCTCCTTTTCCCCATCTTCATAGGCGGTGGTATCGATAGTTCCGCTCCAGTTTTGGCTGTCGCTTCCTACGTCGGCGGATAAATAGGTCTCTCCATCATCCAGAGAATATTCCACCTTATCTATACCCGTATCATCACTGACTGTCCCGTTAAGGATAATCGTACCCCTTACATAATCTCCGCTCTCTATGGCTGTTCCGTCTTCATATTCCCCTATGGAAATAGACGGAGAATCAAGATCTACCGAATCTCCCAAACCCACCAAACTATCCGGGCAAGACGTTATTATAAAAGGGGTTATAAGCAGAAATAATGCTATTCGGAATCTAAACATATCATTCTCCAATTTTTATATATTTTTTTAACTATCCTTTTCAATATATCATGCTTCACAAAAAAAACAAATAAAAAACATAGTTCTGATATATTACATTTGTTTTATTTCTCAATTCACTTCCGGATTTGCTTTCATTCACCGCTTTATCTAAAATATCTACAGGAGAATATTAAGTGGAACAGTCCGAACTGGAAAAGAGAATTACAAACAGATCGCTTCTTTATAGCGCCTGCCTTCTTACCTTACTTTTCATTACCGCCTGGGCGGTTTATATTTTTGCCAAACGCTCCATGATGGAACACTTCGACCAGGATCAATACGGCCTTCTAAACGTACTTATTAAAGAAACGGAAGACTCCCTCAAGGAAGTTCAAGACGATCTTTTCTATCTTAGCGAATCCCCCTTTTCCCAAGACGTTTTAGAGCACTACAATCCCGATTCGGAGAAAATGGTGAGCGGACTGATTTTTTCCATGCTGAATTACCAGGAATTCTATGATCACATAAGGCTTCTCGATGCCACGGGAAAAGAGGTCATCCGCATTAATTACGATGAAGACCTGAATCACCACTTAGTGGAACAGAATCTGCTTCAGGATAAATCGGACAAGTACTATTTTACCCGCACCATGGAAATAGACGACCGCCAGTACTATATGAGCCATTTTGACCTTAATGTGGAGATGGGAGAGATAGAAACACCCCATAAACCGGTCATCCGTTTTGCCCGGAAAGTACTCGATGAAGATGGGAATGTGTCCGGCATAGGTATTTTTAACTACAAAGGGCAGTTTCTTACGGACAAATTACGTAAATACGTAGACGAAAGATCTAACCACTTCTACCTCATTAATGAAGAGGGCTATTACCTCTATAATAAGGATAGCAGCAAAACCTTTTCCTTTCTTTTTGACGGATCCCAATCCTTTGCCACAGAATATCCCCAAATATGGAAGGCTATGGAAAAATCCGGGGAAGTAGTAAGTAAAAGGGGCTACTTTTACTACGACACTCTAAACGGGAGCCATTCGGATAACAAATGGTACTTTGTTCTCCATACCGACCCTGAACAAATTGCCCGGAACGAAAGAACCTATAAACAGCTCATAGCCATAAGCCTGATTATAATCTCTCCCCTTCTCGTCCTTTTTGCCTCCCTTCTGGCCCGGTCTCACGAAAAGAACCACTGGTATCTGGCCGAACTGGAAAGACTTGCCCAAAGAGACGGTCTAACCGGTCTTTACAACATGAGAGAAGCCATGAACCGGCTGGAATACACCATCTCCCTGGTTAAACGGACATCACAGGACCTGTCCATAGCCTTTATAGATGTGAACAACCTCAAATTCTTTAACGACAGCTACGGCCATCATATGGGAGACACTCTTATTCGCGAAGCCTCCCAATCCATAAGGGACAATATCCGCTCTTCCGATACGGCCGCCCGCATCGGTGGCGATGAATTCCTTATTATTTTCCCCGAATGTCCCCTTAATGAGGCAGAGGCCATCGTGGAAAAAATCTACCACACCTTCTTTGAACGGGGCCGGGAAATTCACGGGCGGGGGGAGGAGTGGACCTTCTGTTGGGGTTGTGCCGCCTTTGATAATCAAGGGGAAACCCTTAACGAATTCATCTCCCGGGCGGATAAGATTATGTACGAGAGCAAGAAACATAAATATAAACTGGGAAACCGTTGACTACACCTTGGGCCCGGTAGTAACATAGCTTAGGCCGAATCGATCCCGTTGGGACGGTAGCGGCCGGTAACAAAACAAATCTTTATCAATTCAGACTTGATTCAGAAGGACAGGTACTGATGACTTTGACACTTGACGTAGGCAGCACCCGGATTTTCGGAGGAGTGATTCTCCAGGAAAAGGTGGTAGCCCAATTTCACAAACTCACCGATCGCGGATTAACTTCCGACGACTTGGGTATGTTTCTCATCCAGTGGCTTCAGGCTAAACAGCTTTCTCCCAAAGAAATAGAATCGGTAGTATTCTGTTCTGTCGTTCCCGAACTAAACGGGCCCGTAGAACAGTGCTCCCAAGACTATTTTAATAAGGAAGCTCTTACCCTGCGCGCCGGCGTCAAAAGCGGACTAAAAGTAAAATACACCAACCACAGCGAATTGGGTGCCGACCTTATTGCCAACGGTGCCGGAGCGGTAAATATCCGCCCCGGAGAAAATCTGGTAATAGTGGATTTTGGCACAGCCACCACTCTTTGCGCCGTTAGCGGGCAAAGGGAATACCTGGGAGGCTGCCTCGTACCGGGCCTTAACATTACCATGGAAGCTCTCGCCGACAAAACGGCACGCTTACCGGTGGTAGAAATTAAACCGGTTAAAAAGGTATGCGGAAGGGACACGGTGAGTGGAATTCAGGGGGGCCTTTTCTACGGTACCCTGGGAATGCTCAAAGAGCTGCTCTCCCGCATGGGACGTGAGTGTTTTACCGAAGAAAAATATACCGTAATAGCCACAGGCCAATACGCTTCGCTCTACGAAAAATTTCATCTGTTCGATCAAATCATACCGGAACTTGTCCTTTTGGGTCTGGAAGAAATCAGGAAGCTGAATCAGCCCTGACTCTGAGTTGACCAAAGGCTGGAGGAACGCAATGAGCGAACAGACCTGGTCTGACAAACAGACATCAACATGGAAAAGTAAAATTGGGTTGGCAGAGATGCTAAAGGGCGGAGTTATCATGGACGTGGTAACCGCAGAACAGGCGAAAATTGCCGAAGATGCGGGAGCTGCCGCCGTAATGGCCCTGGAGAGGGTTCCCGCCGATATCCGCGCCGACGGAGGGGTGGCCCGTATGTCCGACCCGGCCATGATAGAAGAGATACAGCAGAGCGTATCCATCCCCGTTATGGCCAAATGCCGGATCGGCCATATGGCGGAAGCCCGTATTCTCGAATCTCTGGGAGTGGACTTCATAGACGAATCGGAAGTCCTCACTCCCGCCGACGATCAATATCATATCCTCAAAAGCGACTATTCCGTACCCTTCGTTTGCGGCTGTCGTAATCTGGGCGAAGCCCTCCGCCGTATTGGAGAAGGGGCCGCCATGATCCGCACCAAGGGAGAAGCCGGTACGGGAGATATTCTGGAAGCGGTACGCCACATGCGTCAGCTCAAAGAAGATATTGCCCACATAGCTGCCCTCCCTGCGGAAACTCTCATGTCCAAAGCCCGAGACATGGGGGCTCCCTACGAATTGGTTAAGGAAGTAGCCCTCCTTGGCCGTCTCCCCGTGCCCAACTTCTCCGCCGGCGGCGTGGCAACCCCTGCCGATGCGGCCCTTATGATGGAACTGGGAGCGGAAGCCGTTTTTGTGGGCTCGGGCATCTTTAAATCGGAACAGCCCGCCAAACGAGCCCGGGCCATAGTGGAATCGGTTATCTTCTACAAAGACCCTCACAAACTGGCGGAACTCTCTAAAAACCTGGGCGGACCCATGACCGGTATTGCCATAGATGAACTTCTGCAGGAAAGCCGATTGGCAAAGAGAGGCTGGTAATGATATCACCGGGAATATTAGCGCTGCAGGGAGGCTTCGAAGCCCATAAAAAGATAGTGGAAAATCTGGGATACTCACCCCTTTTGGTAAAAACAAAAGAGGATTTGGATTCTTCCCACTGCCTGATAATTCCCGGAGGGGAAAGTACCGTAATAACTTCCCTACTGGAAAGAACGGGACTTCTGAATCCTTTAAAGGAGAAAATTGAGAAGGGATTTCCCCTCTTTGGAACCTGCGCCGGAATGATACTTCTCTCTTCATCCGTAGAGAACAGCTCCCAGAAAACACTCCGGGCCATGAATTATACGGTTATACGTAATGCTTACGGCAGGCAAAAAGAGAGCTTTGAAACGGAACTTACTTGGGAAAATCGAAATTTTTCCGGCCTTTTTATCCGGGCCCCAAAACCGGAAAAAGTAGGAAGCGACGTAAAAATTCTCCTCCAATACGAGGACAACCCTATTCTTCTAAGAGAGAAAAACTGTCTCGCCGCCAGTTTTCACCCCGAATTAACCGGTTTTGACGGGATTCACAGCTATTTTCTTAATGAAATGGTAGATAGTTGAACAAAATATGGAGAAAAGTGAGGAGAAATACAACTTTTTAGAGTTTCTATCAAAGTCCTTTTATTCCCGATTTCTGTAACTATACTTGTAGGATGAATAAGAAATTTAACCTATTACCCCTTTCTTTTCTCCTCATCTTTTCCTGTAACCTCTTCGGACCGGACTATGCAGAAGTGGATGAGGAGCTCGGAATGGAAGGCGCTGCCGTAATAGACCCGGTACTGGAAATCTACACCTCCCTGGCCTCAGACGACGATTACCAGGAAGCCAAGTATCAGGCCATAAACAACTGTCAGGATGAAAGTTTTGAAGAGGCCCAGGACGGCTATTACAGCGGTACCATCTATTATGACGGAGAGACCGACCCGGCCACAATTACGGTAGACCTGGAACGAATTCTCGAAGAATCCCTTATCTACAACGAAGAAACACTAAGCCTAACCGGATTAATCGAAATAAACCTTTCCTGGCTCAACGAAGACGACTCCACCCAAATCGGCACCCAAATAATCAGCGCTTCCCTAACAAATGCCTCCTTTACAAACCTTCTTCTTACTATTGAATGTGACGAAGACAGTACCGATATGGAGCTCTACCTCGACGGAACCCTCTATGACATAGAAGATTTTCTGGACTACATGTAATCAATTGACAAGGAATCTCTCCGGTGCTAACGTTTCTACATGAATAACTTTTGCTTTGTCCGTTACGAACACCTGAATCAACACAACAACCTCTTTGGCGGGCAAATGCTTAGCTGGGTAGACGAACATGCCTGGCTCACCGCCGCCAGAGACTTCCCCGGTTACAAACTGGTAACCCGGGGAATGGATAAAATCAGCTTCGAAAAGGCCGTTCCCAACGGCTCAATCCTGCGCTTCCACGTCCTCCCTTGCCAACAAGGAAACAGCAGCATCACCTACTCCGTAGACGTCTATGCCGAAAGCCCCGATAAGCCCGAAGCGGGAGAATCCCTCGTATTCGCCACCAAGGTCACCTTCGTAAGCGTCACCGACGACGGCCACAAAAACGCCCTTCCCAAAAAGGAAAAACTCCGCAGCCAAAGGGAAGAATATATTTCGCAGTTGTAAAATTAGAATAGATTATTTCACCTATTAGTTGTATATTAGTCACATAGTATACACAAAGGAGAATAGGTGTGAAGAAATTTTTAGTTTTGTTTTTGGCTGTGGCCATGTCGTTTATGTTTTTTTCCTGTGAGGAAGAAAGTTCTACTGATTATTCAGAAGTAACCGATGAAGTGGTAATGGAAGTTATTATCTTCGGGACGTATGTTTATTATTCTGAAGATTTTTCTACTCTCAGCAGCACATTGTCCTCTATTGAAGATGACCTTGATGAAGCAACAGATACAATTGATGTAACTTTTGATGGTACAACTGGTTTAACAGGGACAATTACGGGTTCTGCTTCCGAGACTTCTATGTCACTTTCTGCAAATGTTACTTTAACCATAACTAGCCTTGAGTTCACATATTTAGATGAATCAGATCTTGAACAAACAGCATCCATTAGTGGTTCTGTAACTGTCAATGGAACTTATGAAAGCACTGAAGATGCTACGACCTATGTTGAATCCATGGACGTTGATGGAACAATTAGCGGTTCTTTTGTAGTTAGCGGTTATGACGGTATTTCTAATATATCCTTTAGCGTAAGCTTGGATGCCTACGTGGCAGATATTGATGCTGATGACTATGATGCAACATCTCTTATGGATGGCAGCATAACTATAGATGGAAGTATTTACAGTCTTTCCGATATCATTAATTTTATGACTACTAATTACTCCGATTACGAGTAAGTAGAGATTATATCCCAATAATAAATACCGTCCTTTTTGGGACGGTATTTTAATAAAAAGGAAAAAATATGAAAAAAATTATATCCCTATTATTCCTATTTCTGCTAACTTTCTTTTCCTGTGAGGATGCTTCAGCCCCCTCAGAAGAGACAGAATACGGGACCATGACAATCGAAATAGCCAATACGGCAATTGAGCTTCTAACTCAACTAAAATACATGACCTATTTCGAAGGCAATTCAGCATTAGTACCCGATGTAGAAACGGCCAGAACCAACGACTCCGGTATTGTAGCCCATACAGACGACTACTATGACTGCATTATTACTTTTGTAGCCCACAGCAGTGAATATGAAACCATAACCACAGAAGGAGAGGTAAATTTCTGTGCCTACCCTTTCACATTCACAGATTTGGAGGATGTGGATACAACCGGTACCATTACAGGTTATTCCGGTTCAAAAATGATTGAAGCCTCCTATCTTGTAAGTGGCAGCGTTAGCGACGGGACTGAACAGTGGGCCTGTATTGAAACATATGAAAACAAGGGTGACTTTGTTATTACCGATATAGATGAAGTAAGCCTATTTACCTTCGACTGTAAAGAAGTATCAGATTTTACAGGGGAAGATCGTGAAACAACTTTCACCGGTACCTTCACCATAGACGGCACAACCTATCTTGCCTCAGATATGGAAGTTTTCTTTAACTAAAAAAAGGGCTGATCCACCGGACCAGCCCCTATTCAATTACCGAATGAAGTTTCTTAATTAGAATATCTTCAAGATTTCTTCTAGAATCAACAATAGTATGAATCATAATATATTCTTTAACAGAATAAATAATCCTATAATTACCTTCAACTAATTCCCTATAGTCTATAATATTTTGCTTCTCCAACTCGGGAACAATTCGACCTCTCTTAGGGTTATTTTTTAGACTTTGGGCTTTTTTCTTAATTAAGTTAAAGATTTTACGGGCTAAGTTCAAATCAATTTCCCGATAATATTTAACGATTTCTATTAAATCTTCCTCCGCTGATGGTGAAAAAATTACTTTAGCCATTCATTCTCTATATCATTGAAGACATCTTCCGAATCTTTAAAATTACCTTCAGAAACATCTTTTTCCGAAAGACGAATGATTTTTAACAAATTGAAGGCATCTTGCATAGTTTTATAAGATTCTATATCCATCAGAACAGCTTTTGCTTCTCCATGCTGTGTAATGACAATGGAATTATTGCTTTCATTTACATATTTCATCATATCCGCAGCATGAGTTTTTATATAGGAAATAGGTTTAATATCATCTTTAATATTAATAGACATATATGCCTCCAGTCCTTTAAAGGTACAACAAGCAGACCAATATAACAATCTATTATAACTAAAAAAAGGGCTGATCCACCGGACCAGCCCCTATTCTTCATTTAACCCGTTCTAGCGGGAACCTTTGTAAATAATCCGAACTCTTTTAAACAGTCCGTCTCCTTCACTCTTGGTCATAACATCGTTTCTATCGTTAAGCGTGGTGTGAATCAGTCTTCTTTCAAAGGGATTCATGGGCTCCAACAATTTGGACGATTTAGATTTAACCACCGATTCGGCGGTCTTTTCGGCAACCTTAATAAGGTTTTCTTCCCGACGGCGGCGATAGTTCTCCGCATCCAGGATTATTCTGTTTTGGCTCTTACCACCGGCAATCCGGCTTTCGTAAACATTTACCAACAACTGGAGGGCATCGATATTCTTACCCTTCCGGCCAATAATAATGGCCGAGTTTTCCGATTCAATGGAAAAAATCAGCTTTTCCTGCTCACGTTCTTTTAAGGTTACAACAGCTTCATAACCCATATTTTTAATTACATTGGTCGTAAAGTCTATCAGCTTCTGTTCCACATCATTTTCGGGCTCAAGATCGGGACGGTCATCCTTAAAGGTAAACTGGCTGTCGTCAAAATGGGCTCGAATTCGTACTGCTCCCTTCTTAAAGAGGAAGCCGGACTTTTCCGCTGACAGGATCTCCACTTCGAATTGATCCTGTGTGAGACCGAGTTCGGATACGGCCTTTTGAATCGCATCCTTTTCGGTCTTTCCTTCGAATTCCTTAATCATTGTATATCTCCTGAAACCGGCCCTGTGGGCCGGCACGATTTCTTATTTTCCGCCCTTCTTCCTCTTTGGTTCAATTAAACCGTCCTGAATTTTCTTTTTCCGGGTAATGTACTGCTGCTGCAAGGTGGTTACCGCATTCATGGTAATCCAGTAAATAAGCAGACCGGAGGGTACATTGTACAGTACGAAAAAGAACATAGCCGGCATTCCGTACATCATCATCTTCTGCTGGGAACCGCTCTGACCGGCCGCACTCTGACTCTGGCCGAAGCGCATGGAAAGAAGCTGGGTAGCTACGTAGATAATGGGGAGGAGCCGCAGATCGCTTCCCAGGTTAAGAGGAAGAGATACGGGAGCGAAGTTCCATACCGATTCGGGGGAAGAAAGGTCATTAATCCATCCCGGAATAAATACGGCGCCTCTCAGGTCAAAGAATCTGTTAAGCATACCGTATACGGCAAAAAGAATAGGCATCTGAAGCAGCATGGGAAGACATCCGCCAACAGGATTTACGCCCTGTTCCTTGTATACCTTACTCATTTCTACATTCAACTTCTGGGGATCATCCTTATACTTCTCCTGCAGTTCCTTAACCATGGGCTGAATTTCCTGCATTTTGGCGGTAGACTCGTAACTCTTGTGAGTAACGGGGAAAAGGGCGATCTTGATAAGAAGGGTCATTATGATAATGGCAATACCGTAGTTGGGAATTACCTTGTATACCAGCTCGATAATCAACTTGAGAAACCACTCAATGGGAGCCAGAATACCGCTGGACTGGGCCAGCTCATCCAGTTCCAGATTGGAATAGTTAAAGCTGTTGTCCATGCTATTATTATAGAGGGAAAGGATTTTCTTATCCTTAGGCCCAATATAGAAGTGATACACATCGCTATTCTTGGAACTTCCAATGGAAGGACGGGCAAAAGAGAGGTAGGATGCTGTTTTATCGTCCATTCCGCTTTGCTCGTTATCCATGATGATTTTATACTTGGTAGAGTCGGTTATGGCAGCCACAGAGAAGTACTTTCCGCTCAAAGCCGCCCAATTTACGTAATCCTCTTCAATAAACTGGTCTGTTTTGGAACTTCTGTTAAGCAGTTCCACTTTTTCATCCTTGTATACCTGATACTGACGGTAGTAGTAACGGCCGTCAAGCTTTTCAAAATCCGGACCTATCTGGGGACCGTAAGTTAGGGTATAGGAGATTCCGTCGTAATTGAGAGGAATATACTCGTTTACGGAGTTTTCCATCTCAATGGTGAGTTCCATCATATATTCGTCGGGAACAAAGCGGAACTGCTTGGTAATGGTAAAAGGAGCGCTTGTGGTTCCGTCTGAGTAGTTCATAACAAAGGTCTGATAGAAGTGATACTCATATTCGCTTACCTTTTCAAAGTAAAAAGGCTCAGTTAAAGGACGGGAGTAGTTTTCTCCAAAGGATATTTCAAAGGCCGACCGATCTTCCACCACAGGATATACCATATTAACAGGAGTTCCGTCGTCACCCGCATGATCATTCAAGGTAAGAGAGCTTACTACAGCACCTTTGGTTGAGAATTTTACCTCATAAAGGTCTGTATTCATGGTGATGATCTGTTCGGTAGCAGGACTTTCTCCCTCGGCCAGGAAAATACTATAGTCGCTGTTAACGGACATTGTTCCGCCGCTTGCATCGGTCTGAACGGTATTTTCCTCTACAGGAGTTCCTTCCTGAGGCAGATTTTCCACAACTTCTTCGGTCTGGGTAGTCTCATTCTGGGGAAACACTCTTTGCTGCATAAAGGTAAAACCCATTATGACGGCAAAACTTAAAATTACTGCCAATACGACATTTTTATCCATTTTATCTCCTGTACGTCACCCCAATTAGGGAACCGGATCGTAACCTCCGGGATTACGGGGATGACAACGCAATATTCTTTTAATCGATAAGTACATACCCTTGGCAAAGCCGTGCTTTTGCAGGGCCTCGGCGGCGTAGGCGGAACAGGTCGGCGTGAAACGGCAGGACCTTGGAAATAAAGGAGATATGAATATTCTATAAAACAAAACAATCAAACGAAATATTTTGCCTAAAAATGTGTTAATTCCCTTTAACAAGACCGGACCTTCCCAACAGGAGCATAAATTGCTCTTCCCTGTCCCCGAAGCTGTATTTTCCAGGGTACATAATAAGGATAATATCAAAACCCTGCTTAATAGCATCCTTATTATTCCTGTAGATTTCCTTCATGATTCTACGGGCATAATTTCTTTCCACCGCATTACCGTATTTACGGCGCAATGTTATGCCAATTCGGTTATATCCCTTCTCGTTTTGGGTAAAAAAAATTTTTGCGCCCCTGCACGAATGAGATGCAGCGGACGCAAAAATCCTTTTGAAATCGGAAGCGCTTCCGATTCGCTCTTCCCTAGTAAGGCTTCTTTTCATTAGAAACGGAAAGTTTTTTTCTACCTTTTCTTCTTCTTCTGGAAAGAATAGCCCGACCGCTTTTGGTCTTCATTCTAGCTCTGAAACCCCAACGTCTGTTTCTTTTGGTTTTACTGGGCTGATATGTTCTTTTCATCTGTCAGTCTCCTGATTTATAATTATACTCAATTAATAGACAATTAAAGCGAAGTAATTTTAGTGGCCTGAGGGGATTATGTCAACGGTGAATTCGGGGATTAATCTCCCAAATTCCGCAAGTTTTTTAAAAGTCCCGCAAATTCATCGTCCAGTTCGGCCGGTTTTTCCTCTTCCGGTTCCTTTCTTAACTCTTCTATAGCCCGGGCATTTTCCACCAATTCCCGGTTAATATTCTTGTTATCACATAATACACGAAAGCTCTTTATTGTCACCCCGGGAAATTGGCGGCGCATTTTTTTCATGATGGCCCCCTTCTTCATGTAGAAGATTTGAGCCCAGCCGGGATGGTCGCAAGAAAGAAGGAGAGTACCCCCTTTCAAATCCTTAATCTTGATATGGGCCGAAAGATCGGTGCCGACGATTCGCTCCCAGGAGGAAATCAACTTTATCCACTCCTCCCCTTCCTGGACGACATCTCTTTCGAAAAACTGTGAAATTATATCTGCCGATTCTCTCATCTTTTGCTTAAAACGCCCTCTTCTATATCAAAGAATAAACTATTTCCCCCACGAGTATAAGTATCATCCCCGGGTAAAAAGGTAAAAAAAGCCTGTTCGTAGGAAGGAAGGCTGTCCAAAAAGAGGGCCCTCTTCTCCCTATCCAACTCCAAAAGGACATCGTCCAGGAGCAGAATGGGCTTTTTCTCCTGACTAGCGCTCACAAAATCGGCCTGTGCTATACGCATAATAAGGGAAATAAGGCGCATCTGGCCGGTAGAACCAAAATCGGTGAAGTTTTTCCCTTCCTGAATAAAGGTAAAATTATCCCTATGCGGCCCATACAGTGAGGATCCCCTAAAGATTTCCTTCTCCTCCCGGGCTTTCATGAAGTCGAAAATCTCCTTTTCCTCCTCCATTCCCCGCCATGAAGGCTGATAGCTAATAGTTAAATCCCCTTCCAGACCGGAGATTTTTTTGAAGTAGCGGCTAAAATGGACGTTAAAGAGCTCATTCAGCTCCTTACGCCGGCTCTGGATCTCTTTTCCCGTTTTTACCATCTGAACCGTATAGATTTCCAGAAGGTCCCGCTTTTTCTCCTTCAAAACCTTATTCCGCTGGTTCAGAATTTTCTTGTAGCGTCGGAGTGAATCCACATAGAGGGGATATTGATAACTTAGGGTTTGATCAAAAAACCATCTTTTACGTTCGGGAGAGCCGGTGACAAAGGATAAATCGTCGTGGCAAAAGACCACACAGGGAATGTTGTTAATCAATTCCTTTCGGTCCCGGATAATTTTTTCATCGATTTTAGTGGTGCGTACACCGTTTTTGAAGGAAATTCCCAGGCTGCCGAACTGCTGGTTGTTAAAAGAGTAGCTCGCTCCGGTAAAAAATCCCTCTTCTCCGTGGCGGCACAATCCCTTGTCCGACTTCCCTCTGAAGGAGGAAGCGTAACAAAGGTAATAAATCATTTCCAGGAAATTGGTCTTACCCTGACCGTTAAGACCGACAAGAAAAATTTTGTCCGCTCCGCTTAAATTGGTCCGGCTGTCTGCCAGGTTCCTAAAATTAACGGAGCGGACTGTATCAAAACCCAATTTAGTCCATCTGCATGGGCATAACTACGTGGAGGTAATCCTTTTCTGGATCACTCTGCAGAGTTACGGCCCGGTTTTTCTCGGTAAAGAAGAAAACAATGTTGTCTTCGTCTATAACGTTAAGCGGTTCGATTAAGTAGGTGTAGTTAAGGGCAAAAGTGGTTTCTTCCCCTTCGTAGTTACAAGCAACCTTTTCACGAGCCGTACCTACATCGCTCTCTTCCGACTTAAGGACAATCTGGTTCGCCTCTACGGTGAGGAAAATCTTCTTTGACTTATGTTCTGCCAGAATAGAGACACGCTTAAGGGCGCTCGATAAGTCAGCCTTGCTAATAACGACCCGGTGATCCTGATTTTCGGGGATAACCTTTCGATAGTTGGGAAACTGACCGTCTATGAGAGATGAGGAGATCTTCTGGTTGTCAAATCGAACAAAAATAGACTTGTCGATAACGGCAATCTGGATATTTCCTTCTCCGGAGGCCAGCTTTTTAATCAGCTGAAGGATTTTGGGAGGTACGATGATACCGGGAAATTCCGGAAGGGATCCGTCAAAGTCCCGGCCAATGTAGGAAAGTCTACGACCGTCGGTACCTACCATAACGAGCTTGTTATCTTCTCTTTCCATGTAAACACCGTTCATAAAGTAACGGGTTTCATCATCGGAGATAGAAAAAATCGTATGGGAAATCATTTCCATAAACATCTTCTGGGGCAGTTCAAAGTAGGAATTTTCATCAACTGCAAGAAGTTCGGGGAATTTATCTGCATCAATGGTGTTAAGCTGGAAAGAAATATTCTCATCGTCCGTCTTAATAACCATTTTTTCGTTATTTACCTGTTCAAAGGTAATAGTGCCGTTGGGAAGGGACTTTATAATTCCCAAAAACTTGTCACAATAAATGGTAGTACTTCCCGCTTCCTCTAAATCTACGGGAATTACCGTTTCAAAACCGACTTTAAGGTCCGTTGCCTTAATAGTAAGAGAGTTATTATCCGCTTCCAGTAGAACATTGGAGAGAATGGAAAGGGCATTTCTCGATGAGACAATATCCTGAGCAATGGAAATTTCTTTTAAAATAACATTTTTGTCGCACCTGAATTTCATGAAAATACTCCTTGTACGGGGGGATAATTATGGAATTAAATCATAGCACAAATCAGCTTTTATGCAAAACCCTTCTTTTTCTAAATTTATTAATTTATAACAGTAGAAGTAGTAGTAGGGCCTGTGAATTTGTGGATAAGCGAGTTAATTCTTTTAGTAATTGATTAATAGACGAATAATAAGTCTGTTAATAATTTAACACTTGAATTCACATTTCCACAGCAAACAGAGTTATACACAGTTCTCCCAGATCTTTTAAAGAGGAATTTAACAGGGTTTTCCACAGGCTGAATTTGATGAATTTTGGGGAGAAAAGGGGCTGAGGAAATGAGGCTTATAAAAGAGAGAGCGAGTGTAGGGTTTTCGCAGTGAGTGTTTGGGAGAGAGCTTGAGTGTTTTTAAGAGCTTTTTAGCTGTAGAGTTTCTTTTTTAGCTCGGATATCATGGGTTCCAGGGTGGAATCGGCCTTGAGTTTACCGTCAATATTGCTACAGGCATGCATAACAGTGGTATGATCCCTTCCTCCAAACTCAATTCCAATTTCCGTAGTGGAGTAATCGGTGAGCTCCCGGGAGAGATACATGGCTATATGTCGGGGAAATGTGATGTTTTTCTTACGGCTTTTCCCTTTCAAGTCTATTATGGAGACATTAAAGTAGTCGCTCACGATTTTTTGTATCATAGGAATGCTTACATTAGTCTGGGGAGCGGCGGTAAAGTACTGTGTAAGGAGATTTTTCACCGATTCTATGGTGATCTCCTTCTTTACGATGTCCGAATAGCCAATAATTCTGTTTAGAGCCGCTTCCAGGTCACGAATATTGGAGGTGATGTTCTTCGCGATGAATTCGATAACTTCCAGGGCTATTTCATTATTATAATTGGTCGCTTCTATCTTCTTCTTTATAATAGCCACCCTTGTTTCATAGCTGGGAGGCTGAAGATCCACCATTAAACCACGCTGGAATCGGCTTTTAAGACGGTCGTTGAACTTCTTTAGTTCCGAAGGCGGTCTATCGCAGGTAAATATGAGCTGTTTATCGTAGTCATAGAGGGCATTAAAGGTATGGAAGAGCTCTTCCTGTGTATCATTTTTATCCTGTAAGTCATGGATATCATCAATCAAGAGGATATCTACCTTACGATATTTATTCTTGAAATTATTCTGAGTGTTGGTTCGGATAGACTGAATAAACTCATTAACGAAGGTTTCACTGGGAATACAAACGATTTTTGCCTTGGGATTGGCTTTATATACCTCATTTCCTACAGCTTGCATAAGGTGAGTTTTACCTAAACCAACACCACCATATATAAGGAAAGGATTGTATTGGGTTTTCCCCGGGTTGTCCGCAATGGCTTTGGCTGCTCCCACGGCAAAATCGTTGTTATTACCTATTACGTAGTTTTCGAAGGTGAAGTTAGTCTGAAGCTGAGGATGGGCTACCCGATTAACCGGTTTTGACGGGGGGAGTTCCTCTTTTTCATCATATACTTGGCTCACAGGCTGGGAAACTTGGGAAATTTCCTCTTGAGGAGGTGTCGGTTCTTCCTTGGCGGAGATGATAAATTCCACGGAGATTTTATTCCCCGAAAGTTCTTCCAGTGTTTCTTCTATGAGTTTATTATATTCCCGTTTGATTACCTGATCCTGATAAAAGCGGGAAGGGGCGGCTATAATTAATCGGGAATTGTCATAGGATTCATAAATCAGTTTCTCAAACCAGAGATGGAACTCCGCCTCATCAATCTTGTTATCGCGTATCTGACGGATACATTCGTCCCAAAAGACTTTGAATTCCATATTGGCCATAAAAAACAACTCCCGGTCTAATATGCGCCTACTATAGCATAATTTTCGAGGGAATGACTATCTTTACTTTTTTACTTTCCAAATATATAATAAGCTGGTTTAATATTCCAATCTTTAATTAATTAGCAGGTAGAATCATGTCAAATAATTACGATGCTCAGAGTATTCAGATTTTGAAAGGTCTTGAGGCTGTGCGTAAACGTCCGGGAATGTATATCGGTTCCACTGGAATTGACGGTCTTCACCATCTTGTTTATGAAATCGTTGACAATAGTATTGATGAAGCCCTTGCAGGTTATTGTAATGAGATAAATGTCTTTATAGAAAAGGATAATATTATTCGCGTTACCGATAACGGAAGAGGTATTCCTACGGGAATTCATCCGGTAGAGGGAATTAGCGCCCTGGAAGTTGTTATGACTAAGCTTCATGCGGGGGGAAAATTCGATAAGGGAACGTATAAAGTTTCCGGGGGGCTCCATGGTGTAGGAGCAGCAGTTGTTAATGCTCTATCCGATTGGTGTGAAGTTAACGTCCATCAAAAAGGAAAGATTCATACCCAGAAATATACCAAGGGTATTCCCGACGGTCCCATGGAAATAACCGGTGATACGGATATTACAGGGACGATTACCCGATTCAAGCCTGATAGTTCCATATTTGATGTTACAGAATACACTTACGACATTTTAGCTCAACGGTTAAGAGAGTTGGCCTTCCTTAATAAGGGAGTTCACATTAATCTGACCGACGAGCGGGAAGATCCTGTTAAAAAGAATGAATTTATGTTCGAAGGGGGAGTTAAATCCTTCGTTGAATATCTTAATAAGAAAAAGACCGCCCTTCATGAAGAGCCGGTTTACTTTGATACGGTAAGAGATGATATTGCCGTAGAAGTGGCTATGCAGTATAACGACGGATTCTCGGAAGTTATATTTTCTTATGTTAACAACATTAATACGAAAGAAGGCGGTACGCACCTTTCCGGTTTTAAGACCGCATTGACCCGTACCATGAATAACTTCCTTCAGGAATCAAAGCTTGCGAAAAAAGCGGATGAAAACTTTTCCGGGGATGATGTACGGGAAGGTTTGACCTGTGTTATTTCCGTAAAAGTTCCAGAGCCCCAGTTTGAAGGTCAGACTAAGACAAAATTGGGTAACTCCGAAGTACGCGGTGTGGTTGATTCTCTGGTAAATGAAGAATTAAGCTCCTTTTTTGAAGAAAATCCCAAAGTAATTGAAATTATTCTTTCCAAAGCTATGTTGGCAGCCAAGGCGAGAGCCGCTGCCAGACGTGCCAGAGAGAATGCCCGAAGAAAGAGCCCTCTTGATGGTGCCAGTCTTCCCGGTAAATTGGCCGACTGTGCCGATAAGAATCCGGAAAACTGTGAGGTATTCATTGTGGAAGGGGACTCAGCCGGCGGTTCTGCCAAGATGGGCCGGGATAGATCAATTCAGGCTATTCTTCCTCTCTGGGGTAAGATGCTTAATGTAGAGAAGACCCGAGTAGAAAAGGTTATTAATAATGACAAGATGTACCCTATTATTGCCGCCTTGGGAACAAATCTGGGTGAAGAGTTTAACCTGGAAAAACTTCGTTACCATAAAATAATAATCATGGCCGATGCGGATGTGGACGGATCCCACATTAGAACCCTTCTCCTGACTTTCTTTGTACGATATATGCAGCCTCTCGTAGAGAACGGTCATATTTATTTGGCTATGCCTCCTTTGTATAAAGTTAGTCATGGTAAGCAATTCGGTTATGCCTATGACGATGCCGAGCGGGATAAGCTGGTTGAGTCCATGGGTGTGGATCCGGAAAAAATTGAAATTCAGCGATATAAAGGTTTGGGTGAGATGAATCCGGAACAGCTGTGGGAAACTACTATGAATCCGGAAAGCAGAAACATTAAGAAGGTAACCATGGAAGACTTTGTGGCGGCCGATGAGATGTTTACTGTACTCATGGGTGAGGAAGTTCCTCCCCGTAGAAAATTTATTGAAGATAACGCCCTTTCCGTTGTGAATTTGGATATCTAGGAGATTTGAGTGAGCGATAATCAAGGAAAAGTCATACCTATTGCTATTGAGGACGAAGTAAAAGAGTCTTATCTGAATTACGCTATGTCCGTAATCGTGAGTCGGGCCCTTCCCGATGTACGAGACGGATTAAAGCCGGTTCACAGACGTATTCTTTACTCCATGAGCGAGATGGGAATCCGTTACAATAGTAAGGAAAAGAAGTGTGGTCGTATCGTAGGGGATGTACTGGGTAAGTTTCACCCCCACGGTGACCAGTCTATTTATGATGCTCTCGTAAGAATGGCTCAGGAATTCTCCTTGAGAGAACCCCTTGTTCACGGTCAGGGAAACTTTGGTTCCGTCGATGGTGACCCTCCTGCGGCTATGCGTTATACGGAAGCCAAGATGGCCAAGATTTCTGAGGCCATGCTCCGGGATATTAAGAAGGAAACGGTCGATTTCGTACCCAACTACGACGACTCCATGATGGAACCCGCCGTTCTACCCGCTGCCTTTCCCGCACTTCTGGTTAATGGTTCCAACGGTATTGCCGTAGGAATGGCAACCAATATGCCTCCCCATAACTTAAGTGAAGTTTGTGACGCCGTTTGCGCGCTTATCGAAAACCCCGAATCTACCATTGAAGACCTTTTAGAGTATGTTAAGGGTCCCGATTATCCTACGGGAGCCTCTATTTATGGTAAAGTCGGTATCCGAATGGCTGCCCAGACCGGACGCGGTAAAATTATCGCCCGTGCTAACTATCATCTGGAAGATCTTAAGGGTGATAGGGAAGCCATTATTATTACTGAACTTCCATACCAGGTTAACAAGGCAAAACTGGTAGAAAGAATTGCCGATTTGGTTAAAGAAAAAAGAATAGAAGGGATTTCTGAGCTTCGTGATGAGTCAGACCGTCAGGGTATGCGAGTTGTTATTGAACTTAAGAGAAATATACCTACCAAGGTTGTTCTGAATCATCTCTTTTCTCTTACACCCTTACAGTCTAACTTTAATGTAATCAACCTGGCCCTGGTAGATGGAAAACCCAAGCTCTGTAATCTTAAACAGATGCTGGAATACTTCATTTCTCATAGACAGGAAGTAATACGAAGACGCTGTATTTTTGACTTGGCTAAAGCAAAAGCCAGAGCCCATATACTGGAAGGTTTAAAGATAGCCCTTGATAACATTGATGAAATTGTAGATATCATCAAAAAGTCGGCCAATGTAAATATGGCACGGGTTAACCTGATGGAACGATTCAGTTTCTCCGAAAAACAGGCTCAGGCTATTCTGGATATGAGACTTCAGAAGCTTACCAGTTTGGAAACCCAGAAAATCATTGATGAATTGAATGAAGTTCTGGCCGAAATTGCCTATCTGGAAGACCTTTTGGCTCATGAAGAAAAGATTCTGGCTGTTATTAACGAAGAAACTCAGGAACTGAAAGAGAAATACGGTAATCCCAGAAGAACCCAGATTGTACCGGAAGAACTGGAAACCATGAATATGGAAGATTTCATTAAGAAAGAAAACATGGTCGTCCTTATCTCCAACAGAGGTTTTATTAAGAGAATTGCCGTTAGCGAGTATAAAGAACAGAGTAGGGGAGGAAAGGGTTCCAACACTTCCAAGCTTAAAGATGACGATTTCATAGAGCATATGTTTATCGCCAATACCCATACTCACATAATGTTTGTAACAAATAAGGCCAAGGCTTATTGGCTTAAGGTTTACGAAATACCCGAAGGATCCAGAGCTTCCAAAGGAAAACATCTAAGAACCATCTTTGAATTTGAAGATGATGAAGAAATTACCGCTTCCGTACCTCTGGAAGAATTCAAGGAAGACCAATATCTTTTTATGGCTACCAGAAAAGCCATAGTTAAGCGTGTAAGTACTTATGACTTTAGAAATGCCAAGATGAGAGGTATTCGTGCCATAGAACTGGACGAAGGGGATTCTCTGGTTTCAGCTAAATTAACCTACGGTAAAGGCGATGTAATGCTTGTTACCAAGAAAGGTAAGGGTTTAAGGATTAACGAAGATACCGTGCGCTGTATGGGACGTGTAGCCCGTGGTGTTAGAGGTATTAAACTCGCAGAAGGTGATGAACTGGTAGGAATGTGTAATGTAGATGAGAACTACAAAATGCTTCTGATTTCCGAGTTCGGATACGGGAAAAGAACTGATTTTAATGAGTTTGCTCCTCACGGACGAGGAACAGGTGGTCAGAAAGCCTACGGTGTAAATAGTAAGACCGGTGAATTGATCGGAGTTATGTCTGTTCTGGAAGAGGATAGCATCATCTGTATTACAACACAGGGAAAAGCTATAAGAATGCCCGTACACTCCATTTCTATCAATGGTAGAGCTGCTTTTGGTGTAAGAGTTCTTAATACTGGTTATGATGATAGACTTATAGGAATTGCCAGACAGGAAAAAGAGAATGAAGACCACGTTTCATCTGAGGAAGAAGATGATACGCAGTTAGAACTTCTTGATGGAGAACAAAAAGAAGATGTTTCACGTGAAACAACCAACGAAGATAATTCTGAAGAATAGAATTAACTAGTAATTTTATATAAGAGGTGTCAAATTGGCACCTCTTTTTTTTACGGGAAACAAAAAAATATAAAGTATGTAATAGAATAACTAAGGAAAATTTGTATCATAGGTTATATTTATCAATCATAAAAATGTTTCACGTGAAACATTACTTCGTCATTTAATCACGATCTATAAGAAAAGTGTTATTGAGTCTCAATTTTTCATAAATTTATTTTTAAAAGAGAGATCTTTTGTCATTGAAGAATTATTTGATTTATTTATATATAATTATTTTGCTTTTCCTTAGAAATATATTTGTGACACCCCTTATCAAAGATAACTTGTGGCTTAGTTAACCTTGGAGGAAGTAGATAAATTAAGAGTATTGTTTCATGTGAAACATTATCCTTCTTCAGCAGGTTATAGGGCTTCGACAAATAAAATATTTCCTCGGTTGTTGAAAACGCTTAATCCCAGTTAAAAAGTGTATTATTTATTTATCTGAAATACTATTAGCTCATTTGTAGGTAATTAACGCATATGATACGGTATTATTAACTTAATGAATGATAACAAATATACTCATATCTTTAGAAAGAATTGTTATTTCAAGTCAAATAACTGCTTTCAATAGGGTTAACATCTTAGAACTCCTTTTTTGAAGGATATACTGCGGTTTAAGAATTTTTCGGTGCTTAGACCACAGAATATCATGCATATATAGTTAATGTTCCCAATTCTTGAGCTATTCACTCAGGTTGTTTAAAATACTTTATTCTTCTAATACACTTTGTCTTTGGAGGATTATGGTGATAGGAGTGGGGCAAACAGTGTTTAAATATTTGTGAAAATCTACAATTATTGGAAAAGCTCAAAGATTTGGAACACAATAAATGTGTTTCACGTGAAACAAAACAAATCTCATAGATAATAGAATCTTAAAGTCCAGAAATTGATTCTCAAAGATTATTTCATGAATTAAACCTTAAAAAAATAATAGTTATACTTCAAAAATCTGACTTACAGCATAATTCCAGAAAAAATGTTTCATATTATCCGTTAAATATTGCTTATATAAAATATCTTAGAAAAAAATGAGAGCTATAAAGGGGGTATGCTGTAGCCAGGTTGTTGTTCTCAAAAAAAGCTTGGTTATTTATGATAAACATATATGCTGCCGTTTAAGACCCCTTCAATAACGTAGCCTAAGGACTATCTGCTAGATTTGAAAGAAGCACTATATACTAAACTTTGATGTTTAAAGACTTGGCTCCATAAATAATTTTTTTAAAAAAAAGAATCTCCAAGTACTCATTCCTAAGGGATAATCATTAATTTGATAAGTTTTCGACCAATGAATTTTATTTCTAATCTTTGAGTTATTTACTTTAAGGAGTTAAAACACGATATTTTCTAATATTATTTGCTTCTGAAGGATTATGAGGATAGAAGAAGCTAGAACGGCTCTAACAAATTTGCAAAATCTCACTTTTTTAGAAAAGCTCAATGATTGGGTACACTATATACATGTTTCACGTGAAACAATTCAGCCTGTGGATAACTTAGAATGGAAAATTCTATTTTTAGCACTGAAAAAAAAGCATTCTGTAAATCCCTATGTTATAAGGAATAAATTTGGTTGAATTTGTAGTTGGAAAAATTAATCCTGTGGATAATATGTTGATAAAAAAAGCTGCCCCCTAAGAGACAGCTTTGAACAAAAAGAACAGTGACTTAAATTGATTCAACAGAAGCAACTTCGGGAACAACTTTCTTGAGATAGTTTTCCACTCCCTGCTTTAATGTCATCTGGGCCATAGGACAACCGTTACAGGCACCCTGAAGCTCAACCATAACAACATTTTCATCTGTCAGCTCAACAAATCTTATATCACCGCCATCGGCCTGGAGACTGGGTCTTACATCTTCCAGGGCCTTAGTTACTTTCTCTTTAAGATCGCTCATGTTTAACTCCTTCATATCTTGTTTAACAGAGTATAATAATATTTTACATATATTTCAATCATAATATGAAAGGCATTAGGCAAAAAAAACTTAATTGACTGGTATATAAATCTATTCTATTATTACACAAGAGGTTAACCATGGATAAGATTATAAAAGAACCGGTATATTTGCAGATTTGTAAAGTGCTAAAAAGCCTGATAGAACAGGGTGAATTTGGAAGGGGTGATCGCTTTTTATCAGAACGAGAAGTTAGTCAGCGTTTTGAAGTAAGCAGAACAACAGCTAATAAGGCTCTTTCCAGCCTGGTAGGTGAAGGTATTCTTGTCTATAAAAAAGGAGTGGGGACTTTTGTTTCAGAAGGATCCTCCGCTATCAGTGTAGATATTCAGGACTTTCTTAAATCCTCAACGAATCTCTCTTCAGAGATAAAAGTATTTTGTGAACGGGCCTATGAAGATATTCCCGACGCCATTCAAAGTGTGTTTGATAAAGAAAAATCCATCTACTATATTATGACCGTATATACAGTTGGTGCCCAACCGGTACTAATCAGTCGTAAATATATTAATAGTGCAGAAGATATTAGTTCCGGTGAGGACTTTATCGAAAAAAGCTACTACGATTTTAAATTGGTGAAAAAAGATATCTCCCTGTCCCGTTTAAAGAGAAATGATGCTCCTCTTATGAAGAAAGAAGAAGGGGAACCGCTTTACCTTATTCGGGATGAGTTAATTCATGAGGGATCGGTTATTTACGACGTATCACTCATGAGAAGCGACATAGTCAGTTTTTCCATGGATTTGGAAGGAATACTTAACATAAACCTCTTAAGCGATAAATAATGATAATAGAAAATAAAGTAATTTGGATTACCGGGGCTTCTTCGGGAATCGGAGAAGCTCTGGCTCATCAAGCAGCTCGGGAAGGGGCTAAAGTCGTTATTTCTGCCAGAAATAAGGAAAAACTTCAAACCATAGCCAATCAAATAAGTCGCGAAAATTGTCTTATTCTTCCTCTGGATATGACAGATAAGGATTCCTTTCAAAAAGCCATAGATACTATTCTAGAGAAATGGGGTCGAATTGATATCCTTGTAAATAATGCGGGGGTTAGCCAGCGCGCAACGGTGGCTGAGTCGGGAATTAAGATTATTGAAAAAGTAATGAATACCAACTTTATGGGCCCCGCCGGGTTAACATCTCTGGTTATCCCCCATATGATTCGGCAAAAATCCGGTTATTGTCTCTTTGTCAGCAGTATTGCCGGAAAATTTGCCACACCCCTCCGCAGTAGTTATGCTGCCTCCAAAATGGCTCTCCAGGGGTTTTCCGATGCTCTTAGAGCAGAAGTTTATGAGCACAATATCAGAGTCTCTCTTATCGTCCCGGGGTTTGTTAAAACCTCTATATCTTTAAATTCTCTGGATGGAGAGGGAAATCGCAGAAATATTATGGATCCTAACCAGGCGAGAGGGATATCCCCCGAGCAGGCGGCTATAAAGATCCTCCACTGCATTAAAAAGGAAAAAAGGGAAATCTACATGGGTATGGTGGCAAAGACCTATATAGCCCTGTTTTTAAGCAAATATTTTCCCGGTCGCTTAGCCAAAATCATGCGTAAGGCCGAAGTAAAGTAAAATCAGTTAAGAAACAGTTCAAGGCAGTCGGATATATAGGATATTTCATCTTCCTTTAAGACAGCCCTATTATAGTCGGTTCCCTCGAGGGGGACCGATTTTTTTAGAATTTTTGAACGTTTTTGGGGGATATTTCTATCAAACCAGTAGGTGAGGGCAATCTTTCCCCGGCTAAGTTCCAGGCAGGTTATTCCTCTTTTTCCTATGGCACATCCCGAATTAAACAAACAGGGTACGGCAATTTCTCCGGAATATACCGATTTGGACGGTTCTCCGTATTTATCATCTTTGGTTAATTCGTCCAGTTCGTTCTTTAGTTTGCGAATTTTTTTCTTTATTTTTGGGTGCTTGTCTTCCGAAGCTTCCCGGTAAGTTCTAAGAAGATACTCAATATTGTATTTAACCACTTCTTTACGAGACTGAGACTCAAAGAGAGGCCTGTGGGTATGGCCGATAAGGGAGACAATTTTTTTATACTCAGAAAACTGATAAGACTGCTTTTCGAGCTTGTGTTTTTTCCACTTATTGTCCCGGTCCGCATAATTTTTGATTCCCAACGGTTTTGCTATGTAATGAAGACCAAATTCAATAATGCGGTTAAACTGATTATAGAAGGCCGAAGACTGATGACCGTGGTAAATGAAGAATTCCTGATTATTCCATTTTAAATTAAGAGCGTGATAAAGGGGGAATATTTGGTGCTGACTTAATTCAAGAAGAAGCTTTCCATCGTGGTTTCCACAAATCTTGATAAGTCGGTTTTTGTCGAAAAAATCTTTAAAGCAATCATACATGGACTTCCATCGCTCACGGATTTTATGGAGGGTGAATTTTTGAAGTTCTTCAATATCCCCGTTAAGAATCAGATGCCAATCTTTCTTGAGGTAATACTGGCGAAGAATCGTTTCTACCATCTCTCCGTTCTTAAGAAAGTCATCGTTTCCCTTGCCGTTCCCCATATGAAAATCGCTAAATATAGCGATATTTTCGTCATCGTTTAGGTTAAGGGGGTGGGCGTTTTTGTAGGTGTGTTCCAGTGAAGGATTAATTAGTACCTTTTTCTTCATTGTTAGTAAATTATAGTCAATTTGTTAGGCTTTTGTCAGTAAGCAAGAGAAATTTAACTTTCTATCAGCCTTTTATAATCTTCATGTATGAGGGGCAGACTTTTTAGAAAATAGTTAATGTCCTCATTGCTTACTTCGTTATTGGTAACAAATCGGAACCAGCCTTCTTCCGGCGGATAGGTTAGGATTTTGTAGGACTTAAGAATCTCCAGGAAGGCCAACTCCTTTTCTCTGTCATCCAAATTATCAATCTGCATAAAAACCATATTTATACTGATTTGATCCAGGGCGACATGAAAACCGTCATAGCCATTCAGGGCTTCTCCCAAGATCCGGGCGTTATTATGGTCCTCTTCCAATCGATCAACCATATTTTCTAGGGCAAAAATTCCCGCAGCACCCAGAATTCCCGCCTGTCTCATTCCGCCTCCCATGAGCTTTCTGTTTCTGCGAGCCTTTCTAATAAAATCCTTAGTTCCGCAAAGAAGGGATCCTACGGGAGCCGTGAGACCTTTGGAAAGACAAAACATAAGGCTGTCTGTATAGGATGCCATCTTCTTTACTGTCGTATTCAAGGCCAGGGCGGCATTAAAAATTCGCGCTCCGTCCAAGTGAACGGGGATATTATATTTAGCCGCCCCGGCTTTAATTTTCTCCATCTCAGCGAGGGGGATAATCGAACCGTTGGAAAGGGGATTTTCTATCTCAATAAGTGAAGGAACGGGAAAATGAATATCTGTCACCTTGCGGATTTTTGGCTCAATTTCCTCCCAGGTCAGACAGTTTGATTGGGGCGTAATGGTTCGTAAGAACGCACCGCTTAAGAGGGAGGCTGCTCCGCATTCGTGCTGGATAACGTGGGAATTATCATCCAGATAAACTTCGCCTCCAGGACCTATGTGGGTGAGTATGGCAAGCTGATTGGCGAAAGTGCCGCTGGGTACAAAGAGGGCGGCTTCTTTACCGGTTATTTCTGCGGCAAGAGCTTCCAGTTTATTGATAGTGGGATCTTCTCCCAGGACATCATCACCCACGGGAGTATTGATCATGGCTTCCCGCATCTCTCGGGAAGGTTTCGTTATTGTGTCGGAACGTAAATCTATCAGTCTTTCCATAAGGAAAGAGTATCATTTTTTCGTGAGAAAGTAGATACCCTCATCCTGGGTGAGGGAAAAACGGGTGGTTCTTTGTAAAAAATGTCTAATATTGGCTGCCGGTCTGCTCATGAGTTTCTGCCCGCCCATAAAATAGGCCCAGTCAAACTGGAGAGGAAGAATCAGTCTATCCCCATAGAGAGATATAACACGACCCATGGCAGATTCCATCCGGCTAAGCCATAAGTCAGCTTCATTGTCCCCATATTCCTGTTTGGGGGCGGCCTCAATCCGATAGATTCCCATAGTGTAGTCCAATACGGTGATACAGAGAGCTTCACCAACCTGGAAATCATTTTTTCTATAGAAAGATTTTAAATCCATAACGGTAGTTTTTGAAGAGATCCGGTTATACAGTTCCTTAGCCAGCAGTACATGATACTGATCCAAAGCTGATTCGGGGTAGGTTATCGTTTTTTTTGCAATGAGATCGTTTTCCCAAATAAGGGTAAGATCTTCCGGGGCCTGAGAAGCGGGACAAAAAGGATGCCACCTATCACCGGGAATTAGGATGTTTCGATTAATTTCTTCCCAAGTTGGGTAGATGAGAAAAGACCGGTTTTTATAAAAAGCCCCTTTGCTAATATAATGGGTTCCGTCGTAAAAATAGTCTTCTCTCTTGCCGTATTTTGTCATAACCTTAGATAAATTAATAAATTATCAGCCGAAAGTGAAGCATTTTTTCTCTCCCTCCCTTATAGTATGATGTTATGAATGACAACAGAAAAGTGGCTCTATTTGGCTTTATCTATCTGGGGCTTTTTGGATCCTTCGCCGTAATTTCTCCCTTTCTACAGCTTTTTTTGCGTGGGCTGGATTTTTCTCCTTCCCAAATCGGTTTAATGCTGGGGAGTTTTGAGATAGCCGGGATTTTCGGCCCTATGATAATTGGCGCCGCAGGAGACAGGACGGGCAAATTTAAAATCCTACTTTTTACCTGTGAAATACTGGCCATTATTTTTCATTCGTCTCTTCTATTGGACCTCCCTTTTATCTTGTCCCTGGGTTCCATTTTTTTCCTGGGGTTCTTTTTCAAAAACGGGATTCCCCTTACCGAAACCTTAGCCTCCCATGGCCTGCCCGATTTTCAGAAGAATTACGGAAAGGTAAGGGTTGTGGGAAGTCTGAGTTATGTGGGGGTGGCCTTCTTTTTATCTGTTTTTAAGTTAATTGACGCCACGTCTCCCCAGTCCATTTTGTTCTGGTTTGTAACCATGGTGCTTTTCCATATTTCTACACTGTTCTTTTTGCCCAAGGCTGAATATACTCCGGAAGCCCACAGTAAAAGGGAAGGATCTCTCTCCCTGATTTTCTGGCTGGGAATCGCCACGGTTTTCTTTAATCGCCTTTCCATGTCCGCCTACTACTCGTTTTTCTTTCTTTTCATTCAGGAAACATGGAATATCCAGCAAATAGGAGCGGTGAGCGCCCTTTCCGCCTTTGCGGAAATTCCTGTAATCATATATGCCATTCGGTTTATCCCCCGTTACGGTTATCCCCGTCTCTTTACCATAGCCTTATTGGGAACAACGGCCCGAATGATGCTAAACGCCTTTGCTCCCAACTTTGGTCTGGTTCTGGCCGGGCAGGTCCTTCATTGCCTCTCATTCGGTCTTATGCATGCGGTTATAATTGCTTTTATTCAGGAAAAAACCAAACCGGCCAACCGGGGTATAGCCATGGCCATTTATATTTCTCTGGGTATGGGAATGGGGGGATTTTTAGGCAGTACCATGGGCGGCTACATTGTAGAACAAAGCGGCTTTAGAATGCTCTACTTTATTTACGGTTTAATTCCTCTGGGCGGATTAATACCCTGCTGGTTTCTTAAGCGCCGTTTAGCTTCGTGAAAGATGAGGTCACAAAACTGACACAAATTAAACAGATCCTCCTAGATTAGTTAACGACCCAATGCTATTCTTTTTTATGGGACAATTGTCCTTAAAAAATTGGAGGAACAGATGAAAAAGTACTTGGGTATGCTACTTATGGCAGTATTAATGTTTGCCTCTTGCGAGGGAGTATCCGAATCGGATGCCAGTGAGAGCGGGTCTATTTCCCTTTCATTGAGTGAAGAAGTAAGTAAGACTCTGGAACCGGAGATCTCGATGGTGCCAGACTCTTACATTCTTATTCTTGAAGGTCCTAACGGGGAGTATCTGGAAAGCGAACTGGACGAATCGGAAAGCGAGGCGTCCTTTGAAGATTTAAGATACGGCACCTGGACCATTTCCGCTAATGCTTACAACAGTGAAGGGGATCTTATCGGAGAGGCTTCAGAAAGCTGTGAAGTCCATAGCGGCGAAACCACAGAAGTAACCCTTGTTATTAGTGAAATTGCCGGAGAAGGGGTTCTTTCCCTTGAGGCCGACTGGAACGGGGAAGACGTGGAAACTCCCGTTCTATCCGCCCTTCTTACAGACAGCGAAGGAACAGAAACCGTACTGGACGTGACAATTGATGAAGAAAGCGGAATCGCAACTTTTTGCAGCAGCCTGGAGAACGGCTACTACTCCCTCTCTTTCTGTCTCTATGACGATGACTATCTTTGTACCGGTGTCATGGAAATTGTTAGAATCATAAGTGATGAAACGACAAGCGCTTCCTTTGATTTTACCGACCTTAAAGTGGACGGCGGAACAATAGATGTAAACATTGATGCCGATCTTGATGATCCTCTTAATCCTTTCATTAGCTATGACACAGATGTGGCGGGAGTGGGAGAGCCGATTATCCTTAGTGCTTCCCTTGATGAAGAGCTGGATGGAGTGGTCTATGTCTGGTATGTAGACGGTGTTTCGGCTTCTACCGGCGACAGTTATGTTTTCGCCACCGACGATGACGGCTCCTATCGAATCGATGTAGCGGCTTTTAGCTACGATGGCAGCCGGGCCGGATCTACGAATCAAAGCGTAACCATCTCCGAAGAGGTGGAACTGTACATGGATATCCCCGAGATTCAGGGGGCCGGACATGTGAGCCCCTATGAAGATGAAACGGTAGAAAAGGTATTGGGAGTTATCACGGCTACAGAAAGCTACGGATTCTGGATGCAAAGCCTCTATGCCGACGATGATGACGATACCAGTGAAGGCATTTATGTTTACGATAAATACCACTCCTACGAAATCGGTAATCTGGTTTCCGTAAGCGGGGAAGTTCAGGAATATGGATATACCGATAGCTTGAAGTTGACCGAACTCTCCGATGTTACCGTAACCCTTTTAACTTCCAGTTACACCCTTCCCGATGCGGTCCTGATTGGCAGCGAGGGAATCCTGCCTCCCAGCGAGTATATCTGTAATGACGGTGACCCCGACGGTGACGGAGAAGGTACG
This sequence comes from Spirochaetales bacterium, assembly GCA_028533045.1. Lineage (GTDB taxonomy): Bacteria > Spirochaetota > Spirochaetia > DSM-2461 > DSM-2461 > SZUA-368. The sequence continues at coordinate 179,969 of JAQQAP010000007.1, read as the reverse complement.
GTTTATGACGGGGAATTCGACCCGGAAGAGGATGCCATTGACTGGTACGAAGCCAGAGAATCCATGCTGGTGGAAATTGATAATCCCGTAGCCATCGGCGGAACCAAGTACGGTGAAATCCCCGTTATCCCCGAAGGCGTCAGTTATGATAATATGACAGGACGGGGCGGGCTGGTCATTTATGAAGATTATTTTAACCCCCAGAGAATCCATATTGATACGGATGCTTACACACTGGGCCTCGACTCCATGGAGGCTAATCTGGGAGATTCCTTTGCCGAATCCGTTCAGGGGGTAATTGGTTACAGCTACGGGAAATTCCTTGTTTTACCCACATCTCTACCGGATATTGAGTCAAATACGGTGGCTAGGGAAACCTCCGGCTTATCCGCTCAAGAGGATGAACTAAACTTCGCTACCTTCAATATTGAGAACTTTCCCCGGGACGATGAAGATATGAGCGACGATGAAATCGAAGCCAAGGTGGAAGATATTGCCGAAACTATTGTAAGCGGACTGAACAGCCCCGATATAATTTGTCTTCAGGAAATGACCGATGACAGCTATTCCGACGATGACGGTACGGTAACGGCAGAAAACAATGCCGCTATGTTAATTGCTGCGGTTGAAGCTCTTAATGGACCTTCCTATGAATATATTGACGTTGAACCGGAAGATAATTCCGATGGTGGGTGGACTGGAGCCAATATCCGAGTAGGATTTTTGTACAACAGTGCTACGGTGGATTTTACCGCAGTAGGAGACGCCGGGGCAACGGATGAAACGGAAGTCGTGGTGGAAGAGGAAGAAGTCAGCTTGACCCTTAATCCGGGCCGATTTAGTGTTGATTCTTTTGCGGATAGCCGAAAGTCTGTTCTCGTTCAGTTTAGCTTTGGAGGAGAAACGATCTTTGTTATTAACAATCACTTTTGCTCCAAGAGCGGTGACAACTATCTCTTTGGAGAAATTCAGCCTCCCCAGTTCTCCAGTGAGGATGAAAGGGAAGTTCAGGCCCAGGCCGTAAGCGAAATGGTTACGGAAATACTCGCTGTCGACAGCGAAGCCAATATCATTGTGGCCGGCGATATGAATGATTTTCAGTTCTCTTCTTCTATGGAAATTCTGGAAGAGGCAGGGCTGACAAGTCTGACGACATCTCTTCTGGAAGAGAATGAGCAGTATAGCTACATCTATAATGGTAATAGCCAGCAGCTGGATCACATCTATGTTTCTTCTGCCATGCTGGAAGGCGCCCAGGTAGATATTGTCCATCGATATTCTGAATTCGATTCGGATAGCCGCTGTACCGACCATGATCCGGTTAATGCCGTACTCACCTGTGGCGAAAAAGACGAGACGTCTTCTGTAGGTTCTCTCTTCTTCTCCGAGTACAGCGAAGGGTCTTCCAACAACAAGTATCTGGAAATTTATAACGGTTCATCGGAAACGGTATCCCTGGCCGATTACACGATCTACCGCTATAACAACGGCTACACCGATGCGTCCGGTACCTACAGTCTGGGCGATGCGACTTCTGTAACAGAATTGGCACCCGGGGAAATGTACATTGTTGCCAACTCTTCTGCAGACGACACTATCCTTGAGCAGGGTGATACGGCATTGACCGGAGCGACCTGGTATAACGGTGACGATTGTCTTCAACTGGTCGATGGTGATGGTACTGTGGTAGACCAGATTGGTATTCTGGGGGAAGATCCCGGTTCAGGCTGGACTGTTGCCGGTACAGAGGAAGGAACCAAGGAGCATACCTTGGTAAGAAAGTCTACTGTGACTTCCGGAAACGAAGGAGATTGGGAGAGCTCTGCCGGTACAAGCGAAGACGATTCGGAATGGATTGTCTACGATCAGGACTACTGGGATAACCTGGGAATTCATTCAATCGAATAATCAATAGAGCTCCCGGGCGGTATATTCGGTATGGAGGAGTTTATGGGAGATGGGACTGCAGGGCTCACCCAGAAAATCCTGATAGATCCTGTGAACTTCGGGATTTTCATGGGATTTTCGGATTGCCATGCTTCGGTCCTCATCATAAATACCCTCCATTCGTTTAAGGCGGATTTCCGGTGTTGTGGGAATCGGTTGTCCGCCGCCTCCCAGGCATCCGCCCGGGCATGCCATGAATTCGACAAAGTGATAATCCTTTTCTCCCTTCTGAATCTTATCGAGTAATTTTCGTGCGTGGGAGAGACCGTGGGATACGGCCACTTTTAGGGTAATACCTTCAAGAAAGGACCAGTCGGGGAGGGGATTCTCTATAAGGATTTCCGCTTCTTTGACGCCTTCCATACCACGAACAGGAGTTATATCCAGGCGGGGATAGGGGACTTCTCTACCCGTAACAATTTCATAGACCGTTCGCAGGGCTGCCTCCATGACGCCCCCGGTGGCTCCGAATATTACGGCCGCTCCCGAATGGGTTCCCAGCAGGCTGTCACAACTGCTTTGTTCCAGGGTAGAAAAATCAATTCCCCCCTGGTCCAGCATTTTCCCCAGTTCCCTTGTGGTAAGAACAAAATCTACATCACGATAACCGCTGTCGCACATTTCCGGTCGTTGGGCTTCGAATTTTTTTGCCGTACAGGGCATAATGGAAACGACCCGAATAAGAGAGGGGTCTATCCCGGCACGATCGGCATAGTAGGTTTTTGCCAGAGTTCCAAACATCTGCTGGGGGGATTTACAGGTAGAGAGATGGCCGAGAAAGCCGGGGTACTGGTGCTCTAGGTATTTAATCCATCCCGGTGAACACGAAGAAAATTGAGGCAGAGGCTTAGCGTCTATAAGGTTATGATTATCGGTAAAGGCTGATTTAAGCCTATTCAGCAGTTCCGTACCTTCTTCCATAATTGTCATGTCGGCAGTAAAGTTTGTATCAAATACTTTATCAAACCCCAATCTTCTAAGGGCAGAAACCATTTTCCCTGTAACCCGTCCACCCTGGGAATATCCCAGTTGCTCACCCAGTGCGATCCTAACGGCCGGGGCTGTTTGAACAACCACATGCAGTTCGGGACGGGAAAGAACATGCCAGACATCTTCCACGGCGCTTTGTTCCGTTAAGGCGCCAGTAGGACAGCGGTTAACGCACTGTCCGCAGTTGGTACAAATAACATTATGAAGGGGTTTATCCAGGAAGGTAGATATTTTTAAGTCTGCCCCCCTATGGGTCACAGCCAAAGCATTTACGTCCTGAATGATATGACAGGTGCGCACACATCTTTGGCAGCGTATGCATTTGCTGTCGTCTTTCTTGATAGAAGGGGAGGAAATATCCTCTCGGTAGTCTTTTTTTAGGGGAGGGTAGAGTTCTTCCTCCAAACCGTTCTGGGTTGCAAGGCTTTGAAGTTCGCAATGGCCGCTGCGGTCGCAATGTAAACAGTCGCCGTTATGTTCCGAAAGGAGCAGGGAAAGAAGCTGTCTTCTGGTTTTTCGAATCCTATCCGTGTTGGTGTGTATTATCATTCCCTCTTTAACCTTTAGAGCACAGGAGGGTTGAAGGCGCTTTTCCCCCTCAATTTCCACAAGGCAAAGTCGGCAATTCCCGGCAATCCCCAGATCTTCATGAAAACAGAGGGTGGGAATTTTTATGCCGTGAGATTGGGCCGCCGTCAGTATTGTTTGATCATCATTACACGGGATTATTTGAGAATCAATTGTTACATTTACTATCATAGGAATCCTCCCTTAATAACAGATCTCTTCTCTGAAATGGGTTGTGATGGAATTAAAGGGATGTACGACGGACTGGCCCAAACCGCACTTGGAAGTTAATTGCATTGTTTCCGCCAGTTCCTGAAGTTCATCTAAATAAGCCGCCGGTTTTTGCCCTTTCTTTATCATCTCAATGCCTTTAAGGAGTTGCTGGCACCCTATACGGCAAGGAGTACACTGGCCGCAAGACTCTTCCAGAAAAAATTCCAGGTAATTATGCAATATGCGGTACATGGAACGGGAAGAGTTAAAAAGCATCATGGAGCCGCCGGTGGGTATTCCTTCATATCCAATAATCGTATTTTTGAAATTTTTTCTTGGGACGCAGTAACCGGCAACACCACCGACCTGAACTGCCTTGATATCCTCACAACCGTACTGGTCATTAAAATCAGCCAGTGTCATGCCCAGCTCCAATTCGTATATGCCAGGTTTCTCCGTATCGCCGGACACACAAAATACTTTGGCTCCCGTGGAAAGATCCGTTCCCATATCCCTAAAGAATTCTCCTCCGTCCAGGGCGATATGGGCGGTATAAACCAGAGTCTCCACATTGTTTACGATGGTAGGTTTTCCCAGAAATCCCGATTCTACGGGAAAAGGCGGTTTGTTCCGAGCTTCACCCCGCTTACCTTCCAGCGATTCAATCAGGCTGGTTTCTTCCCCGCAAACATAGGCGCCGCTTCCCAGTCTCAGTTCGATATTAAAGGGGAAGTCCAGGGATTCGAGTTCCCCATTGAAGCGGTGAATTTGTTGATTCAGTTGGGGGAGAAGATAGCCGTATTCCGCTCTTAAATAGATATATCCTTTTGTGGCCTTGATGGTATGGGAACAGACAGCCATTCCCAAAAAGACTTTTTCCGCTTTTTTCTGGAGAATTTCCCTGTCTTTGAAGGTACCCGGTTCTCCTTCGTCGGCGTTGCAAATGACATATTTTTCCCTACTATTCCTGTGGGCCACGCTCTCCCATTTTAAACCGGTAGGGAAGCCTGCTCCTCCTCTGCCTCGCAAGCCGGAGAGCTTTAACTCTTCCAAGATTGTTTCCGCTGTTGTGTTTTGTATCTTTTCTAAGGATTTTTCAATGTCCAAATCATGAAAAATGAGGTCGACTCTGTGAATATTGTTTTTCATGACTCCCTCCTAATCCCACTCTTCCAAAGCCTTGAGAGTCGATTCGGGAGTTAGTCTGGTGTAGATCTTGTCATTGATCATCATGGCCGGTGACTCATGACACCAACCGATGCAATTGGTGCTTAGCAGGCTGAATTTACCATCCGCTGTGGTTTCTCCCAAATGAATGCGAAGATGCCTTTCCAGGGTGTGGAGAATAAGATCCTTGTTCTTCAAGTCGCAACAAACCGTTTTGCAAAGGCGAATAATATGACGACCGGGAGGAGAGGTTTCTATGAATGAATAGAATGAAGCCACACCGTAAACTTCGGCGGAGGATAGCTGGAATGCAGAGGCTATGTCCCTGAGTGAATCCTCGGAAAGATAATTCTTGCACCGAAGGACTTCCTGCATAAAGGGAAGCAGTTTATCCCTTTCCGTTCCCATTTCTTCTGCGATGATTTCAATTTCCCGATCCATAACAACCCCTTCACGGGAGCTCTTTGCGGGTAAATCATTAGGATCTCTTTATTTTAATGAGCTCCGTTGTTACTGAATTTTAAATGAATAGGGAGGGGAAATCAAATTAATCCTCATTCCTAAATTACATATATCGGATTTTCATAAAGATATTTTCCATAACCCGGGCTTCCTTTTTGCTAAGGGCGGCCCGGGCCAGGATATCTCTAAAGAACGCATCGATATCATCTGGATCGGAAGATTGGAAATAGTTGAAACAGTCTAGAGTCGTATGAATGGTATCTACAATGGCTTCCCTGTCTTTATCAGAAATAGGTGTGTACTTTGCTACCCGTTCTCCCGCCGATTCGCGCCAAAGGGCAGCGGTCATAACCTGTACAGCGTGGGAGAGATTAAGGGAAGGGTAGTCCGGGTTGGAAGGAATATGGACCGCCGCATTGCAACAGGCCAATTCGTCATCCTTAAGTCCGTTCCGTTCGTTCCCGAATACCAGGGCGGCTTCTCCCTCCAGGGATAGAGCTTTAGCGGCAAATTCTTCGGGTAGATGGGAAAAGAACTTCCGCTTTGTTCCACGACGCCGTGTTATTCCTGCGGAAAGGGCACAGCCCTCCAGAGCCTCCGCCAGGCTTTCGGGAAATTCAGCCTTCTCATAGATCTCATAGGCATGAACCGCCATGTTGCGGATCCACTCTTTTTCCAGATTTCGCTGGGGATTTACAATATAAAGCCGGGAAAGGCCCATGGTCTTCATGGCACGGCACACGGAGCCGATATTTATGGAACCTTCCGGCCGACAGAGTACGATTCTAATATTGTCCAGGCTCATTAACGCATTACCAGGTCGCTTTTTCCAATGGTGATAACATCGCCCTGTTCCAGTTTGACATATTTATCGGGTTTGATTTTTTTGCCGTTAAGAAAAGTTCCGTTAGTACTCTTTAAGTCACAAATGAAGTAAGAGTCCTTGATTTTTTGGATAATGGCGTGCTGGCGAGAGGCCAGGCTGTTATCAATCACGATGGTATTACCCTGTCCGCGTCCCATTGTGATCTTGCTAATCATGGGAAAGGACTTGTTTCCGAAAATGAGCATGTTCTCTTTTTGATGGGAGAATTGTTTGAGTCTCTGTCCTACCGGGCTATCCGTAATTATTGTATCGCCTTCTGCCATATATGCCTCTTCAGGGTATTCCCTTGTTTTATTCTAACATATGAAATCATAAAAGACAAAAAAAACCGACCCGTAAAAGGTCGGTTTTTTTGTAGATAGTGTGTAGATTACTTGGAGTAGAATTCTACTACAGCCTGTTCGTTGGCTACAGTGGAGATATCTGTTCTGTAGGGAAGTCTTTCGATCTTACCTACCAGGCTATCTTCCACGATGGAAAGCCATACGGGAACGGGCTGACCGCTCTTGGCAAGGTTTTCTCTGACAAGCTTTTTGCTGCCATCGTTATCCTTAACCTTGATTTCATCACCTTCACGTACAACGATAGAAGGAATGTTGGATCTTTCACCATTCAATCTGATGTGGCCGTGGCTAACCATCTGACGGGCCTGAGCCCTGGTGGTTGCCATACCAAGTCGGTACACTACATTGTCGAGCCGTCGCTCAAGAAGAATCATCATGTTGTCACCGGTAAGGCCGTCTTTTTTCTTGGCCTTAAGGAAAGTGTTGTAGAACTGCTTTTCGCTGATTCCGTAAGCAAATCGAATCTTCTGCTTCTCGAGAAGCTGCTGACCGAAGTTGCTGATCTTGTTACGGGATCTTTTTCCTCTTTCCTGTCCGGGACCCTGGGGTTTCTTCTTAAGTAATTTATCATACTTTACGTTACCGTAAATGTTGACACCTAGACGGCGGACGACTTTTCCTCTTGCTTTTTCGGATCTCGCCATTACTTAATAACCTCATGGTTGGAATTTTCACGTTCTAAGAACGCGGAGTATCATCTTATAGATGAAGGGATTATAAGTCAAGTAAACAAGAAGGTTCCCGGCAACTTAAAATTTTTTTGTATAGGAGAGGGCTATTCGATTAAAGTACCAATAGCTGTCTCCCGTGCTTTCGCGATTCATGAAGTAGTTATAGAAGACCGAGTCGTCGTCATATTGGACGGCATTTTTCCACTGAAGCAGAAATACCAGGCTGCTTTCATCGTCTATTTGCCAGTTAAGAAGAGGGCCTGCATCTATTTCTGTGAAATCCGATCCCCAACCGCCTGAAGAGATGGTGCTGGAACGGGAAATGTCTCCCAGACGACGCTCTGTCTCCAGCATGATTCCGGCAAAATTGATTTTATCCCGGGGAATCATATATCCCAGAACATGGCTGGATTTAAAAAGCCAACCGTTAAAGTTTTCCCCCTCATCCGCCTGGTATTGCCAGGGTTCGTCCTTATTGGCACCGGAAAAAGCCTGATACTCGAAGCGGGCGGTGGATGAGAGGACAACATGATGCCACTCTGTTGCTTCGGGAAGGGCTTCGGCCAGATCAAACTGGAAGGTGCCGGAAAACCAGCCTTTGTACACTACTCCGGGAAAGGAGTCGGTCTCCGGATCTCCGCTGCCGTCGGCGTTCAGCCCCAGGCCGTTGGCTATTCCCGCATACCATCCTGTCCCCAGGTGATGGCCCTGCTCAAAGACAAGAAAGGCGATGGGTGTCAGCTTAAAGGAGAGGTTCACATCGGCTGTGGCCGGGGAGAGGTCCGCTTTTGTATTTATCTGCAGATTATTACCGGAAGTAAGGGGACTGTCTCCCTGTAGAAGAGGCAAGGTTTGGGTTCGGTCTATCCAAAACTGGAGCTCCGCCGCTCCCCATCCGTTTCCCAGACTTCTTCCGTCATCCGAGCCGAGGGGAGAAAAATCTTCGGGGATTTCCGTTGTGCCGTAGTCGATGGGGGCCCAGCCGTTAGAGCTTTCGTATCCCGATTGATTGGGAAAGTAATAGGCCGTTTGCACTCCCCAACGATAATCAATTTTATCATTGTCCTGGGCAAATAGACTTAAGGGGAGGCATATTATGAGAAGGAATCTTGTAAGTTTCACCGGGGGCTGTCCTTTTTTGTTGATAGATGTCCTGTGGGAATGATAGAATTAAATATGATTTTTGAACAGATTAATGGATATATCCAGAGTTTTTTTTATTACATTTTCATTGCCTTGCTAATCGCCTACCTGTTTTTGAGCAGAAAAAGCCAGGAAAGAAAGAAGGCCCTGGTCTTTTTCTTCTGGGGCATTATTTTCTTTTTGGTGATGATTGCAGCGGTTCTTACGGTAGCCTATGGCTTACCTTCCTATCTTCCCACGGTCTTTTTTGTTCTCCTCGCCGGTACTTCTCTTACTCTTTACCGGGAACGTTTTTTTCCCTTTAAGTTTAAATGCCGCAAATGCGGAGCAAAACTCAAGTCAAATGAAATTATGCTGGAAAAGGACTACCTTTGCGCTGACTGTAGCAATGACGAAGGAAGTGAGGAGTAATGAGCCGTCCTTGGAAGAGAGCCAACGACGAGGAACAGAAAAATGTTCGTCGTCTTGAGATTAAGTCCGCCGCCCGCGAGTTAAACCAAACAGTGCCCTTTTCCCGGATGACTTTGGCCGATATTGCCCGGTCCGCCTCTTTTACCCGATCCAACCTATATAAATACTACTCTTGCCGGGAAGATCTCTTTCTGGAACTGATGGGAGAGGATTTTGTTGATTTGGTGGAAGACCTGGAAAAGTCTTTAACCGGACGACCTCTAAATATCAAGGAGCTCTCCCATATATGGGTGGATTTGATTCTCCAGCATATGAGTCTGATTGAGCTCTATTCCCTCTCTGTTCCGGTATTGGAAAAAGGGGCGGGGGAGGAGGCTCTTTCCCGATGGTATGAGATTCTTAAGGAAGGTATGGTGCGACTGAATTCTCTTATACTGAATCTTTTTCCCCATGCGGACCGTTATGATATTGATGAATTCCTCCATGTTCAAACAGCTCAGATAATCGGATTGACTCCCATGTTAAAGCTCGATGAGAGACAACAGGCAATTCGGAAAAGGGCGACTATGAATTATAGCCGGAATTATTTTAGGGAAATTCTCTGCCATGCGGTGGAGTCTCTTTTGGGTCCCTGGGTATAGGTTTAATAGGAGAGTTTTATGAAAATTGTTGTTCTTGACGGTTACGCTTTGAATCCGGGGGATCTCTCCTGGGAGGGATTTAAAGAACTTGGGGAATTTTCCTATTATGACAGAACTTCCAAGGAACAGGTTCTGGAACGAATAGGCCGGGCCGAAGCGGTCATAAGCAATAAGGTTTTGATAACCAGGGAGATTCTGGAGGCTTGTCCTCAAATCAAGTACGTTGGTGTCTTAGCCACCGGTTATAATATAATCGATATTGAGGCTGCTGCGGAGAAAGGGGTCGTTGTTTGTAACATCCCCGCCTACAGTACATCAGCAGTGGCTCAGATGGTGTTTGCCCATATTTTGAATATTTGCCAGTCCGTACAGAGTCATTCGGAGAGTGTTATGCGGGGTGATTGGAGTAAGAGCCGGGATTTTTGCTATTGGAATTCTCCTCTTACCGAACTGGATGGTAAGACTATGGGGATTATTGGTTTTGGCCGTACCGGACAAAAGACAGCTCAAATAGCCAAAGCCTTTGGTTTGAATGTTCTTGTTAATAACGGAAACCGGCCCAAAGAGGTTAATCCTGAATTGGGATGTTATGTGGGATTTGAAGAATTGCTGGCTAAGTCAGATATCATCTCTCTTCACTGTCCTCTTTTTCCGGAAACGGAAGGTCTTATTAATAAGGATAGCATAGCTCAAATGAAAGAAGGGGTTATTCTTATTAATACCTCCCGGGGCGGAATGGTGATAGAACAGGATTTGGCCGATGCCTTAGAGCAGGGAAAAATTAGGGCTGCCGGTGTGGATGTGGTATCTTCCGAACCGATTAGAGAAGACAATCCGCTCCTTAAGGCAAAGAACTGTTTTATCACACCCCACATTGCCTGGGCCCCTCTTGAGACTCGGGCAAGACTTATGGACATTGCTGTACAAAACCTTAGATCATTTCTTGAGGGCCATACTATTAATAATGTGGCCGGTTAGCTTTAATTTGGCTTAAATAACAGCGTTGGCTTCCTGGGAAATGTTATGCAATTCTTCATGGAGTTGGCCTAGTTCTGTCATCATTTCCGCAACATCTTCTCCCAGTAGGTTCACATGTTTACTCGTATTCAGCATGATGCCCAGGGCATCTTGAATTTGATCCGTTCCCTGGGTCATTTCTTCCATGGCTGTAGAAAGTTCCTGGAATCCGTCTGCTACTCCGGTAAGTCTGCTAACGACATCATTCATATCCTCATGGGAGACTTCGGAGAGTTCTTTTGTTTCCCGTACTTCGTTTGCCATGTTGTTCAGGTCTATTGAAATAATTCGGGCATTGCCAGCTGTTTCTTCGGCCAGTTTTCGTATCTCCTGGGCTACAACGGCAAATCCCCGCCCACTATCTCCCGCATGGGCCGCTTCTATGGCAGCGTTCATGGCCAAAAGATTGGTATTGGCGGCAACATTGTCGATAGTTTTATTCACTTCCAGAATTCTGTCTACGTTACCATTGACGCTATCGACGGCTTCTACGGTTCTTTCCAGAGCATCGGCCCCGTTTTTGGTTCCCTCCTGAAGGCTTACTATCATTTCCTGTCTTTGCTTTGTCAGGTTTGCGATACTTCTGATGGAAGCCAACATTTGTTCTACCGAGGCGGAGGATTCCTCAATGGCAGAACCCTGGTCTATGGTGCTTTGCTTCATATTTTGCACTGTTTCTTCTACGGATTTCATAAAGTTGGTGCAGTTGTTGAGTTTGCTGTGCAGGCTTTGGCTTATTTTTTCTAGGGATTGATGGGCGTTGGTAACAAGTTCCATTTCATAATGGTGACAGTTCTCCGGTTTATTCAGCCCGTTATGTATGGCCCGGGCCATTCCTTCACAGCTGCCATAACCGCAGGAAGAGCAGTTGTAAATGTCCTCTTCGGAGAATTTAAGCATACGGTTGTAAATCTCCCACTTTTCCGTTTCATTTGGTACGGGCCATTCGGTGAGATGGGAGCGGTCTTTATAGGTTCTCTTATAGAGGCCCGGTTTCCAGTAATTCTGTAATACACGATTAACTTGACGTGAGGCACGCTGGTTGTTTTCTCGGGCGGAATAGATTTCTTTTTGCTTGGCAGCCCTTTCACTTATGGCGGCTTCGAGTATGTCGCAGGGCTCTTCCCATTTATTAGTTCCCGTTCCTCCATTACAGCCTTTCTCGCAGTTAAGGCAGTCAAGAATAAGGGGATTCTTTTTTTGGGCTATTACGGAAGGTAGATCTTTGAGGTAGTCGTATATGGCCCCGGTACCTTCAATTTTTCTTATTGAAGGAAACAGTTCGGGCATTTCTCTTTCTATGGTAGCCATCAAACCACCGGGAGAAGAAAAAAGAACCGCCCGTTCCGGATCGGGAGAATCATAATCTACGGCCGGGTAATCGGATAGGTTTTTATTTTCACTGGAGAGGGCTTTTTCGAGTGAAGCAAACATCAGGTTATAATCACCCTGTCCGGTAGATTCAAATTCTCGCTTTTTCGCCAGGCAAGGGGAAACGACGGCAACCTTATAATCCTTATATTGGGGGAAATACTCTTTTATCATTTTAATGGTATGAACCATGGGACTGTCGGCGGGGGCGAGATAGGGAAGGAGCTCGGGCTGGAGCAGTTCAATATAGTTTACGATCGCCGGACAGGGCTGGGCTATGACAAGATCGGGTGAGTTGGTTTTTATGTGGTCGAGATAGGACATTACCGTTAGTTCCGCCCCAAAGCTAACGTCAAATACAGCGGATACGCCAAAGGATTTTAAATAGCCGTTGAGGTTTTCCAGCTGGCCTTCAAAGCTTGCTGCAGCAGAGGGAGCCACAATGGCTACTATTTTTTTCTTTTTGCGGCAGTCTTCTTTAAATTCCTCCCAGTCGTCCATTCTTTTTCGGGCATTATGAGTACAAGCTACAACACAGTTCCCGCAACCGATACATGTTTCATGGTTGATTGTTACTGCCTCTCCGCTTCCGTCGAGACAGTATTTTACGGGACATACGGCAATACATTGGTGACAGTTGACGCATTTGTCGCTGTCCACTTCGATAATAGGTTGTAAGGCCATTTATTTGCTCCTGTTTGTTAAATCCTAAGAAAAAAATATTTACTTTTCAAGGAAAGGGAGACTTTTTCCTTTGGCAGTCTAAAAAAGGAATCGGAGAAAAACAGATTCAGCTCTTTTATTTAAAACTCTATGTGTTAAAATACAAGTATGCTTAGCGTTTTAACGGAGATTCCTTCCAAAATAGACAATAGTCTCTCTATCTATGAGAATTGTATCAATCTTCTCCTTGCCTATGACTTGAGACAAACGGCGATTCATGTTTCCATGGTTACCAAGAAGGCGATTGAACTGGCCCGCCGCTTTGACTGTGATATTGAGAAAGCCGAGACCGCTGCCGTTTTACACGATGTTAGCGTCATTATTCCTAATGAGCGTAGGGTCGAGGCCGCTGAATCCTTAGGTATTGGTCTTTTTGAAGAAGAGAAGAATCTTCCCATGATTATTCATCAACGTCTCTCTCGTAAATTCGCTTCCCTCTATTTTGGGGTGGATGACAAGGAAATTTTGGATGCCATTACCTGTCATACAACTCTCTGGCAGAATCCTACCAGGCTGGATATGATCATTTTCCTGGCTGATAAGATTTGCTGGGACCAATCGGGGGAGCCTCCCTATCTTGAAACTTTAAATGCCGGATTGGATGAATCCCTGGAAAAGGGAGCTTACGCCACCATTAAATACATGATGGATAATCAACATAAAATGGTTGTGGTCCATCCTTGGCTTTTTGGGGCGCAGAAATATTTCGACTCTCTTTTTGAGAAAAACTGAAAGAGTCTTTTTTCTTGACAGCTATGAAATCTCGCCTTAGAATGTTTCTATACATAAGAACGCGGAGTTAAGGCCGCCTTAAGGAGAATAGTGTGAAAGATTACTTTAAAAACAATCCCGACGAAAAAGGATTTTTTGGTGAATACGGCGGTTCCTTTATACCCCCGGACCTTCAGAAAGAAATGGATAAAATCACCGAAGGCTATTTTACCATAAGCAAATCTCACGACTTTATTTCCGAATTGCGGTCTATCAGAAAGCATTTTCAGGGGCGTCCCACTCCTGTATATTATGCCAAGGAGCTTTCCCGCATGACCGGCGGGCGGATTTATCTTAAGCGGGAAGATTTGAACCATACGGGAGCCCACAAGCTGAATCACTGTATGGGAGAAGCCCTCCTTGCCAAATATTTAGGCAAGAAAAAACTGATTGCCGAAACAGGGGCAGGACAGCATGGGGTGGCCCTGGCTACGGCAGCCGCCTACTTTGGCCTTGAGTGTGAGATTCATATGGGAGAGGTGGATATTGCCAAAGAACATCCCAATGTGATTCGCATGAAACTTTTGGGTGCTAAAGTCATTCCCGTTACTTTTGGATTGAAGACGTTAAAGGAAGCGGTCGATTCCGCTTTTACGGCCTATTTGGAGGACCCGATTAATTCTATTTACTGCATAGGTTCTGTTGTTGGACCCCACCCCTTTCCCATGATGGTGAGAGACTTTCAGAGAGTCGTAGGTATCGAGGCAAAGGAACAGTTTTACGAAATGACCGGTGAAATGCCCGATAACGTCTGTGCTTGTGTGGGAGGCGGTAGTAATGCTATGGGAATTTTCTCTGCCTTCTTGCAGGAAGAGGATGTTTCCATCTATGGGGTTGAACCGATGGGACGAAGCGAAGAGATTGGAGATCATGCGGCGACTATGAAATTTGGTATTCCCGGATTAATCCACGGTTTTAAATGTTATAATCTTCAGGATGAAAAGGGTGAACCCCTTCCTGTTTACTCTATTGCCAGCGGGTTGGACTATCCCGGTGTCGGGCCGGAGCATTCAATGCTGCGGGACCTGGAAAAGGTGAATTATGTGGGTGCCTCCGATGAAGAGTGCCTCGACGCATTTTATACGCTTAGCCGAAAAGAAGGGATTATTCCAGCTCTGGAAAGTTCCCATGCTGTGGCTTTCGCCATGAAATTGGCCAAAGAGAAGCCCCGTCAGTCAATACTTGTTAATCTGAGTGGTCGGGGAGACAAGGATATTGATTTCATTGTGGATAACTTTGGGATTCGAGAATAGATTATTTTGCCGCCCCTTCGTCCAGGAGGGGCAAAAGAAGCTTGAAGGTTGTTCCTTTTCCTTCTTTTGATTTAACGGTCATTTCGCCCTTGTGTTGTTGAACTGTTCCATATACGGCCGCTAAGCCAAGGCCTGTGCCTTTATGTTTTTGATTGGTTGTAAAAAAGGGTTCGAAAATGTGAGGAAGGTTTTCTTCGGATATTCCACAGCCATTATCCTTTACTATGATTTCCAGATAATCTCCCGGCTGAATCTGAAACATACTATTGCTGCAATAAAGCTTGTTGAGGGCAATGTTCTTTGTGGATAACTTAATCTCTCCCGCCTCTTTTATCGCCTGGGACGAATTAATACACAAATTCATTAAGGCATTCTGCAGTAATAGGGTGTCCCCTTTTACCAGGGATGCCTGTGCCTTAAGTTCCGATGAAAGGTGAATCTTTTTATCAAGAGTATTTTCAAGGATTGCGATAGTTTCTGCAATAATAATATGAATATCCAATTCCCGAAAAAGGGTAGGGCTCTTTTTGGCAAAGGTGAGAAGTTTATGGGTAAGATCGGCCGCTCGGCGGGAGGACTTGATGATCAGGTCCCTTAGGTTTTCTCCTTTACTATCGGGGAAAATATATTCATCCAATAGCTCGGCGGACCCCAAAATTCCGGAAAGCATATTATTAAAATCATGGGCAATACCGCCGGCAAGTTGTCCGATGGCGTTCATCTTTTCCGATTGCTTTAGCTGTTCGTATAGCTCCCGCTCTTTTGATACATCACGAAAAATAATAACAGAACCGCGGTACTCTCCTTCGTCATCCAGGATAGGGGTCTCGTGATGTGTTACGGGATATTTTGTTCCGTAAAGGGAGGTGAGTATGTTTTGTTGAATTTGACCGGATTCACTTTCGTAGGTAAGGGAATTATGGGACTCCCTGCTGTTTACATGAAAGATTTCATTGAGTAATCTGCCGATGGCATGTTTCCGGGACCACCCGGTTAATCTTTCTGCTTCCGGATTAATACGGGATACACGACCGTCACTGTCTACGGCAATGACACCGTCACCTATTGATTTAAGAGTAATTCGCAAATCTTCTTCCCGTAGGGAAAGTTCCTTTTGAGCCCTGGACTTGATCAGAGAGTAGATAAGTAAGAAAAATACGATAAGAATTAAAATAGAGACAATTAAAAACAGCCGGAATATAAAGGTACGATACTCTTCCAGAAACCCGGAGGGTTTGTTAATAATATTTGTCCCTTTGGGTATTTGTTCTTCATCCAAATCCCATTTCTTAAAGACGCTATAATCGATATAGGCAGGACAGGCACTATGATAGAGCGGTGGTATTCGGGAGACCGATTCACCTCCCAGAATCAGATTTGCCAATTCTGCCGCCTGTTTACCGTGGACTTCTCCGTCAAGCATATGGCCGCCTAATACGCCTTCGCCCAGACCCATGGTAAAAATGTAATAAACCGGAACGGAGCTGGCTTCGGAAATAAGCCGGGCCGATTCGACATGATCATAATAAGTATATTCTGAATCTACCGAATAGGATGTAAGAAGGACCAAGTTTTCCTTTCCAAGTCGGGACAGTTTTTTCCGGATTTCATCCATTGTTAAATTATTGAGATAGATGAATCGGATTCTTTGAAGAAAGAAGGGTTCAAGATTATGGAGTTGATTCTTTATTTCCAAACTGGACTGGGAATTGTCCATTACAATATAAAGGTTTTTTGCTTCTTTATGGAGGGACAGGGCCATGGTAATGGTAGAGTAGAGGTCCACCGTTTCGGCAACACCTGTAACATTGGGCGGAAGCTGGGCTGCCCAATCCTGGGTGAAACCGTTAATACCGGCAAAAACGATGGGAGTGTCCCTATAGAGTTCATCCTGATATAAAAGAATGGTCCGCAAGGCGGCATTATCATTTATAAGGACAAGATCGCTTTTAAAAATACTTTCCTTGTGCTGCAGATTACTAATGAAATCTTCCTTTCGGTTTTCCAGGGGGAAGCGTTTTATGTCCAGGTACTCTATGAGAAACTGGGCATCCCGGTGATTTTCCCGGATTTTTGCCATTTCTCCCCGTAGAAGGGATTCGGTCCAGATGCTCTCCCGGCTATAGGAATTAATGATAGTAATGGATAATCTGTTTTCTTCGGTATAAACAGGCTGTATGGCTAGAAGAGCCAGGAAAAATGAGAGAAATGTGTAGGTTTTCATAGAGGGAAACCTTTTCAATACACTCGCCCTTATTTTTCCTCCGGAGTGATTTTCTTCATATCCGGATCATCGGCAGGATTATGGGTTTTCATATATTCATGCTCTTGGCAAATATGATCCATATAATATTCCAGAGTCCACTCAAGGGAGGTGGGCGTAATCATGGCAAAGGCCGGTTCTTCCGGTTTGTCCAGGACTGCCTTGAAAGAGCGCATGACCATGAGGGCTTTTTCCTGGGTATTTACAGCCATTATAACAGCTTTACTTCCTTCTGCGGGGGCTCCGTTGGCAGGACAGCTTCCCTCCTTGTTGATTCTGTTAAGAAGGGATTCGACATTTTCCTTTGCCATGGTTTCGTCGGACCGTGAAAAAATCATTCCTTCCAGATTAATTCCTTTGGAAAGGATAAAATTCTTTCCCTTGTCCAGATCTTCCTGGCTAAAGCCTCTGAATATGAATATTTCTGACACAGGGGCTACTCCTTTAGTGGACGAGACGGGGCCCGTCCTCGGCAAATTGGGGACAACGATATATTACAATTTCCATATAGTCTTTTTGGGGAATTTTATCGCCCAGTGACTCTTTCATGAGTTTCTGTATGGTGCATTTACCGTGGTAGCGGCAAAGAGGGCATGCCCCGTTTTCCCGAACATTCAATTTAATTTCCATAATATCAGAATAACCGATAATGAAAGAATTGGCAAATCGAAAGGGGGGCATTCGTCCTACATGCTTAAATTATACATCCGTAGGGTACCGCTTACCTGATTTCCCACGATTAGCTGATCCTGGCCGCTTAAACTCTCTTCTGCAGGAATAAATATAAGTCCTTCCGGTCCCAGGTCTCCCGTGTTTCCATAGCTTTCATCGGTATATTTGAAATCCTTGTCTACTTTCGCTTTGAAATTTCTATCGCTGTGATAAAGAAGCATTTTCGGAGAGGAAGGGGTGCTTACATCAAAAGCAAAGAAGCCTCCGAAACATTCCAGAGCCACAAAGAGCATGGGGACGCCGTCAACTTCGCCGTAAGTGATAGATTCAGGTTCGGGACCTTTTTTTGTGCTGCGGTCATCCATGACAAGATTGTTATCGTTACAATTAAAGTATCCCGCAGCATATTGGGCCGTATACTCTTCAAAGAGGCTGCCGCTGTCATAGATCAGGTTCAAATCTTCATCCCAGATAGAAAAGGAGCGACCTCCGAATATGGTAAGTATATCTATAGCACCGTCACCATTGCTGTCTATGCAGTCATGGGGCGAAACGCGCAAATTTTTATATTCATCAAGAATTTTTCCCTCATCGTCCAAAAATCGGGAGTCAAGAATTATTCCAAAGTCTTCTGTCAGTTTTTTGGCCTTGCAAATATCCTGGTCTTCAAAGTCGGTTTTGTCCTCCCAGTCGCCCCTATCATCCCCTTCATTAGCCGTGGCCAGATAGGTTTTGCCGTTTATTTCGAAAGTCGTAATAGCGTCGGGCATATACATTCCATATACGGGTTGGGGTATAATTTGGGCTGAACCGTCCTTGATAATGTCTATGCCGCTTTGTGAGAAGTCTTTATATCCGAGTGACTTAAGATTAAGGACTTCCTTCTTTTCTATATCGATTTTGGCAATGCTGTTATTTTCCTGGCAAACCACATAGGCAAAGCGGGAATTTCCGTCAATAGCAAGATATTCAGGTTCAATGTCTCGGGCGACACTATATTCATCCAGGAAATTTTCAAGATAGGAGTGGGTGCGGGGAAATTCGCCGGAAGGCCCGGTGGTAATAAGAGACTCGTCAAAGCCAAGATTAGTCACTTTAGAATTTGAAAGGTCCTGGCGGTTGAGTTCGATGATAGACACCGTTCCCTCCGGATCGCTATTATACTTTTTTGACGGTTCTCCTTCATTGGCAGAAAGAAGATATTTACCGTCCGGTGTAAAGGCGACCATATCCGGAAGGGGACCTACGGTTACACTGCCCAGAATTGCTCCTTTACCGGGGTCAACGAAGTATACTTGGCCGTCCTTTGTTTTGCTTGAATCGGTAACGGCAACGGCGGCAAGATTCTCATAGACCGCTACACTGTTGACTTCGCCCTTTTCAAAGGTGATGGTTTTGACTTTTTCCCATTTCTCTTCTTCATGGGAAAGGATGGTCAGGCCGTCTTCTTTACCGTCTACAAAAAGGACTCTGCCATTAATCTTGTCATAGCCGACAATTTTTACGGAATCCTTATCGAATTCTTCGGTCTGGAAGGTCTGGTCCGACTCAATTGTTAATTGATAGGCCCTTTCTTGAGGTTCTCCAGTCTCATTTGATTCCGCCGTTGTATTACAAGAGTTAAACAGAATCGCTGCGCCAATAACGTAAAGGGATAGTTTTCTCATGGGAGCTCCTTATTCTTAATATAAAGGGTAACACATTCGCCGGGAAGGATTCATAGACTCATTGTGAATTTGTTATAAACTTTATTTTGCCCTATGGAAAAAACCATGATAAACTTTTCACATGAACGAATCTGAAATGGAGCAATTTCATTCTACCATCGGCTTGAGCTGCGGTGGAATGGTTCGTCTTGGAAAAAAAGCCCCTTTTGCCGTAGTTGAGCGGGATTGTTGCCGTCTTCTTCGGACGGCGTACGAAGAGGGTATCCGTTTTTTTGACTTGGCCTATCCTCTGGAAGAAGTCGCTTCTATAAAGGAGGGGCTTTCCGGGATAGACCGTTCCGAGTTGTGTCTAAGTACCAATTTTTCTTTTTGGGAAGAAAATCAGCCTAAGCCTATTGATAGGATTCAAAAGGAGATGGAAGAAGCTCTTGTTTCCCTTGATCTTGAGTATTTTGATATCTCCTATGTAAGGGGCATTGCTCCGGAGCAGTACGACCCAGTTGTGAAGCATGTTTACCCTCTTATGGAAAAGTGGAAGAGGGAAGGGCTTGTCAAAAAGGTCGGAATCTCGGAAAATTTCAGTCGCGATCATGATCACCATATGATGGGAGAGGCCCTGTCCGATTCCCTTTGGGATGTTCTTGTGGTGGGTTATAATATTTTGAATCAAAGTGCTTCCTCTCTTTTGAAAGAAGCGAAAAAGAAAGGACTTATGTGTATTAGTATGTCTGCTATAAAGCAGGCCTTTGTTAATAATGAAGTCTTTGGCATCTATATGGATCACATGATAAAAGAGAAGAAATTCCATTTTACTCAAAGTGAGTTCTATGAATTCAAGGATGAGCTTTTCCGGGGGGCAGATGGGGTGAGTTTTCCCGGTTTGGCTTACCGTTTTGTCAGAGACGAAGATCTGTTTGACGTGATACTTACCGGAACGGGAAACAATGAGCACTTAATGGATAATATCGAATCCTTGAAGGCTCCGGCCCTGTCCAATAGGGTTCATTCCCTTCTAAAAGAGTTTTTTAAAGGAGAAATCCTGGCGACCGGTCAGGAAGGCTTTATGGATTTATGAGATTAATCCCATAAAGGTTCCCCTTGATTCTCCGATAATGGAAGGGAGGTATAAAAATGAGAAGAGTATTATTAATAGCCTTTATCCTGTTACTGTCACTGTCTTCCCTTCTTGCCGGAGATCGGGCTGAGTTTGTTAACCTGGGGTTTTCTCCTAACGGAAATTACTTCATGTTTGGTTTTTATGGATACGATGGAGAGGCCCATCGCTCCTATTCCGAGATTTACACCGTAGATGTGGACAGAAACCTTTTTGTTCCCAAGGGTGTATCCAAGGGAAGCTATGACTACACTGTTGTTCCCGGTCAGTCTGTAGAGGGTGCTCTTTTTACTTTGCTGGAAGAAAACGCCTCTATTCGAACAGCCTATTCTATCGAATATCTAGAAACAGGCCGTCCCGTATATATTCGCATAGACGATGATCCGGAAAGTCCGGATAATATGGTGAGCGATGAAAATTCCGGTATGAATAATCTGGAATTTAAAGATTTTGTAACGGGCGATTTATATAGCTTGCAACTAAAACAGAATAGTTATGAGGGAATTCCCGTTAGCTCTACCTTCTCTTTGGATTTCTCCGTAAGGTCTTCCGACGGGCTTGTGCAGACTTATAATATTGGACATCCCAACTATAAGCGGTCCGGTGTGGAAAAATATAATATAGACCGGGTTCTTGTTGGACCGGGAAATAAATCGGTTATTATCATTCTGGCAAAGTTTTACGATAACGGAAATATCCGCTATATGGTTGAAACGGTAAAGCTAAAATAGTAGAATCCGCTTATGGTCAATATTCGACTCTTTTTATATTTTTTTAAAAAAGAGAACATATTTAATATTCTATTGTTGTTATCCCTGATCTCTCTGGTTTTTGTCGGAGATATTATTTTTCTCATTTTTCTTATGCAACTGGTAGGAACCTACCTGGCTTTTTCTTTGTTATTTGTTTTTACCGCCATTGGTCAGATAGCACTTTACAACTCCTTTTCTCACTTGATGGATTTGATTTCCGAAGCAAAGGATGAGGCCGAATTAAGCATAGATCACTATTATACCTATGCGGGGACATTGCCTTCTGTATTTTATTTAATATATCCCGGTATTCTCAGTACCCTGATCGGTTTTATTCTTCTCATTTCTCCGGTGCGAAATAAACTGGGGCGAAAGATCTCGCGGCACTTTAATCTGGACTGGGATGAAGTCCGGGAATACCGCTTTCTTTTAACCTAAGGTTAGGTTGTGGAGAGGTTTTACTATCTGGGAGATGGGGATCGCTTTATTCAAAGTGGTACGGATGAAGTTAATTCTTTCTCCTTTGTGAGCGGTTTTCAGCTGGATAGTTTCCTTGAAAGAAAAAAGAATATCAACTTTGATCTTATGTTTCTCGATGGTCTGGTTGGTGCCGGTGAAGTTCAGAATGTACTTCTTAAACTTGACCGGGACGTGTGCTCTCCTCCTGTTATCTTGATTTCTTCAAATACCTCTAACCTGCCGTCTTATATTTATGATCATAATTTGATAATTGCCGTTTATGACGGTCCCCCTTTATTGGGTGATCTTATAGGTTTTGCCCGTAAGGCTCTAAGAGCCCATTCAAACGGGGGATCTCACTTTGACGGTATGACCGAGTATATGGGTATGATTGGGAAGTCTCCGGCCATTAAGGCGTTGTGGTCAAAGATCGATAAATACGGCGATTCTGCCCATAAGCCCGTTCTTATACAGGGCGAAAATGGTACGGGTAAAGAGTTGGTAGCAAAGGCTCTTTCTCTTTTATGCTGTGGGGAAGACGCCCCATTTGTTCCCTATCAGGCTTCCGCCTCCGCCGATAACCTTTTGGCCTCCGAGTTATTCGGTGTGAAAAAAGGGGCCTATACCGGTTCGGAAAACAGAATGGGATTGCTTAAGAAAGCCAAAGGGGGAGTATTCTTCCTCGATGAGATAGGTCTGTTGAAAGAGCGGGATCAGTCGGTTCTCTTAAGGGTTCTTCAAGAAGGTAAAGCCAGGGCTCTTGGTTCAGAAAAGGAGACGACCCTGGATTTTAAGCTGCTTAGCGCGACAAATGAAGATCTCCAGGCGGCATTGAGGGAAGGACGGTTCAGGCGGGACCTTTTGCATCGTATTAACGTTTTTACGATCAATGTTCCCCCTTTGAGGGAAAGGAAAGAGGATATTCCCCTTCTGATTCAGGCTTTTTTAAAATTGGAAAAGAGAGATAAAGAATTTTCCGAAGCCGCGTTGGGAAAGTTACAAAATTATGAATGGCCCGGAAATATTCGTGAACTAAAAAACATGGTTTCCAGAGCTTCCATCGAAAGTGGTAAAAATAGATTGATTGAAGCGAGACATGTTATTTTTTGATAAAAGCACTATATTTGAGGGGTGAGTGAAAAAAACTTCAAAAAAATAAAAAAGATAGATAACTGTTTGACAAAAGGTAGGGCAGTTTATAAAATATATGAAGAGACATTCTATCTAAGGTTGTTATATGACAAACAATAATGAAATAATACCCGGATTTGACATTGAGAAAGATGACAGCTTAAAAATCAGATTGCAGAAAATAGACAGCGTTAAGGGATGTCTGGTTCTCTATCTGTCCGGTTATATCGATACTTACAATTCCAACCTTTTTCAAAAGCGGGTTAATAAAGCTATTGAAACGGGCTTTACCAAGCTTATTTTTAACTGTGGTAGTCTTAACTATGTTTCCAGTACGGGAATTGGTTCTTTTACCCATTTTTTAAAAGCCGTTAAGCCTAAAGGGGGAGATCTGGTTCTTCTGGAAATCCAGCCCAAGGTATATGAAGTATTCCAGCTTTTGGGGTTCTCCCAGTTTTTTAATATTAAGGATAACCTTGATGAAGCGGTTGGTTTCTTCTCCAGCGAAGGGACTGCTCGTTCCGAGTCGGTTTTTCCAAAGATCTTTCGTTGTCCCATATGTTCCAAGAAGCTTAAAGCAACTAAGGCGGGACGCTTTAGATGCAGCGAATGTAAAACGATTCTGGCCATAGATAATTCCGGCCAGGTTTATCTTGGATGATAATAAAGTAAAGCTGTTAGAACCGGGTTCCTTTGAGCCCGGTTTTTTTATTGAGACGACTTTACCCGCTTCTTTTTTTCATGGTTGGGAGCTTCCGCCCGGAATTGCATTACACCATGTTCGTGAGCCAGATTACTCACGCTGTCCATCTTTATTTGTTCTGCCACATAAAGAGTACGGTTCTCTTACATCCGGCAGTATCCCTGTTATATATTATTTGGAAGATTTGCCGCAGCATGACCGAAGAGAGTCTTTTAGTTATCTACTAAAGTCTTCCACAAATGGCGAGGGGGAGAGAGCATTTTCTTCTTATTTCTCAAGAGAGTATTTTTCTCTACCCGGTGGTTATGCCCATTATGGGAAAGGCCGATTATATTCTGGTATGGAATTTCTTACTTTGACTCACTCGGAAAGCTTAATTCTTGAAGAGTTTTTATTAAGGAAGAATAACTATCTCTCCTTTGTTGAATTGGAACGAATTCTAGAAGGAAAGTGTGTTAAAGTCCTCTTAAGTAGACTTAGAATAAAGATAGGTTCCTTTCTTGAAGAAAGAAGCCCTTTAAGGCTTGATTTTGTCAGTGTTAAGTCAAGTGGGTATTACTTGTGGATAACTGTGGATAAGTTGTGGAAAAGTCTCTAAATGGTGTAAACACCGCTATTTGGATAATGGTTCTTTAACATAAAAAAAACTGCATTTAGACTTTCATTTTTACGAAAAGAAAGTTAAATGCAGTCACTGTAAGTAATTAAATGTTATCCCTTTTGTTTTTGGTAACTAGGAAAAAATGGAAATCTAACATTTGTCAAGTGTGACAAATTGTGGATAACTTTGGGAAAACTGTGGAAAACTTTCTGAATAACTCAGAAAGTTCTTATTAAATAAGGTTTTATATCGTTTCTACAATCTGGTAATATCTGCACCAAGGTTAGAAAGTCTTTCGGCGATATTTTCATAGCCCCGCTCTATCTGGTAAACATTATTTATTACGCTCTTGCCTTCGGCGCAAAGAGCGGCAATTACCATGGCCATACCGGCTCTTACGTCGGGAGAAACAAGATTACTCCCCCGAAGCAGGGAGGGGCCCGCTACAACGGCTCTATGGGGGTCACAAAGGATTATTCCCGCTCCCATCCCAATCAGCTTATCCACAAAAAACATGCGTGATTCAAACATCTTCTCATGAATGAGGACGGTTCCTTTCACCTGGGTTGCGACCACGGTCATGATACTGGTGAGGTCTGCCGGGAAAGCGGGCCAGGGTGCGTCGCTTATGGTGGGGATCATTCCGCCCATGTCGGGAACAACTTCCAGTTTTTGATTGGACGGAACAAATACGGAAGAACCGTCGTCTTCCCAGGTGATACCCAATTTGGCAAAGGCTATCTTGCACATTCTGAGGTGGTGGGGGTCGGCGTTTTTGATTTCCAGCTCTCCCCGGGTAGCGGCGGTTAGCCCTATGAAAGATCCTACTTCCATGAAGTCCGCCCCAATGGCGAAATCGGCCCCGTGAAGTTTCTTTTGTCCTTTGATGTAAAGGTTGTTGGAGCCAATGCCGGTAATGTTGGCACCCATCAGGTTGAGCATGTTACATAGGTCTTGTACGTGGGGCTCGCAAGCAACGTTTCTGAGTACCGTATCGCCTTCGGCCAATACAGCGGCCATAATGGCGTTTTCCGTGGCTGTTACGGAAGCTTCATCAAGGAATATATCCCCGCCTTTGAGTTTGTCCGCCTTAATGTGGAAGGCTCCGTTGATATCTACCTTACCACCCAAGGCTTCCAAAGCCAGGAAGTGGGTATCAAGTCTTCTGCGGCCGATAACGTCTCCGCCGGGAGGAGGAAGGATTACTTCATTCATACGACCCAGAAGAGGACCGGCAAATAGAATGGAGGCTCTAACCTTGGAAGAGTCTTCCTTGAGTATTTCACAGCTCTTAATATTGTGAGTTGTTACCTTATATACATGATCTTCCAGTTTTTCTACCGTACTGCCCAGGTGCTCCAGGATCTCAAGCATTACGTGGACATCTTCAATTTCCGGAAGGTTTCTAAGGATAACCGGTTCATCGGTCAGAAGGGTCGCAGCGATGCAGGGAAGTGCAGCGTTCTTATTTCCATTGGCAGTAACGATTCCCTTGATGGGACGTCCGCCTGTAATCTCATAACAATTGGTACAATTCATGTCCTTAATCTAACGTTAGAAAGATGAGCTGTCAATTAGGGAACTATGGCGCTTTTATGGAGATTCTCTCTCTTGTATGCAAATACATGGTTGTGTTATATTTATGCAAATATCGAGACCCCCACCGGGGAAAGTAATAATCGAGGAATTATGAAGGTTTTAAAATTCGGCGGCAGCTCCGTAGCGGATAGTGAGAAAATCAAAAAGGTTGTGGATATCGTCACCCTTTCCACAGAGAATAAATTTGTGATCCTTTCGGCTATGAAAGGGATTACAAATGCCCTTATTGCTTCGGCAAAAAAAGCGGAAGTGGGCGATGCTGTCTATAAAGAGCTGGCAGGGGAAGTGAGGGAACGAACCCTGGCTACTTTGGGAGAACTGGTAAAATCCGAACCCCTTCTGGCGGAAACCCAAAGGAGTGTGGAAGCCATGCTCAATGAATATCACGATATTCTTCACGGTGTTGAGCTGATTCGTGAGTGTTCACTTCGTTCAATGGACTTGATTATGAGCTTTGGTGAGCGCTTGAACTGTACCGTGGCCGCCGCCTATATGAATGAGGCGGGACACAAGGCTGAATTTATCGATGCCCGTGAGATTATCCGGACCGACAGCAGCTTTGGTAAGGGTTCCGTTGAATTTGATATTACCTATGAGCTTATTGAAAAGCGTGTTAAAAGCATGGAGGGTGTGGGAATCATTACCGGGTTTATTGCCAACAGTGATGAGGGATACACCACAACTCTGGGACGAAACGGAAGCGACTATACGGCCAGTATCATTGCTGCCGCCGTTGATGCGGATTGCTGTGAAATCTGGACCGATGTAGACGGTGTGCTGACTGCCGATCCCCGAGTGGTAAGCACGGCTAAGGTGATAGACCGATTGAGCATTGAAGAGGCCATGGAGCTTTCCTATTTTGGGGCAGAGGTCATTCATCCCTCTACTCTTATTCCCACCGTGGAAAAGGATATTCCCGTTATTATCAGGAATACGATGAACCTCGATGCGCCCGGTACGGTTATTGCCGATGAGAAAACCAACAGGGACACTTCCATTACCGGTATAGCTTCTATAGATAATGTGGCCCTAATTAATGTTATTGGTAACGGTATGGTGGGCATGCCCGGAGCTGCTTCACGTATCTTCTGCTCCCTTGCCGACGGGGATATCAATATTATTATGATAAGTCAGGCTTCCTCTGAGCACAGTATTTGTATGGTGTGCCGTCAGGAGGAAGCAGGTCGGGCCCGGGCCTGTCTGGAAAAGGACCTGGCCGATGCTATTGCGGCCAAGTCCATCCAGAAGATCGAAGTAAGAGAGGATCTGGAACTGATTGCCGTGATTGGTGAAAATATGAAGGGCCAGGTGGGGCTTTCCGGTAGACTGTTTAGTTCTTTGGGTAAAAAGGATGTAAACATCCTGGCCATTGCTCAAGGGTCCACGGAAAAAAACATTTCACTGGTTATTGAAAAAGCTCAGCGAGAAACGGCCTTGAATGCCATTCATGAAACATTCCTGGGTTAATTTTTTCAGGGCATAAAAAAAGGACTGCTTTCGGGCAGTCCTTTTTTATTTATCCGTTTCTTAAAGCTTATCGATAAGCATGGAGCATTTACCGGACGGTATGGGTAGGGTTTTCTTTTTCTCTCCCAGAATGTCGATGGTAAAGTAGTAGAGCTTTTCCGACTCAAGACGGATTTCCCAACCGCGGCCGCTTTTGTTGCTGAGGATGGTGATTTTGTTGCGCTTCAGGTTCAGGTCCTCAATACCCATTACTTCAAGAATGGGAACAATCCAATCTACGGTCTTACGGGGCAGACTGATGTAGAGGCCGATAACATTTTCGATCATCAAGGCAATGGTAGAAAGACCGGTACAGCCCAGATAGAGCTTTCGGTTGTTTTCCACATCGCCCGCTATTGTTGCGGGTCCTTCCTTGAGAGGGGCGTAAGCTTCCCAAAGGGTTCCCTTCTTGCCGCTTACCGGGTGGAAGGTATCAAGAATGGAGTAGATGTGCTTAATGGACATCTCCCGGGACATTTCATACTTACCGTATTTTTCCAGGGCCTTTACAACCATAAAGGTAAGGGCGGGGAAAACGGAACCGTTATGACCGTTACCGTCTTCCTTAAAGGAGGGCTCGTTGATGGCCACAGTGGGGAAGGGGTTAGGACCGCCGAAAAGCTGGGGGTCTTTGAGATGGGCAATAATGGCTTCCGCTCTCTCTTCATTAGGGATTTCCGCCAGGAGGGGCCAGTAGGCGGCGATAGTCTTTACCTTGACCGGTTCCATGTTCTCGTCCAGATCATAGTAAAAAGACTCGTCCCGGTCCCACATCTTGCTGGATATACGGGTCTTGAGGGAGAAGTATTTCTTTTTGTACTTGAAGCTGAGTTCTTTATCGTTTAGAACATCACCCAGGGCGGCCATATACAGTGAGTTGACCGCCATCTGTGAGTTAAAGTCGACAAAGTAGGCCGCATCGCCACGGGGAGCGTCTGCCATAGTGGTTGCCGAAAGGGGAACCTTGTAAAAACCGGATTCCTCGTCCTTCCAAGTGTTTTCGATCCACTCGTAGTAGAGTTCCAGTTTAGGCATTACCTCTTTAATGCGCTTTTTGGCTCCCACCTTGTGGTAGAGGTTGTACTCAACCCAGGCAAAGAGGGGAGGGCAGAGACCTTCCGGGTTGTCATCGTCAAAGACGGGTTTTCCCGTTTCTTCGCTGTATTGGCAGCGAATAGCTCCGTTTTCTTCCTGTTTTTCGTAAAACACATCCAGTATATTTGATACGGGAAAGTTACGGCTGTTATAAACAAGAAAGAAGGAAGCCATGAAGGTTTCATAGAGATTTATACAATCCGATTCGGGATATTTAAAATAAAAGGGGCCAAAGCCGTTTTCTGCGGTACCCTTGCCAAGAAAATCACTTAGCCAAACCCAGGACCGCTCGTATATATCTACAAAATCCTGGTCATAGTAATGTACAAGGGGGAAGTCTTTTTTTACCACTGTTTCTCCTCGGTAAACTTTATTCTATTTAATGATAAGCTTACTATAATATCATATCGGGTGGAGAAAATCAAATGGAAAATGGGTTAAATCCCGGGCATATGCCCGGTTTGAAAGCTTATTTTTACCGGGCTTTAATCTTATTGTGGTTTTTTACCGTCTCATCTATGAGGAGACGGAGTACCTTTTGGGCTATTTCCGGATCAAGATTGTGAAACAGGGCGAGTGAACGAATTCGTTGGGCCTGTTCCTTTTCCCTGTTTGAGTCGGTGGAAGGCAGATTATTTTCCTTCTTGAGGATTCCCACCTTCTCCGTTACTTCAAATCTTTTGGCCACAAGACCAATAATAGCATCGTCAATTTCATCCAGAGCTTTTCTGAGTTCAAGCAATTCCTGCATAATTACCCCCGCCGCCATTATAGCGATTCAGAGAATTTTTCGCCATCCCCCGCAGGGGATGAAGCTCAACTGGCCCTGGGTACGCGATTTTCCTTCTGGCAGTAGAGAATCTTTCGGATGCTGTCCGGGGAAAGATGGTACTCGTCGGCCAGGCTGTTGATGGTCCATCCCTCTTTTTTGAGCTGACGGATTTCCTCATTTCTGGCGCGAATTTTCTCTCTTGTCCCATTCTTCTCACCCCAGGAGAGACGGGTCTGTTCGATCCGGGGAATATAGATTTGAGAGCCCTGTATGTATTTTTGTATTTCTTTAACCAGTTCTACGGGAAGACACTCTTCCGCTTTTAGATATGACATGGTTTTATTCCTCATAAGTGTACTAGCGTGCGTTTGAACTCCTTCGTTCAAACCGACATCGAACCGAATCATTGATCCTGCTGGACTGCTATGAGGAGAGGTGTTGTTAGTTACTCCTCGCGGTCCTGCAGGTTTCTGTTGCCCGTGGTGATAGCAGATAAGACTTATAAATAAACATTTGAAACCTCCGGCGAGATAGTAAGATATAAGAACATCTTAGGAAGATGTTTACTATTTGTAAAGGGTAAAGAATGGTTGAATTCGAAAATTCCCTAATCGCTTTTAAATAATCTTGTCCAAAGCAGTAACAGCCAGAACCAGACCATGCGGAATATTCTTACCCAACGCCAGGGAAGGAAGAAGCTTTTGAGGAAAGACCGGAAAAATCGGGAGACCTTGGACTCGGAGGGTTTGCTCCGGCGGCCGCCGATAATTTCGTAGCACTGTTTGTTCCAGAGGAGAATGCCCGGGTTAAGGGCTTCTTTGCTGCGGTAGAGCCACAGGTCCTTGCCTTTTACTCCACGCCCGGCGAGCAGAAAGGTGGGGGATGACTTTTTTATGGCCATGAGAATGTCCTCTTCCCGGTCCTTATCCCACTTGCCCTGATGTCGTCCGACAAAGCGGAGCCCGGGAAAAGAGTTTTTGAGATTGGTAAAAGACTTTTGAATTCTCTTTTTGCTGGAGCCTACCAGGTAAGCCGATTTGCGTCGTTTCTCGAGAATTCCCATAAGGGAAATAATAAAATCAAAGGCCTTGTAATGTGTGGGCCTCTCCTGTTTAAGAAAACGGGCGGCAGAAAGAATACGGTGGGAAACGGGAAGAACCAGAGCGGCTTCCTGTACGGCCTGATGCCATTGGCTTTTCTTTCGCCGGGCTTTCATAAAGCCAATAAAATCAAGAAGGAGAATCTGATTCACCTTGTTATTTTCGGCCAACGTTAAAATGACCGTTTCCAAGTCCTCCGTTTTTACGATATCCACGGGAACATCCAAAACAGAAATTCTCTTTACCAGACTTGAGTCCACTAATACATCTCCCTTAGAATTGTTCTTAGTGCGGCAATGGCATACAGCGCTGCGGTTTCCGCCCTAAGTACATTATCGCCAAACCAAACCGAATCATAACCCCATTTTTCCAGACTGTCCACTTCTTTGGGGGATAATCCTCCCTCCGGACCTATGAGTATCCCTATTTCATCTACCGATTCTTCGGCGGAAAGAACTGGCAGAATAAGTCCGTTTCCCAAGGGGCTTTGATGACAAAAGAAGCCCTTTCCCCCGGACCTGATAAAATCCTCCAGTCGGGAAAAAGGGGCCGGTTCTTCAATCGTTGTATTGAGGGAAGAACCGCTTTGCTGAAGGGCTTCCTTCACGATTCTTTCCCAACGCTCCTTTTTGGCCTTTCTGTCTTTGGGGGTGCTGAATTTTACCAGAGAAAAGTCACTTTCCAGGGGAACTATGGTGGAAACACCGGCCTCTGTGGCCTGGCGTACTATTTGGTCCATCTTTTTACCCTTGGGAAGGGCCTGAAAAAGGGTGATTCGGCACTCATCTTTTTGGGAGCTCTCCTCTCTCTCTTTAATGGCAAAGGTACAACTTTCGCCGTTTACGGCCGTCATGGCCAAAAGGTAGGCGGTCCCCTCCCTGTCACGGGCTCGAATCGTATCTCCCGGGTTTAAGCGGCGGACATGGCAGAGATAGTGAAAATCTTTCCCCTCCAGGCGAAGGAATTCGTCTTTAGGCGAGGGGAGAGTGGGAAGAAGAAACTGTTTCATTGCTCCTAAGACTCCCGAATCGTTTGTATATGCACCTTGCGGGAGCGGGGGCCGTCGTATTCACAAAAGTAGATACCCTGCCAAGTCCCAAGGGTCATTCGGCCATTCTGTACGGGAATGGTAACGCTCAAGCCAGTCATGGTCGCCTTGATGTGGGCGGCCGAGTTTCCCTCCAGATGGGCGTAACCATCCTGGAAGGGGACAATTTTATTCAGCTCCATAAGCATATCCCGCTGTACATCGGGATCGGCATTTTCATTAATGGTAAGCCCCGCCGTTGTGTGGGGGCAGTAGACGAGCACCATACCGTTCTTGAGACCGGAAGCCTGAATCTCTGCCGCCACTCGGGAGCTGATGTCGACAAATTCCGTTTGCCTGTTGGTTTTGACACTAATCGTATGGAAGGACACTATTTTCTTACCTCTTCCACAGCCCGCTTGAGGGCATCGTCATATTCCAGATTATAAACCGGGGGATTGTCCAGGCGACGATTCACTTCATTCTGAATCATAACGCGCAGATAGTAGTCGTCCAGGATAATATCTTCTTTGGCCAAGTCAGCTATAAATCGATCTATTTCTGACGGAGAAGGAGTACTGTTATTCCGTACAAATACGCCAATCCTGTTCTCTTCTATGAGAACTTTATAGGATTCGAATTCCTCTTCTCCCAGTTCGTGGCCCTCCACGGGAATATCCGGTTCAATTCCCGTCTGGTCAATATTAACACCCGAGGGGGTGTAGTAGCGGGCGGTAGTCATTTTGATGGCGTTGTCATCAAGTCGCAGGAACTGCTGAACCGAACCTTTACCAAAGGTGGTGGAGCCGATAATCACAGCCCGGTCCCGGTCCTTAAGGGCGCCCGTAAGAATTTCCGAGGCCGAAGCGGAACCTTGATCTATAAGAACGGCAACGGGCCACTCTTCCGGTACGAGAACGCCTCTTTTGGCTTCGAATACTTCGTTCTCCGATTCGACCCGGGATTTGGTGGAAACGATGACTCCGTCCCTAAAAAAGTAGTCAGCCACATCCACAACCGAGTCAAGAAGCCCGCCCGGATTACCCCGCACATCCACAATCAGTGAAGTACAGTCGGATTTGAGAAACTGACGAACGGCCTGCTCAAAACGCTCCGCCGTGTAAGGGGTGAATTCAATGATTCGCACATAACCGATTTCGTCGATGGTTTCGTATTTAATGGTGGGAATTTCAATTACGGCTCGTTTGATATCTACGTTGTATTTAATGCCCCCTTCCTGAAGAAAGGTCACGTTTACCGAGGTTCCCGCCCGGCCCCGGAGCTTATCGGAGACTTCATCGGAAGTGTAACCTTCGGCGGTCTCTCCGTCTATTTCATAGATATAGTCGCCCGCATGGATACCCGCTTTATAGGCCGGTGTTCCTTCGATGGGGGATACCACCCGCACATAAGGGAGCCGTCCCCGGGGATTTTCTTCGTCGTAAATCTCCGTGGCAATATAAAGGCCCACCCCGCCGAATTGACCGCTGGTCGTATCGTTGAGGTCCTGCAAAAAAAGGTCCTGTACAAACACCGTATAGGGGTCGTCCAGGCTGTCGAGCATGCCGCTCATGGCCCCGTCGAAGAGGACTTCCGGATCGGTCTCATCCACATAATTCTGCATGAGTAAATAAAAGGTATAGGTAAGCTGCTGAATGTACTGTTCCGTGCTTTTTTCATTCTTACCGTTTAAATCCCCTTCCGCAAAAAGCCGGGGGGAGAAAACTGTCATAGCCAGCATAAGGGCCAGGGTAATTGTTGCCAGGGTCCAAATTCGTCGTTCCACTTTTCGCTCCATGGGATTATTCTAGGCTGAACCCCTCCTTTAATCAAGCTGAAATTAGCCTGTGTGTTGACTTAGGCTTCTTATGAGCTTAAACTGAATTCACCGGAAACAATCATTCACATGTCTCCGGTTTCCGGAGGTTTTTCATGCAACTGATAGCTGTCGCCAGTGGGAAAGGAGGGGTTGGTAAATCCCTTATTTCCGCCAATCTTGCCATTGCTCTGGCACAAGCCGGTAAGGATGTTGTTGTTGCCGACTTGGACTTGGGCGGGTCGAATCTCCACCTGATTTTGGGACAGATGGCTGTAAGCACCGGAATCGGGAGTTTTTTACAGAACTCGAAAATTACCCTGGAAGAGATAATCTATCCTTCCCCCTATGAAAACCTTCGCTTTATACCGGGCGAATCGGAACTGCCCGGGGTGGCCAATATCCGAAGCGGTGAAAAAAATCGGCTTATCCGCCATCTTTCCAAACTGGAATGCGATTATCTGATTTTGGACCTTGGGGCGGGTACTAGTTTCAATACAATGGATTTTTACCTTCTCTCCACCTGCGGGATTCTGGTGACGACTCCCACCCTTACTTCCACTCTTAATGCCTATCTTTTTCTTAAAAATGCCGTCTTTCGAGTGTTGAACAGCTGTATTAATCGGGATTCCCCTGTTTATGGCTACATGGAAGGGTTAAAAAAGGACGGCGTTTCCCTGCAGAAGATTCATGTGGGAAAACTTTTGGAGAATATTAAGAAGCTCGATGAAGGGGTATACGAGGAGTATATGGAAAAAACTTCCCATATGCGTCCCCGTCTTATCATGAATATGCTGGAAGATCCGAAGGATACTAACCGGGCTAATAAGCTCAAGATCTCTTCCCGCCAGTATTTGGGGCTGGAAATGGAGCATTTGGGTGTTATCTACCGGGACGACCTCCAGAACATGGCCCTGAATTCACAGCTTCCCATTATAGTATATAAACCCCAGTCGGTTCTCTCCCAGGCATTGTACCGTATTGCTGACAAAATTTTGGAGATGGAGCAGATTCCCGTTGAGCCCCTGGCTTTGGGAGAAGGGGACATGAGCTTTTTGGAAGCGGCCTATGAGGCGGAACAGGATTTTGAGAATAAGCGGGCTTCTCTGGAAGAGCTGCTCCATTGTGGTGCTCTGACCCAGGGAGATCTTATTGAAACGATAAAAATGCAACAATTTGAACTGACACAGCTTAAAAAGGAGAATCGTCTCATAAAGCATAAGCTTACCCAGGCAATTCAGGCTGGTTATGACGTAAAATAAATTAATGGGAACGGTCAAAGGCAAAATTGAACTACTTCTAAATTCGGACAAGACCCAGGCCCGACTTGTATATACTCCCGGTTCTCCCGGCGAAGTGTGGGACATGCATAAAGTCCTCGCTTTTCTGGAGAAAGAGAGAGTCGTCTACGGGGTGAACCGTGACAGGATTCAGGAGGCCCTGGATCTTTTTGGCGAAACAGACGAAAAAACCCGTTCCCATATAGTTGCCCGGGGAACGGCACCCAAAGTAAAGGGAGTGAGTTTTTCCCTTACCGACAGAGAGGTCGATGAAGATCTCCGACGTATCATTACTGCGGTTATCCAAAGGGCTGCTCCTCCCAAATTCAATGAAAAAGTCAGTCCCAAACTCAAGGGTGTCACATATGTGGTCAAAGGGGAGGTGGTAGGTTCTCTTTTTGATCCGGAAACGGTTAAGCCCGGCAGTGACGTCTTTGGCAACGAATTGCAGGCTCCCGACATGCCCGGCGGGGAATTCCTTGTGGGAAAAGGCATTGAAAAGACGGAGGGGGGCGAGTTGACTGCCGGAAAAACCGGAATCATCCGTCTGGGGGAAAACTGGATTGACCTGTTACCCTTCCAGAATCACCAATGGGATATAACGTTTAGCAAAGACGGAGCTTCGGCCTACCTGGAGTTTGTCCCGGGAATGCGCTCCTTTAAAGCCCCGGAGGGGAAGAAGATCCTGGAGGAGGTCCGGGACCGGGGAATGGACGGGGATGGTCTGATTGAGGAAAAGGCTATTGAGGAATTCATGGCGAACCTTATAGAGACACGCAAGGCAGGTAAACTCAATCTGATGAATGACAGGGACGGGAAGGTCGAAATCAGCCTTGATCCCTCCAAAACATCGGCCCGGCTGATTTTAAAGAAAGGATTGGGGGGCGGCCAGGCGTTGTCTCTTAAGGAAGTCAGCAAAATATTGAATGAGTCAAAGCTCAAGGGAATGGATCCGGAAAGAACGAAGAAAGAGATTATGGATTTTTATAACTCTTCCGGTCTTGAGGCAACGTTGCCCCTTTGTGAAGGGACTAAACCGACCCGGGGAAAGGATCGGGAGGTTAAATTTTCCGTAGATTTTCTGGACGACTCCTATCGGGAGCTTCTCATGGATAAGGTGGAACTGGATTCTACTCTGGTCTCTTTTTATGAATCAATCAAAGATTTTCCCGTTGAAAAGGTGGCTAAACTGGCCAATGTAGAGAAGGATCAGAAGATTTTTTCTTTGAGCGCCGACGGGAAGGGCAAGGAGGGGAAGGATGTTTATGGGAATGTCATTCCCGGCTTAAGCGGTAATGACCCTGTTCTCTATCTTTTTGAAAATATAGATTATCGAAACGGCTCCGGGACGGCATTGATTGCGGGATTACTGGAAGTTTTTGAGGATAGTGAAAATCGTTGCTGTTACGCTCGAATCCGGGAGCATAAGAATTCTCCCATCCAGGTGACTTTGTCCGAAAACAAGATGAGCGCGACTCTCTCCATTGGCCTGGCCGAGGGGACCGGTTTTAGCGCCGATCAAAAAATGATTTTGGAAGCCCTGGAAAAGGCCGGTGTAAAGGCGGGTATTCTGGATGAGAAGGTGGACGAAGCGGCGGAAGCTTCCGGTTTGGGGGAAGTGGTTTCCGGGCTGGTTGCGGCGGAGGGGAAAATTCCTCTGGACGATAGCCGGGAGCTGAAGCTTCTCCATGATATTGATTACCGGGACAAAAATAAAAATACCGTAGCCCTGAAAGAGGGCGATGAAATCGGACATTTGATCTCTTCCGGGGATACAAAGGGTTTTACCGTGACCGGCGATGTATTGGAGCCGGAATCGGGGGAAGACTCCATTGAGATTGGTGAGAACATCAAAGAAGTCGAGACGGACGAACAGGATGTTGTCACACTTGTGGCAGAGAAGAGTGGTCGTTTGATTTTTACCGGCTCCAAACTGTTCGTACAGGATACGGTACTTGTGGAGGGGGATCTTTCGCCCCACCTGGGCAAGGTGGTCTTTCCCGGTACGGTGGACGTGCGGGGATCGGTTTTGTCCAAGTCCATGATTGACGCCGGGGAAGATGTCCGGGTGGACGGGGTGGTTCAGGCGGCTCTGGTTTCGGCGGGACGATCCATTAAGATAAGCAAAGGTATCAAGGGGAGCCAAAAAGCGGTACTCCGCGGGCAGAACCTGGAATTTGATTACGCCGAAGAAGCCACGATTATGGCGTCGGAAACCCTTGTCTGTCACAAGGCTATGATGCGTTGCCAGGTTCGCTGTAACGGGCATATTCGCTCTTCTGACGGTCAATGCAAAATCGTGGGCGGCGAGATAAAGGTGCGCGACGATCTTGAGGTTGCCTCCATTGGGAATGAACGAGGTATAGAGACGGTTATTCACTTTGGTCAGGATTTTTTGATTGAGGATAGAATTGCGCAGATTGTGCGGGACACGGAAAAGCTCCAGCTACAGGTTGTACGGATAGACGAAATCATAGACAAAGCCCGGGGGAGGCCTGATAAACAGGATCTAATGATGAGCGCCCGGGATAAAAAAGTCAGAATGCTAAAGACTCTCGAAAAAAAGAATGTTAAACTGTTTTTGCTCCGTGAAAAATTTGAAGAGCATTTTGACTCAACCATTAAAATCACCGGGGAGCTCCATGAAGGAACAGTCTTTCACAGTCACGGCCGAAAGTTGGATATAACTGTAAAGAAGCGTTCGGTGGAGATATTTTTTGACCGGGAAAGCGGTAAGATTTGCGAAAAACCGCTGACCTAAGGAGATTTACATGTTTTACATAGACTTTCCCTCCTGGATTAAGCCGCAAATCATCCCGGGTCTGCCCGTTAGGTGGTACGGTTTGATGTATATCGTAGCTTTTGGTCTAGCCTACTGGTTTTTTCAGAGGCAGATTAAAGAGGACGGGATTAAAGTAGAGAAGGACCAGGTCGGCGATTATTTCTTTTGGGGTATCGTCGGATTGATTTTGGGAGCCCGCCTCTTTTCCGTCTTCATCTATTCCGATGAAAGGCTCTATTACTTCACCCATCCCTGGATGATTTTCTGGCCCATGCAGAACGGACGGCTGGTGGGACTTCAGGGCATGTCCTATCACGGAGGCGTTGTAGGCGGGGCGGCCGGTTTCATTCTCTATTGCAAGAGAAAAAAACTGAATGTCTGGCTCTGGGGAGATATGATTTGTACGGCCATACCCTTTGGCTACACCTTTGGCCGTTTGGGTAATTTTATAAACGGCGAGCTCTACGGCCGGGTTTCCACCGGTCCTTTGGGGATGCGTTTTCCCCAGGCGTCCCGTTTTTCCCTGGATATCGATTGGGTTCGACAGGTGGTGGAGGAGATTGGGCTGAATACGGGGGCCGCCTCGACGGTAAATCTTCCCCGTCATCCTTCGCAGCTCTACGAAGCCCTCTTTGAAGGGATTGTCCTGGGACTGATTCTTTGGTTTGTCATTCGTCCCAGGAAGCCTTTTCACGGTTTTATGATAGGTTCCTATATTTTCGGCTACGGTTTTTTCCGTTTTATCATTGAGTACTTCCGGGAGCCCGATGCCAACCTGGGTTATGTCATAAACTGGGGGCCCGAAGAGAACTTTCATCTTCACCACTCTCTTTTTAATCTTAGTACCGGGCAAATTCTCTGTTTTCTTATGATGGCCTCCGGGGTGGGTATCATACTCTGGGCCCGAAAAGCGAGTAAAAAATAATCCCTTGCTTATTGTGAGGGAATTCCTTGCCGATAAATGAAATATGAAACGTTTATCGGCATTGCTTTTTCTTATAACAGGCTTTACTTCACTTTGGGGTGAGCAGCTCTATGTAGAAGCGGGGGATTACCGAATAAATATCCCAGTTCGCTGGTCCATCTATGACAAAACCGATGTCTCCAATCTTAGTATTATCTCCGATGACCAGAGCGTTATTTTTCAGATATCCTACTACGAAGGAGACCAGTTTGAGGATGTGACGGATATGTACCGCTTCTTTGCCGATGGTATTGGCGCGGAGGAAGCTGATAAATCCACCCTGTCCTATCTGGATTGGAATACCCTCATCGCCGATGTATCCTTTGATAGCGGGGGGAATCTTTTTCGCGGCTGGTTCATGTTCCTTGAAGGGGAAGAGTTCGATTACCAGGTTATTGCTTTCTCCCCTCAACAGGATTACGAGAAAACCTTTCGCTACATTCTTTCCTGTTTGGACAGTTTTGCTCCCGGGGAGGAGGCGCGCCGTTATCCCGGAGTTATTTCCCGAATGACCTATCAGGAGGAAAATGCTGTCTATGAGAAAAAGACCGATTTTCTTGACGGGCGGGCTCTTGTTTACGACTATGATGAGGTGGAATTTCAGGCCTCTCAAACAGTCATTGAAAGGGAGGCGGTGATTCTTACGAATTATGAGAGCGGTTCTTCCGAAGCGGCTTTTGCCTGGGACAGATATTATAAACTGATTTACCGCGATAATTACAGCAGACTTGAACCGATTTACCATTCCCTTAAACCCCATATGGCCGGGAAGAGCGATTTGGAAGTTGCCGAGAGTCTTCTGGACTGGCTTCAAGGTTTTGAATACGGGAGTTCCAATACTTTTTCCGACTTACTATCCCCTTTGGAAAGTTTAGTCAGCGGTGTGGGGGACTGCGACTCCCTGGCCCTGGCCTACCTTATACTTCTGGATTACTTTGAAATAGAGGGAATACTTCTTGTTTCCGAAGTGTACCACCACGCTATGGCCGGTGTGGCCGTAGAAAGAGGCGGTTATACTTTTCCCTTTCGGGGAAAGTCCTATCTTGTGACCGAATTAACCAAGGATGTGGAGATGGGCATGATTGCTCAAAATATGTCCGATCCACAGGGTTGGTTAGGAATTTCTCTGACCGATTAGTGAGGATTATGGCTTTTTGGTGGTTTTGTGGAAAACCGGTGAAGATAAGTTGTTTTTTTTAAAAGACGGTTCTAAAATAGTAGATAATGGATAGGGGAGAAAGGATGGTAGGTTATGCCTGTAAGGAGCTTGACCATAAATGCGACTGTGATAGATAGAAAACATTATGCCCTGGGTAATGAACTTCTGCGGAAGTCCATACATATGCTCATTGGATTGGTCCCTTTTTTTGCCTCAAAGAATCTTTATCTCACTGTAATCGTTGTAGCCATTGGACTCTTTAGCTATACCTTTAATGAATACTTTCATGCCAAACATAAGAAGAATTTTTCCCCTATTTCACGTATTACCGAGCTCGCTTCCCGGGATAGAGACAAGGGCCATTTTGTTATGGGCCCTCTTACTCTACTAAGCGGAGTGCTTTTGGCTTTGATCTTCTTTCCCCATCCCGCTTCGGCTCTGGCCATTTATGCCTTGGCCTTTGGCGACGGACTTGCCAGTCTGGTGGGAAAAGTCTGGGGCAAAACGAGAATACCCTTTATAAAGGATAAAACTCTTGAAGGTTCTCTGGCCTGTTTCGGGGCTGTGTTCCTGGCCTCATTTCATGTCCTCCACGACATCCTTCTTGCTTTCGAAGTAGCCCTTTTTGCCACGTTGCTGGAAGCGATACCTCTCAAGGATTACGATAATGTGATCATTCCTTTGGGGACCGGTATCTTTTCTCTCTTTCTGTTGGGAATGGTCTAGTCTGGCCGTATAGGTTGTCAACATTACAAAAGTTTAATCCCTGTTAACACCCATATGCTGGTTTTAGGTTCATTTTTTTGTTATTCTTAAAGTAGGAAAGCCCCCATGGGGTTCTAAGGAGTGAATTGTGTCGGATTATTTTAACAGTACCTATTCCAACGAGGGCATGGCCCGAAAAGAGCAGACTATCCTGCGTAACGTATACCTGTGGATGACCATAGGACTTCTCATAACAGCCGGCGTGGCCTTTGCCGTAATTCAAGGTGGTTTTTACCGTTATATATTAAGCGGTATCACCTACTTTATTCTTATGATTGCCGAGTTTGGGCTGGTTATTTACCTCTCTCGAAATATTATGCGCCTATCAACCGGACAGGCTGTAGCCGCTTTTACCGGTTATTCCGCTTTGAACGGTCTGACCCTGTCGGTTATTTTCTATGCATATACGCGCAGTGATATTTTTTCCGCTTTTATTGCCGCCGGTGTTACCTTTGGAGTTGTTAGCTTTTGGGCCACCGTGACTAAGCGGGATATGTCCGGCTGGGGCCATTACCTCTTTATGGGACTGATTGGTCTAATTGTGGCTGGATTCATTAATATGTTCTTCTATAACTCCCTTTTCGGAAGTATCTATAGTTTTGTAGGAGTTTTGCTTTTTACTGCTCTTGCCGCCTACGATACGCAGATGATCAAAAGAATGAGTGATCAGATGAGTTCTCAGGTGGATGAATCCTCCTACATCAAACTTTCCATTTTGGGAGCTCTTAAGCTCTACCTGGATTTTATTAACATGTTCCTGTTTATTTTGAGGATCTTTGGTAGAAGAAACTAGTTAGCGGATGTTCAACGTCCGTTAAGGAGGTTGGTTATGGATCAAAAAGCTATTTTTGGAGCCATTCAGGATAAGTTCCTGGAGCTTCACTCAAACGTCGTCATAAACCTGGCTGTGTTGGTAGTCATTCTGATTCTCCTCCTCCTTGCGCTTGTCTCCTACCGGAGAAAAATTAGAGTCAGCTCCGTCAAAGAGTGGCGGAGCGAATATAACCGGCTTATACGTCAGTTTGATTTGACCATTAATGAGCTGGATTTGCTTAACCGCATGGCGGCCTATCTTCATGATCGGGCCCGCATCAATCTGCTTTTAACCCACAGAAATACC
The DNA here is from genome assembly GCA_028533045.1 of Spirochaetales bacterium. Classification (GTDB taxonomy): domain Bacteria; phylum Spirochaetota; class Spirochaetia; order DSM-2461; family DSM-2461; genus SZUA-368. Next base: position 139,045 of record JAQQAP010000007.1, on the reverse strand, counting down.
TACCATCATGTTTTAATGCTCCTCGAAGAGAAGGAGGAGGGAATCCCCCGTTTTTCAGAAAGTTTGACCGAGAAGCTTTATGGGACCGGCAAAGCTGAACTTCCCGAGGGCTTTGAGGTGCTTTTTGGCTTGGGGCGACCGGTGCGGCTGGTCTCTTCTCTGGGACGGGTCTACCGAGGGAAAATTATTACCCGGGAAAGCGGTAAAATTGTGCTGGGAAATGTGAAGCTGGTGGAGGACGACCCGGATAAAAACCCGGAAATGCCCGGGGCAGGGCGCGTTTTTATTCAGGACTATAGGGGGCTGATGTCCCACGGGCTTTCGGAGATTCGGGAGCTTTCGGAAACTTCTTTTGAGCTGATTCTTACAGAGCGCGATGTGGCCGACAACTTCCACTTGCCCGATGTCTATCTTTTCCTGCCCGACAGGGAAGAACCAATTAAAACTCATTTTTTAAGGGTGAGCGAAGGGGCCGGTCTGGTGGAAAACCGGGAAGGTCTTTTGAAGATGGATCAGACTTTGAAGGTGGCCCTCCAGAAGGATACGGACCATCATTACCATGTAAATGCCGTTGTGAGGGCACTCTCTTTGAATAAGCGCTACGCCCGGTTAAAGTTTGGCTACCTGGATGAAAAATTTTATTGAAGGGCAAAAAGTAACCCCGGACAAGGTCCGGGGCTCTGTTTTTAGGTAAGCAAAGTTTCGTCGCTCAGTTGGGCGTCTTTATTAATCGTATGGAATTTTTCCACTAGACTGTCCACGGAGAGCTGTTTCTTCTCTTCGCCGGAAAGATCCAGGATAACTTGACCCTTATGAAGCATGAGAAGACGATTTCCATAATCAATGGCTTGCTGCATGTTATGGGTTACCATCATGGCGGTCAGGCTGTATTTCTCGATGAAATGACAGGTGAGTTCCAGAACCTTGGAGGCATTCTTGGGGTCCAGGGCGGCAGTGTGTTCGTCCAGGAGAAGAATCTCCGGTTCGGAAAGTACTGTGGTAAGCAGGGTAAGAGCTTGCCGCTGCCCGCCGGAAAGGGTTCCCATATTGTCGGAAAGGCGGTTTTCCAGGTTCATATCCAGTTGGATCAGTTCCTTCTTAAACTCTTCCCGAAGCTTGTGGTTCAGGCTGATTTTAAGACCCTTGAAGCCTTTCTTGCTGGTTATGACCATATTGTCTTCCAGGCTCATATTACCTGCCGTTCCCAGGAGGGGGTCCTGAAAAATTCGGCCTATGAACCGGGCTCTTTTGTATTCGGGGAGATTGGTAACATCCCCTTCTTCAAAGGTAACCTTACCGGAAGTAGGAGTATACTTACCGGAAATCACATTAAAGAGGGTACTCTTACCGGCCCCGTTGGAACCGATAATGGTAATAAAGTCACCCCGGTTAACTTTGAGATTTAAGTCGTTAAGTACGTGATTTTCATCGGGGGTTCCCATGCCAAAAATCATGTTGATATCTTTTAGTTCAATCATTTGCTGGCCTTCCCCTTCTTGGTGTTTCCCCGTTTGTCCTGCAGCTTGGTTACAGCCAGAGCGGCAATAATCAGGAGTCCCGTAATCAGCTTGAGATCGTTCGGGGTGAGGTTGATGTAGTAACCGTAGTAACGTCCTGCGTACATAATTGCGCGGTAGGCTATGGAACCCAGGATAACACGGGTGGTTAGCCAGCCTATCTTGTTGGACCGGAGAATGAATTCACCTAGCATAACCATGGCTAAGCCGGAGACAATGATTCCCTGTCCCAGGTTTACATCGGCAAAACCCTGGTATTGGGCGGCTAAAGCTCCGGACACGGCGACCAATCCGTTCGCCAGTCCCAGGGCAATGTACTTGAGGGTGCGGGGGTCGATTCCCTGGGCTATTACCATCTGCTCGTTAAAGCCGAGGGCTCCCATGGTCAGGCCCAAGTCGGTATGGAAAAAGTAGTCCAGAATCAGCTTCACCACCATGACGGCGATAAAGCAAAAGAGCAGGAGCGATACCGGTTGGGGAAGAGCCGCTCCCAAGCCGTCCTGAAAACGGGAGAGCATGGTTTCCACCCGCATGAGGGGGAGGTTGGCCCGTCCGCCCAGAACTCGGATGTTAATGGACCAGAGCATGGTCATGGTGAGAATCCCCGCGAGCAATCCGGGTACCTTGAGGGTGTTGTGGATAAGGGCGGTAATCATTCCAGCAGCCCATCCGGCGACAAAGGCCAAAAGGAGGCAAAGGAGGGGAGGCCAACCGGCTGTAAGGGTAGATGCCATAACGGCCGCCCCAAGAGGGAAGGTTCCGTCCACGGAGAGATCGGGAAAGTCCAATATACGGAATGTGATAAAAACTCCGAGGGCCATGATTCCGTAAATCAGGCCCTCTACGAGAATACCTTCAATCATTATTTAACGTTCACGCCGCCCTGAATAAGGGTGGAGGCGTTATCCTGAAGGTCGGCGGGTATTTCAATGCCCAGTTTATCGGCGATATCCATGTTGATGTAGAGATCTATATCGGAGGGGCTGGTCATGAACTGTGTGGGGACGCTTGCCGGATCGGTGCCGTTAAGAATATCAACGACGAGACGACCGGTGGCTTTACCCATTTTATAGTAGTCGAATCCCCAGGCCATAAATACATTGCCCGCTTCTACGCTGGTGGGGTCGGCGGAGAAAACGGGGATGTTTTTGTCGTATGCCACATCTGTGACAGCGGCCAGGGCAGAGATTACCGTGTTATCTGTGGTAATGTAGAAGGCGTCTACCCGGCCGGCGATGGCCTGGGCGGCCTGTTTAACTTCGGCAGAGTTACTGACGGTGGAAGGAATGAATTCTATACCAAGGTTATTACAGGCTTCTTCCGTAAGAGCTGCCAGAGCGGCGGAGTTATCCTCGGAAGAGGTATAAACATGGCCGAGGCTTTTCATGTCGGTTAGTTCCTTGAGGAGTTTGATCTGGTCGTACACGGGAATCATATCGGAAACGCCGGTAACATTACCTTCGCCCTTTTCTATGGTGGTTACAAGGCCTGCTCCGACCGGGTCGGTTACGGCAGAGAATACCACCGGTGCTTCGGAGATAGTCTGCACAAGAGACTGGGCGGTGGGGGTGGCGATACCAACAGCTACATCTACCTTTCCGGCTTTAAATTTTTGGGCGATGGAGGAGGCTGTACTTACCTCTCCGTTGGCATTTTGAAGGTCGAATTCCGCGTCGGGATAAGTTTCGCTTACCACTTCCACGATTCCCTGTTCCAGAGCATCCAGGGCAGGGTGAGCCACAATCTTGGAAACTCCCACTTTAATATTGCCCGAGTCTTTCTGACATCCGGCCAGTACGAGAGCTGCGGCTATACCCAGCAGCATGAGTGTTTTTTTCATTTATATCTCCTTATTCCGTTTCTTCTAAAAGAAACCTATACCCAGAGGAAATCTTCGTCAAGGTATTCTTCTTTTTTTGTATACTATTCTGTTTTGAATCGGTCGATTTTATCGCTGATAATGGCTGTGTTTTCCATGTTGACCAGGTCCAGATCCTCGATTTTTGTGAGGGAGGATTTTATACGTTCCGTAGCGTTTAACACATCTTTTAACAGGGTGTCCAATTCCTGGGAGTAGTTGCCCAGTTTTTCCATATTTCCGCTGATGCTTTGGCTGTTTTCCCTTACTTCCCCGGCCACACGGTGAACCTCTTGGGATTGTTCTTTCATGCCGCTTAATCCGGTAAGGACTTCCCGGCCGCCTATCTCCTGTTCTTCCATGGACTGCATTATCTCTTCCTGGAGCCGGTCGGTCTTGCTGATGCTGTCCCGTAGTTGGTCAAAGGATTCTCCCGTATTCACGACTTCATCTGCCACTTGGGTAATTAATTCTTCCGTATCCTTGAGTGTCTGGCTGACCTCTTTTGACTGGTCTGTGGAGTTTTCCGCCAGCTTTCTAATTTCATCGGATACAACGGCAAATCCCTTGCCCGCTTCTCCCGCATGGGCCGCTTCTATGGCTGCGTTCATGGCAAGTAGGTTTGTCCGGGCGGCAATACCCGCTATGAGACTGTTGGCAGAGGCTAAGCGGGAGGCTTGTTCTTTTACCTGTTCTATACTGTTAATTACTCCGTTCATACGGGTTTTTCCTTCGTCCGAAAGGGTATTGAGTCGGGAATAAAGTTGATGATTCTTTTTAAGATTTTCCGTTACGGTGCTAAGGCTTCCGATCATCTGTTCCACTGCGGCGGAGGACTGGGTTATTATGGATGACTGCTGTTGGAGTTGCTGGTTTAGTTCGACCGTAGATTTGTCGATAGATTGGGTGCTCTCTTTAGTTCGGGAAATCTGTTCGCCCTGAAGGCGAAATGTCTCTTCCATTTTACTAAAGGATGAAGCCAGGTCTTCCATTACCTCAAAGGTTGATTCTATCCCTTCCATCAGCTCCGCTCCACTGCTTTCCAGATCTCCTTCTGCCTGTCTGATCTCGTTAATCATTCGGGCTAAAATATCCAGAAAACTGTTAAATAGATGACAGATCTCTCCCAGAGCGCCAAAATTCATGAGGGTAATCCGCTTACTAAGGTTGCCACCTTCTTCGATTAACTCGGAGAGCCTGTTCTCCATCATTTCCTGCTGTAGCTGGTCTTCATAAAGGCTGAATCGATTCAGGATAAGGAATAGCCCCCCAAAAAGAGCCATCAGAAAGAAAAAGGAGACTCCTGGATTAGCCAGGGGCTGTGGTATCTGTTCTGCTTTGAGGTAAAAATTAGCCGCATAGGCACAGTAGTTCCCGGAGACAAAGACAAAAGAGAAGATGATGATATAGCTCTTTAATTTTAGATAGACATTGCGTTCGTTTTCTCCTATGAGCGTCATGTTCAGTTCTTTTTTAGGGGCGGTAAGTATGACATTCATGGCGAGGGCAGAGGTAAGTCCCGTAAGGAAGCCAAAGGAGGTTGAGTTGAAGAGGCTGGTTAGGTAGCTTGTTCCGCCCGGGCTGTTCCAGTGAAAAACCAGGGCATACATAAGGGTGGTTGCTACAATCCAGATGACCACGTGAAAAATAATAAGAAGCCAGGGGATAATGAGGACAGACTTTCGGGCTTCTTCCCGATGGGACTGGTCATTCAGGAAACGTAGAAGGGGCCGGAGTTGGTAGAGTATCATTCCCATGCAGATGAGGGCAAAGATAAAAGAGGCTCCCATGATGACCGGTTTTATTCCAAAGGAGAGTCTTTCGGCAAAACTCATTGTTATATGCGGATTGAAGAGGCTGACGAGGATCTCCCGAATTAGTCCCCCCAACAGAACGGGAATGATAAAATTTACTATACCTATCTGCAAGATAAGCTTTTGTGTTTTGTTCATGTGAGAGGCCCCCGTCTTCGTCTAATAGTTAAATTATAGGGGCCCCCTTGTTTATCTGTCAAACTATTAGTTTCCCGTTTGCATGGCCGTTAGAAGGTGGTGAATAACGGTGTGTGAGTGCTCTTTTAAGTGAAGAAAGTCCACTTCCACATTGTTGGATTCGGCTAAGGCTATCTCTTTCACCAGGGTGTGAAGCTTCTCGTGATGAATTTTAAGTTGTTCCAGAGGTATCCCACGGGCCGCATCGGTCCCTTCTATTTCATTGAGCCATTGTCCCAGGGAACAGCTTTGATGATCTCCCAGTTCGCTCGGATTAAGCCGGACTTTGCCCTCAATGTGGGCTTCCACTCTTTCCACCCAAACCTGATGGGCCCGAATGATGTCTATGGCCGACTCCTCTTTCATAAGTTCATCGTAGACGAAATGTTCCAGCTCGGACTTAAGCTCTTTCCCTATTTTAAGGTTGATTGAGCCAAGATGATCCATTTCCTCTTGGGCTGTAACGACCTCTTCTATAAAGTGGTTCAGTTCGTCCGCTTCATTCAGGTTCTCCCGGGCGCTGGATTCGGTTTTTCGTACGGCTCCGTTGAGCTGTTCTACCGACTCTTTGATCTTATGACTGGCTCGATAGTTTTTTTCGCTTAAGTCAGAAAGCATACTGGTTGCCTCCAGAATCTGTGATGTTCCCAGGGATATTTCCTGGGTGCTGTCCGATATTTCCCTAAAGGCCCGGCTAAAGTCCTTAAGGTTACCGGTCATATCGGTTATGACTGTTTTTGTTTTACCGCTGTGTTCCGTTGCGGCTTGGATGCGTCCGGTTATTTCCTGGAGGGATTCTTCAATTCGTTTGCCGTTGAGGGCGGTCGATTCGGCAAGCTGGCGCATCTCTCCGGCAACAATGGCAAAGCCCTTGCCCTGTACTCCCGCGTGGGCTGCCTCTATGGAAGCGTTCATGGCCAGGAGTTGAGTCCTGTCGGTGATATCGTTGATAATGTGCAGAATCTCCAGAAGGCGGGTAACGTCGTCGGAGATTGTCTTGATCAGATCATTGGTTTGGTCTACCGACTGTTGCCCTGCAATTCCCTGTTCTACCAGAGCCCGGGCGGCGGTTAGTTTGTCCGTAACAACCCGGGATACGTTATTAAGTGAAGCGCCGCTTTCTTCAATTGAGGCGGAAATTTCCGCTACCGATTCATTTTGGGTATGCATCATTTCCTGATACTCATCGACGGAACTGCTTATGGCTTCGGTGGAGGTGCGGGATTCGATCATAAGGTTGGTGAGATTTTGTGAGACCGATTTAACTCGGCCGGAGGAGGTTTTAACCTGGTCAATGGAGTGAAGGGTCTGATTGATGTTGTAACCGAGAACTTCCGACATGCGGACAATTTGCTCCGCCTTGTCTTCCATATTGCCAATGAGGTTTTTGAGTTTGGGTACCATGTTGTCATGGACCGAAAGCTGAAGGTCGTTTATTTCTCTAAAGAATGAGGCCTGAGCATCCTGGTCTTTAAGGTTGCCCTGTGCCACTGAACCGATATTTTTGTGAAGTCTGGAAAAGGAACGGTAAATCAGCTGGGTCATAAAAAGGGATACGATCATACCAGCACCGACTGCTGCCAATATGGTTATAATGAGCATTCGTCTGGTTTGTTCTACCAGAATAAGGGCTCTTTCCCTATAGTCGCTCGAGCCGAGTATCCATTGGTATTCCTCAATATAGGTGTAAGCGGCGATTTTGTCTCGGATTTCATCTTGGTCGCTATTTTTCCACGGGTAGTGCATGATGTTTACATCACTGCTGCCTTGGGCAATCGCTATCATATCCTTTATAAATAATCGGCCGTTACTATCCTGGCTTTTGATGAGGCTCTCACCGTCTCTGGCCCGATTGTGGGAGAGGATATACTCTCCTTCAGGAGAAAGAATGAAAAAGTAACCCTCTTCCCCAATGACTTTTGTGCTGAGTTCTTCAAAGAGATCTTCAAAAAATACCTGTTCGGGAATACCGGAGAAAAGAACATAAAGGAGTTCTCCTTCCTTGGAAAAGAAAGGTTTGTAGGCCGCTTTATACCATTTTTCCAGGATGTAGGAGTTCCCCCGGTAGATCTGGCCGGAGCTGACCGTTTTAAAAATTTCCGAATCCTTGCTTATGAAGGTGCCCGCTGCGGAGTTGCCGTTTATATCTAATATGGATGTTTCTTTTCTTATGATACCCTTGGAAAAGGGAAGAAAGACCGTATAGTGAGCGTCCGACATAGAGGCAAGCTGATTGATCTTTGCCCTAACCAGATCCCAGTCGGGAGTTTCAACGGTGAGATCCGGGAGAGAGACTTCAAGGGATTTCAAGTCATTTTCAACAAAGGCATCGGTGTAGTCACTGGTTTGATGCACTTGATTCTTTACCAACACCAGCTGGTCCTTGAGTTCCTGTTCGTGAATTTTATTGATCAGTAATTTGGATTCCTGTGTGTTGTAGAGACCAATAACCGTGGAAGGAATGATTACCAGCAGAAGACTGGTCAATAGAAGGAAGAGTCGAAGCGATACGTTTTTCATGAATACCTCTCATGCTTAATAACAAGTTTTTTTAGGTATTTAATATTCGCTTATTAGATAGGAATAAGACTAAGCTATGGGAGGACGGAATGCAAACATTTTGTGAACAAAAAACCGACGGTTACCGCCGGCTTGATTTATTCTTGAATTAGTTTTGTTAAAGGATAATGAGAGGATTATTCGCCCTGTTCCTCTGTGTTACCAAGGTTCTCTTGTGTGGGAAATTTGAAGTCCTTGAGTTTGAACTGCTTTACAATCAGATAGATAATAACAATAAAAGGGATGGGCCAGAGGGGAGTCATGAAGGATATGAAGAGAATTATCATCAGGGCCTTCATTTTCTTTGAGGGCTCCTTTTTGCTTGTGGGTGTTTGCTTCAGTTCTTCTACAGTGATTTTTCCCTTGCTTTCGACAATTCGTTTTATGAGTTCAATTTTTCCGAAAAGGTCCATTTTATTGTTCTTAATGAATTCTTGCAGTTCGGGAGTCAGATTATTTACTATTACTTCCTCGCGGGTTGTTTGGGTGAACTGCGCTTCCTCTTCCGCTTGGGGGGGAGACTGGCTCTCCGGGGGTGGTTGGAAGTCGGGAGTAGCCGTAGAAAAGCCGGACATATTTTGTACCGGTTTCATTTCGTAGCTGATTACATCATTTTCCAGTTTTATATGAATACTGCGTACGCGGCTAAGCCTTTGTGTGAGTTTGCGCACTTTTACCTCGGAAAGATTGAGGTTTGTGGCTACCTGGCTTACTGTGACTTTACCCAGGTACATAACCGTATCGAGGATTTCGAGGGTTTGTTTTTCCCTGTGACGAAGTATCCGGCCGATTATTTGTGCCAAAATTGAGCCGCAAAGATAGGTCCCAACCAAGGGTAACTGACTTCCTAATACCTGTGGGGCCGATATTAGCCAGGCCATCAGGTCTTCAGTACTTGAGAAGCGGCTTAGCCAGGGCCAGCAGAAATAGACTGCGGGGATTAGCATTAAAAAGGAGCCGATGATCAAAAAGTCATCGGTCTTATAGATATTTCTCTTTTCCATGGTCCTATTGTACTACTGATTGAGGAGTTTTACCATGGGAGTTAATTCTTATACTTATCATAAAGGGCTAGTATTTCGTCTGTATCCATTCCCAGGTTGTCCATCTTTTTGAAGATCTCCGGCAATTCGTTGTGGATGAATTCAGCCTTTTTCAGAGAGCTTGTTTTTTCCCTGGCATCCATTATGGTAAAATATCCGATACCACGGCGGTTATAGATAATACCCTGTTCCTGAAGAAGTCCGTAGGTCCGGGTCATGGTGTTGGGGTTCACCTCCATTTGGACCGCCATATCTCTAATGGAGGGTATCCGCTCCCCGTCGGGCCACTCCCCATTCAGGATAAGCTCATAGAGGTATTCGGCAATCTGTTTATAAATCGGTTTATTATCATACTGCATTTTTGGCCTCTTTTTTGCGGATAAGAAGGTGGGTGGTGAACCAGCACAGGGGGGCGAGGAGTTTCCAGTAAAATATCTTTATGTAATCTTCCCAGCTGTCCGCTTGAGCTCCCCTAATGGTGAAGGGGTAATTCTCATGGGGAATGCCAAAGAGCTGAAAGGGGACCTTAACATCCCGGGAAGGTATATCATAAGTGAGGGCAATTCTGGTTTTTATTGTAATTGCCAAGGCAATAAGGAATATTATGATTAGGAGGAGGGTTTTAAGGAAAGGGGCTTTTTTATAGTAGGCGGCACCTAGGAGAAAAAGGGAAGAAATAATGGCAAATCCCGCTGCTTGAATCCATGTTTCATTATTAAGGATACTCCAAAGGAAAACTGATCTTTCCGGCATGAATAGATAAGATATGAGAGAGAAAATATTGGCGAGTAAAATCACTCCAAAGGGGTATATAATAGAATAAACAAGGATGAGGGCGGTTAATTTTTCAAGAGAATGGACGGGAAGCATCATCCAGTTGCTTTGATTGACCCTGTCGTGCATGGAATGGGAGAAGCAGAAGCTGATAAAAACACAGCCTGCAAATTTGAGTATTTGCCAAAAGGTTTTATCTAATGTCGTACTTATGTCAGTGGAATTGTATTTAATATGTACATGGTCCCATACTATGAGGGATCTGGAAAAAAGAAAATATATGAGGATAATCGCTCCCAGTAACAGTATTTGTCTGGAATGATTATATAGCTCTTGACGTACCAGATAGAATGTATTTCTCATGGAATTAAATACCATCTTTTGCCTCCTTTTTTCGTATTTGAAAATAGGTTATAGTCCAGAATAGTAGTGGCATAGCTCCCCAGTGAAGAGCTTTTTTGACTTTATTGAGATTATTAAGGGTAAATAGTATATCGTCGGAACTTTGAGGAGAGCTTATGCTTAGTTTTCGGCTGAATTTTAAGCCATCTATGTGATTGGAATAATTTATTGATTCTATACTGCTAACTTTCGTTATTATCCATCCTATTATAGTTATGGGAATTGTTATCGCAACGATGAAGAGTAAAAGGGTAAAACAGGTTTTTATAAAATGATTTTTTTTGAAGTAAGAAGCTCCTGCGAGAAAGATCGACGATGAGACGACGTACTCGGAGACTACACTCCAGACTTTATTGTTCATAATCGCCGGTCTGGGGGGCAGGTCCCTTCCCAGGAGAAGAAGTTCTACAAGCCAGGAAGAGAGGAGACTTATGAGAATCATGCACAGGGGAAAGATGATTGAGTAGGTTAGTATCTTTACAATCAGTTTTTCATGGGCGTAAACAGGAAGCATCAACCAGCTATGCTGCCCCTGCTTGCTGTGCATGGTTTGGGAGAAGCAGATACTGGTAAAGACCAAACCGGCCAGGGCCAGTAATTGTGCTGCCGATTGAGGATGTTCGTATTCAACATGGCCGCCATACCTACTGAATAGAATAACAAAGAAGATAATGCCAAACATTATGGGGATAATTACTCGTTTTTCATATAATTCCTGGCGAAGTAGGTAGAACATATTTTTCATGACTTTACCTCTTCAAAAAGGGCGTTGATTTCCTGGGGAAAGTAAATGACGGCATTAAAAAGAACTTCCAAATCCAGGGTGGTTTCATTTTCCGGTGATGAATCGGCTCGCAATGTGCACCATCCGCCGGGAACTTTTTCTGTATAAAGGATATTTTCCGACAGTACCGGTTCTGTGAAACTGTTTTCCATGCTTATTCGGCTGCTAAGTTCTCCCATGGTTCGGTTCAATACGATTTTTCCTTCGTGCAGAATGACGAGGGGGTCAAAAAGGTTCTCCATGTCTCTTACCTGGTGGGTGGAGATAATAAAACTTCTCTCCTTCGTAAGGGCGGAGGCTACGGTTTTTCTAAATTGTGTTTTGGAGGGGATATCCAATCCGTTGGTTGGTTCGTCCAGGATGAGAAGTGTTGCTTGGGAGGCTAAGCCAAAGGCCAGGAGGAACTTCTTTTTTTGGCCAAAGGAGAAGTCGCTGATGTTTAAGGAGGTATCGAGTTGGAAGGTGGTGCAGTATTCCTCAAATTTTTCCCGGTCAAAACGGGGATAGTAGACCGTATTCAGTTTTAGGTAGGTTTCGGCTTTCATTCGGGGTAGATAGAATTCCTCGGGGACATAGAAAATCTCCCTGAGCATTTCCGGTTTACGTGAGCCCGGATCAAATCCTATGACATCCGCTTCTCCCGCTGTTCTGAAAAGTTGGCCCGACATAATTTTGAGGAGGGAGGTTTTTCCCGCCCCATTTAAGCCCAGAAGTCCGTAGATATTTCCCCGTTCCAGTTTTAAGTTAAGATCTTTAAAGAGAGGGGCGGGGGCTTTCTTGCTGTATTGAAATCCCAGGTTTTCCAGTGTGATCATGGATTTCTCCTTCTTGGATAATTGGTGTATTAGGTGGCTAGTACACTGTTGATCATAATGCTCTACTTCTTTTATGTCAAGATTTATTTTGCTTTAAGGAGAACCACGGCGCTGGAGTACTCCGTGAAGAATTGAAATTCTACCCCGTGATTCACCAGGTAGGAGCCCGAGACGGTTTGGTCATAGAGGGTTGATGTTCGTGGCAGGGGGATTCCCGAAGGATCTACCATGGGAGGAAGGGGATTGATTTCTTCCAGGCTGTAACTAAGATTCTCGTCCAGTCCTTGCAGCTTGAGGGGGGAATAATTATCTCCCACGAAGCGTTGTGTGAGCCAGGCAAAAAGAAGGGCTTCTTTTTTATCGGGGCGGACAAACAGGATTGAGGTGAGGGGAGATTCATAGGGGGCGCGCAAGCGGTACAGGTCGCCGTCAAAAACAAGGGGGCGAATGCGGTTGTACTCTTTAATGGCTCGGCGGGAAAAGGTTCGCTCTTCGTCGCTCATATGGGAGGGCTGCAGTTCCAGGCCGAGCCGTCCGCTCATGGCTACGTCAAAGCGAAACTTTAACGGGGTAGTCCGTCCGGTTTGGTGGTTGGGAGAGGAGGTCACGTGGCTCGCCATGGCGCGGGCCGGGTAGAAAAGGCCCGAACCCCACTGGATGAAGAGGCGCTGCACCGGGTCGGTGTTATCGCTGGTCCAGAATTCATGAAACTGTTCCAGGGCGCCGTAGTTCATGCGTCCCCCTCCGGAAGCGCAGGCTTGGAAGAGTAGGGAGGGATGTTTTTCCCGCAGGCCCTTAATTATGCGAAGGAAGGCTTCTTCGTAATGGCGGAAGAAGTCGTTTGTGGAAGGGTTACTTGAGGCTGAGCCAGGACTGGTGATCTGGCGGTTGCAGTCCCACTTTATATAGCCGATTTCCGGTATGTCACAGAGGTATTGGTCTATGGTCTGAAAGACATAGGCTTCCACTTCCCGATTACTCAAGTCGAGCATGAGCTGGAACCGTTCGGTGAGAGGTTGGTGGTGGGGATTGTTTACGATCCACTCCGGATGCTCTCTGTACAGTTTACTTTGAGGACTTACCATCTCCGGCTCAAGCCAAAGGCCGAATTTCAGGCCCTTGTCTCTGGCTTTCTTTGCTAAAGGAGCAAGGCCTTGGGGGAATTTTTCCTTATTGATTTCCCAGTCTCCCAATCCGGCTTTATCGCTGTTCCGGGCGTCATCGCCCTGACCAAACCAGCCGTCGTCGAGGACAAACATTCCCGCCCCAATATCTGCGGCATCGTGGATAAACTTTTTGATGGTATCACTGTTTACATTGAAGTAGGCTCCTTCCCAACTGTTCAGGAGGACCGGGACTTCTTCATGCCTTTTGGCCATTTTTACGTCGTTCGCCCAACGGTGGAGTTGGCGGCTAATCGGTCCCCGGCCTTCTCCGGACCAGGTCATAATGAGGGGGGGGGATTTCCATTCTGTCCCACCGGGTAGAACCGATTGACTCCCGGCCGGGTTTATCCCGCCCTGAATCAGCACATCTCCCTGATCATCTTTTTCACAGGCAAGGCGCCAGTTACCATCCCAGGCCAGGGAAAGGCCAAAGACTTCTCCACTCGTTTCAGTTGAAGCTCTACCCCGGCTAAGCAGGAGGCTGGGATTTTGATGCCTTGTAGTCCGTGCTCCTTCCCGTGAATCGAGAATCTTCAGGCCCCGCTCAACCTTTTCCTCAATCAGTCTGTTTTCATTGGCCCAGGAGCCGGCAAGGTGGGTGAGCCAAAAGTCATTGCCCTTCAGTCTTAAAAATCCCGAAGCCGCCTGGTTGATGTGAATTTCTTCCCCTCCCCTGTTTCTTATTAATACCGATTCTTCCATGACAGAATAGTTGTCCCAGGTCCGGAAGCGGAGAATTATCTCTAAGGGGTAGTGAGAATCTTTAAGGCATATTTCCCAGAGGGCACCGTCGTCAAAGCTTTTTTTGGTATGGGAGTGGAAGAAAAGATCCGCCCCGATTTGTCCGTCGGAGAAGCTAAAGGAGGCCGCCGGTTCGTGGAAGGTTCCCCCTCCCCGAACCGGGTAGGCCCAATCGGTTTTATTGAGCCAGGGAAAGACGGGGGGGCGGTGATTAATCACTTCTTCCGGATGAGAAAGGAGAGGACCTGCATGGACTATTTCCAGTTTGGACTCCTTTTGGGCCTTAAGAATAATCTGCCATTTTCCACAGCTAATATTGATCATGGAAATCCTCCCGTCGGGCGGTCTGGAAAGCGGGCCGCTCCTTATGCGTAATAGTAAGGTCAATTTGGGGAGCTGACAAGCAATTTTGGGGAAAAGGAATGAGAAAGGTGTTGCTTGACCCAAAGGCGGGCAGTGATTATCTTTGAGGTAAGGGAGACACATAATGAAAAGTGCTATTATTATTGCCGGAGCGACGGGAGACCTTTCCCACAGAAAACTAATCCCCGCTCTGAATTACCTATATTGCCGTAAAATGATTGACCAGGAAACGATGATCATCGGATCCGGTCGAGGCGAACTGACCGACGAGGAGTTTCGCGGTCGATTTGCCACTAACTGTCAATTCAGCGATAGGCTTTATTATCATCAGGGCTTGGAAGGTATCAAAGAATATCTTGATGGGTTCGGAGAGTTTGAAAGGGTTATCTGTTTTCTTTCCATTCCCCCCCAGGCTTACAGTTCTACCGCAGCCGTACTGGCAAAGGAAGGTTTTGGCGAAGAAGCCCTTATTGTTATCGAAAAGCCCTTTGGCCATAACTTTGAGACAGCCTCCATCCTTAATTCAGAATTGACCGAATCCTTTAGGGAAGAACAGATTTATCGGAATGACCACTACCTGGCTAAAGAAACGGTTCAGAATATTATGGTCTTCCGTTTTGCCAACACTATTTTTGAGGCGATTTGGAACAACCGCTACGTAGAGTCTATCCTGATTGAAGGCTATGAAGAGTTGGGCCTTGAGGAGCGGGCCGCCTATTACGATAGTGCCGGAAGCCTGCGGGATATGATTCAGAATCACCTGATGCAGCTTCTTTGTCTGGTGACTATGGAACCTCCGGTGAATTTGGATGCCCAGGAGATCAGCCGTCAGAAAGTGGACATCCTTAAGTCCTTAAAAATTGATAAATGCAGCAAGGGCCAGTATGAAGGGTACCGGCTGGAGAAGGGTGTTGACCCGGACTCAACTACCGATACAGCTGCCGAAGTGAAAGCGCGCATCGAGAATTTCCGTTGGTCCGGTGTTCCCATTATTATGCGAACCGCCAAAGCTGCTTCTCGTACGGAAACCCGTATTGTGGTAACTTTCAAAAATATTCCCCGCCTGCTTTTTAACAGCGAAGGGGAAATTGCCCATAACCGAATCATTATTACCGTACAGCCTAACGAGGGCATTATGCTTGATGTGGCCGGTAAGGTTCCCGGTATTAACCTTGAGATTGGCCGAAGCAAGATGAACTTCTCCCTCCGTCAGTCCTACGAAGGGGATATTCCCGAGGCTTATCAGAAGCTCCTGCTCGATGCGATTAACGGAGACCGAACTCTTTTTGTCAGTGCCGATGAAACGGAGTTGAGCTGGAAGGCTCTGGAACCGTTCCTTGAGGGGGGCGAGCCCTTCCTATACCGCAAAGGTAAGACTCCTTTCCCAAGGGATTAATAAAAAAAGCCCCGCCAGGGGGAGGCGGGGCCATCTATATTAAAAAAGAGAATCGACTTCTTTTAGTACAAAGAGAGAGTATAGTCGAAGTCGTATCCCCTTCTATTCACACGAATATCCAGTTCATCCGCCCTGTTAATCGCTTCATAGAAGTCTTCCATGTTACGGGGAGCTTTTCTGTTTATCGTCTTTATAATATCTCCGTTCTGAAGACCCAGTGCGGCAGCTTTGCTGTCTTCGGTTACGTTGGCAATAATCAGGTTGCCCGAGTTCCGGCTTAGTCCCATTTGCTCCTTCATGTCGGCGGTCAGTTCGGCTACTGAGAATCCCGGCCAAAGAGTAATCTTAGTTCCTTCGGAAGTCTCTTCCTTCCGGATGCCCAATATAATTTCCGTGTCATATTCATTCCCGTCTCTTAAATAGCTTACTTCTACTTCCGTTCCGGGGTTGTCGTTGGCAATAATATTGATAAGGTCATTGCTGGTTTCGATAGCCTGTCCGTCTACGGTGGTAATGAGGTCGCCCGGTTGGAGACCGCCTTCCATGGCGGGGGAGTCCTGATAGATATTAAAGACAAAGGCTCCCTCTTCACCAACGAGGTCCATGCTTTCCGCAAGGTTCTCCGAAAGAGTTCCCATATGTACTCCGAGCCAACCGTACTCCACATTGCCCTTAGTAATGAAGTCGTCGATGGCTTTCTTGGCGTTGTTAATGGGAATGGCAAAGCCCAGACCTATGCTTCCTCCCGTTTGAGAAACAATCCAGGTGTTGATTCCCACGACTTCCCCGTCAAGGTTAACAAGGGCGCCGCCGGAGTTTCCCTGGTTGATGGCAGCATCGGTTTGGAGGTAATCGGTAAAGCCCGTATTGTCCGGACCTTCCCTACGGCTCTTGGCACTGATAATCCCCTGGGTTACGGTAGATTCAAATCCCATTGGGTTACCCACTGCAAGAACCCAATCCCCTACCTGGAGGTCATTGGAATTGCCCAGATTGGCCACGGGAATTCGTTCAGTTGTCTCTATAGAGATAAGAGCCAAGTCCTTATTCGGGTCCTTACCCACCAGTTCTGCCTCATAACTTCGGCCGTCATAGAGGGTAATGGTAATTTCATCGGCTTCCCCGACTACATGGTTATTGGTAAGGATATAGACGTTTTTTCCTCTTTGCTCAACTATAACTCCCGAACCGAGAGACTGTTGTTCAAAGGTTTGTGTCTCTGGCTCACCCTCCTGGTTTTGAGGTATGCCAAAGAAGAACTGCTCCATGGTAAACTGGGTGTTTCTCCGTTCGACATATTGGGTCACGTCAATTTCCACTACGACGGGTAGTACGTCGGAAGAGACACTTCGGAAGGCTTCCTGAAGGGCGTGGGCCGTATCGTACCAGCTGTCCGTTTCACTCCACACAGGAGCTGCCATTGCCAGGGATAAAAGGCCTATTAAGAGGATTGTTACTTTACGATTATTTATCATGCTTTTCAACTTGTAACCTCCGTGGTTATTCCATCTTGTGGTATATAAACTAAGGGATAAACCTTTCCTCTTTCTTACATTAGGATTACAAAAATGTTAGGTGTTTTTTGGGTGATGTGAATTGTTATTTGACAGAGGGCCGTTTATATTAAACTAATGATTGAGCAAAAAATCCTTCTGCTTTATGACGGCTCGGCTGTTATGGAGCGTTATGAAAATATACTGACTCATAATAACTTACCTTTTATAAAGGTTGAGTCGGCACGGTTGGGCAGGATCAATTTACCGGCAAAGGAAAACTTATCCGTCCTCATGGGGCGGGGGAGTTCTTCCCGTGATTTGTCCCTCGAAAATTGGGGAGTTAGGGAAGGAGCTAAAATTGATCCACTTTTCATACTTATTCTCCCCGAAGACGATGAAGGGCAAGTTTCGGAAGAACCGGAAGTCTTTGGGTATCTTGATGAAAATTCCAGCCAGCGGGTTATGCTGGGGCTGTTGACCCGGGCCTTTTATTATCATGACCTGCGCAGGAAGCAGATGGCCATGCCTCCTGTCTTTGATTCGGACTTGCCCCTGGGGAAGGTGAAGGAACCGGGAGTTTACAGGGACATCATTAACGGTATGAATGAATCGGTCTGGCTGGTGAGCGGTTCCGGTGATTTACTCGATGTGAATCAGAAAGCGATAGAAACTCTGGGTTATAGCCGAGAGGAATTCCGCCGAATTGGATTGGGAGCAGTAGACCCTAAATATTCCTTTGAAGATGTGCGTCGCCTTTTTTTAAGCCAACCCCAAAAGCCGATGCAGGTGATCGATTCGGTTCATGTCGCCAAGGACGGTCGTGAGATTCCCGTGGAAATTTCCATAAGCCTATTTAGTTATAATGGGGCGATGGCCATATTGAGTATTGCTCGGGATATTTCTGAAAGAAAGGAGAGAGAGCAGGTTCTTCGGGAACAACTAAAGAAAGATGAGTTAGTGGTGAAGGCTATGCATCATCGGATCAAAAATAACCTTTCTACCGTTTCGAGTCTTCTCTCTTTGAGAGCTAGAACCAGTCATAATGAAGAAGCTCAGGATGTATTGATGGAAGCAATGGCAAGGGTCCAGTGCATTGGCCTTTTATATAGTAAGCTCTTGACTACAAGTGACTATGAAGGCGTTTCCCTTGAGGAATATCTGAGCGGTATTGGTGAATCTCTTTTAGATATTTACCCGGAGAGGAAAAACCTGGAACTTCTCTTTGAGATGGACAGTCTTGTATTGAATGAGGAATTTCTTTTTCCCCTTGGCGTGATTGTGGAAGAGCTTTTGACCAATATTTTAAAATATTCCTTTAATGATCAGGACAAGGGTATTATACGTATTTCCGAAAAAACCATTAATCGCCATGTGACAATATACATAGAGGACAACGGTGAGCCCTTACCGGAGGATTTTGATTATGACAATCAGAAAGGCTTTGGGATGATGATCGTTAAGCTTCTCTGTAAGCAGTTGGGAGGCCGGTTGCGTCTTCGAAGGGAGAGAGGGATGATGGTGAGGGAAATCAGTTTTTCTCTTGACTGAGAAATCCCATGTATCGGTCGTAACACTCTACGGGAACTATTTTGATGAGGCTGTTTATCTTCAACCGGATTGCCCCGAGGCTCTAAAATCTCTATAATGTTTTGCCTTGGAGGATGTCTATGAATCGGGAAAGAGTTACAGCCTTAATGAATGAGCTTCTGATTGAATTGGGAGAGGATCCCGGTCGTGAGGGATTATTAAATACTCCGGAACGAACGGCCAAGTCCTGGGAATTTCTGACCAAAGGTTATGGGGAGACTCTGGACGAAGTGGTAAACGGGGCAATCTTTACCTCCGAAGCAAACAACATGGTCATCGTAAAAGACATCGAAGTGTACAGTTTGTGTGAGCACCATATGCTTCCTTTTTATGGAAAATGTCATGTGGGCTATATTTCCCGGGACAAGGTTTTGGGGGTGAGCAAACTGGCCCGAATTGCCGATATGTATGGTCGTCGTCTTCAAATTCAGGAGAGGCTAACCCAACAGATAGCTCAGGCTGTTATGGATACGGTGGATCCCATTGGTGTGGGAGTCGTGATGGAGTGCAAACACATGTGCATGATGATGCGCGGTGTGGAGAAGCAGAACTCTCTTATGACCACATCCAGCATGCTTGGGGCTTTTCAGAAGAATAGGGCGACCCGTGAAGAATTCCTTCAGTTGATCAAGGAGCGCTAGTCCATCTGCAAGAGTTCTTCCAGGTCCTCTTTCGTCAGGGATTTAAAGAAGGACTCTTCCGTGGTGACCAGATCATCCATTAGTTCCCTTTTACGGTTTTGCAGTTTTAATATTTTCTCTTCTATGGTGCCTTTCATTATAAAGCGGAAGGCTGTGACCGGACGGGTTTGACCAATGCGGTGGGTACGATCTATGGCCTGAGCTTCGGCGGCAGGGTTCCACCAGGGATCGAAGATAATGACATAGTCCGCAGCAGTCAGGTTGATTCCTGTTCCGCCCGCCTTGAGGCTTATGAGAAAAACTTTCCGTTCCGGATCATTCTGGAAGGCATCAATTTGTTCCTGGCGCTTTTTTGTCGCTCCGTCCAAATAGGAATAATCCCTTCCTTCCTCATCGAGCCACTGTTGAATAATTTTAAGGCTTTTTACAAACTGGGAGAATATTAAAACCTTGTGTCCTTCCGAGGTGATATCGCGCAGATGGAGTTTAAGGGCATCGAATTTTCGAGAGCTAACAGATGTATGCTCCTCTCCCAGGAGTGAGGGGAAAAGAACAGCCTGACGGAGATGGAGAAGGGCTTGAAGTATGTCGAACTTTTCTTTGCTCAGGATCTTTGCCCGATACTTATCAAGGAGCTGGCGATAGAGCTGGGCCTGATCCGGAGCCATTTCCATATAGCGGACAATTTCCGAACGGGGCGGAAGTTCGGCTAGTACATCCTCTTTTTTACGTCGGAGAATAAAGGGGTAGACCAGCTTTTTTAAGAGGTCCCGCTTCTCTTCATTACTATGTTCTTCTATGGGAAGAATAAACTGTTTGTGGAATTTCTCGGCCGGGCCCAATATTCCCGGATTGAGAAAGTCCATTTGGCTCCAGAGGTCCATGGTCCGATTTTCTACCGGGGTTCCCGTGAGGGAGAGGCGGTGTTCCGATTGCAAGACTCTCACCGATTTGAAAGCCTGAGTGGCGGCGTTTTTGATGTATTGGGCCTCATCGAGAATGACATAGCTGTAGCTTATATCTTTGAAAAGCAGAATATCGTTTCGCAGAGTTTGGTAGCTGACCAGGGTTACGGTGGGAGATTCGAGCTCTTCCCTGGTTTCTTTTCTATTGGATCCGGCATGGCGGAGGCAGCTGAAGTGGGGGGTGAAGCGATGGATCTCGTTCTCCCAGTTGGGAAGGGTGCTGACAGGGGCAATTATGAGTACCCGCTTTAATTCTCCCTGGCTGTAGAGATTTTGGAGAAAGGCCAGGGTTTGGACGGTTTTTCCCAGTCCCATATCGTCGGCCAGGCAGCCGTTAAGACCGCTTCTGTGGAGGAAGTGGAGCCAGTTTACTCCGGCTTGCTGGTAGTCCCGGAGATTACCCGCAAAGGCTTCGTCCACCGGATAGGTTTCGGTAGGATCGAAATCCTCCAGGCTTTGCTTGAGTTTATTCAGGCGAAGAACTTCGTCATCTTCCTTGTTTTGGAGGGAGTTATAGATGAGATTTATGAGACCTATGTTGTTTGAACTTGTTCGCATAAGGCCTGTCTTATCCATTCCCAGATCCTGAAGCTCCTGAATAAGTTCAATCTGTTCCTTATCTATAAAGAAAAGTCCTTTTTGGGCTGAAGCGTAGCCCTGTTCAAGATCTCCCTCTTCCAAATGGATTCTTTCCCGTCCTTCATCGGTAGAAACGTACGCTTCTATGTCGAGCCAGTCATTATTCCTATTAACATGAAAAGTAAGGCTCCCCTGACCCAGTATGGTTTTTTTGTTTCCCTTTTCCCTTAGACAGATACCGTAATCCAGCAACGTTTTACCGTATTGTGTCAGAAAATCTTCCCTTTCCCTATTAAGGGCGAAGTTGTAATGTTTGACAGCTCCATAAATTTTTGTATGAATGTCATGGCCAAAGGTGATGAGGCAGCGGCTGCAAATGGCCTGTTCATAGATCGTATCCCTCCGGGTATAGAGGTAACGTTGGGGATTTTTATCCAGTATTATCGTTTCCCCGGTGTTGCGAAAGGGGTAGAGTCGGCCTTCATAATCAAAATAAAGAGTTAGGTGTAGGTCGTTCCTTCTAGTGGGGGTTATTTCCAGAATGGGGTAACTGTTGAGTTCACAGTATTCGAATTCGGGGAAGTTGTTACATGTTTCCAGGCCCTGCATTTGAAGGCTGTCAAGAATGTCCTGTGCTTCAGACATGGTGAAGGGCTTACTTTTTTTAAAGCTTTTAATGAGTTCGAAAAGGCTTGAGTTTCTGTCGAGCAGAGTTATTTGCTCTTCTTCAAGGGTATAGTAGTAAAAGGAATTTTGATAGAAGCCGGCCGTGAGAGGGAACGCGCCTTCATCGGAACAATCCCCTTTGGGATAGATGACGGGCACGTAGAGAGGGGTTGAACCATCAAAGGAGGTGAACTTGAAGCCTACGGCCCAGTCATTTATATAGCGGATGGTCAATTTTTGGGGCCGTGAAAGACTTTGAAGGAAATATATGTCCGGAAAATCGGGGTTCTCCAGCAGCTTGATAGTTGTGGGAGAGAGGATGTCCCCCTTATGAATCTTCGCTTCGGAAAGAATTACTTCAGCGGTACGGCTCGATTTTATAGCCCCGGACTTGTAGCGGAGAAGGGTGTGTCCGTTGTGGAGAGTAGGTTCAAAATGTAGTTTTCCCAGGTTTTTTCTTAACTTGAGAGCAAGTTTCACGTCTTTCATATAAGCGCTAAGTTTTGTGGATCCTTCATTCAGTAGGTGGTATTTTAACATGTCCCCGTGATTTAGTTACCCCTGTGGGAATAATTCTTCCTTAACTATTTTGCCGGAGACTGTACAATATTATGGCCCTTCCGGGTTGATTTATGCTTTTTTGTCGCTTAAAATTTTATATTACCAGAGCAGAAAATGGGAGCATGTTATGAAAGGTGTACGTCATTTCCTTTTATTCTTGACGATTTTTTTAGTGGTTATCTCCTGTGTTAAAGTTGACAGAACGGGAGCTTCGGGGAAGCTTGACGGGGAAGGAGAGCTGGAAGTTGCCGAAACCATTCTCCCTACAGATATCAATACAGTTGTCATTGCCGCCTCCGAATTCGAACCCTACTTGGGAGAGAAGTTGCAAAATAACGGATATATCTATGAAATGGTTAGGGAGATTTTTGAAGAAGCCGGTTATAAGGTGGACTTCCGTTATGAAGAGCAGAGAAGGGCTCTGGGATTGTGTGAAAAGGGGGGCGTGGATATGGTCCTCCCTCTCTATTATGACCGGGACCTTGCGGGGAGATTGAAATTTTCCGTTCCCTTTCCCGCCGGATTCTTGGGAATGCTCAAACAGAAGGATGAGTCCTTTTCCTATGAAGGACAAACGGGGATGGACGCTATTTTCCGGAGTCTCTCCGACTATTCCATTGGCTACCGGGCCGGCGCCACTACTACGGAAGTTTTTGACCGGGCCGACTATTTGACCAAATATCCCGGTAAGACCGATGTTCATAGCCTGCGGATGCTGGGCTCCGGGCGTATTGATCTTTTACTCATTGATAAATATACCGGCTCTCATCTGATGTCCACCCAACTACCTCACCTCATCGGGAAGCTTGAGTTTATGGAACCACCTCTGGAAAGAAAAGAGTTCTACGGCGCTTTTTCTCCGGTTAGTACAGGAGCGGAAGAGAAAAGAGCTGCCTTTAATGAAGGTTATGCCCGTTTGCTGGAGAGCGGGCGTCTGGCCGAGATTTTAGCGGGACACGGTCTCTACGACCTTTTAGAGGGAGAACCGATTGGGGCGGGCAAAACAAGGATAACCATAGGATCTGTGGATAATGGGGACATGGCCGTTATGGAGAAACTGGTCGGGGAGTATCAAAAACAGAATCCCCATGTGGAATTCGTCTGGCGTTTTATGGATGAAAGTGTTCTCCGCGATCGTCTTTTGAGTGATTTGGCCTTGAATGACGGGAAATTTGATGTCATGACGATTGGCGCCTTTGAAGCTCCTATTTGGGCCCAGCGGGGCTGGCTTATGGCTCTGGAGAATTTTGAGAAGACTTATCAACCGGAAGATTTGATTCCTTCCATCAGGAAGGCTCTCTCCTATGAGGATTCCCTTTATGCTCTCCCCTTTTATGCGGAAAGTTCCATGCTCTATTACAGGACGGATCTTTTTGAGCAAGCCGGAATTGAGATGCCCGAGAACCCCAGTTGGGAGGAGGTGGCCCGCTTTGCCAAAGAGATTCATGATCCGGAAAAAGGGATTTACGGTATTTGCCTGAGGGGTAAACCGGGCTGGGGGGAAAATATGAGCCTTCTTACCACTATTGTGAATGGTTACGGAGGCCGCTGGTTTGACGAGAAGTGGAAGCCGGAAATAAATAGTGCCCCCTGGAATGAAGCGGTTTCGTTTTATACGGAATTATTACAGGAATACGGCCCTCCCAACCCCCACGAGAAGGGCTTTTCCGAATCGTTGAATCTCTTTGCCAATGGTCAGGCGGGTATGTGGGTCGACGCTACTGTGGCGGCGGGCATGCTTTACAATCGGGATATTTCCCGGGTTTATGACCGAGTGGGATTTGCCGCCGCCCCTTCCGGAGTAAGGGATGCGGGAAAGAGCTGGGTTTGGACCTGGGCTCTGGCGGTTCCCCTGTCGTCAAAAAACAGGGAGGAGGCCTTCAAATTTATTCAGTGGGCCACATCCCGGGAGTACATTGAACTTGTTGGTGAAACTCAGGGATGGGTGAGTGCTCCTCCGGGGACACGCCTTTCTACCTATGAAAATAGTAACTATCAAAGGGAAGCGGTTTTTGCCGATTTTGTCCTCAAGTCTATACAGAATTCCGATCCCTCTCCCACTCAGGAGAAGCCCTATCCGGGAATTCAGTTTGTAGGAATTCCCGAATTTACGGCCATAGCCGGCCAGGTTGCCTTTAATATAGAGAAGATACTTAAGGGTGAATTGGATGTTCAAAGCGGTTTGACCCAGTCGCAGGAATTAGTGGAAGAGCAGATGATCGCTTCCGGGTATATTGACGTACAAGGAGAATAGAATGAAGTTAAAATCCAAACTATCACTGATAATCGGAGCGGTAATTGTGCTTCTCATGTTTTTATTTGGTCTTTACTCCTTTGTCCGTCAAAGAAATTCCCTGGTTCGGGAGTTGCAGGAAGGGGCCGATTATCGTGTGGGTAATCTGGCGGAAGCCCTATCCCTTTCCGTTTATGGTTACGACTATGAAACGGCGGGCGACCTTATGGCTTTGGAATTGAACGACCGACAGGTGGCCGCTATTTTGTTCACCGAACCTTCCGGAAAAACCCTGGGGTGGCAGAGAGAAGGGGAGGGGCTGATTGAGTTGGACTCTTTTTCTTCCTGGGATGAGTTGACCTCCCAAGCTTATCTCTATAGGGAAAAAGAGCTTGTTCGAAACGGTGAAAATCTGGGCGTAATTCTTATGGCCTACACAAACCGTGTTTTGAAGAGAAAAATCCTCTCCGCCCTGGGACAGGAAGTCGTGAAAACAGTTGTTGTGGCAAGCCTGATAATTCTCTGTACCTATTTGATTATGAGTTTTCAGCTAAAGCCTGTTTTTCGGATGGCCCGGGTCTTTGAGCAGATTTCGGAGGGTGACTTTAGAGTGGGGGACGATTTATCATCGCTTATCCAGAAGCAGGATGAAATTGGTGATCTGGCCAATAGCTCGGAGAAAATGGTGGATAACTTAAAGGACATAGTCCAAAAAGTCCGTCGTTCATCGGGAATCCTGTCTACGAGCAGTCAGGAAATTTCCCGGGCCAGCCAGGAGGTAGCCACGGGGGCGTCGGAACAGGCCGGTATTTCTGAGCAGGTAAATAGTTCAATCCATGCCATACGGGAAAATATTAATCATAATGCCGATAACGCCAGTACCACCGATGGTATTGCCCGGGAAGCTTCGGGAAGTGCGGAAGAAAGCGGTTCTATTACCCGTGATGCGGTTACGGCGGTTGAACAGATCTCGGAAAAGATCATGATTATTGATGAAATCGCCCGGCAAACCAATCTTTTGGCCCTGAATGCGGCTATTGAGGCGGCTCGGGCCGGAGAGCATGGCCGCGGTTTTGCCGTAGTGGCTTCGGAAGTGAGAAAGCTGGCTGAGAGAAGCCAAAATGCTGCGGCGGAAATTACCTCCCTCTCTTCCCATACGGTAGGCGAGGTTACCACGGCCGGAACTATGTTGAGTCAGCTGGTACCCAATATTCGTAAAACGAGCGACCTGATTCAGGAGATCAGTTCTTCTACGAGTGAGAACAGGGAATCGGTTGAGCAAATCAGCGAAGGGGCAAACCAGCTTTCCATGGTGATTCAGCGAAATGCGGCAGCGGCGGAAGAGTTGGCCGCCAGTTCGGTTCAGCTTAGGGAAGAGGCAAGTAGTTTGCAGGATGTGATGCAGTTTTTCAAACTGGAAGAGGGAGGAGAAGGCCCGGCTCTCCTTTTAGGGGAAGCGCCACTGTGACCGTCCCGTAGAGAGGACTACCCCGTCGGACTGACGGACCACATTGTGTACTAATTCGTTGTCTGCCCTTTCTCCGGCCTGGACCAGGATCCGGTCGTGAAGGCGGGCTTCGTGGATAAATCTGCCTTCCAGGGACGTGAGAATTCGGTTTTCAAAATAGTTATTGGGCACCGTTTCCAGGACCCACTCCAGAAAGCGGCCGTTGTGAACATGGTTGTTGCTGTCTATGTCATGGCGACGGACGGTGAATGTTTCTGTTGTGTATTTGGGAGGCAGGGGTAGGGGCCGTTTGATAAACTGACTCTCCACAGCCCGGTCCGTTTTTACGGGCCATCTCTCCAGAAACTCTTTTGCTACCGGGGTAATGTGTCTCTCTTTCGCATTTACGTAAGCCCACTGGGTTGAGGCTCGGGCCACAAGCCTGCCTGTATTGTCATCCTTTAAGAGAAACTCCCGAGTTCCCCGATGGGGCCGCCAGTGGGAGATCCAGGTGTCCGTATTAATTCTGTCGTTGTAGCGGGGATAGTGGTCAAAACGGAGGGATCCGGATAGGAGAATCCATCCGAACCCTTCTTCAAGAAGGGTGAAGACATCCCTGTCTATGACATCGCAATGTTCAATGGCCGCTTCTTCGAGCATGTGCATGAGCGAGATATTGCGCATTCGACCGGAGGGGTCTACTTGGTTATAGGTGACCTTGGCTGATGTGGAGTGGACCGCTTGATACATAGGACTAATCTAGCTCCCTTTTCTCGATTCGTCCAGATGTTCTTTTTGTGAACAGTTTCGTAAAATATTGAAAAGAGTGGGCCTTTGCCCTATATTACCGCGAGGAGATTTGACTCATGGATGGAATTAGAGCTGTACTGTATCTGATTATCGCGGTTTTTTCGATAATCAATATGGTCGCATTTAACAAGAAAAAGAGAGAGGGAAAAGAAATTTCCCGACAAAAAACGGGGGCGCTAACCCCTCACAGAACCCTTGAAACCAGAGAAGCTTTGGCTTTGAGTACTGTATATAAGAAGCGGATATCATCGGATATTCCCGTTTACCGTCTTTCCGGGGCTTACCGGAATCAGTCTTTAACAGTGAATCATTCAACTCAATATGTACACTACTTTGGAGATGTTGTGGTTCAGCCCCACCCGGGGATTGCTGAGAACATCGCTCTGGCCACTCAGCTGGAAGTTATCGAGCTTGACAGCAAAGACGGTGCTTTGATTGTTTCCATTGACGAATTGATGAATGCGGAGACGGAAGTTAAGATTAAACAGGCCATGGAAGAGGGCGTGAGCTACGAGAAGAGCGGGGAAGAGGAATCTTTTTCTTTGCGTCCGGGGCGTCCTATGACCTTTGAAGAAAATCTTCAAATGAATGGGGACGGCCGGTTTCTTATTACCCTGGCTATTTTGGTTTTGCTTTTTGTTCCCGTTTACATCTCTTCTATATATGTAGGATTACCAGCTCTTGCTGCTGCTGCGGCTCTCTTTATCTATTTTTACCTCCCCCAGTTTCCCCAGAAGGTGCGCAAAGAGTATGAAACGCAAATTATGGAAGGGGTTATAAGAAAACTGAACGGCCAGTATCGTATGAATTTGTTCTCTCTTGTATTACCCAAGGATGGTCCCGATTCTCTGGAACCGGGCGAAAAGATAGTTCTGGAAGGGGTTGTTCAGGGAAAGGAGAAGAATGAGTTCCATGTTCTTTCTATTAATGGCTTTTCCTATTTTAAATTCAAACCCAGCTTCTTCCGGCACTACACCACCCTGGCGGTAGGAACTGTGTTGGCTTTATTTATGCTTTTTTCTTCTTCTGACATTCCTTATAAGATAAAGACTATTAAGGATTACTATCTTTCACGGGGTATGCAAGTAGAATTTAACGGCTATGATGAGATTGAGTCTTTTCCTTTTAAAGAGGGGCAATATGTAGAATTGACAGGGCTCTATTCTCTGCCTAATATGCCCTTTCTGAATTCCTACAGTAACTGTACCCTGGTTGGGGCTTCTGTAAATCAGTCTATGCCGGACTTCTCCGAAGCCTATGAGTACCTCTCTTATTTAGATGCTCTGCAGGGGACAGAGGAATATTTGGAATTTTTTGCTTATGGTATTTCCGATACCGATTTGTACTATGACTTTGTGGGGACTATTTATTATAATTCTCTTAATACTTCTATTGAGGATTTACGTCCTTATTTTGAAGGAGAGGAGTCCTTTGAGGTTCTTTATGAAGCGGTGGTGCTTCTTTATAATATAGATGAGGATGCCACAAGGGACGATCTTATTCCGGCTGATTATTCCTACCTATTGAATTATTTGGGCGAAGGAACTCTTGAAACTCTGGGAGACTTGGTCGATGCTGTAAACACTATTATGGATAATTTCTTTTACCGTCAGGGCCTCGTGATTAATGAAATGGTAAGGAATACGGTTTCCGAATACATGGCGGGCCAGGATTATAATGTTATTATGGGGGTTTCTTCCGGACAGCCCTATTATGATGCTTCCCGTTCCGAATTAGGAAAATACTATTCTACGACAGGCTATTCCAGAAGCTATGAAACCTGGAGTACCCTTCCTGCCCTGAAGGAGTTATATGATTTTGAAGAAGAACTCAGTCAGTCCTATCACCCGCTTACCACAATAAAGGGAACGATTACACATATCTTTTATGAAGAGGATATAAGGTACATAGATTTGATGGAGTCCTCCCGTGGAAGCCAGGATATTCTTCTCTATGCTGTTCATATTGCCCTTTTTGCGGCACTTGTGGCCCTTATGGTTTATGCACTTGTTAAAATTGTGCTTAAGGACAGGATCTCGGCCATATAGGAGTGATTGACCCTTGCCCTTTCCTTTGATTCTTGCTAAGTTACGGGACCAAAGCAATTTATAGAGTCGCTTTCTGTTTTTTCTTGAGAGCGGCTCTGACATAAGGAAACAGGTATGAAAAACTCCCAGGGTGACCAGCTATTTCCCATTAAGCTGGACCGTCCCAAAAATATGAAAAACGATATCCTTAGCGGATTGACCGTAGCGCTGGCTCTGGTGCCCGAAGCGATAGCCTTTGCCTTTATCGTAGGGGTTAATCCTACTATCGGTTTGTACGCCGCCTTTATGATGGGTCTTGTTACGGCCCTCATTGGGGGACGTCCCGGTATGATTTCCGGAGCCACCGGCGCTGTGGCCGTCATTTTCAAACCCATGATGGATGAACTGATTCCCCAGGTGGGGATGAACGGAGCTCTGGGTTACCTATTTGCCGCCGTTGTCATCATGGGTATTATCCAGATTCTCTTTGGCGTCCTTAAGCTGGGTAAATTTATCCGACTTGTTCCCCATCCTGTAATGCTGGGTTTTGTAAACGGTTTGGCCATTGTTATTTTCCGGTCTCAGTTTGAGCTGTTTTCTACGGGTCATGCGGAGAGCTTTGGCGAAAAGGCTCTGGTTTTGGGTGTGATGGGAGGCCTCCTCCTTCTTACCATGGGGATTTCCTACTTTCTTCCCAAGCTGACTAAAGCGGTTCCCGCTACTCTGGCCGCCATTGTTGTGGTGAGCGGAATTTCCCTGATTCTCAAAAAATTTGACATTCCCGTTTTAACCGTTATGGACTTTGTACGAGAAAAAGATTCTACCATTACTACGCTGGCATCATCTCTCCCCCGTTTTGCCCTTCCCGCGATTCCTTTGACCGGGGAAGCATTTATGCTGATTTTACCCTTCGCCTTCCAGGCAGCGGCGGTGGGGCTGATTGAGTCCCTCATGACCCTGACGCTGGTGGACGAACTCACCGATACGAGGGGACGAGGTAACAAGGAGTGTGTTGGTCAGGGTGTGGCCAACATCGTTAACGGTTTCTTCGGCGGTATGGGCGGTTGTGCCATGATTGGGCAGTCGGTTATTAATATTCGGGCCGGCGGACGAGGGCGTCTTTCCGGCGCCGTAGCGGCGCTCGGCCTTTTGGGCTTCGTACTCTTTGGTGCGCCCCTGATTGAGAATATTCCGCTGGCGGCGCTGGTGGGTGTTATGTTTATGGTAGTAATTGGCACCTTTGAATGGTCCAGTTTTCGCATCATTCGTAAGATCCCCCTTTCCGATGCGCTGGTAATCGTACTGGTCTCCATTATTACGGTAATGTTTAATCTGGCTATTGCGGTGGCTACGGGGATTATTGTGTCTGCTCTCGTTTTTGCCTGGGAAAAGGGTAAGCACATTGAAGTGGAAGAACAGGTAGATGAAAAGGGAACCAAGGTCTATAAGCTGGACGGGCTCCTCTTTTTTGGTTCCGTTTCTTCTTTTAAAGAGATTTTTAACTACAACGACGACCCGGTTCATGTGGTTATCGACTTTGAAAAAGCCCGGGTTCACGACCATTCCGGTTTGGAAGCTCTGAACTTTGTGGCGGAGAAATATGCCGCTCAGGGTAAAAAGCTTCACCTCTGGAATCTTTCTCCCGAGTGTAAGTCACTTGTAAAGAAAGCTGAGAGCATTGTGGAAATTACCGAGATTGACGGTCTTGAGTGGTTTCATATTGCCGATAACAGTTTGGCTTAAACAGGAAAGGCCCCATGGAAAGGATTGACCGTGGGGCCTTTTTAATCATCCTTTCATAATCATCTGTTTTGCTTCAAGAATGGCGACAAAAAGATTAATCATCATATCCCTTCCTCCTCCTGAGCTATTTCTGGAGATCAAAAAGGTTCAGGAAAAAATCAGTTTTAAAACAGGTGCCCGGGAAGCTGTTCTGTATCCCCCTCATATAACTTTACGCACTGGGGCCCTAATTCCCGAAGGGGAAATCGGTCGTTACATTAGAGGTTTGGAAGCTCACCTGGCAAATCGGGAACCCTTTCAAGTTAAGGTAAAGGCACTAGAGTTTTTCGAGTACCTTCATAAGGACGCACCGGCCTTTTTCACTGGTTTTACTTTGGAAAAGGAAGGTTGTTTGGCAGCTTTTCACGACTATCTCTGGGACTATGACCTCTATGCCAAATCGGTTCGGAAGAACTACGAACCCCATCTTTCTCTGGCTTATAAGGATTTACTTAAAGAGGATTTTCTTAATTTGAGAGACAATCTGAAGAGTGAATTGCCGGAAATCTTGAATCCTCCCTTTTTTTGGGTGCTCGATAATCTTTGGCTCTACCATTTTACCGGTGAGAAATGGGAGGCCTATTGGGGTATGACTTTAGGTTCCTCAACCGGGCGTGCCGGCGCGGGATGTTTTTATACATAAAACAACTATATTAAATAGTATATCAAAGCTATCTAGAATAATAGATAAGGATAAACAGAGAATGTTTATGAACCTGCTTTGCCGGGATGAGTGGTTCCGGTGTTTGAGAGGAGGTGTTATTGATTCTTAAAAATTGGTTTGTTGCCGGATAGAAAATATCCGGTTTATGTTGAAAAAGGAAGGGGCTGTCGTAATTATACTTTTGCGGCAGTCCCTTCCTTTTGACGGATTCTTTCTATTGTATGAATTCTGAGGCGAAATCCTGGCATACCTCTTCTATTGTTGCAGGGAAAAGGGCCATTAGATCATTAGGATCGTAAAGGCTGGCAATCACTGGTATGTTTTTTTCGCTTATACTCCAGTAAGTTCTGGTCAGAAGTCGTTTTCCTGTTTCATCAGTAATTTCTACGACCATAGTGACCATGGCACCCATTGTTCCATTTTTTACTATTCCCGTAACCATCTTCTTCTCAAACAAAAAATTAACATAAACCATGCCTTTGGTCCCTGTTTCATTATAGAGCTTTTCGGCGAAGTCTTGTTCTCTGCTCCAGCTAAATAGTTTATATCCATTGGCAGAAATTACTGTCGGATTCGTTAAGGTAATAGAATCGTCAATACTATCATATGCAGCTGACTTCAGTATCTGTTCCTTATCCGTCAGGTTAACAGTTCCAACTTCTTTAAGGCTTGAAAGTAGAATTGTTTCTGCCTCTTCGAGCAGTAAGTCTGTACGAGAGAGAAGTGTGCTAACCTTCTCGTTTTCTGAATCTTTGAGAACTTTGTTGGCGACAGCTCCCAAGAGGGAGGAGCCTCCCTGAGCTTCTTCTTTTTCTCCATACCAGTTAAGTTCTGAATTGGAAGAAACCTTCACAACGCCTAGGGGGCTGATGACTGATAGGTCCTGAAAAGGATCTACCGATGAACAACTACTTATGAATAGCATAAGTATAGTTAGAGTTATTACTAACGTCTTTTTCATTATTCTCTCCTTTTTGAAATGAGTTGACACTATAGCATGAGAGAGAAATAAAGTCACCAAAAAAACACAAAACAAACAAAAACCATTCACTAAAGGGGGTATCCGTAGATAATAGTTCTTTTTTTAAAGAACAAATTAATTCTCCGGATTCTTTGCCGTCCAGGCCTTATCCTGTTCTTCCCAGTCTCCCTGTTCGTCCATGCGAATTAGTTCTTCCAGGTCGGTGAGGTGTTTCTTGTAGACAGACACGTAACTCTCCTCGTCCTCCCGGTGGATACGGTAGAGTTCGGGGAGTTTGTTCTCGTCTTCCTTACGGAAGAGGCGCATTTTTCTATAGGCTTCATAGGGGGCGAAACCCAGGAGTTCAAGGGAGTCCTGGCCTAGTTCCAGGGCGGTACCGAAGGTTTCCCGTCGTATGTTTGTCTCACCCATGTCCATGAAGCTGTAGGCGGCGGAACGGTCGGAGGCGTTTATGAGAATTTTAAGGTTGGGGTAGTGCTTTTGTACCAGTTCTACCAGTTTTTTTCCTATGTCACTTTTTCCTATGGCTATGATGAGAAGTTTTGCTTCTCCCGCTCCGGCTGCTTCGAGTAGGTCTAGGCGTGTTACGTCGCCATAATATACTTCGAAGCCGAATTTCTTTAGGAGGTCTACATTGGCCGGGTCGTTATCTAGAATGACCGGTTGTATTCCGGCGGAGATGAGGAAACGGCCCAGGTCTGTGCCCAGCCGTCCGAAGCCTGCGAGGATGACTTTTTGTCCGTGGGAGTTGATGGAATCTTCCGCACGGGCGCACTTTTTGCCTTTGAGTCTGTCCCCGGCAAGTTTTTCCCGAAGGAGAAAAAGGAGGGGGGCGAGGAACATGGATATGGCTACGGCGGAGATGAGGATTTCTATTGTTTCCGGCGGAAGGACCTTTTCGCTCCGGGCAAATTGGAAGAGGACGAAGGCGAACTCTCCCCCCTGGGCCAGGGCGATAGAGAAAAGTGAAACTTCCCGGTTGGGCATTTTAAAAAGTTTTCCCGTAATGAAGAGGATGAGCGCTTTTGTAAGGAGAAGCGCCGCTGTAAGAGAGGCTATGAGAATCAGCTTATGTCCAATCAGGATAAAATTCAGGCTTGCCCCAATGGAGATAAAGAAGATTCCCAGGAGGAGGCCTTTGAAGGGTTCGATATCGCTTTCCAGTTCGTGTCTGTATTCGCTGTCGGCCAGGACGACCCCGGCCAGGAAGGTTCCCAGGGCCGGAGAAAGACCTACGGCGGTCATAAGAAGAGAGATGCCTACCACTAATGCGAGGGCGGCGGCGATGAATATTTCCCGTACACCGGTGGCGGCTATGGTGCGGAAGAGGGGGCGGGAAACGAATTTGGCGATGAAGAAGATGGCCAGCAGGGCTCCTATGGTAAGGAGAAGCTGAATGGAACCGGGAAGGCTGGAGATGTCAAAGAGGTGGCTCTCTCCATGGCTTGTTCCGTGATGTTCGGCGCCCTGTCCCAAAAGGGGAATGATGGCCATCATGGGGATAACGGCCAGGTCCTGGAAAAGAAGGACCGAGAAAACCTGGCGACCTACGGTGGTTTCCATTAATCCCTTTTCTCTTAGAGTCTGGAGTACGATGGCGGTGGAAGAGAGGGAGAGGATAAGTCCTAAAGCGAGGGCTTGTCGCCAGGGGAGAAAAAAGAGGGAAAGGCCCGTAATCGCCAAGGTCGTAAGAACCACTTGAAGCCCTCCTGTACCCAAAATCGGGACGCGCATCTGCCAGAGAAGAGTCGGCTTAAGCTCCAACCCTACGATAAAGAGCATCATGACGACCCCGAATTCGGTAAAGTGCATGACCGCTTCCACATCGGAAATGAGAGCAAGGCCAAAGGGCCCGATGACAATCCCCGCTATAAGGTAGCCCAGGACCGAACCGAGGCCC
The DNA here is from genome assembly GCA_028533045.1 of Spirochaetales bacterium. Classification (GTDB taxonomy): domain Bacteria; phylum Spirochaetota; class Spirochaetia; order DSM-2461; family DSM-2461; genus SZUA-368. The sequence goes on along the minus strand of JAQQAP010000007.1, from coordinate 105,296 downwards.
AGTTTTTTGGCGATGGGCACGGCGATGGCTGCGGCAGCGAGAAAGATGAAAAACTGCAAAAGGAAATTGTCCATTATTCGGGCCTCTCTATGACTTTATCCAGGTTTTTGTTCAGGTACTGATGCTTTGAAGCGGCTTTAAGATTGAGCCTTTCGTCACGAAGGGCGCAGAGGGTGCGTCGGTACTCCTCGGCAAAAAAGCGAATCCGGTCTTCTTCCACACCTCTATGGATTCCCAAAATGGCGTAGGGCGGAAGCCAGTAGAGGCTGCATAGTTTGGCCATGGCCTGAAAAGGGGTGGTGAGTTCGCAGAGGTCAAACTGATTGAATCCTTTTTTCTGGTAGGTACTTTCATCTCCTCCTGCCGTGATGGTTTGGAAAAAGATTTTTCCCTCAAGGGTTTTACCCTTCGAGCCGTAGGCCCAGCCGTGTTCCAGAACCAGGTCCTGCCACTCTTTGAGTATGGCCGGGGTGGAGTACCAGTAGAAGGGGTGTTGGAAAATGATAACATCGTGCTCCAGGCAGAGGGCTTGCTCCCGTTTTACATCGATGATGAAGTCCGGGTAGAGAGCGTAGAGGTCGTTGACCGTGACATTTTCCATATCTTCCACCGCCTCTCTGAGGGCTTTGTTCATGACAGAACGGGACTGGGCGGGGTGAGCGTAGATGATAAGAATCTTTTTCATAGGGCTCTATATTAGTCTATTTCCAGGGTTTCAGGATAGTCTCAATTTGATTAACCAGGGCGGAGGTCATGTTTTTGTCCAGGGCGTCCGGGTGGGGGGTTGGAGAATATGCCCCGGTCGTTGTCAAAGTATTTCCCGTTGGCGTCGGCGTTATTTATGTTTTTTTCATGCTTGTTTCAAAGTGCTGTAGTGACACATAATATACTAAAATATTTAGAGAAAAACGGGATATCCGGCAAAAAATCTTCTCCTTCTATATTAAAGGGACTATAATGGAGGTAAGAGTGAGTAATCCTATGGAAAAACAGGAAGTATTTGAAATCATTGATGAATATATGAAAAGTCGTCAGCCTTTTCAGGTCATTTCTCAAGTACAGGAATTCGATTTGCGGGAGCGAGTCATTCGTGTTGAGGAAGGTATTAAAAGAGTTCAGGAACAGATAAGCAATATACTTGTTATGATGGAGAAGCGCTTTGAGCAAGTAGAAAAGCGCTTTGAATTAATGGAAAAACGTTTTGATCAGATTGATAAACGGTTTGAGCAGGTGGACAAGCGCTTCGAACAGGTCGATAAACGTTTTGAAGATATGCAGAACTATATGGATCGTCGCTTCGATGAGCAGCAAGGAGCGATAAATCGACTCAGCAGCAGAATGTTTCAGTTTATGATTTGGAGCTTTGGTTTTACCGTTACCGCTGCCGGTGTGGTTATTGCTGTTTTGAAGTAGCAAGGGACCCTGGTCTTTCCTTTTTGCGAGTTTTCCTTCCTCTCTGTCCCAGAATATTACTCAAAAGGATTAATAAAGCTCCCAGGCCTTTGAACAGAGAGAGGGATTCCCCTTCAAAACATACGGCAAGGGCCGAGGCAATCACCGGGGTGGCTACTGTGATTAGAGCTGTTTTTTGAGCTCCTATGCGGTTTACCAGGGTTAAGTAGGAGGTAAAGGCGATTACCGAACCCAGCAAGGCCAGATGTATGAGCGGTAAGAGGTAAGCTGCTTTGAGTGGTAAAGCGAACGGGACATTTCCCATAATCATTATGAGCGCCAAAACCATGGTTCCTCCGACCATAGCGTAAGTTCCCGAGCAGAGGGGTTTTACCCCTTCACGGTGAAGCTTGATTCCCAGCATATTCCCCAGGGAGAATAGAGTCGTACCTCCCAAACAGTAGAGCATCCCTTTCCAGCTGTCACTGCCCAATCCCAGATCGTCAAAAAGTATCATCATTAAACCGAATAACCCAAGAAGGGCGGCCCGGATAAATCCTTTGGGAGCTCTTTGATTCCAAAACAGTCGGCTTCCCAGGGTATTGAGAAACACCGCCGTGGAAAAAATCAGCGACTCCAATCCTCCGGAAATGTAAAATACCCCTTTGTAAAAAAGGATGAAATTGAAGGAGTAGAGACATAGTCCCTGGACAATCGCGAGGGCGGCGCTTCGGAATCCGATCCATCTTATTTCCCTTTTTGAGAGTGAGATAATAAACATAATGAGTGAAGCCGTAAGAAAGCGATGGAACACAGCGGCCACGGGGGGGACTTGTCCGGCCTGTTGGGAAATAGCCAGCCAAGTTGTCCCCCAAATAAGCACTACCGTGACATAAAGAATTTTATTCATGATACACCTCTCCCCTCACACTCTTCTAAAAGGTAAAAATCTGCTTTCACAAAACTGCTCGTTTTATACAATCCTGCGGCTTTTATTTCTGATTTTATTGAACTTACTTCTTATTGGTTGTAGTTTTATTCCTAGTATGGGTAATACAGAAGTCAGCGACATTCTAAATAAGAGCCGTGCCTCACTTGATCACATCTCTACTTCGGGAGAGGACTTTACCCTGGCCTACTGGAGTAATGATAAAGACATTGTCCATTACCCCGGAGCAGATCATCATACTTTGAGTGTATATAAATACGGCTACTCCCAGGTTGTACGAACCGATGTAAAGAGAAGGGGTGTGGAGAATTCCTTTTGCCTTATGCCGGCCGGCGTAAGCTCCTCATGGCAATTGGAGGGGCCTATTAGTTTTTTTCATATCTACTTTAAGGAAAAGGGACTAAGGGAGACGGCGGAAAAAGTTTTTGATCGGGGTGGTGAAACCTGGTCCGTGCCTGATTTGACTTATGAGATAGACCGGGAGCTGATTCTTTTGAGCCAGTGGCTGCTCCACACGTCTTTGGATTCTTTAAGGGAAAACCCTCTTTTAACGGAACAGAATATCTACTCTCTTATGGTGTATTTAACGGGGAAGCTCTTTAGGTCTAGTTCAAGCTTTCCCGCCAAGGGAGGCTTGAGTACACGTAATTGCCGTATTATTCGCGAGTATATTCATGAGAATCTGGATAGTCGACTGCAATTAAATGGTTTATCTCAGCTGGCCGGCCTGAGTGAGTTTCACTTTATGCGCATGTTCAAACAAAGCTTTGGACTGACTCCCCACGAATATATAAGCCGAGTCAGGGTGGATAGGGCCAAGGATCTTATGGCGGGTTTTGTTCCTCTTTCACAAATCGCCCTGGAAACAGGATTTTCCAGTCAGGCCCACTTTACACGAGTTTTTAAGAAATACACAGGCCGTACTCCCGGCCTCTATGCCAAATCTCTTAAATAAAGAAAGGCCCGGACAATCTGTCCGGGCCAAGTATCACAAAAAGAAAATCTTTAAAACCTGATTAAGCTTTGTCCGCCTTAAGGACAGCGTTCAGCATAATGGTGGCCCCTTCCGTACAGTGTTCGGGCGTGGAGTACTCCGGTTCACAGTGGGAAAAGCCATCCTTGGACTGAACAAAAAGCATGGTGGAAGGAAGAACGTAGTTGGCAAACTGGGCGTCATGGCCCGCTCCGGAGTGGAGGACCTGCCACTTATAGCCGGTTTCGGCGGCGGCTTCTTTACAGTAGCCAAAGAGCTCTTCATCGAAGTAAACCGTGTCCCGGTTCCACATCTTTTTCACTTCGCAACGGCATCCGGCCCATTCCTTACCGGCACAGCTTTTTACGATAGCCAATACCTGGTCCAGAACACCGTGGTCTTCGTGGCGTACATCAATACAAAAGTCTACGTGGTCGGGAACACAGGTGTGGATGTTGGGATGACAGACGATTTCTCCGGTAGTGTAAACCAGGTCGGAGTAACCGAGCTTGTCGATTTCTTCGTGGAGGTAGCAGATTGTCTGGGAGGCGGCGAAAAGGGCGTCCTGTCGTTTGGGCATGGGGAAGGTTCCCGCATGAACGGTCTGGCCGTAGAAGTGGAAACGGTAGTTGAACATACCTTTAACACAGTCTACCACGCCAACGGAGTTACCCGCATCTTCCAGGATGGGACCCTGCTCGATGTGAACTTCGAACATGGCTTTGTAGTTATCCGGGCAGAGTCGGTACTTTTTATCTCCCTTGTAGCCTGATCTTTCCAACGCGGCGCCGAAGGTGTCTTCTCCGTCTACCATGCTAACGGACTTCATCATGTCTTCGTACTTAAACTTTTCCTTGATGGCATCGGGGAGGTAATCGTAACAAACGATACCGGACACCATCATGGCGGGGGGATAGAGGGACCCTTCTTCGTTAGTCCAGATCATGGCCGTGAGGGGGTGCTTGTGTTCAATCTTCTGATCGGCCACGGTTTCCAGGACTTCCATGGCAGACATAACGCCCAGGATTCCATCATAGTTTCCTCCGTTCATTACCGAGTCGGAGTGGGAGGCCATGACGATTCTTTTGGCATTCGGATCGCTGCCGGGGAGGGTGGCGTACATGTTGGCCACGTCGTCCACTTCGATAATCGCTCCGATGGCTTCCATTCTCTTTTGGAATTCCTGGCGGGCTTCAATATCTTCCGGGGAAAGGGTGTACCGGGTTATCCCGCCGTGTCCCGCATCTCCGAACTTGCTAAAAGTGGTGATTTTATCGGTCATTCTTTCCAGGCTGCATTCGTACATAATTATTCTCCTTTGCTCGTCCGCAGGGGCGGGCTTACGATAGTTTGCATTCTAGCCCCCGAAGGGGCATTGTGTGTTTTTAGATGAGGCTGTCCGTATATTCCAGAGCCTTGTCGATAGTGGCAACGGATCGGTCCAGCTCGGCCTCGGTGATGATGAGGGGCGGCGCCATGAAGATGAAGTCCCACTTACAGAAACAGTAAACACCTTCTGCGTACATTCGCTTGGTAAGCTCGGCGGAAACATTGCGGTTTCTGTCGGCAAATCCGGCCAGTTCCGCTTTCGTTTCCCGGTTGGAAGTCAGTTCGATACAGGCCCAGAGTCCCTTGATTCGCACGTCTCCGATGGAGGGATGCTTATCCTTCAGTTCAAGAAGCTTTTTCTCCAGATAAAGGCCTTTTCGTGCCGATTCATCAATCAGGTTAAGTCTCTTGTACTCTTCGATATTGGCAATGGCCGTGGCACAGGCAAGGGCGTGTCCCCCGTAGGTCAGGCCGCCGATGAAGGGGTGGTTCCAGAAGTGGTCCCAGAGTTTTTTGTTCCAGATCATCGCTCCCAGCTGTACGTAACCGGAAGTGATACCCTTGGCGGTGGTCATGATATCGGGAACGACATCGAAGTGCTCAATGGCAAACCACTTACCGGAACGTCCCCAGCCTCCCATAGTTTCGTCGATAACCATGAGGATGCCGTAGGTGTCACATAGTTCACGAACGCCCTGCATAAAGCTCTTGGAAGGAATGATGATACCGTTGGTTCCTACGATGGGTTCCATGAAGATGGCGGCGATGGTGTGAGGGCCGTCCAGCATAATCTGGGTTTTGAGCATTTCCAGGGCTCGGGTATTGGCTTCTTCTTCGGTGGTGGAACCGAAGGGGCAGCGGTAGGGGTAGGGGCCGAAAAATTTCACTGCTCCGGGAATGCCCGGTTCGGCGGCCCAGCGTCGGGGGTCTCCGGTGAGGGAGATGGCTCCGGCCGTCGCGCCGTGGTAAGAGCGCCAACAGGAGTAAACCTTGTGTCGGCCGGTAAAGGCTCGGGCCGCTTTAATGGCGTTTTCGATTGCCTCGGCGCCGCCGTTGGTGTAGAAAACATAATCCAGATCGCCGGGAGTTACTTCGCTTATCATCTGGCCAAGTTTGGCTTTAGGTTCGGTTCCGAACATGGTTCCCACGTAACAGGCCTTGTCCATCTGAGCCTTCATTGCTTCCTTAACGTGGGCGTTGTTGTGTCCCAGGTTTACGTTGAGGAGACCGGAACAGAAGTCTACGTACTCCTTGCCGTCGGTGTCGTAAATCATGGAACCGTCGGCGTGGTCGAGGATGATGGGATTCACATCTTTCTGTGCTTTCCAGCTGTAGATCGTATGGGAACGGTCCAGTTTTTTCAGTTCTTCGGTTGTCATTTTCTATTCTCCTAAAAAGCAGTTGCTTAGCATGCCGTACAGATCTTCTTCGGTCGGCTGGGGGTTGGTGTTCAGAATGTTTCCCGCTTTCACGGCAATTCCGGCGAATTTTGTCACTTCCTCTTTGCTTAGGGTAAAGGTTCCCAGAAGGGTCTCCACAAGAGCTCCAAAGTCATCGAGAGAAGCGAAACCCAGGGCCTCGCGGATTTTTCCCACCTCTTCGGGACGGGCTTTTTCTATGAATCGGAAGTATTCGGTCATAAGAAGGCCGTTTGCCACACCGTGATCCAGTCCCTTGAAGTAAGTAAGGGAGTAACCCATGGCATGAACTGCGGTGGTTCCCGACTGGGCTATTACGATTCCCGCCAGCATGGAGGCGTAAAGCAGGGTGTCCCGTTGTTCTACGCTTAACGGTTCGGGATTAGCCAGGCTGGGGAGGACTGAGCCGATGAGGCGGAGGCTTTCCAGGGCCAAGGCCTGGGCCGGAGGGGTAGCTCTTACCGCCAGATAGGCTTCTGCCGAATGGCTCAGGGCATCGATGACGGTGGCATTGGTGATATCCCGGGGTAATTCCAGGGTATAGCGACCGTCCAAAAAGGCCAGCTTGGGAAAAACCTGCTCCGAATTCAGGAAGCTTTTGGTTTCCATGGCATTGTTTGTCAGGATGGAGTAGGGAGTTACCTCGCTACCGGTTCCCGATGTGGTGGGTACAACGGCCAGGGGAAGAACCTTGTTAAAGGTTCGCTGTCCCAGCAGGGCTTCGTTACTCACCGGTTCCGCAGCCAGTACGGCCACCGCTTTCGCCGCATCCATAGCTGAACCGCCGCCGAGGGCGACAATAAAATCAGCCTCACATTTGTTGGCCTGTTCCGCTGCGCTTCGCACATCTTCCAGGGAGGGGTTGGGTTTTACCTCATTGTAGTGGCACCACTCCATTCCTTCCGCCTTCAGGGCTTCGCACATGTCATGAAGCGAACCGTTGTTGGCCGCTGAGCTCTTGCCGCTCATGATAAAGGCTTTTGTTCCCAGTTCTTTAAGTCGGGCGCTATTGTTTTTGATACAGTCCGCACCGGAGAGTACTCTGGTGGGCATATAAAACTGAAAATTCATCTCTTTCCTATTCCTCTTCTTTATATTATTTCGTTAAAATTCTTTCGGGGTGTAAAGTTGCCGTAGCCTTCTTCTCCGAGCCATTCTCCGTCTTTGACCAGGGTTTTTCCCCGTACCAGAACCTGTTTGGGCCATCCCTTAACCTTCATGCCTTCGTAGCAGTTGTAGTCTACGTTCATGTGGTGGGTTTCGGCGGAAATGGTGTGTTCCTTTTCCGGGTCAAAGAGCATCAGGTCCGCATCGGCTCCAATCGATACACTTCCCTTTTTAGGATATAGACCGAATACCTTAGCCGCATTGGTGGAGGCAAGTTCAACAAAACGATTGGGAGAAATCTTTCCTCCGTTTACCCCCAGATGCCACAGAACGGGAAGGCGGTCTTCGATACCGGGTACGCCGTTGGGTACCTTGTGCCATCCCTCTTTTCCCAGTTCCTTACCGGGAGTCCGGCCCTCTTTGGTTCCGTCAAACCAGAAAGGACAGTGGTCGGTAGCAACGGTTTGAACCGTATCGTCCCGAATGGCGTCCCAAACGGCATCTCTGTCTTCGTCTCCTTTGGGCGGAGGGGAACAGATGTACTTGGCCCCTTCGAAGTCCTTTGTATCGATGGCCGCATCGGTCAGGTAGGTGTACTGGATACAGGTCTCGCCCATAACGGGGAGTCCTTTCTTACGTCCTCTTCTTACCGCTTCCAGTCCGTCCTTACAGGCAATATGCACGATATAAAGGGGCGCGTTTGTCATTTCTACGAAGGCGACCGCACGGTTGGTAGCTTCCGCTTCGATGGCGGCGGAGTGGGCTACATTATGGTAACCCATGGCCGTTTTACCCTCTGCCAGAAGTTCTTCTGTTATTAGGGCAATGGCGTCGCCGTTTTCGGCGTGAACCATGGTGGTCATACCGTTTTCAGCGCTCTTTTTGAGGGCCTTGAGAAAGGTTGAATCGTCCACCTGGAAGACATTTTTATAAGCCATGAAGATCTTTAAGCTTGAAACGCCCTCTTTAAGCAGTTCGGGAATCTCTTCCACAGAGCTGTCTACGGGATCGGTGAGAGCCACATGGAAGGAGTAGTCTATGGCGGCTTTTCCTTCGGCCTTTTTCTTCCAGGTTTGAATCGCTTCCACCATTGTGCTTCCCTTGGATTGAAGAGCAAAGTCTATGTGGAAGGTGGTTCCCCCGAAGGCGGCGGCCTTGTGGCCGGTGAAAAAGTCGTCGGAAGACATGGTTCCCCCAAAGGGCATGTCCAGGTGGGTGTGCGGGTCGATGCCGCCGGGCATAACAAGAAGGCCCGCTGCGTCGATAACTTCGTCTACGGAGGATTCGTCAAAGTCTTTACCGAGATTGGTAATGACTCCCTCTTCTATAAGGATGTCCGCTTCAAAGGTCTCTCCGGCGGTAACGATTTTTCCGTTCTTAATAATGCTTTTCATGATTCATTTCTCCTTAGGCTGACTTTTCTTTCAGAGGCATGGTGAGCGCCTTTTCGGGACAAACGAGAGTGCAGAGGGCGCATCCGTCGCACTGATCTTCACTTATGTTTATCATTTTATCTATAAAGCTAATGGCCTGATAACCCCCGTCCCGGCAAGCTGTGACACATTTGCCGCATTTTGTACACAAATCGTTGTTTAGTTCGGGGATAACTGTTTCCGTTTTTTGCAAACTGTGATGGGCCGTCAGTTTAGCCGAGGCCACACCGCGGAAGTCGTCGAAGGACTTAAAGCCCATCTCGTTCATATAATCTTCCGTTCCTTTAAGCATCTTCTTTATAATGCCGAATCCGGAGACCATAACTTCCGTACAGACTTGAACGTGGTTTCCCCCCAGGGCAATGTACTCCATCGCGTCGGCCCAGGTGGAGATGCCGCCCATGGCGGAAAGGGGTAGGTCCGTTTCCCGGGCTAACTGGGAGATGACCCGCAGACCGATGGGCTTAACTGCGGGACCGGAGAATCCGCCCAGGGTAGACTGTCCCTGGACCATGGGGTAGGGGGTCAGTGTCTTAAGATCCACTCCGGTGAGGGATTCTACCGTATTGATAGCAGCCAGAGCATCGGCTCCGCCGCGAATGGCCGCTTCGGCTATGGTTACTACGGAAGTAACGTTAGGGGTCAATTTCACAATAACGGGGATTTCCACGGCGTCGCACACCCAGCGGGTAATTTTTTCCGTAATAGGGGCGTTCTGTCCAATCGCCGCTCCCACTCCCTTTTCGGGCATGCCGTGGGGGCAGGAGAAATTCAGTTCCAATGCCTGGGCTCCCGCTTTCTGGGCCCATTTGGCCAGATCGGCCCAGGATTCTTCATTACAGTCGCCCATAATGCTTACAATGATGGCCTTGGTGGGCCACTTATCTCTTAACTCTTTAATGCCCTTTTCCCAGTAGGCCAGATCCATCTTGCTTACCAGTTCAAAATTTTCAAAGCCAATGACCCGGTTACCTTCCTTTAAGGCGTGGAACCGAGGGCTGGCATCTTTGATTTCCATATAATCAGGTTTAATAGTCTTGGTTACAACACCGGCCCAACCGGCTTCAAAGGCCCGGTCTATCATTTCGATACTGGCGGTGGGGGGGGCGGAAGCCAGAATATAAGGGTTTTCCAGTTTCAGTCCGCAAAAGTTGCTTTCTAAATTCATGTTTTGACTCCTTGGTAATAACTTTTTCCAATAAAAACATAATAAGCATAGACTGTGCCAAGTTAAGAGAACTCATGGGAAATTAGTCGTCTGTCCCCGGTTATTTTATTCCTTGGGAAAGATGAAATTGTATTTTTAATGGCGCAAAGTTATATACAAAAGGAATTAAGGACTCAAAATGGCTCTATTTTTCTACGTTTTTGTTTAATTGTGTATTTTTTGACATAATTACATAATATGGGAAAAATAACCTAAAATACATACAAAGATGTAATATAATGGAAATTATTCCACCTTTTGGAAGAAAAAGAATACAAAACAGAGTGGATTATGAGAAATGAGGCGTGTTTGATACAAAATTTGTTACATGAATGTCGTCAGACTTACAGAAATCTCTCTTTGTGAATAAGTACGGAAAAGTATAAAAACAATAAGCTATTACAAAAAAGAATCTTCTTTCCACAGTAACCCTCTAAAACGTGTATTTTCTCCTAACCTTTTTATAATAGGGGGCATGGTTTTAATTTTTTCCTAAATCGTAGTCTTGGCACGACTATTGCAAGATTAGTGGGTAAGGCTGCTGTCAAAATGCCGGTCCCAGTGCCGAGTGCCTTTTGAAAGCTACGAATCTTGAAATTAAAAAGGACCAGATTATGGAAACTGCTGAAACTGAAATTAAAATAAAAGGGCTTTGCGTAAAGTTTCCCGACAAGAACGGCGGGGAGGATATTCAGGCTCTCTCCGATGTCAATCTAGATATAAAACAGGGAGAGTTTATTTCTCTTTTGGGACCTTCCGGCTGTGGTAAGACGACACTGCTCAGAACCGTTGCGGATCTTCAGAAACCGACTTCCGGAATTATTTCCGTTAAGGGAAGCACTCCCCATGAAGTAAGAATGAGCCAGAAGTACGGTATCGTATTCCAGAGCCCGGTTCTTTATGAGTGGAGAACGGTGCGGAGAAACATCTGTATGCCCATGGAGGTCATCGGTATTCCCAAAAAGGAGAGAACCCGCCGTGTCGATGCCATGCTTGAACTGGTAGGACTTACTAAATTCGGTAAAAAATACCCCCATCAGTTATCCGGCGGAATGCAGCAGAGAGTCGGTATCGCCCGGGCGTTGGCGCTGGATCCGGAAATCCTTCTTATGGATGAGCCCTTTTCCGCTCTTGATGAGTTTACCAAGGAAAAACTTCATATAGACCTTTTGGATATTTGGCAGAAGACAAACAAAACCATCCTTTTTGTTACCCATAACATTCAGGAATCGGTCTTCCTTTCCGACCGGGTTGTGGTTCTTTCTCCCCATCCCGGTCGTGTTTCCGCCGTGGTGGATGTGGATATACCCCAGCCCCGCACCCTCGAGTGCCGGGAAACTCCCGAGTTCAACAGCCTTGTGAGCAAGGTGAGAAACAGCTTTGAGGGAGTCTGATTATGACAGCGATTCAAAAGAAAAAGATAACCGATAAGCTGGTGATCCTCGTTTGGATTATCGGGTTGATTCTTGTCTGGGAGTTGGGGGCTACCTCTATTGCCCAGACTAAGCGGACTCCGGAAAATGTGCTGCCCCATCTGGGACAGATCGTGGAATCCGTCTTTAGCGATCGAATGGTGAGTAATAAACAGACAGCCTGGCAGATCGTTATAGGTAACACCGGCGTAACTTTGGGCCGGGCCGGTATAGGGTTTGCTATTGGAGTGGCTGTGGGGTTTGCCATGGCTCTAGTCATGAGACTCTTCCTGGCAGTGGAAAAGACCGTTTTCCCCTACCTTATGATGATTCAGATGATTCCGATTCTGGGGATGGCCCCAATCGTGCTGGCCATAACCCGGGATATTGATAAAAGCCGTGTTGTTATTGCCGCTATCCTGACCTTTTATCCGGTGGCGACCAATACCCTGGCCGGTTTGAAGTCGGTGGAGCAGGAAAAGTACGACCTGATGCACTCTCTGGCTGCGAGCCAGTGGCACATCTATACGAAGCTGCTTCTTCCGTCGTGCATCCCCTACTTTTTTACGGGGCTGAAGATCGCCGCCCCCATGGCCATTACCGCTTCCATTTTGGTGGACACCCTTCAGGGTGGCGGCGGACTGGGCTGTATGCTTTCCCAGTCACTCAAACACGCCATGTCTATTTACGTCTTTTGGCAAATCGTATTCGTGAGTGCCTTCGTGGGTATTCTCAGTTATCAGCTTATGTCCCTTCTGGAGAGACTCTTTTCTCCCCAGGCAGTGGCAAAAAGGAGTGATGTCTAATGAAAAAGAAACTAACCATTGATGCAGACCGATTTTCATCCATCTTTTTGCCCGTTCTTTTTGGGGTCTTTATTATTACCCTATGGCAGTCAGGTGCGCTCCACGTCATAACCGGAGCGGATCCTTTTACCCTGCCCCTCCCTTCGAGAATCATCAAGATTATTTCGGAGAATATACCCAAGGTACTGTTAAACGTAAAGGCAACGGTGATTGTGGCTGTGGGGGGATTGGTACTCGGTTCCCTCCTTGGCTACTTGCTGGCGATTATCGCTTCCGCTTTCCCCACCTGGGGAGTCGGCGGCCTGGCCGTGGTTTCCGCGTTCAATGCGGTTCCCATCATTGCCATTGCCCCGATTATGAACAACCTGACCAAGGATTTCAGCCGCGATCCCAACGTGCGTAGTATGCTGGCGAAAATGCTGGTGGTCATGATTATGTGTACCGTGGCCATGAGCGTAAACGCCTATCGGGGATTTAAGGAGCTTAAGCCCTTTTCGGAAGACTTGATGCACTCCCTGGCGGCCGGACAGCTCACCATCTTCCTTAAGCTGAAGGTACCCAACAGCGTGCCCTATATTTTTACGGCCCTGAGAGTCAGCGTTCCCGGAAGTATCATCAGTGCCATGGTTAGTGAGTATTTTGCGGAATACATCATTGGCGTGGGACGTCAGATTCGGGAAAATATCGTTTTGGCCCAGTACGCTACGGCCTGGGCTTATATTGGTGCCGCTTTTGTTATCGGTATCACCATGTATGTACTGCTACTGTTCTTCGAACGGATCTTTATGAAAGGTCGAAGAGCGTAACAAATAATTTTGTAAACCACTCAATCACAGGAGGATAGATATGATGAGGTTTAATAGTAAGAAAAGTGCGGCTCTCCTAATGACAGCTTTTCTCAGTGTAACGGCTCTTTGGAGTAACGGTTCCGAAGAGATGGAAGAGATTACCTACTACGGCAAAGACGCTTCTGTGGAATCCATTGTTGTAGATGCAGCCACTAAAGGCCAGGTAGGAAACTGGGGTCTGGGAAATGAGTATGAAATTCAGGCTCTTTTGACCAAGTACGGCCAGCCTACCACTTACCTGAGCCAGGCTTTTGATATGGACGGATTCGATGACGACTCTATCCTGGCCGCTTCAGCCATGACCTACAATGAATTGGGTCTGGTTAAGAACGACTACGCCGGCGGTTACGCTTACGGTGATGACGTTTCCTACATCGATATGAACGACGAAGGCGTGGCTATGTTGGAAGACAACCTCTTCTGTACCGCCGAATTTGCCGCTGCCAACCCCAACACGGTTAAGGCTTTTATCTATGCTGCCGTTAAGGGATGGGAATACGCCTGTGCCAACCCGGAAGAAGCGGCGGAAATCGTATTTAACTACGGTTCTTCCGTATCTCCCGAGCACCAGGCTTACATGGCTTCTGAAGTAAAGAAGCTTGTTGAAACCGACACAACCGGCGCTACCGTTACCGAATACGGTAAAATGGTTGAAACCGCTATGCAGCAGACTCTTGACCTGGCCAAGACCTACATCAAGCTGGAAGACTCCGTAGCGGCCGATGCTCTGAGCAAGCTGACTCTGGACGATATCCGATCTACCATGTACTGGGAAGAAGCCATGGCTTCCGACGGTAAGTTCGCCGTAGAAAAATCCGACGTAAGCGTACAGCTTAAGTGGTTGCCCCAGGCTCAGTTCATGGGTTACTACGTAGCTCTGGACAAGGGATACTTCGAAGAAGCGGGCCTGAACGTTTCTATCATCCCCGGTGGGGGAGACATTGGTGAAACTACCGCTGTTTTCACCGGTCAGGTTGACTTTGGTGTAACCTGGGTTTCCAATCTCATCGCCGCTAACGCCGGTGGAATGGGACTTCTGGAAGTGGCTCAGTTCTACCAGAGATCCGGACTGGTTCTTGTTTACAAGACCATGTAGTTCACTTTATAGTTAAATGAACCCGCCCTGTATTCCGGGGCGGGTTTTTTATTACCTACGGAGGCGCTACGTGGCATCACAGCTTTTTACCATGACGGTCCAGCTCTTTTTTATCTTCACTCCCTTTTTTGTTCTCTCCATGTTTCTGACTATGACATCGGAGCTTGATGCAAAGGAGAAGCGTACCCTCGTTTACAAGATGATTCTTTCCATAGAGATTATCTGTTTAATACTGATTTTCGGGGGCAGTTATATCTTTGCCCTATTCAGCATAACTGTGGATGCTTTTAAGGTGGGAGCCGGGGCAATTCTCTTTTTAAGTGCTGTGGATTTGGTTAAAGGCCATGAAGCGCAGAGCAAAACCATAGACGGGAACACCGATATTTCCGTAGTTCCCCTTTCCATTCCTGTAACCGTTGGTCCCGGTACGATTGGTATGCTCATGGTTTTAGGGGCCGATTTTCATGAATTGAGCGATTACCTTGTTGGGGTAGGGGCCTTAACTATTTCCGTACTTCTATTGGGGGTTATCCTTCTCCTTTCCCCCTGGTTTCACAGAGTATTAAAGGAGAAGGGAATCTCCGTTCTGAGCCGATTAACCGGTCTTATCCTTTCCGCCCTCTCGGCTCAGATGGTCTTTGCCGGTGCCCGAGGGCTTCTGGCTTAGTCGGTAATGTAGGAACAGCAGTAGTCGGCCGGTTCCTTAATAATCAGCTTAAACTTGGAGTTGGCCGGTACTTCAAAGGAAGTCCCCGCTGCGTAGGTGGTATACTCCGTTTCACCGGGGAGCATAATATCCATGCTTCCCGCCATTACTTCCATGATTTCCTTGGCTTCCGTACCGAATTCGTACTCTCCGGGCAGCATGATTCCCAGGGTTTTCTTTTCTCCGTCGGCAAATTCGATGATACGGCTTGTTACCTTGCCGTCAAAATAAATATTGGCCTTTTTTACGACCGAAACATTGTCAAATTTCATAATCTTTCTCCTGTTGGCTAAAAGGTAAATTAAAGTAGGAAAATTTTCAATCTATGATACAATGACGGGAAGAAAACTATTGTTACGAGAGGGAGTCTTTATGAAGATTTTTAAATCGGTATTATTAATGCTTATTATGGTGGGATCTCTATCCTGCATGAGTTCCGGAGAGAGCGTGGAGGAAGTGGCGAACCTGACTCCTTCCGACGTCATACCCTATTTTAATAAATGGAAGATTACCATGGGAAATGGAATGACGAAAACCAGCCTGGTCGGATATGAGAATGAAGACTTTTTCTATACCCATTCCGATGAAGAAGATTGGGTCGTCTATAAAACTCCCAATGCGGGAAAAACCACACCCAACTCCTCCAATACCCGTTCTGAACTGAGAGAATTCGGGGAATGGACGCCGGAAGAGGGTGGAAGAATGACGGGGACCTTAAAGGTTATGCATGTTTCCACCACCGCCGATGCTCGTGTTCCTGCCTCCTTCTCCGTTGTTGTAGGCCAGATTCATAGTGACGAAGGCCATGAAAACGAACCGCTTAAAATCTATTACAAGAAGTATCCCGGTCATAGTAAAGGTTCCCTCTTTTGGAACTATGAAATCAATACTTCGGGAAGCAATTCGGAGCGATGGGATGTTGCTACAGCAGTATGGGGTAATGACTGGACCGTTGTGGGGGATGAGAAAGACAGCTATCCTCCCGAGCCGGAAGAGGGCATCGAACTGGGTGAGCTCTTTAGCTATGAAGTAAACGTCTACGAAGGTATCATGTACCTGACTTTTAGTGCCGAAGGCCATCCTACCAAGACTTTTACCAAGAGTTTGATTGAGTCGGACTATACCAAGTATGAAGATATTCCCCAGCAGGTTCTTACCGTATTCGAATCTACCGGACAGGACGGCACGGAAAGAGCCCAGGCTTATGCCGGAGAGCGACAATACTTCAAACAGGGGGCCTACAATCAGACAAACGGTAAAAATCCTGCGGACAACATGATCTGGAATACGGGAGCCGAAGTTTACGGCGGAATAATTCCCGACCAGTATGCCAACGGGGCCTATGCAGAGGTATGGTTTCTCGATGCATCTGTGGGAGCTGCGGTTAAGCCGGAGTAGTTTCTCTATTATTTTAACAGAATAGTCACACAGAGAAGGGGGGAAGACTTGTTCGATTATGATTTAAAGGATATTATTTTGGTAATTAAAAAACGGAATAAAAAATGATCACGATCCCCTTTCTGAAAATCGCGATACACATCTCGGCTTTGATTTCCCTGGCCCTTGCGATTTTTGTCATTGCTAAAAAGAATAAACCCCCGACTCTGTACTATTTTGCCGGTCTTATGTTTTGCATAAGTCTCTACGGTACCAGCTATTTTATTGAACTTTCCATGGCCACCCTGGAAATGGCTCGATTTTGGCTGAATTTCGAATATATTGGTTTGAGTTTCATCCCTTACCTTTGGTTTGCCGTTGCCTGGTTGTATAAGGGGGATGAGGCAGAAAGGATGGAAACGTTTAAAAAATATGAAAAGGGCCTCTTTCTCTTCCCCTTTCTCATTCTGGTTCTCGTCCTGACAAATCCTTTTCATCACCTCATGTATAGAAGTTTCCGGCTTCTTCCCGATGTGTCTTTATCCATTCTCGTTACAGAGAAGGGTGCCCTCTATTACCCCGTAAACATTTTCCAATCACTTGTTGCCTTTGTGGGAACAATAAAAATGCTCTTGAATATGTGTACCATGAAGGATAGGTTTCGCGGTCAATGTATTCTCATGGCAACAGCCGCTCTACTTCCCATGGCCGGGTATCTTATAAATCTCACCATGGGCTTTCCCTACAATCTTGATTTGGGGCCTCTATTCTTTAGCGCAGCCGGTCTTCTCTTTTTTTGGGGGATAGTAAGAATTCAGCTTTTTGATCTGACTCCTGTGGAAAAGGATTTAATGCTTGACTCTCTGGACGAGGGCGTTCTGGTAATAGATAAGGAAGGCCGATTAATAGAGTACAACAAAATGGTTAAGAACACATTTTTTAGGGAAGATAAATTCTGTTTGGGCAAGTCGATTGAAGCGACCAACCCAAAGCTTTACGAGTTCCTCTCCTCCATCGAGAAAAGCTCTGATATTAACTACCAAAGACAAAATGGAACACATGCCATCTTTAGAGTCACCCGAACAGATCTCACCCATAAACTTTACGGTAAAAGAGGAGACCTCTTTGTACTGCGGGATATTACTGAACTGCAGGGTTACGTGAATCAACTTGAGCATCTTGCCTCTATAGATACTTTGACAGGTCTTCCCAATCGCCGGCAATTTTTTAGATTTGCTGCAGATGAAATTGCCCAGGCCGAGCGGGACAACAGTCCTTTCTCCCTTATTATCCTTGATATAGACTTCTTTAAGAGAGTCAATGATACCTTTGGTCATAATGCCGGAGATGAAGCGCTTAAAACAGTTAGTCAGATTTTGGGTAACAACATGCGAGCCGGCAGTCTTTGTGCCCGGTATGGGGGCGAAGAATTTGTCGCCCTCCTTCCCCGTACGTCTTCGGAAGAAGCGTCAAAGGTTATGGAACGGCTAAGAGCCATAATAGAGAACAGCCCTGTTGAGTTTGGGGAACACCTCATCCAAATAACCGCAAGTTTTGGAATTAGCACTTATCTACCGCAGAAAGGGATGACTTTAGATACCTGTCTCGACCAGGCTGACCAAGCTATGTACCGTGCCAAGGATGAAGGGCGAAACAGGGTTTGTAGGTGGGATTAGGGGCTTTTTTAGCTTCCTGTGCTCTTATAGAAACGTAAGCTAAACCTCCAATAAGCGTAGGATAATATATACAGGATTGGACCAACTAGCGGAGCTATGTAGATAAAGAACAAAGGAAACTCCGCCAAATCGGGCTTGCGCAAAAGGAACTGAGCGGGAAAATAGTTTACGAAGGCAAAGGGAACGACAAAGGTGAGAAGGAATTGAATGGACGAGTGGAAGATGCTTATGGGGTAACCGGCGAACTTCCTCGTGTTCCAGAAGAGCAGGGACTTCAGGTTACCCGTCTCTATCAGGGAAAAGCTTAAGGAAGCCAGAAAGAGAAAAATGGCCCCTTGAATCAGCACTCCCCCCAGGATGGTAAAGAAACAGTAAATCCCCAAGCCCAGGCTCCATTCAATGGTGAGTCGGGAGGCGGAAAAGATGAAGAGGCAGATACCCAATCCTCCGTGGCCGATGGCGGCGAACCAGTCGGCATTGCTGGCTATGACCTGGAAGACCAGCCCCCGGGGCCTGAGCATGAAGCGGTCGAAGGTCCCCTTGTTCACCAGCTTGGGAAAGTCGCGGAAGCCCGTAAAGAAGAGGATGAAGATTCCGTAGGTTAAAAAGATGAAGCTGAAAAGAAAGAGAAGCTCATCCCGGGTCCAACCGTTTATGGAGTCGAATTTCAGAAGCATCATATAGATGACAATGATACCGGCGCTCTCCCGCAGAAAGACCGCCAATGATCTGAGGCAGGCATCGACCTTATACTGAAACCAGGCCTTCATAATGTGTTTTGAGTAGTGGCCGAAGAGGGCCAGCGAGTCGTTCTTCATTTTATCAACCTCCCTGTAAGACGATGTTGGTTTTTCCCTTCTCCCATAAGAGCGCGCTGATACCGTGCAGGAGAAGAATCCAGAAAAGCTGGTTCCCAAAGTACCCGCCCATTTCTCCCAGGGAAATCTGCCCCAGATAGATGCGGACGGGAGTGAAGTAGATGGAGCCGAAGGGGGTGTAGCGAATCAGCTTAACCAGGGACTCCGGCATAAACCAGAGGGGAAGGATGGAGCCGGAAAGTACCGTGACAAAGACGTTTTTAATGGTGGAAATGCTCCAGACGTTAATGATCCAGAACGCCGAGCACTGTACTATGGAGCTGAGCGTCCACAGGACCAGAAAGCCCAGGCTTATGCTGAGGAGAAACAAGACAAAATTAAGAGCGCTCGCCGGGGGAATCAGGCCGATGGTCAAGGCGAAGATAAGAACCGCCGGAAGAAAGTTGGAGACGATTCTAAAGAGGATCTCCCCCAGGTTCTCCGCAAAGAGCTGCCCCCGGAAGCTGATCGGCCTGAGCAGGCAGTTGGCCAGGGAGCCGTCTTTCACCCGCTTGGAAACGGCCTGGTCGTTGATGCGGTAGGCGTTGGTCAGCCCCTGTCCGATCACTATAGATGTGACCACCATGGCATAGCTGATTCCTTCCACCGACTCTCTTCCTCCGTAAAGGGCTTTCCAGATCGTGACGGAAATGAAAAGCTGAATGCAGGTGTTGAGAATCCCAATCAGATAATCGACCTTATAAACCATCCTGTTCAGGAAGGTCTTCTTTATAAAGGAGAGATAGGCGGTCAAAGCACGCCTCCCTTTTCGTAAATCCCCCGAACGATCTCCTCGATTTCCGGTTCCCGTACGGTCAGGTCGTTTACTTTGTACTTCTCGAAGAGTTCTTGAATCAGTTCGGTCATAGACACATGGCCGCTCTCGAAAAGGAACTCCTTTACCCCGTTCTTTTTCTCGCTGATGGTGACATGTTCTATTTCGTCGACAGGGCACTCCTCGTCAAACTGGGCAATCAGCTTCCGCTCCGATCCGAAGTGCTCCTTAATGCCCGTAACGGTGCCGTCGTAGATCTTCTTGCCCTCGTCTATGATGATCAGCCGGTCGCAGGTTTTCTCAATATCCTGCATGTCATGGGTGGTGAAGATGAGCGTCACCCCCAGCTCCCGGTTCATGTAACGGAGGAATTCCCGGATTCGTTCCTTGGCCACCACATCCAGGCCTATGGTCGGCTCATCAAGAAACACCAGCTCCGGCGAGTGGAGCAAGGAGGCGGCGATTTCCGCTCTCATTTTCTGACCCAGGGAGAGCTGTCTGACCGGCTGCTCCAGGAAGCTTTCCATGTCCAGAAGGTCCGTAAACTGTTTGAGATTTTCCTCGTACCTCTTTTGGGGGATCCGGTAGACCTTCTGGAGCAGTTCGAAACTGTCGATGATGGGGAGATCCCAGGCCAATTGGGATTTCTGTCCGAAGACCGCGCCGATGGCGGCCACGTACTGTTTTCTCTGTTTGTGAGGATTGAATCCCAGAGCCTCAAGACGCCCTTCCGTGGGGGAGAGGATGCCGCAGAGCATCTTAATGGTGGTGGATTTTCCCGCTCCGTTCGCTCCGATAAAACCGACCGCGTCGCCCCGTCTAATCTGAAAATCGATGCCGTCCACAGCCTTTTTCTTTGTGAAACTCGGTTTGAAAAGGTTGGCCAGATGACCGGGAAGCCCCTTTCCCCTCTTGTTGATTTTATAGACCTTCTTCAGATTTTCCACTTTGATGATTAGATCATCGTCGGTTCTTTTATTCAAAACAGCCCCCCCCCTTATCCCTTTAAGAAATAATAATATAGAGGAATGGTAAAACTGTACAGTTCTTTACAAATCTATCCGCTTTAAGCTAAAATAAACCCGTCGATCAAAGAAATTAACGAACAACTGAAAATCAGGTCTCAGAAAATCAAGGATGAGAAGGGATTCACCCCTGTTCCCGGAGGAGTCGGTCCCATGACCATTGTGACCCTGGTGGAGCAGACGATCGAGGCGGCGGAGAAGTAGGCTATAATTCTATCTTATTCGCTTGGCAGAAGGATTTATAAGTCTCAATTACGCCGTTAGTCGATTCCTGATTAATGAATTCGTCAAGCGAAAAAGATTTGGCCACAATCTTCTTGTTGTCCGAGATGTATTCGGAGTTATTAACGCTAAGGTGATCAATAATCTCTTCGATAGAGCTCCCCGTACCGTTTGCCGTGATGAATAACAACTTTGTCTCCGAAGCCGAAACGCTGCCGTAGTTTTCCACATCAAGTTCGGAGACATCCTTAAGCCAGAAACCGTTATCGCTCATTATAACCAGGGAGAAGGTGACATTGTTCTTTTTGGGTTTGAAGTTGAATTCGTAGAGATAGAAATCTCAACCAGTCCCAAGCCCAGTTGTCAAGGGAGCCCTTGCCGTTCTTTGGAGAGGGACTGCTGAATTTGGACCACCCCCCGGCGTATTGGTAGCCAAGGGATTTGCTGATATATTTCACCAGGTCCAGGACTCTCTTCTGGTATTCGTAAATGATCCTGTATGCCTTACGGACTTCGAGCAGAGCCTTGTTCAGCTCTTTCTGATCAATTTTACTTTTCACTATTCCACTTCCTTATGTCCCTGTCATCTATCTGGATGGTATCATACTTTAAGGAGAAATCTTCGAACCAGGTCATTTCAAAATAACCGTGATATTCAAAGTAGCTTATGATATCGCTCAGTATATTTACCTGCGAAATCAGGCTGGAGGATTTTACTTCCATTTTCTCTATGCATTTTTTAAGCAGGGATACGGAGGCCAGGAGTCGGTTCCAACTGATTTTTACCACATCCACATCGTTGAGGATCTGCTCCTTTCCCGTGTTTGTTAAGCCTCCTATGGCTAAGAGAACAACTTTTTTGTTTTCCTCGCCGTACTCTTTGTAATAGGATCTGACTTCATTTTCCCACTGCTTTCTGCTTTGTTGGTTATGATCAAGCCTTTTTGCTTCTATAATGAGGTCGCAGTGGGAGAACCGGAGAAAGAGATCCGGTTGAACCGACTGCTGGTCGTCAGATTGCCAGTTCGGCCAGAAAGAGTACTCTTCCAAGGGCCCGCAGCTTTTCGTGAGTTTGCTTGAATAGGAGCAGTCATCCAGAATCCCCAGGAGAAGTTCGCTCGGTAAATAAAGTAGATTCCCAAAGACGGAAGAGGTCAGGGTATCTTCCATGGGGGCGATTCTTATTTTATCATCTTCTACGGAAAGGCTTCTTTGAATCTTGTTATTAAGTATAGCTTGCAGCATCGATCGATTCTTTAAGCTTTGAAAGCTTCTTCCAAATACCCCAGCACAAACACCGCCGGGGCGTTCCAGTTAAGGCATATCTCGTTGGACGCGTAGCTTTCCACATGATCCACATAGGCCTTGGCGGGAAAGCAGGTGGGGTAGTAAACCCCGGATTCCCGCAGTTCCTGGGCATCTTCCCGGTTTCCATTAGGCCCGCCCACGACGAATCCCGGTTCGGGCAGCTTCCTGTCTACAAAAAGTCGGTGGTGAGGATTCATGGGGGACTTCACTCCATAACCGGTGACAAAGGAGAGGCTTAAAGCATTCTTTCCCAAAAGGTAGTCTGTGGTTTGAACGGTGGCGTCAAGATATTTTTTTTCTCCTGAATAGTGGTGAGCCAGGGCAAAAATCATGGCGGCGTCGAGAATATCGCTGTTGGAACCCCACTGGAAATCGTCCACGGGAATTTCGTAGGGGACAGCTTCTATTTTTGCCAGGAGTTCATCGGCCAGGCGAATTAAGCCTGATTTAACGAGCGCCTTGTCCTCTTTCGGGACCTGGGAAGAGGCCAGAAGGGAGTAATACCCAATATTGTCCGTATACTGCCGCCAGTTTTCCCCGATTCTCAGGCTGACTTTATCCAGATCGTCCTGAAGGGGCTCTCTATACTTTTTGTCGCCTGTGGTAGCGTAAAGTTCGGCGGCGGCCCAGAAGAATTCTTCCTTTTGGTCATGATCGCCGTACTCCCCGGTGTTACAACCGGTAGGATTTTTGAAGTATTCCGAAGGATGTTCCACACTCCAGTCCCAGGCCCGCTTGGCCGCGTTTAGGGCCTCTTGGGCAAAGTTCGGGTCCAAATCAGCCCAAATTCGGGAGGCCTGGGCTAGAACGGCGGCAAAAGTGAGAGCGGCTGCGGTAGATTTTCCAATGACAAACCGGTCTTTCACAGCTTTTTCGGGCAAGACAAAATCGTCGTGTTCCAGGCTGGTGATTTTATGGAAGACCCCTCCATCCTTATCCTGCATAGTGAAGATCCAGTCCAGCTCAAAACGGATCTCCTCCAAAAGAGGGCTTGAGTCGGCTTGCCCGTAAGCATGGGGAAGGATCTCGTGGAGTGCCAGCATCAGTCCGGCCGAGAAGGCTCCGTTTAAGGTATACTTTCCGTAGTCTCCCGCGTCATACCAGCCTCCGGGAGAGTTGAGAGCCCCCGTTTTGTGCCCCGTATCGGGGTGGAAAAGACAGGCATGGTCTCCGTGTTGGCAGCGTTGGAAAGGGAAAAAATTGAACACGTCACGGGCGGCTTCCTTGTAGAGTTCGGACTGAATAGTGAAGGGAAGTGAGGGCTCGCAGCCGTCAACAACGACGGAATAAAGTCCCGGTTCGCAAAGGGAAGAAAAATCCCCCGTTTTGACCTCTTCCCCCGAGGCGGCCCAGTAACCCTTGTCTTTGAGAGGGCCGGTAAAAACCTTCTCTCCCCGCTGATTCAGGATGAGAAAGGAGTCGGCCTTGGCCTTTACGGCCACAAAGGTTTTGATGCTCTGGGGGTAGAAGCCCAGCTGATTAATCCGAATGCTGTTCATGGTAACCGTGCTCATGGGAGTATTTTACCACAGGATAGTTGCCGGAATCAACTAACCCGCAGCCTGGAGGCCCTGTTTTTTACGTTTACCCGCGCTATAATTTGATTATGACGAAACGGCTTTTCCTGATTGCTCTCTTTTTTCTCTCCCTTAGTATGGCCTATTCTCTGGAGCCCCTTGATTGGGCCCTGGTATTTTCCCTTTCCGAATTTGACCTGGAAGAGTACTCCGGCGGAGCAGGATTTAAGGTCATTTCCGGTCCCTATGCCCTCCGGACGGGAGTCAGTCTAACCATGAATGATACGGATGATTCCAGCGACGAGATTGCCGGTAATTGGGGTGTCAATTGTGTTTTTGAATGGCACCTGAATGAGAATCGCCTTTCTCCTTATTTAGGTTTTGAAGCCGGTTGGGCTAACGAGACCTTGCGCGATGAGATTGACGACGACAACTGGACCGAGGATGTGACGAATGAGTTGACTTTGGGACCTGTCTTTGGCGGGGAATTCCACTTTATGGAGAATCTATCCTTTTTCGCGGAGTATCACATCGGTTGGACCCACCAGTGGTACAAGGTTCGTTCCTCCGTTGACGGCGATGTGGATGAGAGCGACTCCGAATATGACTGGCTTGTGGATATTGGTTTGGGTAACGAGGCCATGTTGGGCTTCTGTCTCTATTTCTAGGGAAGAATCTAGTCTATTTTCTCAATGGCACCCAAATCGGCCGAGGAGCCCCGTACCCGCGGGTTCTCATAAAGGTCCCAGTCCGGTGCCAGAAGAATCGTTCCGGCGTTCAGGGCCGGCGAGCCTTCGGCCGGGGTAAAGTCGTAGTTGAAAGGGTCGGCAAAGTAGCTTTCCAGGTCGTCATAAGTGTAGGTTTCATTGTGGTCCATTTGCTGGTTTGCAGCGCTTATGGAGTGGGCCATGTTGTTACGGACTAAACAGCCTTCGCTGGGAGTGCCGTCTTTGAGGTCGGTAATATATATCCAGCTACGGGAACTGTCGCCGCCGGGAAAGGGGTCCGCCACGGTGTTGTTGATGACCGTACAGTCATTGGCGCCGTAGAGGCTGATTCCATGATAGGCATGTACCAGAACCAGGTTGTTCTCCACTGTCCAGTTCCCAAAGAAACCGTCAAAGCAGCCTATACCCTGAAGGCTTCCCTGGTAATCCCGGTCCTGATCGGTGCATTCAATTATCACGTTTCCCCTAAGAATCACGTTATCGAGAGATTCGTAGTCTGTCCCTGTGGTAAAGGCCTGGAAACCGTCGTCGTGGTTGTCATCCACATTGTAATTGTCTTGCACCCAGTTATACTCAAAGGTCAGGTTGCTTCCTATGCCGCGCATTCCGTCGCCGGAAAAGTTTTCTATCCTGTTTCCCCGGATTGTATTGTTGTCACAATCATAAATGGAGATCCCAAAGCCTACATTGCGAATGGTGTTGTTCTCCAGTAGTACATACTCCGCATCCCGCACGGCAATTCCCGTACAGTCCAGAGTGGTCCATTCCGTTTCGGTCCAGTCGCTGCTGTCTTCCACGGAATAGATGAGACTGTCCTCTACGGTAATGTTTTCCGTTGGGCCGGAGAAAGAGTAGGAGCGAATCTCCACGAGGGAGTAGTTTTCCGTATAATCGTCGTCAGGGCGAATTTCCAAACCGGAGAAGCGGAGGTTTGATGAAGCATAGACTGTAATTTTTGAAAGAGTGGCTTGGGCGCCCTCGGCCGCTTTAATGGTGAGCTCTTTGACATAGTCACCCTGCATTACCGCGCTTCCGTGGTGACCTTCCATGAGAATTACCGTGTCCCCACCGCAAATTCTTCCGTCCGGATTAAGAATCTCCCGCTCCGTTGAGTCGTCCGGGTAAGATTCGGAATAGCCCCAGGATTTGAATTCCCCCGCCTCAATAACCTCTTCCAGGGTTAACCAGGGTGATTCGGCGCTACCATCCCCGTCGGAACTTCCATTTACCGGATCGATATAGAAGGTATTTCCTGTGGACGCCTCTGATTCAAACATTTCGCAGGAGGGTAGAAGAAGTATAAAAAGGCTTAGGACCGTGTGAGCGAGGGGCTTCATCTCATTAATATAGATCAAGTTCATCCATAAATCACGGTGGTATAATAAAATTGAAAAAAGACTAGGCGATGGGACAATTCTTTATTACACTAAATGTGAACTATATAGAGAAATATTAGATATAAGGGGAAAATAATGGATACGGGAGCCATACTTTTTGCTTTGGGGCTGACGATCTTTGCCGGTTTATCCACCGGTATAGGTAGTATCATGTCCTTCTTTTCCAAGAAATTCAATCCGAAATTCCTGGCCGGAGCGTTGGGTTTCTCTGCGGGAGTTATGATTTATGTTTCCATGATTGAAATATTTGTCAAAGCCCGTGAGGCCCTGGGAGCCTACTACGGGGAAAAGCCGGGTTACATTTATACTACCATTGCTTTTTTCGTGGGTGTGGCTCTCATTGCTATTATCGATAAGCTGATTCCCTCCTACGAGAACCCCCATGAGATCAGTAATATCGATCATGAAGCGGAAAACGCCGAGAGAACCGATGGCCGCCTTATGAGGATGGGCCTCTTTTCTGCCCTGGCTATTGGGATTCACAACTTCCCCGAAGGTCTGGCAACCTTCATGGGAGCTTTGACCGATCCCACCATGGGGATAAGCATTGCCGTGGCTATCGCGATTCACAACATACCCGAAGGTATCGCCGTTTCCGCCCCCATTTACTATGCCACAAAAAGCCGTAAAAAAGCCTTTTGGCTCTCCTTCCTGAGTGGATTTTCCGAGCCTGTGGGAGCCCTCCTGGGATTCTTCATCCTCCGTAACGTTTTTAACGACGCTACCTTTGGCCTGATTTTCGCCGGAGTAGCGGGAATCATGGTATACATCTCCCTGGATGAACTTCTTCCCACGGCGGAAGAGTACGGGGAACACCACGTAGCCATAGGCGGGCTTATTGCCGGTATGGCCGTTATGGCGGTCAGCTTATTGCTATTTGCTTAAGTTAGGTTAACGGGCGCCTTCCTTATTCCCGATACTGGGGGTAAGGGAGGAACCTATGACCGAAGATATCCGACTCATCCGCTCCATTCGCAATATTCTTATTGTTGCCATGGGCGTTCTGCTTCTTACACTGTTAAAAACCCTGTCCGCTCTATTGTTACCCCTCGTATTTGCGGGACTTCTGGCCTTGCTCTGTATTCCTCTTGTGCAGAAACTGCGTGACTTTCATATACCCAAAGCCTTGATTTTACCGGTAGTCGCACTGCTCGTCTGCTTTATTCTGGTATTGGTCATAAATATTTTCGTTACCACCTTTTCCAGTATTCTTTCCGACATGGATGAACTAAGCCGGCTCTTTAATAACAAGATTGGGCTGATTTCACGCTGGGCGGACCGACGATTCGGGCTGGATCTGAATGAAAATCACAACAGTCTGACCAACTGGTTTTGGGAGTGGATTGGCGGTTTCCAGTGGTCGACCGCCCTCAAAGACCTGGCCCTGGGTGTTGGGGATTTTGGGAAAGACTTTTTGCTCTTCTTTCTCTATTTCCTCTTCCTTTTGGGCGGTCTTACAGAGTACAAAAGTTATATTCAGTACGTGGTTAAAGGGAATGACGAACTAAAGCATCATACGGAAACATTGCAGCATTCCATCTCTTCCTATATAGCCATCAAAACGGTTATTAGTCTTATTACAGGAGTCCTGGCCTTCTTTGTTTGCCTCATTTTTGGTCTGAATTACGCTCTTTTCTGGGGATTTATCGCCTTTCTTTTCAATTTTATCCCCTCCATAGGCTCCATTCTTTCCACCTTGCTCCCTCTTCTGATGGCATTTATTCAGTTTGACAGCGTGGGACAGTTTACCGGATTGGCCGTGGTCCTGTTGGGAAATCAGCTTATCATAGGAAATGTGGTGGACCCCATGGTTATGGGTGACCGAATGCGCATTAATTCCATAACCGTGATATTTGGACTGGTCTTTTGGGGCTATATTTGGGGCATACCGGGGATGCTCCTTTCCGTACCCCTTAACGTCATTATGAAGTTGGGACTGGAGCAGTCCGAATCCCTTTCCATCTTCGCAAGAATCATGGGAAGCGCCGATAATAGCCAGGAAAAGACAAAATCCTCCATTTTTACAAAGAAAAGACACAAAAAAAACGTTTCACAATAGGGGGGACTTGTCTTAGAATAGGGACATGATCAAAAAAGCGCCTTTCCTACTTTCTTTACTCCTGATTTTAACCGTATGTACCACAACCGAAACCTCCCGGGTCGTTTCCGCTCCATCGCAAGATGATTCCTGGAAGGCCGTCTTTAGGGGAGAGGAGATATTTATCCTGACTCAGGGAACCGTCGCTGTGGGGCTGATTGATACCTTGAATCGTGAAATTCCCGAAGCGCGCTGGACCGCTCGTTTTGATTATAATGGCGATGTCTCCAGTAACTACCTTGTTCTGGACTACCGCGATGAGGCTAGCGGCACACCGATTGGTCCGGTTGTTACCAAGATGTTCTCCGGGTTTCCCTTGGATGGAACAACTCAGGTTAACAGTAATCGTATTCGGCTTGCCTATTTCCAGGAAGAGAGCTATGAAGGTTGGACCGACTCTCTTCAGACTCAGCTCAAGGCCTATGGAGATCTGATAAAAAACTCTACCATTGAAAAAACGAGAGGGGCCTGGTATACCGATCCCCTTACGGCTTACCTCAAAGAAACTGTTGATAAAAGGACGGACCAAACCTTTTTGACCGCAGTAAACTATACAACGGGAGAAGAGAAACAGCTTCTCCGCTATGAATTGGTTCGCCAAAATGTGAGCGATGAGATTGAATGGATTGTGCGGATTTACGACCTCTGCGGGGAGATAGAATGGGTTTCCGGGCTCGTCTCCGCCGATGTGCGGGCGGGAGAAAATCTAACCGGATTTTATGGCGCCATAGAGGAAGGGGTCATGACCTTTACAGGTTTTTCGCCTCTAACATGGTCCCAATCGGACTTGAAACTGGGCCAGGCCGATGTGGAATTCCGGAATGATCAGATGATTACCTGGGTGGAAGGACGGTCCATGCGACGGGCTTATCCCAACGACAGCGGGAAGTTACGCATTAGCGGGACGGAAAAGGGCTTTATGATTCACGGCTATGACTTTTCCGGCAATACTTTCCCCCTCATGCTGCTCTCCCCCGATTATAGTATGAATCGGGTTCATGTAGAGACCTTTCAAAAAATCCGAAACCTGGAGCTGCCCCTTGTTTTTAACGAAACCGAATCTTCCGAAGGGGTCGCCCGCTCCTATACCTTTCATGATCTTCGGGCCAATTATACGGAAGAATTATATCTTCCCGTGCGCAATCTTGAGTCCGTTCGCATCGCCCCAACGGAAGCTGATCGGGGATTTATAGACCTCTATGACGGTCGCTTTTTTGGTTTGGACGAAGTACTGGAAGATCCGGTTATAGCGGAAAAGGATAGTTTGCAGCTTTTTTCCAACGGATTGCCCTTTGGTAATCTGGAATTTGTGGACGAGCTGGTGACCTTCTATCCGGAACTGGAAGTCTATAAAGCCGAAAGCGATTTGATCTTTTCCGAAGAGGGCGAGTCGGATTATTTTGTTACGATTCACACCTCTCCCATGGAGCCGGGAGTCACCTATCAGGTAAGCATCCGCTCCCATCCCACTCTATTCGAGCAGGATTTTTTGTGGGAGTTTACGGCTCGGTGATGGTGGCTGTTAGTAGGTTACCTCACAGGTAAGAACATCCGATGGATTATCAAATTCATCGTAGATGACTAGAGAAATGTCGTAAGTGCCGGTGCTCGGCAGGGTTAAAGTATAATAACCACTTGAGATAATGGTTTGCTCGGTAACATCTTCTTCTGTTTGACCTGTATACCAGAGTTTTAAGGTTTCTGCAGAAGAATCCCCCGACGTAAAAGTAATATAGAGATTACCGTCAACAGTGTCCAGGTTAATAACTGTTCCTACTCCGCTTAAATAATAGGAGACTATCGTTTCCAGGGTTTCATCATCATAAATACCAAAGAAAGTGGGATTTTCCGGACCTTTTCTATCAATGGTTACAGTTTGACTCAATGTTTCTGACTCATTCCCAACATTATCACAAATCATAACATATACGGTGTAGTCTATCTCTTCCCCTTCGTTGGTTCCTAAATTGTAAGAGAAGGTGTAATCCGTAGTAAATTCTGTATAAACGTCCGGTTCTCCGCTGTCTTCACTGCTCCATACCTTGTAACCCCAGGCTCCGAAACTGTCGGTTTGGGTAATTTCTGCGGAAATTACCGGGTCGTTTGTCTCACTTTCGGTGGTTATGGTGAATTCATTTAGGGTTGGTATGTCCAAATCGAGATTAACCGTTTCGGAAGATGTGGAGGAAAAGTTTCCTGCCGAGTCGTAAACCTTACAATAAACTTCGTAGGTATCGCTTGTGGAAGTAAGAGTGTAGGTTGCGGTTTCACTTTGGCTTGTGCTAACAGAATAGGTATAGTTTGTAGAAGTTTCTGACCATTCCGGTTCACTTGTGGAATCGTCCCAGAATACGATGTAGAGAGTTTCGTCGGTCTCTCCACTTGTCACGGTTGGTGTATGCTCAAAGTTTACGGTAAGAGTTTCCGATCCCCAGTATCCTGTTTGTGCATCCACATCTTCGGTGATGGTAAATGAATCTAATGTCGGAGCGACAGAGTCATAGATAATTGTATCTGAACTCTGGATGCTTACGATATCTCCGTTTCCTGCGTCGTCGTGGACCTGCATGTAAACGGTTTTTTCTTCGTTATCGTCAGACAGAGTCCATTCTGAAGAGCCTGTCGCTTCTTCCCAATCACTCCAGCTTGAGCCGTCATTGGAAAATCGGACTTCCAGATCGCTTTCGTCTGAAGAGAGTGAATAGGTCAAATTTACACTGGTAGAATTCGTATATTCCCCTTCATCTATGGAAAAGCTGCTAATAGCGGGGGCCGTTGTATCGTAGGTTACCGTAAGCATGTCCTGACCGACATTTCCCGCCTGGTCCTGAATGTTAACATAGAAAATATAGCTGCCTTCGGTATCATTAATTTCTCCGGCGATATCGGGCCATTCCCAGCCGGAGGTAAACTCAGCATAGTCTGCTATATCCGTATCTCCGTCTATCCAGTACTGGAAGGTGTAGGTTTCGGAGGTGTCGGTCCAGTTTGTGTCCAGGGTAAAGCTGTCTGAATTGGTGGCATAGGAGTCTACGGCGCTTCCGTCAATGCGAAGGTTAACGTCAGGGGCCGTCTGGTCAAGGTTAATAGTCGTAGACGTTATTTCATCCGATTCATTTTCCGTTTCATCGCGGAAGAGAACATGGATTGTATAGCTTCCGTCACTGTCCCCCAAGGAGAAGTTGCTCACCGTTACAGTGCCGTCTGCATCGTCGTCGTTATAACTCTCCCAGTCGGCGGTGGCTTCGCTGCTTTCTTCTCCTTCGTACCAGATCTTCATTTCATAAATGCCAATGTCGTCGCTCTGGTCGGAAAGTTCCAGGCTGACCGTATCATTGAGAGTCCAGAATTCACTTGTATTGCCATCCACGCTGATTGTCGCTGTGCTTACATCCGGTGCGGTTTCGTCGAAGATGATGCTTTCTGTTACGGTACTGGTTAAGCCAGCGGAGTTTCTGGCTTTTACATGAACCGTATAGGTATCTTCGGTTGTTAGATCCCACGTATAGGAAGGTGTGATTGTGGAGCCTGTTTCCGATTCATCCCAATTGGTTGTCGATTCATCTTCTGTGATTGTTCCGCTGTCTGAAGTCAGCCAGAACTTCACGCCGTCAACATCGCCCGAGTCGGTAGTGATTGTGGTGGACGCGGTAAGAATATCGCTGGTGTAATTAATAGAAGAGGACAGTTCTATCGTTGGTGCCGCCGAGTCGTAAGTGACTGTGGCCGCTACCGGGCTGGAGGACGTATTATTTCCCGCATCGTCTTCTACAACGAGATAAATGGTATAGGATGTATTGTCCGACGGAGTAGTGGAAAAGAGAGTAAAATCTTCCACTGTGGAAGCGTAGGTGCTATAGTCGGACGGTTCGGAGTCACCGGAAAGCCAAACCTTCATGCCTGTCACGTCGCTATCGGCGCTTAGTGTTAGGTCTACTGTACTTTCTGCTGTAACTGTTCCCTGGTCTATGGTCAGGGTCGGATCAGCGAGAGATACATCGTATCCAATGCTCTGGGATGCTGTTGACGAGGGATTTCCCGCTTCGTCCTGGACCATCATATAAACCGTGGAGCTTGAGCCGTCGGAGTAGGATGTAAGGGTATAATCCATCGAACCGTCGCTTAGTTCATCGGACGAGAAATCGGTAAAACTACCCGGTATAGATGTTTCCCATACCTTATAGCCCGTTACGTCTCCCGGTACGGTAAAGGTGAGAGTCACGGTGCTACTATTTGTTTCGCTATCTCCGCTATTTAACTCGAAGGATACGGTGGGAACCAATCCGTCATAAGTAACTGTTTCTGTTGTATAGTCGGTCGACTCATTGCCTGCTTCGTCTTTTACCCGGATGTTTATATTGTAGCTATCGTCCGTAGCGGTAAGCTTGTAGTCTATGGAAGATCCATAGGTCCAGGATACATATTCGCTGTCGTCAGTTTCGTCTGCTTCATCACCTTCCCAAATCTTATAGGCCGTAACGTCTGAATCGGTTTCCAATGTAAATGAAACATCGGTCATGTCCACCAGAGTTCCATCGTCACAGCTAAAGGAGCTGATTACAGGCGCCGTACCGTCAAATTCAATTTCACAGCTGGTCGCCGTCGATTCGTTCCCGCTGTTATCACGGACTCGAACCCAATAGGTATAGGTGCCGTCTTCGGTTACTTCGGGCTGGCTAAAACTGTCAAGATCTTCGTATTCCGCGTCTTCCGGTTCGTCCCCTTCATCTCCGGACCAGATCTTAATTTCCATTTCGGAGGTTGAGGCCAGGTTATCCGAAGTGGATACGGCCAGAGTGAGTGAGCCGTTGTTGGTAATATCCGGTGTGGCTGAACCATTAATCGTGAAACTGGAAATAGAGGGAGAGGTTGCATCATAGCGTATACTCTGGGTCATTTCGGAAGAGTAGTTGCTGGAACCTTGCCGAATTCTTACAGAAATTATGTAGTCTCCTTCATCAGATGATAGGGTATGGTAGGAGGTGTCGGTGTACAATATTTCGTAATCATCGCTGTCGGGCTCCGACTCCGTATCGTCCCAAATGGCAATGTAAACAGTTTCCGTGCTTGAGGGCAGGTAGGTCACATCGGTATAAATCGTTATTGTACTGCTCTGAGTCGTTGTGGCCGACTCATCCGTATCGTCTATGGTAAAGGTAAAGGTGGGAGTCGACGTGCTGTAGGTAATGGTGGACGTATCGACCTGCTCCGAAATATTCCCCGCTTTGTCCATAACCAGGGTGGAGAAATAGTAGCTAGTGCTCTCTTCTGCCTCGATTGATTCACTCGTACTGGCGCTGAAGGTTTCATAGCTGATGGCCGATTCGCTTTCGTCATCCCGCCAGATCTTCATCTGATAGAAATCGTCATAATCACTGGCGATAAATTGGAGGGTAAGGTCTGTAGAGGCAACAATCAGGCTTCCTGTGGTACCGTTGACCGTCAGGCTATAATCGGGCGCCGTAAAATCCAACTCCACCCAAACCGTGGCCGTATCCGACTCTTCCCCGTCGCTGTTTTTCAGCTGAATGTTCAGTTCCGTACTTCCCTCGCTCGTATCGCTTAAGGTATAACTTACATCCGCCGTAGTCCCGTCAAAGCTAAGGGAACTATAGGTGGGGTTTTCCGGTTTATCGCTTGAAGCGTCCCCTTCCCAAAGGGTATATTCGGTCCAGTTCTGAGAGGAGTCGTCGGAAGTAATCGTCAGCTCAATCAGGCCGTCGGAGTCGTTGGAGTAGTATTTGAGAGTTCCGTCGTAGGATTCGCTGTAGAGACCTGACGATTCGATTAGGCTAATCCCGCTTGAGAAAACTGTGTTGTTTTCGTCCATCTCTTCCACAATGGGGACAAAGAGGCTTTCCGAGCAGCCGGACAGGGTAAAGGTAAATATCGTGATCAGGACGAGTGTTTTGGCAAGAAGGGATTTTAGGGTCTTCTTCATCGTCTTACTCCTCAACCCAGAAGACAGTCTCCCGGGTATTTTCGTCAACTTCGGCCTGTTCCCCTTCTATGAGATAGGAAAAAGGGATGGCCAGGTTAATATCAACAGCGCTCAGAGCCCGATAGGTGGACTCGGCCGTTTCCTGTTCGCCCAGTTCTCGTGCAACTCGGGCTTTACCCAATAGGGCGTACTTGTTCTTTTTATCCATTTCCGTGGCGGCAATGTAGTTTATGTAGGCTTTGACGTAATCTCCCTCAAGGAAGAATACGTTCCCCATGTTAATGGCGGCCGCAGCGTAATCGTAGGAAAGGGGTTCAAACTGTTCTTTTGCTCTGTCCAGGAGGCCGTAGCGGGCATAGAGAACCCCCAAACGGATTTTGGAGCGTGTGTCACCGGTTCGGTTGATCTTATCCATGAGAATTTTTTCTTCCCGGGCAATGCTCTTTTCCACAAAAGCGGTAAGTTCTGCTTCGTAATCTTCCAGTATGGGCTGAGCTTCTTTAAGGAGTGCCATTCCCTGTTCTTCTGCGTAGGGATAATGGAGGACCGGCTTAAACTGATTCCAGGCTTCCTCAACTACAATGATGCTTTTGTCATCACTCTTTGTTCCTTGCCATAGGGCGGCTCCGGACATCCAGGCGTCGATAAAACCGGCCAGATCCAAAGCTGCCAAATCCAGAGGTATCCAGATTTCCCCGGCATAATCGATATAATCGTCCCTATTCAAAATGCTGACCGCCTCTTCTCGGGGAAGGCCCAGGGCCAAGGCCACCATGGTTTTACCGGGGAGTTCCAATAGGGCCGGTTTAATTCCGGCAGCATAAAGAAGGGCGGCGTAGGCAAGGGCTATGTCTTTCTCCTCTCCTTTTTTGAGAGCCAGGGTTTCCACGGGGTACTGAAATGTTTTATCTACACCGGTTTGTTCTTCTTCGGTGAGTTTAAGGTCGAATCCTTCCGCCGCCAAGGCTGTATAAAGTCCCATAGCTGTTCGGAAGTTGCGGTCAACCGGAGTTACGGTCACATTATTTAGCTGCTCCGTTACGGATTGGGCGAAGTCACTAAGGGAAGGCTCGTCGGGAGTCACAAAGAGAACTTTTTTTCTGGGGTTGTCGTCAATGATTTTATGGGATTCGGCCAGGGTAAAGGGCTTGGTTGTTTTGAGCGTTTTATTCCGTCCCTTATAGCGGTAACGGATGGTGATTTCGCCGGTGAGGTTTGTTTCTGCCCCATTTCCGATAATCTCTTCATTCAGGGGAAATGTTACGGGAACAGAGACGGTTTTACCCGGTTCTACCAGAGAAAACTCACCGCAGACTACCGGTTTGTCCATATAATCTTTCTGGTAATAACGGATTTCCAGATTTTCGATAGCCTCCTGCTCTCCGTTAACAAAGGAGATCAGCCCGGCCGGGTAGACTTCGTAGTTACGATAGAGGGCCGGATAGAGAGGAGCAAGCTGAATGCCGATGTAGCGGGCCTGATCCTCGCTTACGGGCGGGACGGGAGAGGCTTTGGCACTTAAGCCTATAAAAATCCCATTGTAGTTATTGTAAAAGTAACGGTATTCCACGGCGGGACCCACGCTAAAGGTATTGGAAATATTAAACAGGCAGGAAGCACCGAATTTTAGATAGAGGTTTGTAACCGGGTCGGCTGTGAAGTAAGTTCCCAGAGCCCCGCCCAGTCCCAGATAGGCCCGTCCGTTAAGGAGGTAGTTAGCGTAGCTATATCCTCCACCTGCTGTAAGACCTACGAAGGTCATGGCTCTGTCATTTACGGTGCTTATGAAGCTGGTGTCTACACCGGCGGAAAGAAAAAGAGGATAGGCTGCCAGTCCCCAGTTCCCATGGAGGGAAAAGCCGCCTCCGGGAGAGTAAACTTTGGTGTCCCCGCTTAGGGTATAGGTCCCCGTTGATCTATCACCGCCGCCGGTGGGTATATCGAGTCCCGGTGTAACGGACAGAGATATTCCCTGTTGGGCAAAAAGAGTGAGAAATCCCCCTGTAATAAGAAGGGCTATGAGGATCGTTTTTTTCTTAAACACCAGTGTCTCCGTTGTGATTCCTAATATACCCCGTTTGCTTCACAATAACAACAAATTGCCCACCGATAATTCACTTTTTAATGTGAAAATGTGGTGTATGCGGGATCGAACGAATTTTTTGGTGGAGAAAGAGTTAGCTCATCCAGTCATCACGCATGTAGAGGTTTATACTGCGTATGATTTCCCTGGGGATCTCCTCCGGGGGAAGAAGGTGGGGAGGAACATTACAGATGGCCGGAGGAATGGCGGTCAATTGTGAGAGCTCTTCTGTTATTTTCCATGCCGAGCTGATGTCCACTTGCTCCGTATCCTTGAGGAAATGGCCATTGCAGACGATTCCGTCAATTTTGGTTCCCGAGCTCTCTTCGATTCGCAGAAGCAGTTCTTTTCCCTTTTCTGCCGTAGGGGTTTCCGGGCGAAAAGGGTTGAACACGAAGAGATGAGTGAGCTTCTCGCTCTTTCTTAGTTGGACAAGCTCGTCCTTGTATCTTCCCAATAGGCGAACTCCCTCCGGGTCCCCTCCCGTATCCAGGATGAGTATTCCTTTTGGTTGGGATAGATGAGCCTGTATTTCTCCGCTTAGGGCAGGAACCCCGCTTAGAGAGTCTTTAATGGAACCTGCTACAAGACGAATTCCTTTCCTGTTCAGGAAGTCGGCTTTTTCCCGGCTGCGAAAATAGGGGTTAATGATATCCAGGTCTGCAAGGGTAATGGGGAGCTCTGACATTTCGCGACTGGTGATTGCCATGTTGATCGCCGTTTCCGTTTTTCCGCTGCCGTAGTGGCCCGATAAAATAAGGACCCCCGAATCTTGAGTTGTGGCGCTCAGTTTGTCCATAAAGTTCTGCATCCTAGAATTTATACCCCCGGATGGTCGGCAGGGCCCGTTCGGTGTACTGCTTGTTAAAAAATCGGTCTGTCATACCGGCTAAATAGTCTATGATAATCCGCTTTTCCCGTGTTTCCGAGCGATAGTCCCCGGAAATTCGGTCTACCCATCGGGAGATGTAGGAGTCGGGATTATCCAGATCCTTTTTATAGCTGTCAAAGAGGAAGCGAAACATGGGAATGAGCTTGGCTTCGTCCCGCCGGTTGGCCTCATTCAGATAAATTCGGGTGTAGTTGAACTTCCTCAGGGCAATGAGGGCCTCGAATACTGGGGGGGAAAATTCCAACTCCCCCTTTCCGTAACTGTTGTTAATTATGTCGCAGACAAGGGTATTCACAATGCTGTTGTTCTGATCCCCCAGAAGGCGGGAGGTCTCTTCGGGCAGGTCGGAGCGGTCAATCAGCCCTACCGTTATGGCGTCTTCCACGTCCCGGCCAATGTAGGCGATGATGTCGGAGAGTCTCACGACACAGCCCTCTAAAGTCATGGGGACCAGTTTCTTGGGGTAGTTGGGCACGGTGAAGCAGGATCGGTAGTCGTCGAGGAATCTTTCCAGTGTTTTACTGCGGTCGGGGGAGTATTTTTTGGTGAAAAGCTCCCCGTTGTGGCAGAGGATCCCGTCCATGGTCTGAAAAGTCAGGTTCAGACCCTTTCCGTGATTTTCCAGTTCCATTACGGCCCGGATGCTCTGGGCTCCGTGGGTAAAATACCCGATGCCCTCTTCTTCGCAAATTATGTTGAGGGCTCTTTCCCCCGCATGACCGTAGGGGACGTGTCCCAGGTCGTGTCCCAGGGATATGGCCTCTATCAGGTCCTCATTCAGTCTAAGGCATCGGCCAATGGTCCGGGCAATTTTGGCTACCAGCTGCACATGAAGAACCCGGTGGGTTATGTGGTCGTTTTCCATACGGGAAAATACCTGGGTTTTATCTATGTATCGGGTGTAGACTCGGGAGTGGATAATTTTGTCCGTATCGTGGAAAAAGGGAGGGCGCATGTTGAGCTCGTCGGGGACTTTTTGGCGGCCCGGATGGAGGCGGATGGCGTCTTGGGAGAAGCAGGCGTGGGGAGAGAAGGCGGCTCTTTCCCGGTCGTTGTTGGTTCTAACAATCTCCTCGGCAATTTCCTTATGTAAGTACTGCATTTTTTGAGTTTAAATCCCACGGAGGAGGTGGTCAACCAAGGGGAAAGAAAAAAATGCTTGAATTCCGGCCGTGGAGGAATAGAATTAATAATGCGGAGGGGAACTATTTAATAAAAGTGGACCGCGTCGGTGAGACGTAACAAACCACACAAGGAGCATTTAGATGAAGAAATTACTAATTATTGTTTTGGCAGTATTGCTTGTTCTGCCCGTTTTCGCCTCTAACGGCGATACCATTAATATCGGGGGCGTTGTTCCTCTGATTCTGGATTTGGACGTGGATACTTCCGCCTATGAATTTGACAATTTGACCTTAGTGGGTGCTGCTGCCTCAACGACTGTAGGGCTTGCGGATATAACCATTTCCACCAACAACTCGGCGGGCTGGGATCTATATATCTACTCGAGCAATGTGAGCGGCGGGGGAAACTGCGCTTTGATTAATGACGATTTGGATGAAGTTAGCTACACTTTGGAGTTTAGCAGTACCTTGTCAGCTGGAGTTGGTACAGGGGCCAGTGCCATAACTGATGCCAGTGGTACCCAGTTTGGGACGACGACTACTGACACCGATGTGACCGACGGTCTTCTGGAAATTACCTATTCCACAAGCAATGACTATCCCGCCGGTTACTATTCCGACCAGTTGACTGTTGTTCTGCGGGCCAGATAGAGTGAGAAAAGGACTACTGCTTTTTATGAGCCTTCTGTTCCTGGCGGGACAGGGGGCTTTATTTGCTTTTAGCTTTTCTCCCATAACCCAGGAATTTTCCGTAACCGGTAAAAAGAGCAGTCACATCTTTACCATAGGGAACGATTCCCTTTCCGAACGAATTGCCGTTAAGATCTCTATTTTCGAACGGGAGATGGATGAAGAGGGGAATGAGACTCTTACTCCTTGTGACGGTGACTTTCTTATTTACCCTTCCCAAAGTATTCTGGCTCCCGGAGAGAGCCGATCTGTTCGGGTTAAGTGGCAGGGTGGTAGAATTGGTGACCGGGAACTGAATTATCGCATCTTGGCAGAACAGCTTCCTGTGGAATTCCGTGAAGACGAAAAGCATGAAGACGGCGGGGGAATCCGCTTTACCTATCGTTATGAGGGGAGTCTTTATGTTGTCCCCGAAGGGGGAGGGGAGGCCCACGTAGAACTTTCCTCCGTAAGAAGCGTGATGGATATAAAGGAAGTGACCAATGTGGTAACAAAAACGGAACTCTCCGAAGAAACAGGAGAGCCGGTTACCAGGGAGGTAAAGGAAGTTTCCGAAGTCCGAACATACCGCCTCAAACTGGTTTTTGAGAATCATGGGGCACGCCATGCCCTTTTAGGTGATTTATCCATTACTCTTAGTAGTGTGTATAATAATTTTTCACCCATTGTATTGGGGCCGGAAGACCTTGCCGGTATAGCAGGGGAGAATATTCTGGCCGGGAATAAGCGGGTTTTTATGATTCCCGAACCTCCCGAAGTCCAGGGCGAACCGATTAAGTGGGATTTTTCCTATAATCCTGTTTATTAGGTTCTTGAAGTGGTCGAAAATTTTAGCAATGATCCGTCCGTATATTTTTATACTTCTTATTTTTCTTACCTCCCTTTTTCTATGGGGGGAAGAAGGGGAGATTCTGATCCCTGTTCCTCTTTACGTTGACGGTGAATACAGCGGGGAAATAGCCCTTCGTATAAATGGCCAAATCCAGTTACAGCCCCGTCCTCTCCTGGAAGAACTGGCTCCTCTTCTTGAAGAAAATCAGCTTGAAGTCGATAAGGTCCGCTGGTATGAAGAAGAGTGGGTTCCCCTTGAGAAAATGGCCGGGGCTATGGTTAAAGTTGTCTTTGATGAGGAGCTTGTCATCCTGAGGGTGACAATACCTCCCGAATCGAGAAAGCCCGGAAGTTATACCCTTTCATCCCAGCGAAAAATACCCTCCGGTAATATAACAAGACCGGCTAAGTTCTCGGGAGTGCTTAACTTTTATGGCTCCGCCGGTATCGATTACGAAGAACAGGAATATGACGGAGAAATAAATCCGGAACTGGTGGTGAATTACTCTAATTTTGTCACGGAAATTAAGGGAGGAGTTCAAACCGGATCGGAACTGTTTTTCCTGGATTACTGCCGCTTTACAAAGGATTTACCATCCTTAACAGCCCGGGCCATGGCCGGTGATCTTAGCTATAGCGGGGACGGCTTTCTTTCGGAGAGTATGGTAGGCCTTTCCCTGTTTAGAAATACCGTTCTCGATTATAATTATATATCAAGTCCCGAACTTCCCAAAAGAATATACTTCCCCGAACCGGCGGATGTGGAAATTTATATAAATGAGAAGAGGGTTAAAAAGATCTCCGTTCCCGCCGGAACCTGGACTTTCAAGCATTTTCCTTTATCACAGGGTTTTAACGAGATAAGAATTCTCTGGTCCGATAGTCAGGGAGAACAGGAGCAGAGTTTCTATCAGGTTTATGACGGGGGGCTGTTAAAACCCTATGAATTGGATTGGGGTGGTTCGGTGGGAACCGATTCCTGGACGACGGTAAATC
This sequence comes from Spirochaetales bacterium, assembly GCA_028533045.1. GTDB lineage: Bacteria > Spirochaetota > Spirochaetia > DSM-2461 > DSM-2461 > SZUA-368. Next base: position 65,083 of record JAQQAP010000007.1, on the reverse strand, counting down.
CGGCTTTTCTGCTTCATCTTTCCCGGGGAATGTCCAGTACCGTTACGGCCGGAATTAATTCCTATTACAGCCTGAACGATAGTAATGTTTCTCTGAACGTTCCCCTGCTCATAGCCTCCTATTACGGTACTTTTAGTGTTATACCCGAGGGAGAGAGCGAGGGAGAGGGCGATTATAGTGTGGGTGTTTCTGTAAACCATAGTTATTCCGAAGAAAGTGCGAAGGGGAAACGGCTGAACTTTGGAACCAGCCTGGAGTATAGTTATGAAGGGGGAGAGGATAGTTACCAATCCTATTACGCCAGAGGATATTATGTTCACACCCCTTCCGAGATTCTTACTATTACCCCTTCTGTGAGCTGGTCCTATGAGACAGATGATGCCAATCATGGGCTTGATTTGATGGTGAGATCCCGGACAAAGGGATCGGAGGGGAGTTCTATTGCTGTGGAACTTGGTGTTTCTCTGGATACGGGCGAATGGTTGCCCCAAGGGGCAATAACCTACTCCGCTTCATTTCCCGAGATTAAGCAGAATATTTATGTGAAGGGTGATATTGACGATGAGAAGATGATTCTCTCCTGGAATCGCTATAATGATTCCGCTAAGGCGCGTGACTATACACTGGGAGTTTCATCCTCCGTCCCCGCCAGTAATGAAGATACCTTTACTTTCTCTGTAAATGGGGGGTATTTTCATCCCTTTTTCCTGGCGAATATTTCTCAGGGGTATAATGCCACCTTTGATACGGGAGAATACAGTAATTCCACCTCTCTTTCCATAGGATCGGCTCTTGTTTTTGCCGACGGTGTTATGGGGGTTACTCGACCTGTTTCCGGTAGTTTTATCATAATCGACTCAGAAATTGGGCCTATGAAGATTAATCCCAGTTCCATGGGCTCTCTTATGGATATAGATGGAAAACGTCCGGGAATCCTCACTTCCGTTTCGTCCTATAACTATACCAAACTTAGAATGATGCCCGAAGTTCTTCCCGTTGGTTCCGATATAAGTGATTATACCACATCGGTCATGCCAACTTATCGGAGCGGGACTCTCATCCGTGCGGAAGAAAAAGTTTATATGTACGTGGGGGGAGTTTTGATTGATTCAGGCGGAGAGCCTTTAACCTTAATTCTTGGTGACATTATTCCCGCTTCCGGCGTGGAAAGGGCCTACGAAAAGGGGGAGTGGCCCCGGGAATTCTTTACTGACGAAACGGGTTACTTCGAGTGCTACGGTCTCTCTCCCGGGGAGTACCTCTTGACTCTGAAGGATGAAGAGTTAACCTTTATAATAGAGGTGACCGCCAACGAGAGCGGTTACTGTGAATTGGGGGTGGTGAGTCCTGAAAATTAAGCTGATCTTATTCCTTATGCTGACTTTTTCCCTCCTTGTTTGGGGGGAGGACTATTTCCGCTTTTATGCTCCCACAGGCGGAGTCTATATGAATGCCTCCTTTGAACAGGACGAAACGGTACAGGTGGATATAACCGTTGAGCATGAGGGAGTTGCCATATCCGACTGGTTTATGGCCCTTTCCACCGGTAATTCGGGGGACTATACCACAAGGATCGTAGAGCAGGGCAGTTACAGTTTGGACTATCAAGTTTATATTGAATCTCCTCCTTCCACCTCCGTCATGATGGCCCCTCCCCAGTCTTTAACTGTGGATAACGTCATCACTTCCACGGACTTTTCCGCCGTAGCCGCAACTGTGGAACAAGTCAGCTTTACCATCTATTTTTATCTTGAATCGGGACAGTTTTCCGCCAGCGGGGACTATACCGATACATTGACATTGACCCTTTATGAAGGCGATTACAGCGACAGCGGAACCCACGTGGAGGCGGACAGTACGGATATCGTGATTTACGGACGAATGGCAGAGCTGATTGATATCTATGCGGACCGGGAATCGGACATTAGCTATATGGATTTAACCACTGACAGCACGGACAAACTCATTGCCACGGTGTACGAACGGAGCAACTCCAACTTGGGATACGAAGTAACTATCCGCAGTACCAATATGGCTGCCGATTCCACCGCAACATCGCCCTTTATGGATCATGAAAGCAGTGCGGATAGGCTGGAATACTCTTTGACCTATGATTCGGTTGCCGTAACGGGCTGGTCCTCCGGAAGTGCTCTTATAACCGATTCCTCGGGAATTACCTCCCCCGAATGGCTTTCTAAAGAGCTGGACCTGAGTTATACGGGAGATCCCGATCTGGCTTCCGGGGAGTACGAAGATATCCTAACGGTGATTATTACGGCCAAGTAAACTCTATTTCTTAAAGTAGGGCTTGTTTTCCAGATCCTGTCCCTGTTCTTTTGTGAGATGCATCCAGAAGAGTTTCCGTTTTTGGGGATCTATCCGCTTTTTTATATTTTGTGTCATCCTGTTATAATAGGATGAGGCACTTTGGGCGTTTTCATATCTTTTTATCTCTTCCACATTCAAAAGGTAGGTTTGGTTCTCTTCTGTATAGTCTGAAATTTTCTTGTTGTAGTTTTCCAGGATGACGCTGTAGCCGTCGAGTACCGTTCGAAGATAGAGCAGGACGCTATAGTCAAACTCTTTCACCATTTCAAGAAAATCTGCTATTTCAAAAAGTGTTTCTCCCGCCTGGCTAAAATCCTTTTGGGTATAGAATAGATCATTGGTTTTATCGGCCATGGTAATAATAGTGTCATTGCTAAGGGAGCGGAAATTGTGTTTGTTTTTCGCCAATGGGATTTTGAAGGGAGGAGTTACCCGTGTCGACGCTTTGATGAGATCTATCATACAGGCAAATATTCCGTCGGTCCAGCTATGGCTTTTGAGGGCGTCAAAAAGATTCAGAAACTCCTTCTGATAAGTCGCTCTATAGGTTTGGTTCGGTTCGACTACCACTTCTGATAAACGAAGATCTACTCCTTTAAAGCCCACAGGACCCAGGTCCAGAAATATAGGTTCCTCTTGCAGGAGGTAGGGATCGGTATTTTTCTCCAAATCTTTTTTATAGGAGAATGTTACCTGGTTTGTCGTAAGGATATGGTTTTTGCTGCTGGATATTTTGTTTGCCTGGCTCTGCAGCCGGGCTGCCGTATTAACGACCGAACCGGAGAGGTCTCCCGCAGCGGTAATGAACAGTACAGAGTATTTCTTTCCCCCTCCTATACCGGCAGATATGGTAAGTTTGGGAAGCTTGAGATATTGATCTTTACGCTCTTTTACCACATCCAGATCTTTGGAAAGCTTCTTGTCTCCAAAATAGTCGGCAATAAGAATGACCGCATTGAGCACATCATAGGCAGAGGTTCCCACAAGGATTATTTCATCTCCTCTGGCTCTGTTTCCCATGACATGATTGTCCCGGCAGATCTTTCGAATGTCCTCTTCAATACAGTTGTCCAGAAGCTGAAGCATGGAGCTGTGCTTGCCGTGGGTCTGGCAAAAGTCGGTATAGCCGTGAATATCTACAAAGGCCGTGTAGATATCGGTAATGGAGATATTTCGTTTGAGCTCTCCAATGGAGGGATAGTTTGGGTGCTGTATGGTAAGTTGTTTCCAGAGGAAAGGATAAGTGGCCCTGTCCAGGTCGCTAAAAAACCCCCAGTGAATCTCTTTGATCAGCTTAAAGGCCGTTTTCATGGTATAATCTTTCGCCGGCCCTTCCGGAATAGGAGTCAGGTAGGCTTCCAACTCGGAAATCAAAGTTATTTCCCGATTCATGATGCGCCAATAGATATGGGTAAAGAGTTCGTAGGGGTTGGTTTGGTCGTTATAGTCTTTTATATCCCTCATTTTAATCTAAGTATAAGAGGGATATAAAAGTTAATCAATTATTCTTCTAATTTAAGGTTAATTAAGATACGTTGTGCGGCAAGTTCCGTTCCGTTGGGAAGGGTCATTGCCTTAAGGTGTACCTTTGCTGTGACTTTAACCTTCTGGTGCTCAAATCTTTTTAGCAGAGCCATGCCCTCCTCGTCGGGATACCAGTCATTTCCCCTATCATCGGTGATGACTATTTGGGAGAAGGGGGCATTTCCTACCTGGCGTACTTTACCTTCCACCATAACCTTGTCTTCCTCTCGGACGGAAGCCCAGTCGGCGGGAGTTTTTTCGGCTTTCCCGCCGGCAGAGAGGACGGTTCCTGTGAAAAGGAGTAACCCGATAAGGGCGAATAATCCTGTCTTCATACTCATCCTATTCCTCAATCAACAGGCCGTTCTTATCAAAGGGCATATCAATTTTATAAGTTTCGGGGAGGCTGATGTTGCTGGTTGCTGATTTGCTAAGCAGAGGTTCGATGGTCTCTACATTGGCAACAAAGCCGGTTTCGTAACTGTCGCTGTAGTCGGGGTTGCTATTGTAGACAATGGCGTAGGTTCCCGTGTAGGGGGAGGTTCTGTCCAGGTCTCCGCTATCGGGGATACCTACGTACTCGATGTTAGTACCGCTGGTTCCGGCGGTGGAAGGTGTGCTGTATCCTTCGGAGGGCATGGTGGAGAGGATTCGATTGCCTGGATAAAAGCCCCACTCATAGTTGTTTTGGGAAGAGAATCGCAAGGGAGTGGGAGGGTTGCCGTCAGAGTCGGTCACTTCCCCTTCATACCCCAAATAACCGGTACTGTCATTTCGAACATTGGCGGCCATCCAGGTACTAAGCAAATCCCCCCAGTCGGCAAAATCGGAGTAGCTTGTGTCGGTCCAACTGGAAGTGGCCTCGGTTACGGCTTGATAATCACTGTAGCTGGAATTTAAGATCTCCTTGTAAATGCCGATGCCATCGGGATCGTGGATTCTAAGCCATTGAAAAAAGAGGCTCACCGTGGCGTAGTCTTCCAGGTCGTTATTCCATCTGAAGAAGTTGTTCCCGTATACTATGGAAGTGGCAAGGTTATCAGAATCATAAGCATAAGGGTCGGTGTTGTAGTAGTCTACTCGGGAAGTGCTCACCTCTTCACTATAAACATATTCTGCGGCAGAAGAGAGACCCTCGTTTACCCAGGTATCCTGGGCAGAGCCACCCACGAGAGCATTTACATTAAAGTTAATTAGATGCTGGAACTCATGGGCTACTGTTTCGTTGGAGCTATCGCTGCCTGCCGTAGAGGGGTAGGTGTCAAGAAAAATCATATCCGCTTCGTTGGAATCTTCGTAGACAGATGTAGAGTAGCAGTGGAGAGAGTGGAAATATCCCCCGATATATCCTCCCGAGCCGGAAAACCCGTCCTGGATATCCAAGTAGAGAAGAATGATTTTACCATTTCCATCTACATCGCTTTCGTCTCCAAAGTTTGTTGTAATTTTGGGGTAGATATTGTTTTCAAATTCATCGGCAATTGATTCGGCTGTAGATACCGATACATCTGCTCCATCTTCTACATATATCTGGCAGTGATCTGTTTCGGCATAGAGGTAGGATTTACAGTCATAGAAGGTGTAGTCTGTGGCATCTAACGCCCGGAAGGTTTTTGAGGGAAGTGAGGAGGTTACCGATTCCCATTCGGCATAAAGGATCTCATCTCCTGTGATGGTAAAACTGTCGCCTTCGCTGTAAGATGTTCCAGTTCCAAAGGAAGAGGTGTTCCATCCTTCAAAGGTGTAGTCCGTTTTTTCAAGGGTGTTGGAACCCAAAACTGTGACCGAATCACCACTTTCATAGCTGTTACTATCGGTGGGGACGGAACCGTCGGAGGCACCGTTTGCCATATAGGTTACGGTATAAGTTTCGGGTGTTATGACAACTTCTTCCCAAGTGGCATAGAGGACTACGTTACTTGTGATGGAAAAGCTGTCCCCTTCGCTGTAAGATGTTCCGCTCCCATCGGAGCTTGTATTCCAACCTTCAAAGGTATAATCAGTTTTTTCAAGAGTATTGGAACCCAAAATGGTAACGGATGCTCCGCTGGAATAGTCTGTACTATCTACAGGAACCGTACCGTCGGAGGCGCCGTTTGCCATGTAGGTTACGGTGTAGGTTGTGGGCGTTATTGTTATTTCTTCCCACTCGGCGTAAAGAGTAATGTCTCCTGTGATGGTAAAATTATCTCCTTCGGAATAGGTGGAACCCGATCCGTCGGCAAGGGTATTCCAACCCAAAAAAGTGTAATCTGTTTTAAGTAATGTTCCTGCCCCACGTATTACGGACGTATCGCCGTATTCATAATTTTGGTTATCAATCGGGGCCGTTCCTTCTGTTGCTCCATTAGCATCGTAGGTTAGATTATAGGTTTCGGTTGTGACTGTTGAAGATGAGTCCGGACAACCGGTAAAGAAAAAAATCCCCATCAAAAGAGGGATTAGAAAAATAAGTTTTTTCATTTGAGAATCCTTTGTTTATATTGAAATGTTCACCAACTGGTTACAATAAGATAGCACAAATTTCACGCAAAGCAATATTTATTTGTCTCACTTGATTCATAATTGTTGCTAATGTGAGTTCCTCCCCCCCCATCCTATTCCTCAATCAGCAGGCCGTTTTTGTCAAAGGGCATATCAATTTTATAAGTTTCGGGGAGGCTGATGTTGCTGGTTGTTGATTTGCTAAGCAGAGGTTCGATGGTCTCTACATTGGCAACAAAGCCTGTTTCGTAACTGTCGCTGTAGTCGGGGTTACTATTGTAGACAATGGCGTAGGTTCCCGTGTAGGGGGAGGTTCTGTCCAGGTCTCCGCTTAGGGGGATACCTACATACTCGATGTTAGTGCCGCTGGTTCCGGCGGTGGAAGGTGTGCTATATCCTTCGGTGGGCATGGTGGAGAGGATTCGATTGCCTGGATAGAAGCCCCACTCATAGTTGTTTTGGGAAGAGAATCGCAAGGGAGTGGGAGGGTTGCCGTCAGAGTCGGTCACTTCCCCTTCATACCCCAAATAACCGGTACTGTCATTTCGAACATTGGCGGCCATCCAGGTACTAAGCAGGTCCCCCCAGTCGGCAAAATCGGAATAGCTTGTGTCGGTCCAACTGGAAGTGGCCTCGGTTACGGCTTGATAATCACTGTAGCTGGAATTTAAGATCTCCTTGTAAATGCCGATGCCGTTGGGATCGTGGATTCTAAGCCATTGAAAAAAGAGGCTCACCGTGGCGTAATCTTCCAGGTCGTTATTCCATCTGAAGAAGTTGTTCCCGTATACTATGGAAGTGGCGAGATTATCAGAATCATAAGCATAAGGGTCGGTGTTGTAGTAGTCTACTCGCGAAGTGCTCACCTCTTCACTATAAATATATTCTGCGGCAGAAGAGAGACCCTCGTTTATCCAGAGGTCCTGTGCCGAATTGCCTTCTAAGTAGTTTACATTAAAGTTAATTAGATGCTGGAACTCATGGGCCACCGTTTCGTTGGAGCTGCTGTCACCGGCAGTGGAAGGGTAGGTATCCAGAAAAATCATATCCGCTCCGTTGGAATCTTCGTAAGTGCTTGAATCAAAGCAGTGAAGGGCATGAAAGTACCCCCCGATATATCCTCCCGAGCCGGAAAATCCGTCCTGGATATCCAGGTAGAGAAGAATGATTTTGCCGTTGTTATCTACATCGCTTTCCTCTCCAAAGTTTGTTGTTATCTTGGAGTAGATATTGTTTTCAAATTCATCGGCAATTGATTCGGCTGTAGATACACTTACATTCGCGCCAGCTTCAACATAAATTAGGCTATGATCTGTTTCGGCAGAAAGAAAGGCGTTGCAGTCGTAAAAAGCCTCGCTTATGGCGCTTAAAGCTCGGAATGTTTTTACAGAAAGCCCTTCCGTATTATAGTACCATTCAGCATAAAGAGTTCCATTTCCTGATAAATAAATCGTATCACCTTCTTTGAATGAAGTGCCAGATCCATCAGATGCAGTGTTCCATCCGAGGAAAACATAGTCATCTCTTATAAGAGTTCCTGCGCTCATAATTTCTACTATATCGGAACTGCTGTAATTTGTAGGATCTACAGGGACACTTCCCCCTGTGGCTCCGTTACCGTCATAGGTTAGAGTGTAACTTGCTGATGAAGATTCATTGGGACAACTACTTAACAGCATAATCCCGACAAAAAGGGAAATCAGAAAAATATATTTTTTTAACATAATGGGCCTCGTTTTTGTTCACGCGTTGTACACAATAGTGTAGCCCATTATGTTAAATAGTCCAACTTAAAACTCTTCGAATTCATCATCCTTTTCAAAGAATTCTTCGGGCGGTTCTATCTTTGACTCGGGCAGGAGCATTTGAGGTTCTTCGGGACGCTTTACTTCCCGGCGGGAGATTTCTTCTCTTTGTCGTGGTGCCGCTCCGGAAAGCTTGAAGAAGGCCACCGCTTCATCCATGTTTTGGGCAAGAGATGAGAGCTGCCCGGCCATACTGGCCAATTCTTCAGAGGAAGAGGCGTTTGACTGGGTTATGGAATCAAGCTGTGTTACCGCATCGGAAATCTGACTGGAGCCGGATTTTTGCTCTAAGCTGGCAGAGGTGATCTCGTCGATGAGAGAAGCGGTTTTTTGGATCTCCGGGACCACGTTATTAATCAGATCCCGTGCCGATTCGGCCCGTTTGAGGCTGTTGTCGGCAATCTCTGTTATCTCTTTTGCGGCGGCTCCGGAGTTTTCCGCCAGTTTGCGTACTTCCGAGGCCACCACGGCAAAGCCTTTACCCGCTTCACCGGCTCGGGCGGCTTCAATGGCCGCATTCAAGGCAAGCATATTGGTATTTCTGGCAATGTCCTGGATTATATTGATTTTCTCGGCAATTTCCTTCATGGCGTTAACCGTGTCGTCTACGGCTTTACCTCCTTCCACTGAATCGCTGGCGACCTTCTTCGCCATTTCGTTCGATTCCTGGGAGTTGGCTGTATTCTGGGTAATGTTAGCATCAAGTTCTTCTATGGATGAGGAAACCTGTTCCATGCTTGAGGCCTGTTCGGCCGTACCGGAGGAGATGGATTGGGCGGAGGAAGAAATCTGACCACTGGCGGAGTTTACCTGGGCGGAGGAGCCTTTGATTCCGGAAAGAACACCATTTAGTTTTTCCGTCATTATTTTGAGATTGTCATAAACACCAACCGTTTTACGGTCTCCAAAATCAATAATCAGATTCCCCTCTGAAATATGTCGGGTGATATCCATGATTTCGTTGGGTTCTCCCCCCAGTTGTCCCACTATGCTGCGTGAGATGAAAAGGGCGAGAAAAATACCCAGGGCAAGAGCTACCGCAATAAGGGTTACAATAATTAAGAGAGAGGTTCCAAATATACGGTCTCCTGCCAGACTGGCATTTTGGGCCCCCGCATCATTTATTTCCGAGAGTCTGAGGAGGTCCCCGGAGAACTGATTATAGAGGTCGAGAGATTCTCCCAGGAGTAAGGCAAGGGCTTCGTCATTTCTGTTCTGGCGGGACAGGGTTATCATGCTGTTTTTCGTGGTAAGGTATTTGTTGTAGGCTTCGGTGAAGTTAGGCCAGATAGCCCTCTCTTCGTCGGAGGAAATCAGTTGTTCATAGGTATTCATGCTGTCGCTTACGGCGATTTCTCTTTTTGTGATTTCCCTTTCCCAAACCTCCATATCTTCCTTGGTCAGTGAAGAAACATGCATCAGTTCGGCAATACGAAGATCGGCCGTAAGAGTGTTTAACCGCTCTACGGCAGAGACCGAGGGGAGCCAGTTCATAGCTATGATGGTTGATTGATGATTGACGACTCTTAGCTGATTTATCGATACAAGCCCCAAGGCTAAAGTTGAAAGGATTATCAGAAGGAATGAAACAAGGAGCCTATAACTGACTTTGAGATTTTTGAAACTCATATAATTTTCCCCAAAAACGTTGGTTACTATTAAGTATAGAGAATGAATGGGGATATGCCAGTTTTTTTAATTATTCTCCAGGCGGAAGTCGGCCGAACCAAACCCCCGCCTCATCAAAGCCGCCTTCACCTTGGCTGGATCGTCGTGTCGGCGGGAAATCTTCTCTCGGGCCCGTTCCAGTGCGTCGAGCCGTTCCGCTTCTGTCACACCACCCAGAACCCGCCTGATCACCTGGCTGTCTATGCCTTTTTTACGGAGTCCCGCTTCCAGAGCAAGGAGCCCTTCCGGATGCTTTCGCAGCCGCTCCTCAATCCAGCGCCTGGCAAATCGCTCATCGTTCAGGTAACCCTTGAAGTCTATCCACTCCAGGGCTTTTTCTACTGCCGCCGGGTCAAAGTTCCGCTGAAGCAGTTTTATTCGCAGTTCTCCCCGGGCATGATCTCTCCGGGCCAACAGGTCCAGCGCTTTTTTGCGGGCCCCCGTTTCGGCTGCCAAAAATTCTAGATCTTCCGGGGTTTGGGGAGCTTCGTCACCATAAAGGAGATCTTTGGCAATAAAAAAAGAGGACCCGTCCTCCAGGAGTACTTTGAGTACACCGGAAACAGATCCTCCTTCCTGTACGGAATATTCCATATCCAAAAACTAACGTTTGGAGAACTGGAACTTCCTTCGTGCGCCGGGCTGACCGTACTTCTTTCTTTCAACCATTCTGGCATCTCGAGTGAGGTAGCCGTTGGCCTTAAGGGAAGTTCTGTTGGTTTCATCCAGCTCAACGAGAGCTCGGGAAAGACCGTGGAGACAAGCGCCGGCCTGGCCGGTGATTCCTCCGCCCCGAACGGTGATAAGGATGTTACACTTACCTTCCATGTCGGTTACCTTGAGGGGTCTCTTTACGATATCCTGGTGCTCTTCAATGGGAAAAAACTCGCTAAGAGCCTTTCCGTTTACAACAATGTCGCCCTTGCCTTCTCTAATGTAGACACGAGCTACAGACGTCTTTCTTCTTCCTACAGCGTTTGCTAAATTCTTAATCACCGCTTACTCCTCTACTTTACTTCTACTTTCACGGGCGACTGGGCTGCGTGGGGATGTTCTGCCCCGGCATAGACCTTAACGTTCCGGAAGAGCTGATTTCCCAGGGGACCGGAGGGAAGCATTCCCTTAATAGCCTTTTCCATGGGAGCGGTGGGTTTACGTTCAACAAGGGTTTCGTAGTTTTCACTGGTCAAGCCGCCCATGTAACCGGAGTGCTTGTAGTAAATCTTATCCTTTGCCTTGTTTCCGCTCATCTTCGCCTTTTCGGCGTTGATGATAACAACATAGTCACCTGTTTCGAGGTTGGGGGTATAGCTGGGCTTATTCTTGCCCCGCAGGATGGATGCAGCCTTAACAGCTACACGTCCCAATGCTACGCCCTCGGCGTCAATCAGAACCCATTTGCGGTTTGCGTCCGCAGGTTTTACGAATTTTGTCTTCATTTTATCTTTCTGCCTCTTTTAATCAAATTCCGAAGTCTCCGGGTTGCATCGGGTGGAGCCCTCAGTGATAAAAATGCAACGGACCATCATAATGCCATTAATGGAGTTTTGTGGTCAAGAGTTATAAAAGCTTACGGGGAAAGAAATTTACCCCTTTTTTAGTCAAAATATTCTCCTAATAGGCACTAATTCTTGAATTATGACTTTTTTTTTAGGAAATTTGACGGAAAGGACCGGTTGAATTAACCTTAAACGGGGGCTTTATGAGCAAAAAAAAACAATATCTACTCTTCCTTATATTAATGGTGTTATCATCGCAGGTCTTTTCCGACTCTTTTAAAATCCTTGAGGTGAATTCCTATAGTTCCGATTGGCTTTGGATTCAACAGCAACATTCGGGTTTTGTGAAAGGAATGGAAGGGGTCGATGTGGATATTCGTGTGGTTGATCTCGATTCAAAGAACCGTTCCGATGAAGAAGTGGACCGCTTGGTAAGGGATGCGGAATCGCTCATAGAGACCTGGAAGCCGGATCTCATATACCTTACCGATGACAGGGCTCAGTCGGAAGTCGCTGTCCCCCAACTAAATAAGAAAATCCCTCTGGTCTTTTCCGGAGTGAACAAGGGGCTCTCCGATTACGGATTTGACAAGGCACAAAATGTGACAGGAGTACTGGAAATCGAGCATTTCAGGTCAACTTTGAATCTCTTGACCAATGTTTTGAACGAGGATGATCTGAACGTGGCCTTTATCATTGACGACGACCCAACCTGGAACGGCGTTTCCGAGCGTATTAAGCAGAATTTTCGTACAGAAGGGGGATTTCGCATCCACAGCTGGGCCAAACCCTCTACTTTTGAAGAGTATAAAGAGGTAATAGCCGACCTCCACGGCGAGGTTGATGCCATTGGACTATTGGGCGTCTTCCGGTTCAAAGGGGAGGACGGGGAGTTTGTGGATTACGAAGAAGTCCTCAAGTGGACTGCAGAAAACAGTGAGATTCCGGACTTTTCCTTTTGGGACTCCAGGGTGGAAAGGGGAACCCTGTGCGTGGTAACCGTTTCCGGTTATGAGCAGGGATTACTGGCCGGAGAAATGGCCCGGAAAATCCTCGTGGACCGGGTTCTTCCCGTTGAGATTGAACCGGAGCCCTCCGCGAAAGGGGAGCCGATGATCTCCCTGGCCCGGGCCAGAGACCTTGAATTAAAAATAAAGTCCACCTTACTCCTGAACTCGCAGGTAGTGACCGACTACGCCTGGGAGAAATAGTTCCATGCGCTCCTTTTCGGTCAGGCTTAATCTGATTAACCTCGCTTCTTTTGGCCTGTCTCTTCTCCTCATGGGGATATTGACGAGCACTATTCTCTTTAGGCAGGAAAAGGCGAACCTGGAATCGAGGGCGCAGATTGCCGCTCTTGAGCTGGGGACAAAGGCGGAGCAGCTGATCGGTTTGGGGCTTTCCCTTGAGGATTTTCTGGGGTTTGATGAGCAGTGTGACGAGATTATAGGGGAACAGTTCTATTTTTCCGGAGCCGTTCTTTATGATGAATATGGATACCTTCACTCCCGGAGCAGCCGTGTATCGGGACATTTTTTGTACGGGGAAGATGTTCTTTCCTACGAAAAAAGGGCCGTCTTTTTTGATGACGGGGTGTGGGGGGCAATTTATCCCGTCCATCGGATGGGCGGGGGCATCGCGGGCTATACGGTTATCTATCTGGACGGGGACTATTATAGCGCCCGTATCTGGGAGCTTTTACTTTTCCTTTTACTTCCTTTGCTTCTTATTTCCCTACTATCCCTTGTGGTCCATTATTTCGTCATGAAAAAAATGGTAGGAACCCCTTTGGCGGAGCTGATTAAAATTGCCGACAACATTGATCCCCGGGATATGAGTTATATTGAGATTCTGAATGAGAAAACCCGGGATGACGATATTGGCCGTATCTACCTGGCCTTCTATAATCTGATGGTCCGCTTGAAGGATGTCAACTCCGAGTTAAGGGAGCAGAACAGGTCCCTTGATGAAGCGGTTCGCAAGCGTACGGAAGAGTTGGAAGAAGTTAACAAGCAGCTGGAAGAGGATATTATTCGCCGGAAGGAGCTGGAGGAAGAACTTCGCCATAATGCTTCTACGGACAAATTGACCGGGCTTCCCAATCGGGCTTCTTTGGTGGACTGGACCAGGCAGATTATCGGGGAATCCCAAAGACATGCCTGGAAGACGGCCTTTCTTTTTATTGATTTAGATGACTTTAAGAAGGTGAATGATACCTTAGGTCATGAATACGGTGACCGGGTTCTTATAGAAGTGGGGGAGCGGCTCCGCCGGTCGCTCCGCGAAGCCGATGTAATTGTGCGATTGGGGGGGGATGAGTTTTTTTCCATACTCCCCGATGTAATGAAGGCCCGTAATGCCGGCCTTGTGGCGGATAAGGTGATTAAAAGTCTGTCCCGCCCCATGCTTATTAACGGAAAAGTTATTAATGTTGGTGCTTCCGTGGGAATTAGCTTTTTCCCCGATGACGGTGACAAAGGGGATATGCTGATTTCCTGTGCCGATATTGCCATGTATAAGGCGAAAAGCAACGGAAAGAACAGCTACGAATTTTTTGACAAGACCCAATTGGAACAGGTAAAGGCTCGAATGACTCTGGAAGAGAGTTTGCGCCTGGCAGTGGTCCGAAAGGAATTTGTTCCCTATTACCAGCCCATAATCAATGCTTCTGACGGTAGTCTCGCCGGATTTGAAGCGTTGGTCCGTTGGAAGCAGGAGGACGGGACTATTCAGCCCCCGGGGGCTTTTTTGGATGTAGCCGATGAGACGGGGCTTATCAACGAAATTGGACTTTCCCTATTGGAAGAGGCCTGCCGTCGAATGGTTGAGTGGGGTGACAGGGCTCCCGGGAGAATGTCGGTAAATCTGTCTCCCCGTCAGCTCTCTTTACCCACGATCCGGGAAGATATCGAAGGAATTCTCGAAGAGACCGGAATGGATCCGTCACGTCTGGAATTGGAAATAACGGAGACCGGGATTTTGGAGCGATCCGATTCCATCCAGGAGTTGTTGGGATACTTTAGGGCGAAGGGTATTAAAATTGCTATTGACGACTTTGGGACGGGGTATTCTTCATTGGCCCAGCTGCAATATCTTCCGGTGGACCATCTTAAAATAGACAGGGCCTTTTTAAAGAATCTTGACGACCATAAGGGTAAGGAAATCGTTGCGTCCATCATCAGTTTGGGGCAAACTCTGAATCTCCAGATTGTTTGCGAAGGGGTGGAGACCGATGATCATGTCGCTTTTCTCAAGAAATTAAACTGTGGAGAGCTTCAGGGCTATTTTTTCTCCCGGCCCAAACCGGCGGAAGAGCTGGATAAGTGGCTTGCCGAGTCTCCCGAATAAGGTTATGACTCTGGACCGTTTTGATTTGAAATAGTCTGTTTTTGGGCCCGTTTTCGGGCCAGATAAATCATGGCGCCTATAAAGGGGAGGGAGGCCAGAGTCCATAGTTTGAGCTGGAAAAGATGGTACAGAAAAAAACGGACCTGGTTTCCCCCGTCGGTAAAAGCGGTTATTTCCACTCCCGGGGCAAAGGTCATGCCCGCTTCTGCGGAAAGTTCCGTATAAAGAGGGGCCATGGCAGAGGAGATAAGCAGGTAGGTGGCTATTATGGGGAGTCCTGTTATAATGCTGCGCAGGATGTTTCCCCGGCTTACCAAAACGATAACGGACATAACCGAGATCAGGTTGGGGAGGTCTCCCAGGGGTAATACCCTGTTACCCGGCAAAATCAGGGCAATAATCAAGGCCGCCGGCATGAGGAGCAAGCCGTTAATCATGACCGATTTGTTATTCATGAGTATTCCCGTGTCCATGGCTACATAAAGCTCCGTTTTCTTAGGGAATCGCTTCTTGATTCTGTCCTTAAGAGCCGAAGAGACGGGATGAATCCCTTCTCCTATCAGTTCTCCGCATTTGGGAAGGAGAAACATCACTGCAGCGATGTGGACTCCTGTCTCTAGGAGTAGTTTGAGAGAATACCCTGCAGCCAGTCCCAAGAGAAATCCCATTATCAGCCCTGTCATCATAGGGTCCGCCAGTATTCCCATTTTTCCACCCTGTTTTTCCGGGTTGATTTCCCATTTTTTAAGGCCGGGAATACGGTCATAAAGGGTATCCATGAGAACTGCGAAAGGAAGAAGACCTGTGACGGAAAGGGGAGATATGGTCACTCCCTTGTGGGAGGTGTTTTCCTCCACATGAGGGGCGGTGTAATCGGACATTTTTATCACATAAACCGCAAGGAGGGCGGAGGCTCCCAGCCCCAGGGCAATTTGTCCGGTCAGTCCGGAAACCAGTGCTCCTATCAGGGCTATGTGCCAGTAGTTGAAAATATCAATATAAACGGTTTTTGTCTGATTCAAGGCTATAAGAAGTACATTGATTCCAATGATAAGGGGAATGGAGAGCGGGGCGATAGGGGAACTCCAGGTAATTGCCGCCAGAGGGGGCCATCCCACATCAAGTACGGTGAAATCGAGATTCCAGTGGAGAACAATTGCTTCAACCGCCGGTTGTATGGTGCCCACGAAAAAGTCAAAAACCAGGAAAACACCCGCGAAACCCACCCCCAGCCTGAGGGCGGCCAAAAAGGCAGGCCCCGGTTTCATTCTTACTGCCAGGGCTATGACAAGGATGATAACCGGGAGCATAACATAGGCTTTAAAACTAAAAAGGGTATCGATTATGATATTCAGGACTTCCATAGAGAAAGATTAAACCCGATTCTCTATAAAATCAAATATACCTATGCTATAATGCATACTCCGAAAGAGGCTCTGGAAAGGGGAAATTATGAGAAGAGTTTTGTTGATTATCTCGGGGATTATCTCCCTTGTCTTGGGGATCGTTGGTATTGTTTTGCCCGTTCTACCCACGACCCCCTTTCTTCTCCTTTCGGCAGCCTGCTTTGTGCGGAGTTCGGAAAGACTCTATGACTGGCTCATAAATCATAGGGTGTTTGGGCTCTATATTCGTTCCTATATTCTTTATAAAGCAATTAGCTTTAAGGCTAAGGTCTTTACCCTTGTGACTCTTTGGGCGGTAATACTTACTTCGGCCTTTGTTTTTATTGACCTTCTTTGGCTGCGGATCCTCCTTGTGGCTATTGCCTTGGCTGTGACAATTCATATAATCCGATTCGCCACATTAACAGAAGAGATGAAGCTCTCTTTGGAAGAGGGCGACAAGGTTCTAAAGGAGTAGGGAGGTTTTATGTCACGAAGCGGAAATAAAGGGTTGATTTTACTGATTTTATCCTATGTGGCGTTTATCTCCCTGGGAATGCCCGACGGTCTGACCGGGGTAGCCTGGCCGGGGATACGGGAAACCTTTGGCCTTCCCATCGATGCGATAGGTCTTGTTATGATTTGCGGAACCGTGGGGTACTCCCTTTCCGGTTTCTTCTCCGGTGTTACCGTGCGCTGGCTGGGCGTGGGCGGCCTTCTGGCCCTTAGCTGCGCCCTGACCTCATCAACCCTGCTTCTTTACGGCCTCTCTCCCCGGTGGATTTTTTTCCCTCTCGGTTCCCTTCTGGGGGGAATCGGGGCGGGGGCCATTGATGCGGGGGTAAACCATTACGTGGAGAAGCACTACTCGGAAAGAATGATGCAGTGGCTTCACGGAAGTTTTGGCATTGGTATTACCGCCGGTCCTCTTATTATGACCTTGGGCCTAGAACAAAGCGGTTCCTGGCGGACCGGTTATTTTGTTGTTTGTGCCGTTCAGGCGATGTTGGCGGGGATTTTCTTTCTTTCCCGTCGACTTTGGGCGGAGGATTCCCTGCAGGGAGAAGGGGAAGATACCCATTCCGCCGAAGAGGCCTCCTTAAAGGAGACCTTAAAGCAGTCCGGAGCCTGGCTGAGTATGATTATCTTCCTTCTATATGTGGGGGCGGAAATTGGTTTGGGGCTGTGGGTTTATTCCCTTCTTACCGAGTCGCGTGGAGTGGCCCTGGCGGTGGCCGGTATGATTACCGGGAGTTACTGGGGAGCCTTTACGGCGGGTCGTTTTCTGGCCGGTTGGTACACCAAAAAACTTCGCCCCCGCCAGATTCTTTACGGAAGCATTTTTGCCGCCCTTCTGGGGACTCTTATTTTGATGTTCTTCCGCAGTGCCGCCGGGTCTGTGGCCGGGGTGGCTCTTACGGGCTTTTCCATTGCTCCCATCTTTCCCAGCCTTGTATCCGATACGGAAAACCGGGTGGGCCGGGCCTATGTGGGGCATACCATAGGGATGCAGCTTTCCGCTTCCGGCCTGGGGGCGGCGTTCATTCCTCTATTGGCCGGGGTATTGGCCCGTCACTTTGGGCTGGAAGTGATCTCTCCCTACCTGGGCGGGATTTTTCTTCTTCTTTTGGTCTGCCTTTGGTTCAGCGGGAGAAAGAACTCTTTGCCAAATAGTTAAAATGGGCTTACAATTAAGTCATGGGGGAAGAAAAAGAGCTCTATAAAATCATCCTCGTTGATGACGAAGACGAGGTGAGAGGCCGTATCTCATCAAAAATCTCCGAGGAGAGTGGTTTTACCATCGTGGGGACTGCCGGGAACGGCTATGACGCCCTGGAACTGATCGAAAAACTCTCTCCCGCCGTGGTTCTTACCGATATTCGTATGCCCTTTATCGATGGAATTGAGTTGGCTTCGTTGATCCGTCGGGACTATCCCACGGTGCGGGTCGCCTTTATTTCCGGTTATGATGAGTTCGAATATGCTCGGGAAGCGATAGAACTGAATGTTTCCAGCTACCTGACCAAACCGGTCACCCAGGAGGATATTTCCAAATTCCTTACCCGTCTTAAGGGTGACCTGGATCGTGAATTCAAGGAAAAGTACAACCTGGAAAGGCTTCGAAAAAGTTATCACGAAAACCTTCCCCTCCTGCTAGATAACAGTTTTTCCTCTTTTTTGGTGGCTTCCGGAAAGGGACGGCTGCAAGCATTGGAAGACCTGCGTTCCTGTGGAGTTGAGCTGGATGGTAAAAAATACCTCCTGGCACGGGTTCAAATAGAGCAGGAGGGACTAAGGGGGGATCTGAGAGAGTCGGAGAAGATGAAACATGCCCTTCGGACTCTTATGGAGACGGCTCTGGAGAGGAACGGCTTTTCCTTTAAAACTTTCCAGTTTGCCGACGGCCTCTTTCTCATGATTGAGGAGCGAAACGAGCTCTTCATGAAGGAGATAGATCCGGTTTTCTTTGAAATAGTAAAGCTTTCCGAAAAATTTCTGGAGCTGAATATCAACATAGGAATAAGTCAGCTTAGATCGAATTTCAGGCAGCTCAGCATAGCCTATGAAGAGTCCTGCCGTGCTCTGGAGCAGAGTCGTTTTTTGAATGCGGGGCGAATCGTTTATATTGACCAGTTGGAAGAAACCGGCCACTCTCAAGCGGCCCTCTCCCTTAACGAAGATGAGATAAAGACTCTGGAGCAGACCATTCGTTTTGGTACGGACGGGGAAGTTCGGGACCTGCTGGACTCTTTCAAGATGGCGGGACTGCGCGATTGCCAGGGGGGCGTGAATTTTCGCATGTACACGGTGAATCTGGTTAACAGTCTGATTAAGTATGCCGCCTTTGTGGGGGTGGATCTGAACAGTATTGCCGGAGAGGATGTGCTTGAGCGAATGTTGGCTTTCCGTTCTCTGGACCAGGTGTTTGACTGGGTGATGAGCCTCATTTTTAAGCTGCGTGAGTGGAACCAGCGGGAACGGCAGACCGGATCACAGAAGATTCTCGACCGGGCGATTATCCTTATTGAACAGAGCTATTCCGACCCCCGCCTCTCCCTGGATGAGGTGTGTGAGGATTTGGGAATAAGTGTCTCTTACCTGAGCCTTCTTTTCCGCAAGAACCGGGAAACCACCTTTGTAAAGTATTTAACCGGTGTTCGGATTGACCGGGCTTGCGAGCTTTTACGTCTCACCGATGAGAAAATCGTGGATATTGCGGGCCAGTGCGGCTATAACGACGTGTACTATTTTAGCCACAGCTTCAAGAAAAACCGGGGGGTCTCTCCCAAGAAATACCGTGAACAAATTCTTTCGTAATCTGACTATTCGCCAAAGTGTCCTGGCTGTCTCTGTGGCTATGGTGGCCCTTTCTCTCTCCATTTCCAGCCTTTTCTTTTCCACCTCCTTTAATCGATCTACGGCCAATTTGATCGAGAGTCAGGCTCGGGAGATTAACAAGCAAATCATTCTTAACTATGAAAATTACATTGATCGGATGATAGAGACGGCAGATTATCTTCAGTTGACCCTGGTGGAGAAGGACCTGGACTGGGGGAAGCCTGAGCTGGAGCGCATTTTTCAGTTGGCCGTGGAGAGTAACGGGGATATCGGTTCCCTTACCCTTTATGATCTGACTGGGGAGGAACTTATCTCCTTTGGCGCCCGTGATCCGGTGCAGGATAGCCGCTGGGCTCTGGAAGCCATGGGGGAGGATCTTATTTACCATTTTTCCCCGCCCCACCTGACCGGAGAGTGGGGGGATCGGGTTATCTCCATTGCCAAAATTGTGAATTATCTGGAAGGGAAAAAGGAAAAACGGGGTGTCTTTCTCATCAACCTGAATTTTAAAGCCGTAGAGACTCTTTCCGGCCAGACGAATCTGGGGGTAGGAGGGCAAATCCTCATTCTCGATGAGAACGACGGACTTGTTTATACGACCCTTTCTCCGGAAGCGCCGGTTTTTTTGGAAAGTCTTTATTTGGCCCAGACTCACTTCTTTGGGGGCGAGCGGGTCACGGTGAATTCCCGGGAGATGTATCTTAACTCCAACACCCTGATTCAGACCCGCTGGCGCATCATTACCATGAGTAATATTAATGAGTTGGCCCAGGCGCGGGACAGGAATGGGCAGCTTCTTCTCCTGATTTTCTTTATTAGCCTCCTTATTACTCTTTTGGTGAGTCTGATTATTTCCCGCCGTATTTCCGATCCTCTGTCCCAGTTGGAGAAGGCCATGTACCGCATGGAAGAGGGGGACTTTTTTACCCCCGTGGAAGTGTCCGGTCAGAAAGAGGTGGCCCATCTGGGACTGGCCTTTAACGAAATGCTTAAGCGCATCCGCAACCTTATGGAGGAAGTGGTAAACGAGCAGCGGGACAAGCGGAAGAACGAACTGGCCGCCCTGCAGAATCAGATTAATCCCCACTTCCTTTATAATACCCTCGACTCTATTGTCTGGCTGGCGGAAAATAACCGTAATAAGGACGTGGTGACAACAGTGGTCGCCCTGGCCCGATTCTTTCGCATCAGTATTTCCCGGGGGAAAAATTTCATCTCCGTTAAGGACGAGATTTCCCACATCGAGAACTATCTTACCATCCAGAAAATTCGTTATGTGGATAAATTTGAATACCGCATGGAGATTGATGAATCGGTCTATGCCTATAAGGTGATGAAGCTGATTTTACAGCCCCTGGTGGAAAACGCCATTTATCATGGCGGGGGCGAAGGGGACGACGAAACGGGGATCATTACGATTCGCAGTTATCCGAAAGAGGGAGCTTTGGTTTTTGAAGTGGAGAATACGGGCTATGGCATCCGGGAGGAGCGTCTGAGGGAAATACTGGAGGCCGTAAAGGCTCCTAATCGGAATGAAACAGTGGGGGTAGGACTGCGGAATGTGTACCAGCGCTTGAAAATCTATTACGGGGACAGGGCGGATCTGCAAATGGAAAGCGAACTGGATGAAATGACTCGGGTTATTTTGATTTTGCCTCGGGAGGAAGTGTGATTATGAAGCGTTTTTTACCTCTGGCGGCCTTGGTTCTTCTCCTTTGTGCCTGTTCTACCGGTGAAAAAAGGGTTGCCGTTTTTCTCTATGACCAGGCGGACCCTTTTGTTGCCTCCCTTAGCAATGAGATCGAGTCCCTCTGGGAGGGGACTATCTATCGGCTGGATGTGTATGACGGGCAAAAATCCCAGGTGGTTCAAAACGAGCAGATTGAGATGATGCTGAGGGACCCGGTGGATTTGGCCATTATAAATCCGGTGGACCGGCTGGGAGCTTATGCTATCATTCGTAAATTTCAGGAAGAGGATATTCCGGTTATTTTTTTTAACCGGGAGCCCCTGGAAAAGGATCTTGACCAGTGGGATCGCTGCTTCTACGTGGGGGCCAAGGCGGAACAGGGCGGGCAAATTCAGGCCGAGATGATAATGGACCTCTTTGGGGGTGACCCGAATCATCTGAACCGATTTGACCGTAACGGAGATGGGGTTCTGCAGGGAGTGATCATCCGGGGAGAGCAGAGCCATCAGGATTCGGAGATTCGAACAAGGGAAGTTCGCAAACGTCTGAAGGAGGAGGGCTACGCCTTTGAACTTCTTACCTCTCTTATTGCCAATTGGCGTCGGAAAGAGGCCTACGAAAAGATGGAAGAGGTGCTGGTTCTCCATGAAGGCCGGTTGGAAGTCATTTTTTCCAACAATGACGAAATGGCCGAGGGGGCCATTGAGCGGATGAAGGAACGGGGCTTTTTTACCGATGACGACGGGAACGGCGTGGTAAACAGGGACGACGAAAGCTGGATTCCCATTGTTGGTATAGACGGTTTACCCCAGGCTATTCGGTCTATTAATGAAGGGAGCCTCTACGGTACGGTTATTAACGACTGGGAAAGCCAGGCCCGGGCCATTGTGGACTTGGCGGGGACAATCCTTTCCGGTCGTGAACCGGATGAAAGTTCCTTTGAATTGAGCGGCGGGAAGGCCATCTGGACCGATTACTATCCCTATCTAAGCGAATAAACTCCCTTTCCACAGGATATGTATTTTACTCACCTGCGGAAAGGGGGCCAATAATGTGCTATTCCGCAGCGTTTACCATATCATGGAGCTCTTCCAGGGAAGAGGCAATGATAACACCGGGAACATTGGTTCCCACATTAGCCAGGTAGGAACCTTCTACGCTTCCTCGAAAGGAGGTAAAGGAGATTCGGTATACCCCTCTGGTTAGTGCCTTAAGGGGGTCGCTGGCTTCAGATACATGTCTCAGGAGAGAGTTGTATTTTCGTCCGGCAGGGTTTTTGGGCATTTCAGAGGAGTCATCGTTTGTCGCAAGAACGGAAAGGGCTTCGCCCCCATCCTTGATTTTCGCAGGATCGATAATGCTCATTTTTTCAAGAACGAGATAGGTATCGAAGAAAGCTTCGCTGTCGGCAGCGATAAGTTCTTCGTAAAGACCGTGCTGGAAATCACCTTCAGCAGGTTCTTTGTCCGCAGGAGAGTACATGGAAACTCCCACTTCATCAATAACGGCGGGTACCCAGAAGTAGAGGTAGTAAGCGTCCTTTCCTTTGTATTCACCATCGGGGGTAACGTCGGGTGAAACGTATCCAAAGTAGTTTACCATGTTCAGGTAGGGAAGTCGGGTAGATACGGGGCCAATGCCTTTGGTGTGTGAGCTCTTAAGCCCGGTTGTAGAACAGCCTGTCATTGCAATTGCAGCGACGGCGAAAATTACAGCAATTAGTTTTCTTTTCACTAATTTCTCCTTGTTAATTTTTGTGGTCCCCATTGTAGTGCGAAGCACAGGGGGGATGTCAATGGAAAACGTGTGAAGATTTATGTTTAGAGTATGGCTTGTTTACGAAACAGGGCTGTCCGAAGAGTAACAGCCCGTCTTAACCTGTGGAGGTTGTGTTTTATTTTTATATTTTTGTCGTTTTTGAAGCTTTATTTTCCCAGAGCCAGTCTGTCAATAAGGAATTCGGGATAGCCCTTCTCCCTTAGCTTCTTCTGAGTCGTTTCATAGTCATAGGTTGTTCGGTGAAAGGCGAACTCCTTTTTCTTTGTATTCAGGAGGCCCCAGGCGGCCCGGTTATCTCCGTCCCGGGGCTGGCCTACGCTGCCCGGATTTATCCAGATATTCCGTCCTTTATAGCTGACCCTATCACCTTCCGGCTGGGAAACTTCCGGTCTCACCCGTGAAACGGGCCCCTTTTTCTCAAGAATATAGTATTCCTGAATATGGGTGTGACCAAAGAGGAGAAGTTTTTGGCGGCACCGGGAGCGGTTGGCCTGTACATCATATTCGTTAAGAATGTAGGTGCAGCAGGGTTCGATGGGGCTGCCGTGGACCATTTTTATACCCCTGTAGCGTCTTTCCGGGGGCTGATGTTTAAGAAAAAGGCGCAGTTCCGGATGGAGATCCGCCCGTCCCAGGAGCAGGGCCTTCCGGGCGGTGTCGGAGAAGTTGTCTCCCTTGAGCTCTCCGGACATATAGAGATCGTGGTTGCCGCAGAGAAAAGTCAGCCTCTCCTCCCTCAGTCTGTCAAAGCAGAGTTCGCTGTCCGGTCCGTAACCGCAGAGATCGCCCAGGAATAAGATCTCTTCCCAGTCGAATTGGGTTGCATCTTCCAGTACGGCGCTCAGGGCTTCCCAGTTTCCGTGTATGTCCGATAGAACCAAGGCTTTCATGGTTGTTTAAGCTCCTTTCTTTGATTTTAAGCCAAAAACGTTTAAAATGGAAATATGAGTGAAAGGAGCCTCCGATCGGCCTTTACCAACTTGCATGAATCCTTTGTCTCCGTCTGGACATTAATGTCGGACACCACCATCTTCCTATCTAACCATACGAAAATCTTTGACCAGTATGAGCCCATGCTCCGGCGGCTGCGGCACCGGCTGGAGGAGAATCGCTCCGACGAAGAGGTTCACCGTCAGGTGAGGGGAGAATTGGTGGCTCTGCGGAGAAGTTTGCGGCGGGAAGGCTACAACCTGCGTCTTGGGTCGATTGATCTTAAGCTGGAAGGTTTTAGGAATGACGACTCCCTGTCCGAAGGATTTTCCCGTTGTGTGGTTGCCATTCTTGAGGACCACCGGGTTTTTTACGTGACCGGTACAGCCAACCATATTGATTTGGACAGTCAGTTGGAAGCTCAGGCCTCTTTCCGGCGCGTAAGGGAATCGCATACGCAACTTTCCCGCCACTATCTCTGGTACCGCTGGACCAATCGGGTGCTGATTCTGTCCGGGGCCGCCACGGAGAGCAAGGAAAATTTTGAAGACCTCCATGACTATGTGGAAGACCACAAGGGCTCCCTTCTTAAGGGGCTGGCAAAGCTCGGATAGAAGGCTTTCTTTTTTCGCATTATTCCCGAATCTTATAAAAACTGTATCAAATATTACATTGTTAAGCTCCAAATACCTTTTAAACTGTATACATAACGCCGGGAAAATCGTGCCCGGCTATCATCATTTTAGCTTCTTTTTGTTAGGAGAAAGAAGTATAAGGAGTTTATTAAATGAAGAGAACATTACTTTTAAGTCTTGTATTGCTCATGGCGGGAACCTTCCTGTTCGCTAACGGTGCGGAAGACGGAACCATTACGGTAGGGTCAAACATCTACAGCTTCCAGGATAACTTTATGAACGGTGTAATCAAACCGGAACTGGAAAGCTACGCTGCCGCCAAGGGTATTAAACTTGAAGTTGTTGACTCCGAAGGTCAGCAGGCTAAACTGAATGACCAGGTGGACATTTTCATCACCAAGAAAGTAGACGCCCTGGCTATTAACCTGGTAGACCCCGCTGCCGCTGCAGCCATTATCGAAAAGGCTAAAGCTGCCGATATTCCCCTCATTCTCTTTAACAAAGAAGCTACAGAAGCCGGTGTTATGGGAAGCTATGACAAAGTATGGTATGTAGGTACCAACTCAGCCGAGTCAGGAATCATTCAGGGTGAAATGATGGTTGCCGACTGGAAAGCTAATGCTGACTGGGATAAAAATGGTGACGGCAAGGTACAGTATGTACTTCTTAAGGGCGAACCGGGACATCCCGATGCGGAAGCCAGAACCCTGGAATCTGTAAAAGCCTTTAAAGATGCCGGAATCGGAGTGGAAGAACTGGCCCTTGAAGCGGACCCCAACTGGTCTACCCAGCACGGTAACGACAAGATGGCCGCATGGCTGACTTCCGGTTTTGCCGGCGATATTGAACTGGTTATCTGTAACAACGACGGTATGGCTTTTGGTGCTATCACTGCTATGAAGGCTGCCGGCGTGAGACTCCCCATTTACGGTGTAGATGCTCTGGATCAGGCATTGACCCACATTCAGGACGGCGAACTGGACGGTACCGTACTTAACGACGGTGTGAACCAGGCAAGAGCTACCCTGGACCTGGCTATAAACGCTGCCAAAGGCATGGGCATTACCGACGGAACCGACTGGGTAATCGACGGACCGGCCACCAAGGCTGTTCGAGTTCCCTACGTTGCGGTTACTCCCGACAACTACGAAGATTTTAGATAAAGTCTTCCCGGGCTGCGCCTTCTTCCCTGGGCTTTGACTCAGGGAAGAAGCCTTTGCCCGAAAAAACTTTACATTCGACGTTGTGCTTAGAGGCGCAACCCGCCTGAATTGAAAAAAGTATGGGAGTTGAGACTTTGAAAGAAGATTTTATGCTTAGCATACAGGGTGTTTGCAAGTCCTTCTCCGGTGTGCAGGTTTTAAAAGATGTGAACCTGAATGTCAGAGAAGGAACGGTGCACTCCCTCATGGGTGAGAACGGTGCCGGGAAATCGACCCTTATGAAGTGTCTTTTTGGTATTTACCGGCAGGACAAGGGGAAATTCTTCCTGGAAGGGGAAGAGTTTAACTTTACCGATCCCAAACACGCCCTGGAAAACGGGGTTTCCATGGTTCACCAGGAGCTGAATCAGGTTCTCCAGAGAACGGTTACCGACAATATTTGGCTGGGCCGTTACCCCACGGGCCGTCTGTTCGTGGACGAAAAGAAAATGTATGCCGATACGAAGGAACTCTTTGACCGGCTGGGAATGGATGTTGATCCGAAAATAACTTTGGACAAGCTCTCCGTATCCCAAAGACAGATGGTGGAAATCGCTAAAGCCGTCTCCTACGACGCCAAAATCATCGTACTCGATGAACCCACTTCTTCCCTTACGGAAAACGAAGTGGAAAAGCTGTTTGAAATTATTCGCCTCCTCAAAGCAGAAGGGGTGGGCGTTGTCTATATCTCCCACAAGATGGAAGAAATCTTTGAGATCTCCGATGAAGTAACCGTACTGCGGGACGGAAGCCATATCGGAACGGAAGCCATTGGGGACCTGACCATGGAATCCATCGTAAACATGATGGTAGGCCGGGACCTGGAACATCGCTTTCCTCCCAAAACCAACGAGCCCGGAGAGGTTCACATGACCGTGAAAAATCTCTCCACCAAGTATGAACCTTATATTCACAACATCGATTTTGAACTGAGAAAAGGGGAGATTCTGGGAGTGGCCGGACTGGTTGGAGCGGGACGAACGGAGATGATCGAAGCTATCTTCGGGGCCCGAACCATAAGGGAAGGGGAAATCCTGGTAGAGGGCAAGCCGATTGATAACTCCACGCCCCACAAGGCGATTCACAACCGCTTTGCCCTTCTTACAGAGGAACGACGGGAAACGGGAATCTACCCGGTGGCGGATATTACCTTTAACTCCACCATTGCCAACGTCCAGTCCTACCGCAACAAAATGGGCTGGCTCGTGGACAGGAAAATGAAGGACGATACGGACCTGCAGATTAAGAACATGCGCATCAAAACGCCTAACCGCCGCGAGTTGATTCGCTCCCTCTCCGGGGGAAATCAGCAGAAGGTCATCATAGGCCGCTGGCTCCTGACCGACCCGGATATTCTGCTCCTTGACGAGCCGACTCGCGGTATCGATGTGGGGGCCAAGTACGAAATTTATCAGTTGATCATAGAGCTGGCCAGCCGGGGAAAGTCGGTTATCGTAGTCTCCTCGGAAATGCCCGAATTACTGGGACTTACCAACAGGATCATGGTTATGAGTAACGGCTATATGGCTGGTATCGTCAATACGGAAGAAACGACCCAGACGGAAATATTCCATCTGGCGTCCATGCACTTAACAAAAAGCAGGGAGGTGGGAGCGTGAGCGAAGCTGTAGCAATCCGCAAAGGATTTTTTAACAAAACAAACGAAGAATGGAAGGATTTTTTCATCAATAACGCCATTTATATGGTATTGGCCGGGATTATTCTGGCGGTAATCATCAAGGAGCCCGCCTTCCTGTCTATTACGGTTTTTAAGAACATTCTGACCCAATCTTCGGTTAGACTGATTTTGGCCTTTGGAGTTGGGGGAATCATCATCCTCCAGGGAACAGACCTGAGTCTGGGGCGCTTTGTCGGTTTTGCCGCCGTAATCTCCGCCTCCATGCTGCAGCGTTCGGACTACGCCGCCCGATTCTATGAAAATATGCCTCAGATCCCCCTTTTCGTACCCCTTTTGATTGCCATGTTGGTGATTGCCTTTTTTAGCGCCATCAACGGACTGGTTGTATCCATCTTTAAAATACACCCTTTCCTGGCCACCATGGGTATGATGATTGCCGTGTACGGAGTCCTCTCCATCTATTTTGCTTCGGGTGACCCGGGCCCCCAGCCCATTGGGGGATTTGACGAACGGTATACGGAGTTTGTTATTGGTACCACTCTGGGAATTCCCAACCTGGTACTTTATGCAGCTGTAATTTCCGGCATTGTTTGGGTGCTCTGGAACAAAACCACCTTTGGTAAGAACATGTACGCCGTGGGAGGAAACCCGGAAGCGGCCAAGGTCTCCGGTGTTAATGTCGTACGCACCACCGTTATGGTCTACATCTTTGCGGGACTTCTCTACGGAATAGGCGGATTTTTGGAAGCTGCCCGAATCGGGAGCGCCAACAATGGTACCGGTTTTGGTTATGAGCTGGATGCCATCGCCGCCTGTGTAGTAGGGGGAATCTCCTTCTCCGGTGGTATCGGGAAAGTGTCCGGTGCCATTATAGGGGTACTCCTCTTTACCATCATAAACTACGGTATGACCTTTGTGGGAATGGACATGTACTATCAGTACATTATCAAGGGTGTGATTATCGTGGCTGCCGTGTCGTTGGATACGAAGAAATACCTTAAGAAGTCTTAGAGTCAAATTCAAAACGGCATCTAATCTGCTCGTTTTGGATAGGAATCTGTTGGTCGATTTTATTCATAGTTTTATCCTCTTTTGGGCCCCTGTAACGTTGTTGCGGGGGCCTTTTTTCAGCCTCTAAAGATCGTAAATGCACAGAATGTGTGCTATACTTAATATGTGCATGGAGGTTGGAATGTCTAAAAATGTCACTCTTAGAATGGATGAGGAGCTGCTAAAAGCGTTTCGCCATAAGGCGGTAGATGCGGGTTTGTCTCTTTCCGCGTGGATTGTGGAAACCCTTAAAGAGAGCCTTGAGGATGAGACAGACGCTGTGAGAGAGCGGGCCATGAGTCGATTAATGCAGGGGTATTCTCTGAAGGGAGAACCTCTTTCCCGGGATGATGTCTATGCCCGCTGATTGTTTTGTTGATACCAATATTCTTATTTATGCACTGGATAATGACGGTGGAGTTAAGCATGTGAGAGCAAGAGAACTTGTCCTCAAATTCTGGGAAGCCAACTCCTGGCCCTGGATTAGCGTACAGGTTTTGCAGGAGATGCATATGAACCTGGAGCGGAATGGACTGGGGCGAAAAGAGGTGACAAATATCATACATGACTATTTTGCCTGGAATGTGGTGGACAATAATCTTTCTCTTTTTCGTATGGGATTAATTGAGCAGGAGCGTTGGAAGCTTTCCCTATGGGATAGCATGATTTTGGCCGCCGCCCGCAAGGCGGGAGTGTCTCGTCTTTATACGGAAGATTTGAATAACGGACAGGATTACGGGGGGATTGTGGCGGTAAATCCTTTTGTGGTTCATTGATAAAAGAGAGGATTAATGGACGTAAATGAGAAAGAAACTGAATGCTGATTTACGTAAAAGTTTATTTTTCGAGCTAAGGATTGAAGCGTTACCCCGCAGGAGCAGCCTGAACGAAGGGCTGACGGAGGAAGACCGTAAGAGAAGGGTAGTTCCGAAGGAACCTGCGACGAGGCGTACAAGCGGAAAGCCTGCCCGCCGCGTAGGATCCCGGGAATATTTTCTAACCCTTTCGCGGGAGCTCCCGCCCCATTTCCGCCCCAATCGGTGCAAACCCATGGCCGACTCCCGGCAATCGGCCTAAACACATTTTTTTCTCCTCCCCTCCGTGCTAGATTAGGGCCAAGGAGAAAAAATGACCACAAAACGCATATTTGCCATTTTGTTTATCTTTATGGGGGCTTTGGTAGCCTGGATGATTTTGGGCGCGGCCAATCTGAGCCGGACCGACAGCAGTTCTTACACCCTTCGCAGCGAGGTGGCCAGCCTTTACGGGGGCGATCTTGTTTTTGAGACTCCCAAGAGTTACCGCTATGTGGAGAGCACGCACAAGGAGTGGGCGGCAGACGGTACGGAGATAGAGAAAATCACCTTTTCTCCTTCCTATCTTGAGCCGCTCAAATCGGATGTTTTCATAGACGTTTCCCTGGACCAGAGGAAGCGGGGTAATCTTTGGTTTCCCACTTTTAAGGCTGATTTTTCCGGCGAATACCTTTTTAAGGCCGATGAGCCGGACGAGGCCTATTATCTTAGGGCGGCCCTGGGTTCCTCCGATTCTATTTACAAGAATATTCAGTTGGCCATAAATGGCGAGTTAGTAAGCGATCTGCTTCCTCTTATTCGGGGTGAGCAGTATTTGGTGACCCCCGACGAAGAGGGTTATGTCCGAGTGAATCTTTCCTACCAGTCCACGGGGATGGAGAATCTTTACTACTATATCTCTCCCGATTATCAGATTGCCCAACTTAACGATTTTAATTTGACCATTCGCACCGATTTCGAGGATTTTGACTTCCCTGCCACCATGATGTCCCCGGGGGAGAAGGTTCAGACCGACGAGGGCTTTGAGCTGATTTGGTCCCTGGATCAGGCGGTGACCGGTAAGGACCTGGGGCTGATTATTCCCAATAAGCTGAATCCGGGAGACATTGTTCCCCGGGTGACGTTCTTTGCTCCCGTGCCGCTCCTCTTCTTTTTTACGGTCCTGCTTATTCTTACCAGTCTGCTCAACTGTTCTTTCCATCCGATGCACTACTTTTTCCTGGCGGCGACCTTCTTTTCCTTTCATCTCATGTACTCTTACTTTTCGGACCACATGAATCTCTATCTGACTTTTGGAGTGGCTTCGCTGATTTCCCTGGTGCTGACTGTGACCTATCTGCGTCTTTTCGCTCCTCCCAAGGTGGCCTATCTCTGGGCGCCGCTGACTCAGTTCGTCTATCTTGTGATGTTCTCCTTTTCCTTCTTTTTTGACGGATTTACCGGGCTGATACTTACGGTTTGTTCTGTTTTGACCCTGTTCGTATTGATGCAGCTCACCGGTCGAGTGGATTGGGAGAAGATGTTCACGTAAACTTTTCATTTGACAATGGTTAAATCTGTGTTAAAATAATGCTATTCGAGCATTTTTGTGCAGGGCGTCACTAGCCAAATCCAACGAAATCCAACAACCCTTGTTCTGTTTGAAAATGTAAATTTCAGGAGTTTATATGAAGAGATTGAATTGGATGGGGAAGTTGTGTCTTTCCCTTTTGGCTGTTGGATTGTTTTTTGGCTGTGAAATGGGCGTAGATGGTGATTCTGTTGCTACTAGCGATGTGGACACCACTTCTATTACCTCAAAGGCGACGTCCTATTCCGGTGAGGATTTAATTGGCTGTGTTGTAGCCTTTAAAGGGGCTAACGGATACTATGTGGTTGCCGAAAGGGATGTGGATGATAATCCTCTCCAGTGTGACAGGAGTGCTATTGGTTCCTGGGAAAAATATACCGTAGTAGATGCGGGCGATGGAGATATCGCTTTCATCTCCGATATGAACGACAACTATGTTTGTGCCGATAGAAAGTATACCGGTACTCCTCTTATGGCAAACCGAACCGCCATTGGTACCTGGGAAACCTTCGAGTGGATTGACCACGGCGACGGAACCTGTTCCATCTATTCTCCCTACTTTGAGAAATACTGGAAAATCAGCGGCGACGATGATGATGACAATTCTTTGAGCGCCGGGGCAAACACAATGTGGAGCAACGCTATCTTCGAGTATACCATCGTAAGCGGAACTCCCGGAGACGGTTCGGACAGTGACTATCCCACACAGGTTCTTGGCATTACGGAAGATACCTGGAAGATCAACAGCTTTGTGGGCGATCCCGATGACGATCCCACCTACTACGATGATATTACCGATTCCGGTGTCGATTACGATACCTATTCCGATGACAATTATTTCTACACTGACGGTGAGTGGGCTTACTTCAAGTGCTACCGAGGCCTGGGTGGTTCGGATAATTCCAGTAACCCCCGTGTTGAGTTAAGAGAAATGGACGGCAGCGGCGACGAAGAGTACTGGACCAACGAAGGAACCAATACTATGGAGTGGACCGTGCGTGTAGACCAGCTTTCTACTGATGCCGACGGCGACGAAGGGGTCACATGTTTTGGACAGATCCACGGTCCCGGCGACAGCGTTGACGATATAATCCGCGTGCAGTTCAAGGGTGATGCTTCCCAGAGCTCCGGTGCGGTTGATCTGAAGATCAGCGGTTATATTACGGAAGACGTAATGGGCAGCTCTCAAATTCTTGATGATACCTATTACCTGGATACGGAATATACCTTTAAGATTGAATACAACTCCGATGACTACGTTACTCTCTACTGTGACGGGGATGAAATCTTTTCTCAGAAGATGGATACCGATGAAGATGACAACTACTTCAAGGTTGGAAACTACATTCAGCAGTCCAAGGATGCCGATTATGACGGTTCCTACGCTATCGTAGCAGTGAAGGATCTTACCATCACTCACGAATAGGATTTCCCGGGGGAGGGTGGTTTGTATGATGGCCGCACTTCCCCCTGTTTTACAAGAAAAAATTAGGAGTTTTTTATGAAGAGATTGAATGGGATGGGGAAGTTGTGTCTTGCCCTTTTGGCTGTTGGACTGTTTTTTAGCTGTGAAATGGGTGTAGATGGCGATACGTCTACAAGCAGTACAGAGGTAGAGGAAATTACCTCAAAAGTAACTAATAGCGACGGTGTTTTTAAGGATTACTTTGGCGGCTATGATTTGGGCGATATAGATCTGTCCTATTATACGGAAGTCTCCGGTTCCTGGGAGATTGTTGATGTGAGTGGTAATCAGAAACTTCAGGAAACCGCCGGCAGCTCAACAGCTATGTTGATTCAAAATGAGATTTACACTGATGATGTGACTCTAATTGCCAAGGTGAAGTCTCAGAGTCTTACCACCGATGCAGGGATTATGGCTCGTTACAATAACTCCAGTAATTATTACACCATGTTTCTTGATGATGGCCAGGTTAAACTGAAGAAGAAGGTGAGTGGGAGTTGGACTACTTTGGACTCTGCCAGTTATAGTTTTACCACTTCTACGACGGTTACCCTCAAGATGATTTTAGATGGTACATCAATTAAGGGATATGTTGATGGGACACTTTATGTGGAAGCTTCAGACTCCAGCATCAGTTCCGGTTACTATGGTGTACGAACCTACAAGAATACCGCCTACTTTGATGCCTTCCAGATATATTATGATGATGACAGCTCTAGTTCCGGTTCTACCTATCCCACACAGGTTCTTGGCATTACGGAGAAAACCTGGAAAATCAACAGTTTCGTGGGCGATCCCGATGACGATCCCACCTACTACGATGATATTACCGATTCCGGTGTGGACTACGATACTTACTCCGACAGCAATTACTTCTATACCGATGGCGAGTGGACCTACTTCAAGTGTTACCGCGGTTTGGAAGGCTCTTCAAGTTCCAGCAATCCCCGTGTAGAGTTGAGAGAAATGGACGGCAGCGGCGACGAAGAGTACTGGACCAACGAGGGAACCAACTCTATGGAGTGGACCGTGCGTGTCGATCAGCTTTCTACCGATGCCGACGGCGACGAAGGGGTAACCTGTTTTGGCCAGATCCACGGCCCCGGGGACAGCGTTGACGATATTATTCGCGTGCAGTTCAAGGGCGACGCTTCCCAGACTTCCGGCGCGGTTGATCTGAAGATAAGTGGTTATATTACAGAGGATGTTATGGGCAGTTCCCAGATCCTTGATGACACCTACTACCTGGATACGGAATACACCTTTAAAATTACCTACAACTCCGACGATTACGTGAGACTCTACTGTGATGGAGAACAGATCTTTTCCCAGAAGATGGATACCGACGAGGATGACAACTACTTTAAGGTGGGAAACTATGTTCAGCAATCCAAGGGCGCTTCCTACGACGGTTCTTCTGCCATTGTGGCTGTTAAGGATTTAACCGTTACCCACGAATAGGATTCACCGGGGGAGGGTGGTTTGTTGGATTGTCACTCTTCCCTTGATGATATTGCGGTGTATGGCCTTTGGCCATACACCCTTTTTTCACTAATCTCCTCAAATCCGACACCTAAACGATAGAGGCTGCAGTCTTCTCTTTTTTCAATATAGTTACGATCTTTCAGTACCGTAAGAAGACGGTACACCGTACTGGTTGGCAGCTTAAGCTCCCGGCTTATAGCGGTAAGGTTTAAACCGTCCGAATGACGGGACAATAGTTCAACTATATCGAATACACGTTCTACCGACTGTACTCCCATGGTTTGTATCTCCTTGCTTCCCGCAGCCGTGGGCTACGGGAAGGGTTTTTTCTAATTAAAAACCAGTGAGGGAAGCCATACGGAGACGGCAGGCCAGAAGGTTACCAGTAACAGGACAATAATATTACATATTATAAAGGGCAGGGCATGGTAGGCTATTTTGGTAATGGACATACCGCAAATCTTGGTTGCCGCATTAAGACACATTCCTACGGGAGGTGTGACAAGGCCAATAGCCAAACCTACGATCATCATGGCTCCGAACTGCAAAGGCGATACACCGAAGCCGGCCATAACGGGTAAAAGAATGGGGCAGAGAAGATAGAGCGCTGCCGGGACATCCACAAAGGTACCGATGGCCAGAATTATCAGGTCTACAATAATCAGAATGACAAAACGGGGGACATTCAAGCCCAGGAGAAAGGCGGCGATGCTCTGGGGTACCTGCTCAATCGAGAGTATCCAGGTGTAGATGGTGGAAAAACCCACGATGAACATAACCACACTGGAGAAGATAACGGTGCTCTTAATTGCTTCCCAAAGGTCTTTGAAGGTCATCTCCTTGTAAACAAAGAAGCCTAGAATCAGGGAGTAGAGTACGGCTATTCCGGCAGACTCAGTGGCGGTAGCAATACCGAATGAGATGGACAGGATGATGAACAGGGGCATGAGAACAGCCAGAATACCGCCCCAGCTTGCCTTGAGAAATTCTCCAAAGCTGTTGTGCTCTATATTGTGGTGGTAATTCTCTTTCTTGGAAAGAACCTTAACCATAACAATCTGGGTTAAACCAATGAGAATCCCCGGAATCGCCCCGGCCAGAAAAAGGCCTCCAATGGATTCCTGGGCGATCATGGCGTAAATCAGCATAGGAATACTGGGAGGGATAATCATTCCCATGGTAGAGGATCCTACGGTTACCCCGGCGGAAAAACCGGTGCTGTAGCCCTTTTCTTCCATCTGGGGAATGAGGACGGAACCAATGGCTGACGTATCCGCTACGGAGGAACCGGAAATTCCTCCGAAGATCATGCTGGCCACAACATTTACCTCTCCCAGGCTTCCCCTAATGGGCTTAACGATATAAAGGCTAAAGTCGATAATCCGTTTGGTAATGCCCCCTTTGTTCATCAGGTTTCCCGCCAGAATAAAGAGGGGAAGGGCTATTAGAGTAAAGCTGTTGGTACCCGCCCAGATTCTCTGGGGGATGATATTAATAAATTCGGGATGAATAAAGACGAAGTACAGCAGTCCTGAGGCTCCCAGGGAAAAGCAGATGGGAAGGCCCAGAACCAGAAATATGATCAGACTTACAAGTAAAATGGTTATACCCATCAGTTCTGCTCCTTTACCGCCTCGACGCGGTTTGGTGTGACAATAAAGAGAACGCAGTAAATACCGATTAGGACACAGCTAATGGGCATCATCCAGTAAAAGTAGCGGATGGGGAGGCGCATCCCGTTGGTAAGGACGTTTCCCACCTTGCCTATCCACTGGAGGCTGGTTCGGGTGAGGGCTATCTGGACTATGAGGATAATCAGGTAGTTCAGTTTTTCAATGTAGCTATGTACTTTTGGGGGAAGCTTCTCGGCGAGAAAGCTAATGGAGATGTGTTCCTTGTATCTCATACCCAGGACCGCCCCAAAATAGGTGGTGGAGATAAAAAGCATGGTAATAAGTTCTTCCGCCCACACGAAGGTTACCCCAAAAAAGTAGCGCAGAAAAACAAAAATAATTACAAGGCTTGTCATCGCCGCCAGAAGAACGCGGCATAGCTGCTCGTATACCTCGAGCACTTTATTTATAATATCTTTCAAAATAGACTCCTTGGCCTTTAGAAGCGGGCTGCTCCCCTCGGAGGAAAGGAACAGCCCAGTGGTTTTAGGAAAAGGGGTTTTTAGATTCCCGCTCCGATTTTTCGAATCTCATCGATGTCGGCCTGGGTAAATGTTCCTTTGTTGATGTAGTATTCATAAACGGGCTGTACCGCTTCGATAAATACATCTCTTTCTGCATCGCTGATTACGTTCACGTCCATATTGGCTTCGAGCACTTTGTAGCTGGCAAGAGATTCATCTTTAAGCAGTTCGTCGTTAAGAATCATGTGTTCTTCGGCACACTCAACGAGGATAGCCTGATTTTCGGCGCTCAGGTTGTTAAACCATTCCAGGGGAACGTAGAGCATTTCTGCGTGGTACTGGTAGTTTACAACGGAGAGGTACTTCTGTACTTCGTAGAACTTCATTTTATCGATGTTGGTGTAGGGGTTTTCTTCCCCGTCGGCCACACCGGTTTTAAGGGCCATGTAGGTTTCACTGAAAGGTACGGAAACGGGATTTCCGCCAAGGGTTTCCATTATTTTTACGATACTTTCCATGGGGGGCGTTCGCATTTTTAGGCCCTTCAGGTCTTCCGGTTTGGTAATGGGGTGAGCATTGTTGGTAAACTGTCTGAATTCTCCCGAATCTCCAACGGCCAGAACTTTAAGACCGTTCTTTTCGGTGGCTTTAACCAGTTCTCTGGTGAAATCGCTTCTTGTTACCCGGTGTACCGCATCCATATCGCTAAAAAGAAAGGGCATGGTGTAGATGAGCAGTTCGGGAGCCGCATCTTCAAAGGGTCCGCATCGGAGACCTTCAAGGCTTCCCATTTTTACCTGTTCCATCATTTCCATCTCTTTACCTAACTGAGCGGAGGGATAAATTTCTACGGTAATGGCGCCGTTGGTTTTGGCCTCTACATTCTCTTTGAAAGAGAGAAGTGACTGATGACGGGAGGTGTTTTCCGCGAAAGAGTGACCTATTTTCATCACAGTCGTTTCCTGCCCTTCCTGCTGACCTTCAGCTACGAGGGGGAGGCAAAGCAAAGTTGTCATAACAGCAACTAACACAATTAAACGTTTCATTCCTAACTCCTTTTTCCCATAATGTGGGATACCTTTTCAGTATATGGCAAAGAGAGGAGCCGTCAACGAATAATTTGTGCAGATGCACATTCTGGTAAAAGATGAATACAAAATGGTAAAACTAATAAAAATTGTAGTATTACTATTTGTAAAAAGGGGGACAATTTTGTCCCCCCGGTTTTAAAGTAGTTCTGCCAGAGCTTCCGGTTCCAAACGAAAAAGAGTTCCCTTCCCCTGGAAAAATCCGTGCTCTCTCACAAGGTGAATGCCCAGGTCTGTGTAGGACATCTCTTCTCCGGTTGATTTCTTTTGGATGGTGACAACCGTTTTTCCATAGACCCCTTTATGTCCAAAAGGACAGGGAATTTTCCCGCGGATTGAGTCGGCCTTGGCCAGATAACCCTCCTGAACGGTGACGAAGTTCCCCAGGCCTTTAAGAGCCAGGTCCCTTATCTCTTCCAGTTTAAGAGCAATCTGCTCCCGGTCTATTTTTAGTCTTTCCAGTTCCCCCGTATCGTGGTCGATAATGGTTTCCAGATCCCGTTTGTCATCGCCCAAAAAGCCGTGAAGGGAGATAACTCCCGGTTTCATATTGTCCAGAATCTTTTGCATGGCCGGATTTTCTTTCATGGGGACCTCCTAAAATTTATCGTAGTAGATGAGTTCTTCCGGTATGCCTGCCTTGGTAAGAACCTTAACGCAGGCGTCTATCATTCCCGGGCTGCCGCAGAGATAGGCTTCCGTGTTGTCTCCCGATTTAAGGAAGCGGGCTGCCGCATCGGTGACAAAGCCCGTTTCTCCCTCCCAATTATCCTCGTCGGAAGGTTCGGAGAGGACCGGTACGTATTGTCCGTTGGGCAGTTTCTCCGCCAGAGCGGTCATTTCATCGGGGAGAACCAGGTCTTTCCGGGTTCGGGCGCCGTAGAAATAGGTGAGATTCCGGGCGTTTCCCTTCTCGGCCATGTCCATCATAATAGACTTAATGGGGGCGTTTCCCGAACCTCCCGCAATGCAGATTATGTCCCGCTTTGTGTCGCGGAGAAAGAAGTCGCCGTAGGGGCCGTTTATGGTCACCTCCTGGCCCTCTTTTAGGTAGTCGTGGACCCAGGTGGTACAAATCCCTTCCGGGACAAGGCGAATCTCCAGTTCCACACAATCCGCTTCGGAAGGGGAGGAGGAGACTGAATAGGCCCTAAAGACCGACTCGTCGGAGAGCTTGTATTCGGGTACCTGAATCTGAACGAACTGGCCCGCCTTGAAGTCTATGGAGTCGGGGGTGATGAGCTTAAGACGCAGTTCCTTGATATCGTGGGTCAGGTTGGTGATTTTTTCCGCCCGGGCCTTGAAGCGGCGTACGCTAAAGAGCTCTTCCGGGATGCGTATGGACATATCCTGTTTGACTTTGACCTGGCAGGAGAGGCGGATATTTTGGGCCTGTTCCTCCTTGCTTATCCAGGGAAGCTCGGTAGGCAGGTACTGGCCCGCCCCCGATTCAACTTTGAGCTTGCAAAGTCCGCAGGAGCCGCGGCCCCCACAGGCGGAGGGAATGAATATCTCCTCCTCCATAAGGGTTCCCAACAAGGGGCGCCCCCCTTTTACGGTGAGCTTCTTTTTGTCGTTAATGGTCAGCTCCACTTCGCCGTAGTCGGCAATGAAGGCGTCGGCAATAACCAGGATTACGGCCAGAACCACGGTGATCGCCGTTATGGTACCCACACTGATTAATAGGGCAGTTAACATGGCCGCCTCCTAGGTTACGTTAATCATGCCGGAGAATCCCATGAAGGCCAAAGCCATCATTCCGGCGATAATAAGGGTGATGCCCGGTCCTTCCAGGCCCTTGGGAATTCGGGAACCGGCGATCTTCTTGCGAATACCCGCCATGGCCATGATAGCCAGGAACCAGCCGATTCCGCTGCCCAGCCCAAAGAAGAAGCTGTTGATAAAGTTGTACTCCCGAATCACCATAAAAAGGCTGACTCCCAGAATGGCGCAGTTTACCGTAATGAGGGGAAGGAAAATCCCCAGCGCCGCATAGAGGCCTTCGCTAATCCGTTCGATTATCATCTCCACCAGCTGCACAAAGGCGGCGATTACTACGATAAAGACGATAAACCGGAGATACTCCAGCTCCAGGGGAATCAGGATAAAATTATAGACCAGCCAGTTAAGGGCGCTTGTAACGGCCATCACGAAGATGACTGCTGCCCCCAGCCCGGCGGAGGTTTCTATTTCCTGGGAAACGGACAAAAAGGAGCACATCCCCAGATAGTTGGCCAGCAGGATATTGCTGGTAAAGATGGAGCCGAAAAATACGGCTACCGGCATTAGTTCGTTCATGCTTCTTCCCTCCCTTTAACGATCCAAATAAAGATGGCCAGCATAAAGAAGGCTCCCGGGGCGGTAATCATAATGGCCCAGTTGGTCCACCAGTCGCCCAGTACGGAGAATCCCCAGATCGTCCCCGATCCCAGCAATTCCCTAAAAAAGGCGATGATGAGCAGCACATAGGCGTATCCCATTCCCGAGGCGAGCCCGTCAATCAGGCTGAGTCCGGGAGGATTGGCCGAAGCAAAGGCTTCCATCCGTCCCATGACGATACAGTTGGTGATAATCAGTCCCACATAGGGCCCCAGCTGCTGCCAGATCTCCGGCATGTAGGCTTTGAGCACAATGTCCACGATGATAACGAAGGTGGCGATAATCATGGTTTCCCCAATCATTCGGATTCGTGCGGGAATAACCTTGCGCAGCAGGGAAAAGGTGAAGGAGGAGAGGGTGGTGGTAAACATCACCCCCAGCACCATGACCATGGTATTCTTGAGGTTATTGGTTACGGCCAGGGTGGAGCAGATTCCCAGCACCTGGGCGTAAACGGGATTCTCCTTTCCCAGGGGGGCCGTAAAGGTTTTGGCTATTTTTCCCATTATTCAATCCTCCCTTTAAGTTCGGCAGCCCTCTCCCCGGCCCGGTTAAAGAGGTCCAGGGCGTAGTCGCTGGTGCGGGAAGCTCCGGTAATGGCGTCAATCTCCCCGGGAGCGGCCGAGGCGGTTCCCTCCGGATTCATTCTAAGGGGAGCCGACTTGCCCCGCAGCTGCTCCTTGAACCAGCTTTCGGTAATGCGCGCTCCCAGTCCGGGGGTTTCGTTCTGTTTGATGAAGTCCACCCCGGCGAATCGGCTCAAGCTTTCGTCAAAGGCCATGACCGCTTCTATCTCGCCCCAAAGCCCCGGCCCGGCCTGAATAAAGGCGTAGGCCTGGGGTTGGCCGCTTTTGTTGTTGATTTGGAAAAATCCTTCCTTTTCCACCACAAGCTCTTCGTAAAGGTTATTTACCTCCATATTCGCTTCAGGGACGGTGATCCCCGCCGCGTAGAGGACGGCCCTTTTAAGAACCAGTCCTTCGTTGGCCAGAACCCGCTCCCGTGTGGAGAGGTGGAGGACCGAAACAAGGGAAATACAAATAATGGTGAGGACCGCGGTAACGACTACCGGCTTGATTCGTTCCGAATAGAAGGAGCTCTCTTTCATGCCGCCGCCTCCTTCTGTTTCTTCTTTTTTTTCGCTTCCTTCATATAGTGGTCCAGAAGGGGGGCGAACATATTGGCCAGAAGAATGGCAAAGGTGACTCCCTCAATCCAGATGGAGAAAACTCGAATCAGGGATATCAGAATTCCTATGGTCAGGCCGTAGATCCAGCGTCCCTTGTCTGTGGACTGGGAAGAAGAAACCGGATCGGTGGCCATAAAAACCAAGCCAAAGAGAAGGCTCCCCGTAAAAAGGCTGTAAAGGGGATTCACCACAGCTTCCACTCCGCCAAAGTAGAGGGCTGAATGGGTTATGAGAAATCCCGTGAGGCCCGCAAGCATGATTTTCCAGC
The DNA here is from genome assembly GCA_028533045.1 of Spirochaetales bacterium. Lineage (GTDB taxonomy): Bacteria > Spirochaetota > Spirochaetia > DSM-2461 > DSM-2461 > SZUA-368. Next base: position 24,382 of record JAQQAP010000007.1, on the reverse strand, counting down.
TGGCCGCTTTTTTCCAGATGAGGTAGGCCGCTCCCAGGAGAACCAGTATAGCGCTGGTTTCTCCCAGAGATCCGGCTGTGGTTCCCAGAATCAGGTCCTGTAGGCGGGGGAGAGCCAGGGAGGCATCCGCCCCTGTCAGGGCAATGCGCGGGGTGGCCCGGGAAATGGCATCCACACCGTTGAGCCATTGGCTAAAGCCGCCGGGAATTCCGCTTGCCGGTTGAACAAATCCCGCCGTGAGGGGAACGCCGAAGCTTATGTAAATGAAGGCCCGCCCGGAAATGGCCGGGTTAAAGACATTGCGCCCGAATCCGCCAAACACCATCTTGCCAAAAACCACCCCAAAAACAATACCTACCACGGCAATCCAGAGGGGAATGGCGGGCGGCAGGGAGAGGGCAAAGATAAAATTGGTTACGAATACGGCGGCGCTGACCTGCTTGCCGAATTTCCGAGCAAAGAGGAATTCGCTAAGGAATCCCGCTGCGTTTACAACTACCAGGATTAGGAGCGACCGCCAGCCAAAGAGGTAAACCGAGAGGAAGGCCGGGGGAATAAGCGCATAAACCACGTGGTACATGACTTTTTGCCGTTGAATGAGCGGCTTCTTTTTTTTATCACCCATGTATTTAGTTTTAAACTTAGAAGGGGATTCGTCAAATAAAAACGCAAACTTGTGGCAAATGGCTTTTTTTTCTCTTAAAATGAAGCTATATCCTGTACCCTTAAAGGAAAAAATATGAATATTACAGTCGTATTTCTTGCGGTATCCGCTATGGTGGCTGCTGCCATTCTCGTAGGGGTCTATGTCTTCGCCCGCCGGTCCGTTCTCCGATATATTCTCATGTCCATGACCCTCTTTGGGCTTCTCTGCGCCGATATCAGTTTTCTCTGCGGCCATTACGGACTTCACCATCTTATTTGGGGAATTCCTGCTGTTTTCGTTACAGCGGTGGTGTCCTTCCTTATTAATAACATCCTTATTGTGCGGCAGCTAAAGCGGACCCACGGTTTGCTCGACAAACTGGCCGAGGGAGAAGGGGACCTGACTATCCGACTGGATCATAAAAACAGCGATGAGATAGGCTTCCTTTCCCAGGCCTTCGACTCTTTTATGGATTTTATGTCTTCCATGATCCATTCCATTAAGGCCAGCAGCCATCATTTGACCGAATCCTTCAAAATCTTCCTGAATACGGTGGATCAGTCGAGTAATATGATTTCCCTCGTCACCCAGGTTATAAATGATAACGGCCGGGGGATGGAGGAACAGTACAGCACGGTGGAGAATTCCCTGGGAAGCGTAGAAGATATTGCCCGCCGGGCGGAAGGGCTTCGGAAGTCCGTGGAGAGCCAGACCGTGCAGACTCAGGAGAGTTCCGCCGCTATTGAGGAGATGATTAGCTCCATCGACTCTATCGGGAAGAATCTTCAGTCCATGACCCGGCGCTTCCAGGTTCTGGTGGACGACGCCCGGGCGGGGCAGGAAAAACAGGTACAGCTCACCACCATGATTCATGATTTGATTGAAGAGTCCGATAAAATGCAGAACGCCAACAAGGTTATCTCCTCCATTGCGGCCAGCACGAACCTGCTGGCTATGAACGCCGCTATAGAGGCGGCCCATGCCGGCGAGTCGGGGAGGGGTTTTGCGGTGGTGGCCGATGAGATTCGCAAGCTGGCCGAAACTTCCGCCGGCCAGTCCGGAGAAATTTCTCGCAGCGTAACGTCTATTACGGCTAACCTGGAACAGGCCGGAGGGTTTGCGGGAGAGACCGAGGGAACTCTTAAGGAAATTAGCGGCTCCATGGAAGGGTTGGGCCAGGCGGTTCTGGAGATTAACGGAGCCCTGGAAGAGCAGATGGAAGGAAGTAAACAGACCCGGGAAGCCCTGGGGATCATGTCCTCTTCCATACATGATATTCGCGATCAGGCCGGTGCTATTTCGGAGCATACCGATAAGGTTCTGGGCGATATGAAGAGCGTGGAAAACACGGCTCACCGTTTGTATGACAGTTCCATGGAAGCTGTGGAAAGCATGGAGCACATAACGAGCGGATTCAAAGAGATTAATGACAAGACCCGTGAGAACAGCGATGTGGTTAAGGAGCTTGTGGAGCTTTCCGACCGATTTATTATCTGATTCTCTTGTTTAAAAACTGTACTGGGCCCGGGCGTTCAGAATTCCGTCAATCCCGGTCATCAGAGTTTCTCCCGATTCTTCCTGTTGGTTGTAGTTTTTGATCTCCATTCCCGCATCAACAAAGAGGGTGAGCCTGTTGTCCCAACGCCAGCGGTTTCCCGCCCTGAAGATGATGTTCCCTATGTTGGGTTCTTCCAAATCTTCCATGTAGGCAGAGACATTTACCGAGGGAGTCCAGTTGAACTCTTCCCTTCCCATGATGCGGCCCAGAAGCAGGTCTCCGCTCAAAAAACCGGAGCAGCTCTCCCCGCCGGGGTACCCCAAATAACCAATGGGGTCGGAAAGGTTGTTTCCTATGGTGCCTTCCGCTTTGTAGATCCAGTCCTTCTCTTCTGTCAAATCACCCCAATAGAGGTCCAAAAGAAAGTAGTGAATCTCGTAGATGCCGTTCGCTTCGGGAAGGCCCAGACTAAAGGTTTTCTCATCGCTCCACATATTATGGAAGAGGTAGGGGTGGTAAATCAGTGTCGCTCCTCCCCGTCCGCTTCCCAACGGGGCGTTAAGGTCGCCCCTTAAAAGGACTTCCGAGGAGTTGGACATGAAGAAGAACTCGCCGGTCCCCCTCAGCATCTTTCCTTCACGGACATAGCGGCCTCCGGCGGAATTATCCGAGTACCAGCCCATGTCGTCCAGCCTTTCCCGGATATAGCACTCTTCCGTAAAATAGCTGTATGTTCCGTTCCCGTCCTCCATGAGAATCCCGTTTTCAAAGATTCCGAATTGAAGGCTCTTTTTGTCTGAGAAAGAGTATTTTCCCCATATTTCGTCCATCCGAACCGCATCGGAACCGGCATCTGCTTGCAGCAGGAACTCCCAGTTCTCTCCGGGGCGGACCGAGAGATAACCGATTACTCCCGTTTCATAGTCCGAGTCGGAGCTCTCCATGAGGTCCGATTCAAAATAGAGCTGAGCTCCCGCGAAGAGGGATTGTTCCGGCTCTTTATCCTTTGAAAAGGTCGCAGCGGGAAGGAATGTTATGATGAGTAGGAGGGTAATATATTTTTTCATGAGTTAAAAAAGCTATTCCATTCGTCCCGGTCCAGAATATCGTCGGGCCGGTCGGTCAGAAAGGTTCTGATCTCCTCCGCTTCCAGGTCAAAATCGTCCAGATCCAGAAAATAGGCCGATTCGGAATTCACCGTGGACCGAAGCAGAGCTATCATATCGTCCAGATAGTCTTCCAGGTCTTCCAGGATGTTATCTTCTCCGTCGACGAGAAAAAGCTTGTTGAACTCCTCCTTGTAATATTCCTGGAATTCGGGGGAGTCCATCATTCGGTAAGTAAGAAGGTTGTTCCCCCCAATGTCGTCATAGGTGTAGCCCCGGTCGCTGTCCCAGGGGAGAATCAGGGCTTTTTCATCGTGGAAATAGACGTAAAAATTCACTCTTACCGTATCTACCAGGCCAAAAAAGTCTCTTACCGCCATATATTTGGCCGTTTCTTCCATATCCACATGGTCGGCAGCCCAATCGATCCACTCTTCATCACTCAGGTTGGCTGCGGCGGCAATAAACTCGTCTAGCAGGGTAAAGTCGTCGTCATCGGGAAATTTCTTCTCACTGTCCCCGTGGATAGGGATGGATTCCACGCTGTCCACGAAGTCCGAATCAAAGAAAGTTATTTTGAAAAGTTCTCCGTCCGCATCGTCATAATAGTCGTTTAGAGAATCGTCATAGAGCCTGACCATATTGTAGTACCCCAGGTAGCTGTCATTCAGAAAGAGGCCTTTGGGGTAAAAATCCGCCACAGGCAGTCCGGCCAGATCGTAGGCTTCCATGGCCAGGGCATACTCTATCCAGGGATCGCCGCCCGCGTCCAGGGCATCCTTTATCCCCTCTGAGAGAGTTCCTTCCAGGGTAAAGGATTTTTTGGGATCCATACGGGAACTCAGTCCTCTAATCTGAATCTCCCCCTCCGCCGAATAACCGTCTACTTCATAGGTGCAGACGGCGGCGCTGTCGACCACTACCGAATCGTAAAGTACGTCCAGTTCGTCGTCGTTGAGGTAGAGATCCATTCGGTCCAGATCCCCGATGTAGGGAGAATCGTCTGCATTGATGCCGGCCCAGTCCCCGCAGGAGGAGAGAAGAAAGGCTAAGCCTAGTACTGATACTGCAGCCGAACAGCGCATAGTACCTCCGGATCGGTTTCTACCTCTTTGTCGGAGCCGTCAAAATAGTTGTTTATCTCCACGCCTGCATCCAGGTGAAGGTAAAAGTCCTTGAGCCAGCGAAGGCGGTTTCCCGTTTTTATGATTGTCGTGTTGGCTTCCGGATCGGAAAGGTCGTGAATAAAGACGGCCGTATTCAGGCCGGGAGTCCATTGAAGCTCTCTAAAGGAGATGACATAGCCCATCCAGCTGTCGGCACCAACAAACCAGGAACAGCTGCCGTCATCGGGGTAGTGGGTGTAGCTTACCGGGCTGGTAAGGTTGTTCCCCATCCCCGCTTCCACTTTGTAGACCCATTTTCTTTTTTCTGTATTGTCTCCGAAGTAAAGGTTTCCCATCATGTATTGATCTTCTATAAAACCTTCCTGTGAAGGGGATGTAAGGGAGGCGGCCGTGTCGTCGTCTAAAAAGTCACTGCAAAATTGGGGGTAGTAGGTGATCGAGGCACCGGCAAAGGAGTCTTTTTCCGCCCAGGGGTAGCTAAACGCGGCGGTAAACATCGGTTCGGAACTGTCGGTGATATAAAATGCCTCGGCGCTCCAGTTGGAGCCGATGTTGTTTCTGTCCTCATCCCCGTCCAACCGAATTCCTGCGGAGTTACTCGACCTCCAGCCCATCTCTTCCAGGCGGTCCTGAAAATAGTTGCTGTTGGCAAAGAGAGACTCCCTGCGGTTATAGCTGTCCTCCATCAGGATTGTATTGTCAAAAAAGCCGAATTTCACTTTGGGATCCTTAAAATCGTAGCGGGCCCACAGTTCATCAAGTTCAACTTCGCTGTTGTTGATATCTATTTCAAACTGAAACTCAAGATTGTCCGTAGGTTTTGTTTCTATTTTTATTGTGCCCCCTGCGCTGTAGTAATCCTTGATCTCCGCATCCTGATCGGTGTGAAAGTATAGGAGGAGACCGAGTTTTGTGTCTTCGGCAATCTTTTCTTTTCCCGCAAGCAGGGTAATCGGGAATAGTAATAATAGAGTTAGAAGCTTGTTTTTCATAATAGGCCATAAATATAAAACTTTGAAATCTCACGGCAAATGACGAATTGGATAACATTGCTTAAATTTCTCATAAACTTTTTCTCCAAAATGTAGTATAGTATGCTATCTCTGTACTGAGGATTTGCCATGCCTATTAAAATTGCCAACGATCTGCCTGCCCGCAAGGTGCTGGAGAATGAAAATATTTTTATCATGGGGGAGGACAGAGCCCTCAAGCAGGACATCCGTGCCCTTCGAATCCTGATTTTGAATCTCATGCCCAAAAAAATCGAGACGGAGATTCAGCTTTTGCGCCTTTTGAGCAATACCCCCCTCCATCTGGAAATCAGTCTGCTCCACCCGGAGAGCCATGAGTCAAAGAATACGAATAAATCCCATCTTACCAAGTTTTACAGTACCTTTGAGGAAGTAAAGGATCAGAAGTTCGACGGCCTTATTATTACCGGTGCCCCGGTGGAACATCTGGAGTTTGAAGACGTGAATTACTGGGATGAGCTTTCCCGCATCATGGAGTGGTCCAAACACAGCGTTTTCTCTACCCTTCACATTTGCTGGGCCGCTTTGGCCGGGCTTTACTATCATTACGGGGTGCCCAAACACAGTCTGGGGAGCAAGATGTTCGGGATTTTTCCCCATCACAAAGGAGACCCCCATGTGGCGCTGCTCCGGGGATTTGACGATCTCTTTTTCGCCCCCCATTCGAGACACGCCGAGCTTCACCGGGAAGACATCATAAAAATAGACGAGTTGGACATTCTATCCGAATCGCCCGACAGCGGTGTCTATATCGTTTCCGACAAGACGGGGCGGCAGATTTTTGTCACTGGCCATTCCGAGTATGAGCCGGATTCCCTTAAGCAGGAGTATGAACGGGACCTGGAAAAAGGGGAGGCCATAGAGCTGCCCCGTAACTATTTTCCCGACAACAATCCTGCCAAACAGCCCGTGGTTAACTGGCGGAGTCATGCCTTCCTGCTTTTTTCCAACTGGCTTAACTACTATGTTTACCAGCAGACACCCTTTGATCTGTCATCTATCGGGGATTAGGAGGGAATCATGGAAGGAGCAAAACGAAAACTAAGCCTGACAACTCGCATCTGTTATGCCATGGGAGATCTGTACGGAGGCGGGGCCTTTAATATTATCAATTTTTATTACGCCCTCTTTTTAACGGATGTTGTGAAGATTTCTCCCTCTTACAGTGCTATGGTATTCCTTATAAGTAAAGTATGGGACGCTTTGACCGATCCGTTTATGGGCTATTTCTCCGACCGGACCCACACCCGTTGGGGACGGCGTCGGCCCTATTTTCTGGCGGGAATTCCCCTTATCTTTATCTCCTTTGTCATGCTTTGGCAGCCGGTGGCCTACGATTCGGAATTTTCCCGTTTTCTCTACATTTTATTGGCCTATATGTTCTTCAACACCGTATTCACCCTCGTAATGGTTCCCTATCAGGCCATGAGTGCCGAATTGACTTCCGATTATGAGGAGAGAACCAGCCTGAATGCCCTTCGTATAGTCTTTAGCTTGGTTTCTTCTCTCACCGTTGCCCTTGTGCCGCTTATGATTATCAATGCTTTTGGGGGGAGTGTAGAAGGGATACGCAAAGGTTATGTGGCTATGAGTATTGTCTTTGGTCTTTTCTTTGCTTTACCCTGGATTGGGACCTTTCTATTTACCTACGAGGAGCCGCCGGAAAATCGTCCCGCCCCGTCGGCCTTGTTTAAAACCATGACAGAGCCCCTGCGTTTGAGCATCTTTAGAAAATACCTGGCTATTCAGCTTTTTACCTTTATCGCCTTTGATGTTGTGGTGCTGATTTTTGGGCACTACATGAAGTACTGGATAAAGAATTATGAGGCCTTCAATATAGTTATGGGGGTTCTTATCATTACTCAGGTTTTGGTTGTGCCCGTTTATACGAAAATCTCCCATCGCCGGGGAAAAACCACCGCCTATATCACAGGTGCGGTCATTTGGGGCGTCGCCTCATTTATCCTCTTTTTTGTTCAGCCCGAATCCGCTCTGTGGGGGCTTTATGCTATAGCAGGGCTCATGGGAGCCGGGCTGGCCGGGGTGATTGTGATTCCCTATACCATGTTTGGCGATGTGGTGGATGCGGGGGAGCTCTATTTTGGAGAAAACCGGTCGGGGAGTTTTAGCGGAATGCTGACCTTTTTGCGTAAATCCACTACGGCGATCGCCCAATCGACTTTACTCGCTCTTTTGGGGATTATCGGTTACCGGGAGCCGGTGGAGGAGATGCGTGAGGGCATCCTGGTTTCCCTGGAGCAGCCCCAGACAGAGGGAGTTCTCCTTGTCATTCGGCTTATGCTGACTTTGGTACCGATTATCCTTTTGGGCTTAACCGTCGTAATAGCTCTAAAGTATCCCTTGACGAAAAAGATACAGGAAGAGATTCGTTCTGTTCTGGAAGGGCGGGAGAAGTCAGTCTCTGAAAATTTAGAAAAGAAGCAGGACCTCATTGATTTACTTGTATAATGAACTATAATAAGAGGTCAAAGGAGAACGCGTGATCGCTTACTTGTTGTTTCTTATTCCCCTGGTCCTCTCCGTATTGGCGGTAAAAACAAATTTTTACCCCTTAAAGGCGGCTGTAACTCTCACCTGTATTGCTCTGTTGATCTTTTTTGGCGGGAGCGAAGGAAAGGGGCTCCTTGTTGTGGTTGCCTTTGGCTTTTCTGTGACGGGAGATTTCTTTTTGAGCCATAGGGGCCCCAAGGGAAAGGAAAAGCCTTTCTGGTTTATCTATGGAATCGGCTTATTCCTCCTGGCTCATGTTTTTTATCTGGGCTATGTATCGCAGAGTGCGTCTTTGACGTGGATTCCCCTTTTGTCGGTTCTCATTCCTCTTCTTCTCTACTATACCTTTCGGATTCGTCCTCATCTGGACGGTCTTCCCATGAAAATCGCCGTTTTGCTTTACTTGCTTATATCCTGTTTCTCCCTGGCTCTGGTTATTAGCTATGAAGGAACTCTATGGACGAAAATCTGCCTGATAAGCGGAATCGGGCTTATTGTTTTTTCCGATGCCTGTATTTCCGAAGCAAATTTCATGGACATAGAGCCTTTTCATGGATTTATCCTTCCCACCTATTATGCGGCCCATATGATCATTACCCTGGGAATGGTCTTGTAGAAAAACATCAATTAAAATCTGGCTATCTCCGGAAAAATTTACTAAAATAGTATTATGTATCTTTGTTAGTAAGGAGTAATTGCCATGAAAACAGTAGTTGTAGGCGTTAATCATGCGGGAACTTCGGTCATTAGAACCCTTTTGACACAGAATCCCGAGAATACAGTCGTAGCCTTTGACAGGAACGACAATATATCATTTTTAGGATGCGGCATTGCCTTGACCGTCTCCGGTGTCGTGAAAGATCCGGAGAGTCTCTTCTATGCCGATGTTCCCGCCCTGGAGAAGATGGGCGCCGTAGTCAAAATGAAGCACGATGTTATCAATATTAATCCCGAGGTTAAGGAAGTCACCGTTAGAGACCTGGAGACGCGGGAGGAATTTACCGAATCCTATGAGAAGCTCGTTTTTGCCGGGGGATCCTGGCCCATCGACCCGCCTATCAAGAACCGGGAGCTGGAGAATATCGATATTTGCAAACTTTATCAGCATGCCCAAATTCTTATAAATAAAGCCGATGATCCCTCAATTAAGAACGTGGCTGTTATTGGAGCAGGCTATATTGGGATTGAATTGGCCGAAGCCTATCATGAGAAGGGTAAACGGGTCACATTAATAGATATGCAGGAGCGAGTAGTGCCCCGTTATTTTGATCCGGCCTTTACGGACCGTCTCCAGGCGGACATGCGTGACCATGGAATAGAGCTGGTTTTGGGGGCCGGTGTGACCGAATACCGGGGTATGGACGGCCGGGTGACCGGAGTTGTCACGACAAAAGGGGAATTTCCGGCGGATCTGGTGATTCAGTGCATCGGCTTTAAGCCCAATACGGAGCTTTTGGACGGGGCCGACAAAATCCCCAATGGTGCGGTTAAAGTGAACGAATACATGGAAACCTCCCTTCCCGATATCTTTTGTGTGGGCGATTCGGCCGCCATTTTCCACAGCGCCACCGGCCGTCATGAGAATGTCGCTTTGGCTACCAATGCGGTAAAAACCGGTGTTGTCGCCGCCAGTCGTATTAATGGCTCCGACTCGGTGAAGCTGGAGAGCGTGGTGGGGACCAATGGAATCTGTGTTTTTGGTAACAAACTCTCCTCCACGGGGCTTTCCGAGGATGCGGCCCGCCAGTTGGGCATGAATGTAATGAGTTCCTACTATACCGACAACGACCGTCCCGAATTTATGGAAGAGTATGAAAAGGTGAGTGTAAAGCTTGTCTATGAGGCTGACTCCCTAAGGCTTGTGGGCGCCCAGATAGGTTCCTATGGTGAAGGAAGTCATACCGAATCGATTTACTATCTGGCCCTGGCCATCCAAAAAGGTATGGCTCTTCCGGAAATCGCCATGACCGACGTGTACTTCCTGCCTCACTTTAACAAGCCTTTTAATTTTATACTGTCTGCGGTGTTGAAGGCGTTAGGGCTGAATTATGCGGTGAGCGCGGGGAAGTAGGGCGACAGTTGTTATGAAAGCTTGACCGTGACTATAATTCGGACTAAAATATAGTCATGAAATATAGTGAATCGGTCAAGCCAATTAGTTATTTCAAAGCCCACGCCTCGGAAGTGATAAATCGCATTAGCGAAAATCGGGATACAATGATTATCACTCAAAACGGAGAGGCCCGTGTTGTTCTTCAAGATATAAAGGTTTTTGAGGAGTTTCAGGAGAGTTTGGCTTTGTTGAAAATCCTTGCCCTGGGAAATAATGACTATGTAGAGGGAAGGGTCTCTTCTCTTGATGAATCCTTTTCACGTATTCGTGCTTCTTTAAAAGAAACTCCCTAGTATGAAGTATTCCGTACAGCTAGTAAGAGAAGCGGAAAGGGATATTCTAGAAATTATTGACTATATAACCGTTAATGATTCTGCTAAACAGGCTGAATATGTTCTCGATAAGCTTCAGGAGTCCCTGAATAGCTTGTCTGATCTGCCGGAGCGCGGACACTACCTTCCCGAGCTGGAAAGGGTAGGGGTAAAGGACTACAGAGAAATCTTCTTTAAATCGTACCGGATAATTTATCGTGTTCTTGAACATAGTGTTTTAGTCCATTCCGTCCTGGATGGACGGCGGGATATGTCTGTTTTACTGGAGAAACGCATGCTTAGATAGGCATGAATATTGTATACTGTATAAAAAATATTTTTATATATTTTCTCTATTACTCGTATATAAAGGCATGATTCTGTGAAAACAACCTTAAATATGTACCTTTATATAGTACCCGTGTTTATACTTTTCTGTAGTTTTTGTATAAAAGTTGAAAATATCATAAAGCTCATTATTTCTATATTGTATATTTAAATAAGGCTTTGTTGTTGTTCTGTAAATATACAACTCTGTAAGTTTGTAAACAAATTATTAACAAAAGGTAAAAATACATTCCTATATAGGTACCTATCTATCGAACATAAACATACCTATAAAAAGCTTGACAGATATTTAAAACCGGTTGTACAATATCCTATAAGTTAATCGAAAGAGTGGTATGAAATCATTCTTTCACTCGTAAAGTTTAGGAGGAATATGAAATGAAGAAAAGTCTGTTAGCGTTGTTGATTGTACTTCTGTCTGCGACTGTACTTTTTGCCGAAGTTAGTGTTGGCGGCTGGGGCCGTGCGATAGTTTCACCGATTACTCAGGATGGAGATGCCGATGGGCAGGATGATCTTGAAGCATGGGCAGGAACTTCTTGGGGGGGAGATCCCAGAGTAGGTTTTACTCTCTCTGCACAGTCAGAGGATGGTATGATTGGTGTACAGGCCGATGTGAATGTTGACTGTACTTCTGTTGGCCAAGGTGATCAGCAGAAAATCTGGGCTAAGCCTAACGATATGTTTACAGTAGTTATCGGTCGTGCCTATGAAGATACTCTAAGAGGAAACGGTGCTTTTGGTGGTTTTAACTGGATCCGTCAGTATGGAAATGCCTGGACCGGCGAAGATTTTATCTTTGCTAGAGCCCGTACTGATGCAACTGGTTCCTACGGTTCTATGTTGATCCTGGATGTTGAAGGGCTGCATGCTGTAGCGTCTTTTGCGGGGATGGATCTTGCTTCGGGTGATTCTTATGATACAGATCTTACTGATGATAGCGATGGAGATGGTGATGCCACTAATGATGCTGATGCAACGGTAGGTCATACCACTGAAACCATGTTCGGAAACGCTCAGTACCAGGTTGGTTACAACATCGATGGTGTAGGTCTTGTTCGTGCTCAGGTTTATAGCTTTGCCGATGAAAGTGGTTACTATCAGGCTGCCTTCAAACTTACTTCTGTAGATAACCTTTACTTGGACTTTGGTGTTACCGTTCCCCAGGATAGTGATTATACCGAAGGCGGGGCAAATTATGATGCAACACTTAATGGTTATATGAATTACGGTATCGATGGTGGAACTATCCACGCTCTGGCGATTGTTAGTTTGACCGATTCTGATTATGCCGACGCTGAAGATGCCGAAGATATTGGTTTTGAAGTAGCTGCCGGTCTGGATTACGGTATTGGCGAAGGATTAAGTCTCTGTACCGATGTTCGCTACAATAAAGGTGCTACCGCTGATGACGGTACTATCTCTGGAACTCTTGGTGTGACCAAGGGATACAGCAATGGTAAGATTGGTGTAGGAGTTCAGGGATATAACGACGGTGACGAAACCTACTTTGCCGTTCCTGTTACGCTCGAATACTGGTTCTAGGTACCAGTGAAACAATAGTTTTTTTCTAATCTCTTCAAGCAGCCGTCCTTTCGTTGATTGGACGGCTGCTCCTTTATAAATAGATATTGAATGTATAAGGCCTTTTTATTGTATATTAATGAAAACTGCCCAAAAAAGAGCTAAGTTTGAGTCATCCTGTTGTCATAGGAGTGGGAGGCGCAAAATTGAAACTTAGATTACTGCTTCTTGTTGTGATTTGCATAATCTTGAATAATAGTTGTTTTCTAGTTGATTTTAGTTCATCATCTGGTGACACAAATATAAATGTGAGTGATTACTCCTCCGGTGTAGCCCCATTGGCTGTCTTCTTTGATGGGGAAGATTATGGTGCAGCCTATGCCGATGAGCCATTTCATGATTTGGAGTATCGTTGGAACTTTGGTGATACTGCCAACGAAAATGAGACATGGGATTACGGGGCAAGGCCCGGAGAAATACTTAAAAATGAAACAACCGGTCCTGTTTCGGCTCATGTATATGAGGTCCCCGGTGACTATAGGGCCACCCTAACTATTTGGGATGGAAGCGATGAGGCTGTTAAGACGGTTACATATAGCATTACCGTTACAGACCCGGAAACCGTTTTTGCTGAATCGACCTATGCTGTCTCTTTCGATGGCGATTTTAGCGATGCCCCCAGTGGAGCTACCGAACTGACTAGCAGTGATTTTGATTCAGCTATGGCAACGGCCTTAGCTGCTGGAGCTAAAAGGATATTGTTTAAGGCCGGTCAAAGTTTTGATTTTGATAGCACCACGACGATTTCGGGGGATGGTCCCTATTTGGTAGGTTCTTTTGGTTCCGGTGATAGTCCTGTGATAACGGCCACAGATGGTAGTGTTTATGGAATATATTACCAGGCCGATGATATTCGGGTTATGGACTTGGAATTTGATGGGGCCAGTTTTACCGATTCTACGGTAAGGGCCGCAAGTATCTACGCCGATAATGCTCTGCTCCTTAGGGTATATGCCCATGATTTGGGTTGTTTGGCAGCTTGCGGGGGAAGTAACATAGCAATTGTTGAGTGCGAAGAGTATAACATTGTCGGCGGGTCCGGGAATATGGGTATCTGGGCTGCCGATGTCTTTGGATTCTTCGTTGCGGGAAACAAGTTCGATAACAACTCCGGGGGAGAGCATTGCCTAAGGTATCAAGGCGGGACGGAGGGCGTCTTCTGTAGTAACTATTTTACAAAAGCGGCGTCTATGAAACACCTTTTGACAATACGGGGAGATGGTGATGAAGAGTATGTATCGGGGAGGCATGTTGTTAACGACAATTACTTTGACGGTACAGACTCCCCCGGCACGTTCTTAAATACTATTGCCCCGCAAAACTCAGTCCAATATGAGCCGATTGAAGATGTTATTTGGGAACGGAACTATCATAGGTCGGGTAGTTCTACGACGAGGCATTTAGTTGTAACGGCCTATAAAGTTACTGTTAGGAATAACCTTTGTGATACAAGCGATGCTTCTTCAAGTGTTTGCTTTTCCCTGAGTGGTCCAACGGGAGACGTGGGGCTTCCCGATCCCTATGATCATAAACTATATAACAACACTATCTATAGTAACGGCACAGGCGGTCTGACCGGAATCCAGATTTATAGCGAAGAGGGAGTGATTTATAATACGGTTATAAAAAACAATTTCCTGTACGCTCCCAATACAACCCTTAGCGGCGAAAATAATGGCGGCCCTAATATGTACACCGACTATGAATCTGACGGGGATGCCATCATTTCCAGCAATACCTTAAACGCTGACATCAGTAGTGAATCCACAGACGTTTTTCTGCATTTAGCTGTACAACCGCCTAGTGATGACCCTAATGACTGGATACTGCAAAGCAATTCCTATGGGGCAAGTCGTGGCGAGGATGTTCCTGTTTGGTCTGATTATTTTGGAGAGTCTTTATATGATTCATCGTCTAGAAATCTTGGGGCTATTCTTGCTCAGTAAGGAATATAAAAAAAGCCGCTCCCCCTCTGGGAAGCGGCTTCAAAGAAAGACTAGGCCTTCCTAGTTTTCAATCACGTCAAGTTCGTAAACGATAACTTCACCATAGGCGCCTTCCGGCTCATCCTGGTAGCTGGGGCCTTTGTATTCCCGCAGATACTTGGTGGACTGAGTGTAAACACCCACCTTGAAGTAACCGGTTTTGTCGCTGGATTCCCAGGTCTTGCTGTAGCTGTCGCCGGTCTTTTCGTTGATGATGTCGCAGGTAATCATACCATTTTCAACGGTAACGGTAATATCGAGCATCTGGCCCAGTTTGTAGTCCAGAGCGTTGGCGTAGTCCTTGTTCTTTTCGTTCCAAACAATGTAAACACCCTTGTCCTTGTGGTACTGCACTCTCAAAGGTTCATCGTCGGGACCATGAATCTGAGTGATACAAACTTCGGGCTTGCTCTTGGGGGTTTCGGTAATCTTGAGCTTGGTGTGAAGCTGCTGGTAGTCGTCCACGGACCAGTAGTTGTTACCGCCCATGTACTCCTGTCGGAGCTCGGTTCGGGGGTACTTGGAACCTTTGGTGGTGGCACCGGCAACGTGGGCTCTAAAACGAACACCCCCGTCGTCAACCTGGAAGTAGGGCTCGTAAGAGTAGTCTTTTAGGTCGTCAAGGGCCACTTCAAAGGCTTTGTTGTTTCTGTTATCCACATCGGGGAACATGTTTACGTCTGAGCTGTCTCGGCCGGCGGCGTCAACGGGAAGGGTTACTTTCCAGTTGGTTACGAGGCTGGGGAGTACATCGGAAGGATAGAGTCCTTCGGCGGCGGCAGTGTCGCTGCCGGAGCTAAGACATCCGCTAAGCATAACTGTCAGGGCAAGGGCTGCTGACAGGCTAATAAGTGATTTTCTAATCATTTGAATCTCCTGTGAAAGAAAAAATACCATAGAAAAGGCGAATTCACAAGGATTATAGTAGCATTTCCATATAACGAATTTCCTGTAGGACCATGGTTTCGTCTTCGTGGCGGAGCCATTCGTTCAACCAGGCAAAGCGTTGGGCCAGGATAAAATCCGGTAAAAGCCCCAGCCAGAGCGGGGGAATGGCCTTCTTTATCTCCCCGTAGAAGGCTCGATTAAAGGGGCTGTCAAAGGCTTCGGGGGATTCGGAGCCGACGCAGCCCATGACAAGGGAAGCATCGTAAAGAATCGGTTTTGTTCCGCAGAATTCCCAGTCGATGATAGTTTCTATCTTCCCCTCTCCCCAGATAATGTTAAGCGGGTGGGGGTCGCCGTGGCCAAAGACGGTGGGTATATCCTTATAAACGGGAAAGACGGTTTCTTCCAATCGTTGAAGGATTGGGTTTAAAGGGAGAAGAAGGTCCCTGTGATTAAGGCTGATTTTCTCCACGAGACTATTAATAAAGTCAATCAGGTTAAAGGAGGGCTCCCGGGAGTCGGGCTGCTCCCGCTCGTAAAGTCGGCATAAAAATCGGCCCAACCCTTCGCCTCGCCAGGCATCCTGCCAATAGTTGTTTCTGTTCAAAGCTATGCCCTGGGAAAAGGGTGTTAATTGCCAGAATCTATTCTCCGCTTCCTGTACCACCCGTCCGTTTTTCCCTCTTAGAAAAGGTGTTACGGGCAGTCCCACTTTTTTAAGGCGATCCAGGCGAAGGGCTGTCTTCTCATGCTTAGAGGCCTGTTCCGGCTCGATCTGTTCCAAAATCAGTCTTTGAGATCCGCTTAAAAGTGAGGTTCGGTAAAGGGAGCGTTCCGGGCTTCCCTGAATAAAGCGATTCTCTTCCAGAGAGTTCAGGGGCAGGTCCCAGAGAGAAAGGATTTGTGAAATATGCTCTTCGTCATAGTGAAGAAAGGCTTTCGCCGAGCGAATATTGCCGCTAATTCCCGTTTTTTTGAGTTGGTTGCGGGCAAAGTCCACCCCTTTTATGCAGCGGTTTCCCCTAATTTGGTATGTATCGTTTTCCCGGGAAATTTTTAAGCCGCAGCCGTTAGGGCAGATGAGACAGGTGAGGGTGGGGATTACATCCATTCAATTAACTGTTTGTGAAGAGCCGGGCAGGCGGCTACGACCTCTTCCGTATTGATCCCCGCCTTACCGGAGAAATCGGAGATGACTCCTCCCGCTTCCTGTACCAGGATAACCCCGGCCGCAATATCGTATAAATTCAAGTGCTGTTCCCAATAGGCTTCGGTTCGACCGGCGGCTACCATGGCCAGATCGTACGCGGCGGAGCCCATTCTGCGTATTCCGCGAACCCGGGGGGCTATGCGGCAAAAACGCTCCAGATTGTTCTCTTTGAGGTTGGCCCGGAGGCAGCCGAATCCGGTAGATACAACCGATTGGACCGGGTTGGAACAGGGGGAGACTTTGATGGGCTGGCCGTTAAGAAAAGCGCCTTTTCCCCGTTCGGCGTAATAGAACTCGTTTAGTACGGGAGCGGTTACAGCCCCCGCTTCAAGGGTCTTGCCCACCCGGTAGGCTATGGAAATCGTAAAAATAGGCTGGCCGTGGGCAAAGGAAACCGTTCCGTCAATGGGGTCGAGAATCCAGAGGCATTCGTTGCCCTCAACGTCATCCCCCTCTTCGCCCAGGATGGAGTGGTCCGGGTAGGCCAGGAGAATCTCCCGGCGTAAATATTCCTCAATGGCTTTGTCCGCCTCGGTGACAATATCCTTGGGGTTGGCGGCTTTGTTTTCCACCGTTTTTAAGCCCTTTTCTCTATATTGAAGGGCGAGCCGTCCCGCTTCGCGGGAAATTCGTTCTATAAAATCTTGTATGTTTTCCACAGCTTAATGGTAGCAGGAATAGGATATGAGAACAATTAAGGGAAAGAGAAAAAATATTTGTTTTTTTTCTTGTCAAATACGATAATTAGGAGATAATCCCGCCAGGGTACGGAGATGTTTTATGAAAAATGAGCTCGAAAGAAAGAATCGGAAACTGCTTCCTTATATTATGGGTATATACTTAATCCCTGTCGTGGCTAATATTGCCATCCGTATCTACATTGATAACTGGTCTAGTGTTGTCTTGCTGCTGACAAGTCCGCTCGTTTATCTCTATGTTTGTCTTTATGCAGGTTTGATTGCTTTTTCTTATATTCGAAATAGAAAATTTATGGACACCTACTCTCCCGGTATGGTTGGTCCTGAGCTGGAGCGGTTCCAAAAAGTCTTTGTGAAATATCCTTCTCTTCCCCTGGTGGGGGCTATTCCTTATAATCTCTTGGCCGGTGTTGTTATCGCCTTTATTCGAGGGGATTTTACCAGCTACCTCACGGAAGAGATGATACTCTGTTTTTCCATTGGAATGCTTTTTGGTATGCCAACCTATATCTTTTTTATTCGTTTTTATGAAACTCAGAATGGAGACCTTCCCTATAGCGATAAGTATTTATCATTGAGTTTGAAAATCCGATTTCTATTGGTTGTTATGCTTTGTATGGTAAGCCTTTACGGGGTTACTTTGGTGAGTACGAAATTTACCATCTTAAACCATGCCGATTCCGGGCAGGGCCTGTTGTTGTATCAGAATATTCGTATAAAACAATCGGTGGTTTTTATAGGCAGTATTTCTATGGCGATTCTTAATGTTGTTATGCTTCTTAACGGTATTCTACACCGTATAGATACGTCCCGTGATTATTTGAACCGTATGTCTCACGGAGATTTCTCCTTTGCTTCTCCCAGGTTGACTTCAAGGGATGAACTGGGGAGCCTTCTCCATGATGTCTCAAATCTGCAGAAAAACATTTCCGAACTGGTCCGTTCCATAACCGAATCGTCGGGGCAAACGGTGGAAATAAAGGATAGCCTGACTGAATCGTCGGAGCAGACATCATCGGCCATGACCCAGATGAACGGGAATATGGAGAATATCTCCCGGTCCGCCCGTGAGTTGGACAACAGCATAGAGAGTGTTTCCACATCCATGGAAAAGCTGGGCCAGGGAGTGACGGCTTTGGACCATGGAATGGATAATCAGACGAATCTGCAGCAGCAAACCTCCGCAGCGGTCACAGAGATGGCCGCCAATATTGAGAGTATTGCCCATATTGCCCATGGGAAAATCGAGTCGGCCAACCTCTTAAACAGGGAAGCGGACGAAGGCCGTGTTGTCATTGAGGAAACCATTTCGGGAATTAGGGAGATTGATGCCTCTGTCGACAACATTAAGGAGATCACCCAGGTTATCCTTAGTATCTCCTCCCGGACCAATCTTCTGGCTATGAACGCCGCCATCGAAGCCGCCCACGCGGGAGAGGCGGGCCGGGGATTTTCCGTTGTTGCCGAAGAAATTCGAAAATTGGCGGAAACCTCCTCTGCCAACTCCAAGCAGATTAACGATAACATCAAGGACATTATTGGCAAGATCGAAGAGGCCGCCCGACTGGGGAATCGGACTCAGACCTCCTTTGACAGCTTGACTCAGGGAATCGGAGACGTGGTCGATTCTCTAAGGGAAATCGAAGGAAGCGTTTCGGAACTTAAGATTGGCAGCGGTGAAATTACCGGAGCCGTGGGGAACCTGGAAGAGAGTACTCAGGCTTTGCGCACTCTTTCCCAGACCATGAAAGAAGAAAGGATTAGCGTAGACCGGGAACTTGAACAGGTTCTTCAGATATCTTCCCAAAACCAGTCGGCCATGGGAGAGATGGGAATCGGTGCCCGGGATGTGCTGGACACGGCTTTGACTCTCTCCGAACAGGCCCAGACTCTGGACCGTGCTACGGAAGAACTTAAGAGTAAAATGGGAAACTTCAAGGTCTGATCAGCCCCGTCCTTTCTCTTTTCTCTTTCTTGAAAAATGGCTATAATGGGATAAAACTCACCAAAATCAAGAAGGACTCATGGCAGATAAATCGATTATAACCTATACCCTCACCGACGAAGCGCCCGCGCTGGCGACCCGCTCTTTTTTACCGATTATCCGGGCTTTTACGAAAACAGCCGGTATCGAGGTGGAAACCAAGGACATTTCTCTGGCCGGCCGTATTATGGCGGCTTTTCCCGAATATCTGCGGGAAGATCAGCGCGTCTCCGACGACTTGGCTATTCTGGGCAAGATGGTTAAACAGCCCGATGCGAACATAATCAAACTGCCCAATATCAGCGCTTCCATACCGCAGATTAAAAAGGCCGTGGCCGAACTGCAGTCAAAAGGTTTTAATCTCCCCGACTATCCCGAAACTCCCGCCAATGAAAAGGAAGAGGAGCTAAAGGTCCGCTATGATAAAATTAAAGGTTCCGCTGTGAACCCGGTTTTGCGGGAAGGGAATTCGGACCGGCGCGCCCCGGGGGCGGTAAAAGCCTTTGCCCGGAATAATCCCCACTCCATGGGAGACTGGTCGGCCGACTCTCCGGTTCACGTGGCTTTTATGAAAGAGGGGGATTTTTACGGTAGTGAAACCTCCGCCATTTTAAAGGCCGATGATGCCGTAAATATCGAACTTCATAAAAAGGACGGTTCTGTTCAGATTCTATTGGAGGATCTCGCTCTTCTTAAAGGAGAAGTGATCGACTCCTCTGTTATGGATTGTGCCAAGCTACGGGAGTTTTACGCCCGGGAAATGGCCGACGCCAAAGATAAGGGACTTCTTTTTTCTCTCCATCTTAAGGCGACCATGATGAAAGTTTCCGATCCGGTTCTCTTTGGGCACGCTCTTTCCGTCTTTTTTGCTCCCCTTTGGGAAAAATTCGGGGCCGATCTGGAAAAGGTCGGTGTTGAGCCCGATAACGGCTTGGGCGACCTGCTTAAGAAAATTGAAGCTCTTGATGAGTCTCGGCAAAAAGAGATCCGGGCGGAAATAGAGTCCTGCCTGGAAAACGGTCCCGAGGTCGCCATGGTTGATTCGGCCCGGGGTATTACCAATTTCCATGTTCCCAGTGATATTATAATTGATGCGTCCATGCCTGCAGCCATTCGCAACTCCGGAAAGATGTGGAACCGTAAAGGGGAGCTTCAGGAGATGAAGGCGGTCATTCCCGACCGGACCTATGCCTGTGTTTACCAGGCCGCCGTCGATTATTGCAAAAAGCACGGCGCCTTTGATCCCACCACGATGGGGTCGGTGGCCAATGTGGGCCTCATGGCGCAGCAGGCCGAAGAGTACGGTTCCCACAACAAGACTTTTGAAATCGCAGTGGAAGGTACTGTGAAAGTGGTAAGTCGTTCCGGGGAGGTTCTTCTTGAGCAGCCCGTGGGAGTGGGAGATATTTTCCGTATGTGCCAGGCCAAGGATGCTCCCATCCGGGACTGGGTTAAGCTGGGTGTGACCCGGGCCCGCCTGACCGGTGACAAAACTATCTTCTGGCTCGATGAGAACCGTGCCCACGACCGGGCTCTGAGGGAAAAAGTGGCCTTCTATCTTAAAGAGCACGATACGGCGGGTCTGGATATTTCTGTTCTCTCTCCCGTTGAAGCGGCCACAGTCACCATGGAAGAGATTTCCGCCGGACGTAACGTTATTTCCGTTACGGGAAACGTTCTGCGCGACTACCTTACGGACCTGTTTCCCATTCTGGAACTGGGTACAAGCGCCAAGATGCTTTCCGTTGTTCCCCTTATGAACGGGGGCGGACTTTTTGAGACCGGTGCGGGAGGGACGGCTCCCTTGCTGTTAAAGCAGCTTTTGGATGAGAATCATTTGAGTTGGGATTCTCTGGGCGAACTTTTGGCCCTTACTGTCTCCCTGGAGAAAATCGGGCTGGAAGGAAATGCCAAGGCGGCCGTACTGTCCCGGGCCCTGGATAAGGGGACGGCGGTTCTACTGGAAAACCGGAAAAGTCCCGGTGTGGAATTGGGCGATCTGGACAGCCGGGGGAGCCATTTTTACCTGACCCTCTATTGGGCCAAAGCCCTGACCGAGCAGGAAGAATCGGGTGAATTAAAAGAACTTTTCTCTAAAATATATGCGGATCTGGCGAGTAAAGAAGAGGAAATTATGAATAAGCTGAAGGATATTCAGGGAAACAAAGCTGTTCTGGACGGCTACTATTGGCCATCAGAAGAAAAAATGGCCGAACTGATGAGACCGAGCGCTCTGTTTAATCAGATTATCGACACACTCTAGGCGGGAGATTCGGTTTTCATATTAACAAGGGGGAGGGCGATCTCAAAAGAGGTCCCTTCTCCTTGCTTTGTATCCACCCGAATATGGCCTCCGTGACTTATTACCGTACCGTAGACAGAAGAGAGCCCCATCCCGCTTCTGTTGCTCTCCTTTGTTGTATAGAAGGGGTCAAAAATATGGGGAAGGGCTTCTTCGGAGATCCCCGGGCCCGTATCGGTCACTTTGAGTAGTAAATACTCTCCCTCTTCCATAAGGCGGGACTTTTTGCGACACTCTTCCAGGCTGTAAAAGCGGTTTGTCGTGCTTACGGTGATAGTCCCTTCGTCGTTCAGAACATCCCGGGAGTTGCGTCCCAGGTTCATAATAAGTTCGCTTACTTGAAAAGGATCGGCCAGAACAGTGCTTTTCGGGGCATTCAGTTGAATAATTAAATTGATTTTTGATCCCAGAATCATTTTGAGCTGTTCCGAAGCTTCCCGAATCTGTTGGTTCATATCGACCGTAACCCGCCCCAGTTTCTGCTGCCGGGAAAAGTTAAGAAGGTCTCCGGTTACTCCGGAGGCTCTTAGGCAGGTGTCTATTATTTCTTTATTGTAAATTTCCAGAGAGGAGTCGCCCTTTACTTCTTCGGAAATCAGTTCGGAAAATCCCAGGATTCCCGTAAGCATATTGTTGAAAGAGTGGGCCACCGATCCGGCCATCTGGCCCAGGGCGTTCAGTTTTTGAATGCGGGTTAGTTCTTCCCGAATATGGTGGGTCTCGGTGATATCCTTGATTGTTATCATTACTGCCCCATCGCAGCACTCTTCCTTCAGGGGGATGATATTCAGCCTGACCTGTGTGGCTAATCCGTCTTTACTTATTATATCCAGGAAGCTGTTTTCCTCATTTCCCCATTCGGTGCTCATAAGGCTTTTAATGTCCTTGTTTAAGGAGCGGGACGTAAAATGATCCACCAGGTTAACGACCTTTTCAAAAGACTGCCCCAGGGCTTCTTCCGCTTTCCATCCGGTAATTTCCAAGGCTGATTTATTAAGAAATGTTAATTTGTCCTCTTTGTTTGCAACAATTATCCCTTCGTTAAGGTGAGTTAAGAGTCCTATAAGGCTTTGGTTTCTTTTCTCCGACTTTTCCAGCTGAGCGAGTAGTTCTTCACGAGAGAAATGAGCGTAATCCATAGGAAAAGTCTAATTCATAGGCTGTGCTTTTTGCAAGCTTTTTCCTTGCCGTCTGTTTTTGTTGCTATAAAAAAGGTAGCATATAAGACTCGAAGAGTTAACTTATTCTTAATATAGAGGTAATAAAAATCAAATAGAGGAGACCTATCTTTTTAGTGCTTATTTTACTGAATTTAAGCAATCATAAGACAGATAGGAGTCTAATATGAAGAAAACGCTCATTGTTACCCTGATAATGATGCTTAGCTTCACCGGTCTTTTCGCCGGTGGAAACAAAGATGCTGATGTTGCTTCCCATGATATGGAAGGTCAGTTCGGAAAAGCCAAATATGTTCTTCTTTTTATCGGAGACGGCATGGCTATGACCCAGATCAACGCTGCGGAAGCTTACCTGAACGCCCAGGCCGGAACAGCTCCGGGTATAGAGAAGCTCAGCTTTACTCAGCTTCCCGCACAGGGACTTACCACCACCTTTTCCTCCAATGCTTTTATTACTGATTCTGCTGCAGCCGGTACAGCTTTGGCTTGTGGTGAAAAGACCGAGTCCGGTGTAATCGCTATGGATGCTTCCAAGACTGTAGAGCTTCCTACTATTGCCGAAATGGCCAAGGACGCCGGTATGAAAGTTGGTATTGTGTCCAGCGTTAACCTGGATCACGCCACACCCGCTGTATTCTATTCCCACAATCAGTCCAGAAAAAATTACTACGAAATCAACATGGAATTGGCCAATTCCGATTTCGATTATTTTGCCGGTGGTGAAGTAAGACTCAGCAAGACTCCCGAAGGTCAGAAAAGCGCTCAGGATGTTATGGAAGAAAGAGGTTTTACCATTGTTTCCGACAAGGCTGAATTTCTAGCACTCCAGGCTTCTGAAAATCAGGTTTACGCCTATAATCACGGTTTTGCCTTCAATGCCCTCGACTACGCCATGGATATGGATGAAGACGACATTACCCTCGCCGAGTTCACTAAAAAGGGAATTGAACTTCTCGACAATGAAGACGGTTTCTTCATGATGGTCGAAGGGGGAAAGATTGACTGGGCTTGTCACGCTAACGATGCGGCGGCTTCCATTCATAATACTATTGCTTTTGACAAGGCTGTTCAGGAAGGAATCAAATTCTACAATGAACATCCCGAAGATACTATTCTTATTGTAACCGGAGACCACGAAACCGGTGGGTTAACCCTCGGTTTCGCCGGAACCAAGTACGCATCAGCTTTCAACGAAATCAGTAAGCAGACTATGTCCTGGGAAGCGTTCAACGAATACGTTCTTGATCCCTACAAGGAATCTCATGATGGAGCGGGAAGCCTTGCCGACTTGATGCCCGAAATCGAAAAGGCTTTTGGTCTGACCGACCTTAACGATGACGAAATGGCCATGATCGAAGCCGCTTTTGCCAGAAGTCTCAACAATGAAGTAGAGAAAGCTTCCGATAGCCAGGAATATCTTCTTTACGGCAGCTACGAGCCCCTGACTGTAACTCTTACTCATATTGTAAACCAGAGAGCCGGTCTTGCCTGGAGCTCCTACTCTCATACAGGTGTTCCGGTACAGACCTTTGCTGTGGGTGTTGGTCAGGATATGTTTAACGGCTACTATGACAACACCGATATTTTCAAGTACATGAAAACTCTCATGTTTCCCGAAACCCTTGTGGCAATAGCTAAGTAAAATACTTGGTTCGTAACAAGTTTTGACAGGGAGGATTGGTCTTGCCGGGCTGCCCTCCCTGTTTTCATTAATTAAAGAGTAAATAGGCCGAATTTCGAGTTTATACCAATAAGAGCTTCTCTTTAAAAAGAGATTTAAAGCACCATGCTGAGATTGAGTAAATGTAATGCCTGAAGAAGCCAGTAATGCTTCTCGGGAGATTGGTTTCTAAAAGGAATCG
>JAQQAP010000006.1 GCA_028533045.1 Spirochaetales bacterium | reverse complement strand
AGAGACATCTTGCGGAGTCTTGAGGTTACTGGCTAGTTTATTTGCCAGCTCGTTAAATTCGTCTGTGTCGTACAAAATAAAAGCTCCTTACTTTTTATACAAAGTTTTGGAGCTTTACACAAATTTATTTACAGGGTCCATTATGGGGAATATATCAAAAAAAGTGAACATGGTTAGGCTTCCGGAAGTGTTAGTATGTCTACGGCCCGGGATAATAAGAAATACCTTAATATCCCGGTTATTTAACTAGTAAGAGAACTCTCCGTCGTTATCCTCTTCATAAAGATAGCGGAAGGTTACATAAAATTTTTCTCCGTCAGAACCGTAGAAGGTCCCCGGCTGAAACTTGGCGTAATTTTCTTCGGTAGTTTTTACTACATAAGTGACCGTATCTACTGAATAGGTATAAGTGGTGTGATCGAAGGTATACCAATCGCTGCCGATTGCCGTGATCGTGCTGTCGTATGTCAGGCTATCATCACTCAAGAGTTCGTCAATCGAGTAGTCCTCGGCTGAAGCAATCTCGCAGGCTCCTTCCGTATTCTGAAGAATGTAGGATCGTCCGGCCACATAGGGGTCGGAGCCGTCGTCGTATACGGCCAAAATTTCGTTTCCCCGGGCAAAGAGGAGATCCCAACTCTCTTCTTCGGGAGCGACAGATACGGCGGAGGCGCTGCTCAGGTCAAAGTAGGTGTAGTCGTAACCGGATGCCACAGTGCCGCTTACGGTGGTGGCCGTTGTTCCGTCCAGTCCTGTTACCACGTCAAAGGAATAGTTGCCGTAAGGGCCATAGGACGAGAAGGTCACCTTGTAGTAGGTGCCGTCCTCATCCAACACCAGGTAAACCGTTCCACTGCCATATCCTGTGGAGAGTTCGCTGTCGAAGGGATTGGCATCGGTCTGATGGGACGCGATCAGTCCGTCATCGTCCAGAGCCTCAAAGGTGTACTGGTTCACATTATCCGCCTCGCCGCTTAAGTCTTCGGTAATGTCGGTAGAGGTCGTTTTGTAAACCGTAACACCCGTACCGTAATCTCCGGAATTTGCGATAACGGTGGCATCGCCGTTTGATATGGCCAGATCCCAGATGTCGTGTGATACCTCGGTCATAGTGCCGCTGGACAGATCAAAGTAGATACGCATGTTCGTATCGCCATAATCCACATTGGCCGTGGCTGTGCTGTATTCGGAACTGCCCGAATCGGAAGAATCATCTTCCGATGAATCCAGCATATCGCAGGACCCGAAACTCAGTATCATAAAGATACCCAACAAATAAAACGCCTTATTCTTTAACGTTTTCATATATGAACTCCTTGTTCCCCCCCCGCTCAAGCGGGGTAATTTACTATTTAATACCGCCTGCTAGTAGGTGTAGCGGGCTCCCAGGGTAAAAATCATGCCGTCGTAAAGGCCGTAGTAGTCTTCCTGGCTCTCTTCTCCCTCTTCCGTTCCCTCTATAAAGTGATAGTTGTTGAGGAGGTTGCCGACCTCTCCGTAGAGGGAAAGCCGGTCTTTCAGGAAGGGCTGTTCCAGTCGCAGATCCACCATAAAATAGTCCGGAGAATACCCGCCGTCGTCTTCGTCAATCAGTTCCGGTGCCAGCCATTGGGCGGAGAGACGGGCCTTGGTCTTCCAGTCGGGAAGGGTATAGGTCACATCCCCTTTTACCTGATGGGGGCTGCGTCCGGAGAGGTCCTCGAAACCGTCCGTATCATCATCGTTGTATTTAGCCAGCCCCCAGGAGTAGCCGATGCTTCCCTTCCAGCCCCCTTTGGCATACTGGGCGGAAACATCCACTCCGGCGGTAATTGCCTCGTCCTTGTTTTCATAGGTTCTTATGTAAATGTAATCGGTAGTCGTTCCGTCATCGGAGGTCCAGGTACCGCTTTCGTCATCGCTGATTACGGTGGTAATCATATCGAAGAGGTAGTTAAAGTAGGCCGATCCGGTGAAGGACCACCCCCGGGCCTGTCCGTATTCGACGGAGGTATTGAGTCCATGGGACGTTTCCGGTACCAGGTTGGGATTTCCCACGAGCATGAAATTGTACGGTGAGACATGGAAAAACCGCCAGTATTTTTGCTTGAGGGTGGGGACTTTGTATCCCATCCCGTAGGAGACGCGGTAAACCCAGTCCGATGCGGGATCCCAGCGAAGACTGACTTTGGGGGTGACTTTGTAAAGCAGATCTTCATCGTCATAGGAAGGGGGGCAGACATCCAGGCGAATTCCCGGAACAACACGGAGGATGTCCATACTGTCCTTGTTCCATGTATCCTGAAGGTACCAACTCACATATTTCGCTTCGTAGGTATCCCCTTCGAAGCTGTCGCCGCCAAGGGATTCGTAGCGGCCGTTGAAGCCAGTCAGTATCTGATGGGACAGGCCTACTTCCTTCAGATAACGCCATTCCCCTTCCACATCTTCGTAAGCACTGGTTTCTTCTTCTTCCGTATCGTAATTATAGTAAATATCGGTGACATCATGGTCGTAGGTTTTCCATGTAAGGAAGCCGCTCATATCGGAGGTATCGTTAAGAGAAAGGCTCCCGTCCAGTCCCAGTTCTACCCGGGAATCGTCGTAGCTGATTCCCGCTTCGCTGCTGAGCGAGGTCTCCTGGAAGCGATTCATATAGGTGGCAAAAAGGCTGATATCTCCCCGGTCGCCCCTCCAGCCTATCCGGCTTTTTCCATAGCCCAGGCGGTAGGCGGCCACGTCGTAGAGATCTACCATATTCCCCAGGGTATTTTCTTCTGTCTCATACAGTCCGTCGTCGTAATCGTAACTGGCTGTGAGGTCTGCATAGAGGTGAGTGGCTTTTACGCTTCCTGAGATTCCGCCATAAAGCCGGGAGTTGCTACTCACTTCCTGGAAAAGAGAAAAATTCAGTTTTAGGGGATTTTCTCCCTTTTTGCTCACTTCCGGTGTATGGGTGATGATATTGATGACTCCCCCCATGGCGTCCGAACCGTATAGAACCGATGAGGCTCCCCGGACTATTTCTATCCGCTCTATATCGGTAACGGGTATTTGGGCAATGGGGGTGGCTCCTCCGATATCTCCGGTGATTTCGATTCCGTCCACAAGGACTTTAACATATTCTCCTTCAAAACCCTGAAGCATGACAGTCGACTGGGGATGGTCGTAAATTGTGATTCCCAATACGCCTTCCAGGACCTCTTCCACATTGCGGGCTCCCATCTCCTTGATTTCCTCTTCATCGATGACTTCCACCGCTTCCACCGTGTCTTCCGCGTTTTGAACGGTTTTATTTCCGCTGATAACGATTCGGTCCGTCTCATTTTCTGCAGAGAGAGCTGTCGCTGCAAGCAGGATTAATACGGCTCCTGCCAGTTCTTTTTTCATAGAGTTCTCCTATTATTTAATTCAACTCATAATCCATATAGAACTGGATTACCGTTGGCCCGTTCCCCTCGGGCGGTTTCGGAAAGGGCGCCGCCCTCTGTACCGATTTTATGGCTCCCTTATCCAGGAGCTGATAGCCGGAGGTCTCCAGTAGACTGCACTCCTCCAGCTTTCCTTTGGCATTAATCACAAGCTGAAGCCGTGCTGTGCCGGTCTGATTCCGCTCCCGTGCAGCGGAAGGATAAATTTTGTTCTCCCCTATAGCGGCGAGGATCATCATTTTGTAATCCCTTTCGCCGCTATTAACAGGAAGATTCTCGGTCGTTTCTTGTTTTTCCGGCTGCCCATTGCTGCAGGCAGATTCTATTTCCTCCCTCTCATTCTTCTCCTTGGAGTTTTCCGGAGGGGGTTCCCGCTGTTCAGCCATTTCTTCCGGATCGGTCCTTTTGGCTGCCAGTTCCTTAATAGCCGAACTAACGGGACAGGCCGGATCCTCCATTGGCTGATTAGACGGTACAGAAGGCTCTGGCTGCAACGGGGCAGTCTCCGTTACGGCCTGCGGTTCGGTAAAACAAGTTAGATTCAGGGTAATTTCCTTTTCCCCTTCAATCGCCGCAGCGTGGCTTTGAAAGAGATGGGCGTGAAATAGTCCTATAAGGAGAAGACTGTTTATGGCAGCGCTAAGGATTATCCGACTCATAGCGTATTCCTATATTTTCTATTCCCGCGATTTTTGCCGTATCCAGAAGGAAAACGACAAAGCCGAAGGGAAGGTCCCGATCACAGGCCAGGGATAGCTGTACTTCATCCCGGCCGGCCACAAGATTCATCAGGGCCGCTTCGAGCCCTTCTTCGTTCACAGGAATCCCGTCCAGATCCATCGTCTTATTTTCATTCACGGTCAGGATCGCGGGCTTTTCTTCCTGCACGCCGCTGTTTGCCCGGGGCAGATTCAAAGGTATGGCGGAGTTTTGGAAGCGGGCGGTTATCATGAAAAAGACGAGTAGAATGAAGATTACATCTATAAGAGGCATGAGATTCATACTCTCGTCATCTTCCCGGCGGTATTTATTTAAATTAAGCATAATTGTAGCTGTCCCGGGAAATCGATTCGTCCTTATCGTCGGGCCGATTCAATTCACTATTCAAGTCGGTTATGCGTTTCTCCACCACTTTGCGGAAGCAGCGATAAGAAAAGAGGACAGGAATGGCAACGACCAGTCCGCAGGCGGTAGTTAACATGGCTTCCCAGATTCCTCCGGAGAGGAGTTGCATATCCACCTGGTTTCCTGCAGCCGCCAGTTGACGAAAGGCCTTTATCAGTCCCATTACGGTACCCAAAAGCCCCAGGGAGGGAGCACAGGCGGTAACAAAGGAGAGAAACCAGAGACCCTGCTCCATCTCTTCTACCAGTGAGGCTCCCAGAATCTCCAATAGCTTTTGGTCTTCCACCGCGCCGTTTAGCCGGTCCCTTTCATGGCGCATACGCCCGGGCTGGGATTTAAGGGGTAAGCTTAAATTGCTGTTTTTCAGGTCTTTTCGTTTATATCTTGTGGTGAAAAAATAGAATAACCTTTCAAGAACAATCACCATGGAGAGGAAAAAAAAGCCCAGAAGCACCCAGTTGACCGGGCCTCCCTTTTGAAGTATTTCAAGTAAACTCATCCCATTTCCTCCAGCATCTCCCGCAGTTTAAAAAGGGAGTCTATAATACGGGGTGAAGGGCGAAGGAAAAGAGAGGAGGGGATAATGGCAATATTATTTTCCTGTCCTGCCCGGGTAGTGGCAATAATAGGGTTATTGTCTGTAACATCTTCCGCTTTGGTGATGGACATGGCGCAAAAGAGAAAATCCGGATTTTCCCTCACCACATATTCGGCCGAAAGAATGGGTTGGTTCATATCCAGTTGTCCCGCAATGTTCTCTACCCCCAAAAGGGAAAGGAGTTCCCCCGGGAGTGTTTGGCCGGTGAAGCCCATAATGGGCCGGGCGGAGAAGAGGAAAGCCCCCTTAAGATTCAAAGGATGGTCCTTCAGTTCTTCCTGTAATTGTGTAAGGCTTTCCCGTTTCTCCCTTACTAGATTAGCCGCTTCTTCTTCTCGTCCGCTGAATTTACCAAGAGTCTCTACTCCCGAGAGGATATCCTCAATGGAGGAGGCGTCGTGGAGATAAACCTCTATTCCGTGGCTTTCCAGGTTTTCTCCCAAAGAGAGATTCATGCCATTAAGGATTACCAGGTCCGGCTTATAGGAGATAATAGTTTCCAGGCTGGGTTGGGAAACATTGCCTACGGAGGGGAGTCGGGCCGTTTTCTCTTCCGGCCAGATGCCTCCCCGGCTCTGGGCAATGGCAATAATATGGCTCTCCCCCCCTATTAGATAGAGTGTTTCCACCACGCCGGGAGACAAAACCACAATCCGTTCATACTCTTTGAGATCCCCACCGTCCGGGGAAGAGGAGCTCTCTCCCCAAAGGAATCCCGAAGCCAGTAAAAGAGCCATAAGAAGGACCGATTTTATTTTATGCATAACACACCTCGCCTTTTAAGATTCTTTTTCCGTATTTTTCTAAAAGATCCACAGCCAGATTGTTTCCCCAGAAAATGCCGTCGGGAGTCAGTTTGTACTCCCCCTGCTTCAGCTCCAGAAAACCCTGTGACACATACCTTTTCAAGTCACTGCCGTACTCTTCCTCCAGGTCACGCCCTAAGTAGGGTAGAATGTGATTCGGATCGTATAAGCCGTACTGGAGGAAGCCCAAGATATGATGGAGACGGTCATAATCCTTATCCAGGGGAGACACCATTGTTTTTCCCGGCGCCATATTGTAGATACGGTAGAGTCCCAGTCGACCTCCCGCGCCCTGACCCAGAGGAAGGACGTCCCCGTTGGCATAGCGGTTTTTTATGTAGCGGTATTCGTCTCGGCCGGGTCTGACCAGCTTGGATAATTCCAGAAGTTCATAGCCTCTGTTTGTCAGATAGCTATAGAAGGAGTTATGATTTTCCCGGTCCTCCTTGAGGGAACGGTCAAAAACAATTTCCCCCCTGTCTATTTTTCCTCCCAAAACAGATTTATCATGGATCATTAGGGAGTAGAAACTTACGCTGTCTATTCCCAAATCATGAATCAGCGAAGCGTCATCCAATACCTGGCTCTTGGTCTGCTCCGGGTAACTATAAATAATATCCGCTCCCAGAGTGCCGTGGAATATTTCTCTAAAAGTCCCAATTCGGTCTATACAGAAATCCCGGCCTCCGGTGCGGTTGAGTATCTCCCTGCCCCGGTCGGAGAAAGACTGTACCCCAAGGCTAAGACGGTTTACTCCCAGGTCCTGGAGGAATTCCACCTTGGAGGGAGTTAAATTATGAAGGGTGCTTTCCATGGTTATTTCGCACTCTTTAGCCATGGGTAAGTACTTGAAAAGGGCGGTAAGGACTTTTTCCAGGGCCCCTTCGTCTAGTATGGTGGGAGTACCGCCCCCAAAGTAGACCGTATTGAATTCCTCTTCCTGAACATAAGGATGGGACGCATACTTTTTTATCTCTTCCAGAAGATAATCTGCATAGTTTTTTACCTCATCCTCCATGCCTTTTCTTCTGTTAAGGTTGCAGAAAGAGCAAATGGTATCGCAAAAGGGAACGTGGAAGTAAATACATCGTCCTTTTTTGGGTGTTTCGTTTTTTAGCTTTTGGGCCGCTTCGTCCCACTCCATGACGGATTTTCTACTATGGGCTTCTATCCCCAGCAGTTTCCCCAGACGATGTTCC
Organism: Spirochaetales bacterium; assembly: GCA_028533045.1. Classification (GTDB taxonomy): domain Bacteria; phylum Spirochaetota; class Spirochaetia; order DSM-2461; family DSM-2461; genus SZUA-368. Next base: position 46,868 of record JAQQAP010000006.1, on the reverse strand, counting down.
GCATCATGGTGGGAACGAAATCTCTCTTTTATATACATAACTGTTTCCTTTTTACCCTTCCCCTGCCCGGCAAGAGGTAGGGGAGGCCTTCTTCATCAAAACGGACTTCAAGGGAAGCCCCGTAGGCTAGACTTATATTTTCTGTTGTTATTACTTCTTCCGCTGTGCCGGCGCAGCAGATTTTTCCGCGGCTCATGAGCAATAACTCATCACAATAGGAAACGGCCAGATTTAGATCGTGGAGGACTGTTATGACCGTTACCCCCTGTTCGCGGGAGAGATGGCCGATCAGTTCCATCATTTCCACCGTGTGGTGGATATCCATATTGGCCGTAGCTTCGTCAAGGAGAATGATGGGGGTTTCCTGGACAAGGCAACGGGCCAAAAGAATCTTCTGTCTCTCCCCTCCGGAAAGGTTACTTCCCGACCGTTCGGCCAGCTCTTCCAAACCCAGTCGATTCAGGACATTTTCCACTTTGTCGTGGTCCTTACGGGAGAATCCGCTCCAGCGACTTTCCAGATGGGGAAGCCGTCCCATGAGAACCGAATCGTAGACCGATGCGCTTCTGTCCAAAGGGGCATTCTGGGGAACAAAACTGACTATCTTGCTGATGTCTTTGATCTTTTCATGTGACGGGAAATGAACCCTGCCTTGAGAAGGTTTAAGATAGCCGAGAATATTCTTTACCAATGTGGACTTCCCACAGCCGTTATGGCCCACCAACGCGGTAATTTTCCCTTGGGGGAAGTGGTGGTTAATGTGGGAGAGAATGGGACGTGGTCCATAGGAAAAGCAGAGGTCTTCCACTCCTATCCCAATCATATTCGACCTCCCTTAGCGCGCAGGGCCAGAAAAATAAAAAAAGGCGCTCCAAAAAAAGCCGTAACAACACCAATGGGGATCTCTACAGGAGCCAATAGGGTCCGTGCCAGTATGTCGGTGGCAAGAAGAAATATTCCTCCTCCCGCAGCGGCGAAGGGGATCAGATACTTGTGGCTGTTTCCAAATATCAAACGGATAATGTGGGGGATGATTAGTCCGACAAAACCTATCATCCCCGTGAAAGCTACAGAGAAGGCGGCTATGAGGCTGGCTCCCACAAGAAGCCTTTTTTTAAGCTGTCCCGTATTTATTCCCAGGGAGTGGGCTGTCTCATCTCCATTCACCAGGGCGTCCAGATCCAGACGATAATAGTAGAAATAGGCTACCGCCAGAACAAGAGGAGGAAGGAGCAATAAGACTCGGTTCCATGTGGCGCTTCCCAGATATCCCATAAGCCAAACCGTAATTCGGTAGGAATCTTCTCCAATGGAGTACATGGCAAATGAGGTAAAGGCCCCCATAAAGGAGGAGAGGGCTATTCCTATGATAAGCAGCATGGTTGTATTAACCCTACCTTCCCTTAGGGAGAGGCGAAATATAAGAAAAGTAACTCCCAGGGAGATGAAAAAGGCAAAGAAGCCGTAATAGAGATCGGGTAGGCCCATCCAGTAGGCGAGTACAGCTCCGGTGACCGCACTGGCGCTTATTCCTATAAGATAAGGATCGGCCAGGGGATTGCCAAATACAGCTTGAACGACGACTCCCGAAGAGGAGAGCATCATCCCAACAAGAAGAGCCATTATCATACGGGGAAGGCGAATATTAAAAAGGATAAGATAAATCGGTTCGGATTTGAGTTCTCTCAAGCCTGTTCCGTTAAAGAGATTTAACAGCAATTCATAAATATTTCTTACCCTAACCGGAACGCTGCCCACATTCAGGCCCAAAAATAACAATAGAACCGTAAGAGTCAGAAATAACAGGGGTAACTGTTTCTTTCCGATTTGTGTCATAGGGCGCTCACCATAGTTCTAACTGCGGAAATCGCATTTTCCCAATCCCTTTCATCAGGATGTTTAGCCGCCTCTTCATGTCTTTTTCGCCGTTCCTCGTTCATGGCGTGGGGATGGTCGGCGGGAAGATCCTTAAACTTTTCCGTAAGGCGGGGGTCCACTTTCCCCTGACAAAGAAAAGAGCCAAGGTAGATATTCTCTTTGCAAAGGTAATTCTCTACTCTTTCCATCACATTTTTGGCATGGTCCGAATCGGGATAGGCTCCCAAAGTACCTACAGTACCCACTCTACAGCCGGAGAGACTGTCCCAAAAGGCTAAGGTTTTTTTATCCGCCGTTCCCCTGTCCACCCAGTAGGCGCTGATAATCCAGTCATAATCACCGGGATTAACCTTGTCAGAAATGGCCTTTAATTCGACTTCATCATTGTGAAATGATGAATGAACTTTCCGGGCGACTTTTTCTGTATTTCCCGTTAAGGTGGAATAGATTATAAGACCTTTCATAGATGGCACTCCTGTCAAGGTAAGTTGAGCAATTAAAGTTAAGAATGCCTAATTAATGCCGCTTTTGAACTTAAATGTCAAGTGTTTTACTAAATATTATTACCGCGTAAATGGGCATAAAGGGGCCGCCAGGAGGCCAAACTGATCTGGGGCGCCGTAAACCGGATGGAAAAGCTGGATTTTTGATTCATAAATCAAATAGAGAAAGATGTTGCCAAATCCTCCTTGACAGACGATAATTATAGTTAAGAAAGGGTAGGGGAGTTTGGAAACATGAAAAGAACTACAGGGCTCACATTAGGTCTGATCATTGACTGGATGGGGACCGATTATCACAGGGACTTGCTTAACGGCTTTACCGATTACTGTGAGGATCACGGTTTAAGCTCTCAAATCTACGTTACCGGTCGTCTCAACTCCCCCTGGAAAACAGAACAGCCCCGTAACATTCTATTGGATTTTACCCGGGAGGGACGTCCGGACGGTTTGGTCCTTGCCTCGGCTTCGCTCTGCAATCTTTCGGGAACGGGAGTTTTGGAAGAAATGCTGCCCCAGCTTAAATCCCATCCCTGTGTCACCCTGGGGGACCAGTTGCCGGGCATCCCCTTCATTCATCATAATAACAGGGAAGGAATGTCCCTTCTTATGGATCATCTTATTGAAGTTCACAGCTATACCCGCTTTGCCTTTATCCGGGGAGGAGAAGGAAATGAAGACGGTGAGAGACGATTTCAGATCTTCCGTGAGAAATTGGAAGAGAAGGAACTTGACATACGTCCGGAGTACATTTTCCCCGGCATGTTTCGCGATGAGGATGGCTATAATGCCGTCACCTCCCTATTGGGAGGGGGGCTGGAAGAAATCGATGTTCTGGTCTGCTCCAACGACACCCAGGCTCTTGGGGCACTTCGGGCTCTCAGGGAGAATAATATTCCCGTTCCTCAAAAATTGGCCGTGGTAGGTTATGACGATATGGTCTACAGCCGTTATAGGGAGTTGACTACGGTTCGCCAATCCTTTGAAGAAAACGGACGGCGGGCCGCCGAGTTATGTCATAAACAGCTGTTGGGAAAGAAGGTTAAACTAAAGCAGCATACTCCTCCCCGCTTAATTCTCCGGCAGACATGCGGCTGTAATACCGATCTTGCCAAGCTTAAACCCCTTTCTGCTCCTACAGAAACTTTTCATCGTATAAAGAAAAAGGATTCCCCCGTAACAGGGATTATGGAAGAGATCCTCTGTACATCCCATACGGAAAAAGAACTGCTAAATATATGGCTCTCTGAATTTTTTGACCAATTTTGCAGGGAAACCTCCGGTAAAAAGGAGATCTCCCCTATTGAACTCTGGTGCCGGATAATTAACCGTACCCAGGGATCCTTTGCTCTGAAAAAGAGAGTGGCAAGGGCGGGGAATTATCTTATGGCCAGCATGATTGAACTTTTGCCCCAGGAAAGTCCCTGGAGGATTTACTGGAGAAATGTGGCGGAGATACTGCGCACGATTTCAGAAAAATCTATACAAGCCGATCTTTATTGTAAAAAAACATTTAATGAGAGCCGTATTGATGACCTGATGGAAATGTCCGAGAGGCTTATTGGAGAGAATGATTTCGCCCTTCTTCTTGATCTGGCGGTGGAGTACTTTCCTTCCCTGGGAGTTGATGAGTGCTATGTTTGCCTCTTTGAAGACAGAGATAATCCCATGTCTCAATCCCGCTTGATCATGGCTTATAGAGGGAACAGACGCTTTCCCATTGGGACGGAGGGTATCCTTTTCCCCACGGAACGGCTTTTACCTGATGAATTCTATGATGAGAACAGGACTATTAGCTTTTTAGTTCAGGCCCTCTTTACGGGAAAGGAAAAAATAGGCTATATCCTTTTTGATACATCAAATCGGGACTGGAGAGCTATGGAAGCATTAAGAGAAAAATTCAGCTTCCTTCTCCAGCCCATGATTTAACTTATACCTCTTCCTCTTCGGAGCGGTGAATTCTGTGGTAGAAGGCTGCCACGGGCAGGGCCCCACCCAGAATATTTCCCACCGTAGCGATAAGGATGTTTCTAATCCCGTTCACAGCGGTTAGGGCCTGGTAGTGGTCCGTTCCCTGGGCTATCTTTGTAAAAAGGGCTACGGGAACAAAGTACATGTTGGCAATGCTATGTTCAAATCCTACGGCGGCAAATCCCATAATGGGGAAAAATATCGCCCAGATCTTACCGGCCGTATCTTTAGCGCTATAAGCCATCATAACGGCTAGACAAACGATCCAGTTGGCCAGAACGGCCCGGCTGAAGATCTGAATACCTGTAAGTCCGCATTTGGCAGCAGCTACCTTCATGGCTGTTTCGCCCACTTTCCCCGCCATTAATCCTGCCGGGCCGGCTACAATCCATGCCAGGAGAAGGGCGCCAATGAAGTTTCCACCCCATACGAGAAGCCAGTTACGCAGCATTTTGCCAACGGAAATATCCCGTTTGAAAAGGGGCAGGGTCATAAGAATATTTCCCGTAAAAAGGTCTCCTCCGGGAATAAGAACGAGCATGAGCCCGGTGCTGAAAACGGCTCCAAAGAGAATCTTTTTGGGACCGTAAAAAACATCGGCTCCCTCAATGGACCAGCCCGTGGCGGAAGTGGTTGCCAAAAGGGCGGCGAATCCGATAAAGGCTCCTGCCATCACGGCCAAAGCCAGAGTCTTGCTTCCGCTTCTTTCGGCCTTGTCAATTCCGCTTAGATCGAGCTTACTCAATACATCTTTAGTTGGTAGGGACATATTATTCCTTCTTGTTTCTGTAAAAATAATTACCGCGCAGTATATCGGTTAGGGAGGCGTTTAGTCAATGACTACTATTTTAGTATTACATGAAAAAGTTTATTCGCGAGCGGACGGGGCGGGGAGTACGGACCATTATCATGGCGCCGGTGGACTCCAGGGCAATCCGTTCGGAAAAGGAGGCTTTTCCCCGGCGGAATAGCCAGGGTTCAATAAGACCGGAGACTGTAACATCAAACTCCCGGGATTGGAGAATCGTTGTTTTGACCGGTTTTTCGCTGTTGGAGGCGATCCCATCAAGCCTTATATTTGTTCGGCTTAGAACTTCGGTCATAAGAAAATTAATGTGAGTGAGGCGAATAGGAGATTGGTTGAAATAAAGAATGGTAATGCGTCCGCCGTAGACCGGGTCCAGAAGAGATTCGGCCGTTTTCAAAGCCTGCACATCACTCTCTTTTACTCCCGTAAGGGGGACAAGAATTTGTCTGGGACGCTCCGAAATAAGTTCAAGGCTTTTACCAATAAGGACAGAACAGGGGGCTTTACGGAGGATGGGATCCAGAACACGCCCCTTGTCGCTGTTTTTTACGTCATTTCCATGCCAACCGAGTACAAGATAACCGGCACGGCACTCCCGGGCGGCTTTGAGAATCCCCCGGTCCGGTCTTTTCTCGGTTCGGACTTGTTTGCTTACGATAAATGTCTCCTTGAGAAGCTTTTCCTTCCGGTCCAGAAGAGCCAGGGCCTCGGCCTTTTCCTCTTCTTTGTTAACCAGCTTCATAAGAAGTACTTTTGTTTCCTCTTTGTTTAACCGGTTAACCAGATCTATAAGAAGACCGCTCGTCTCCGGGTTGGCTAGGGGAAGAAGTACATTGGTTTCACATTTCTCGTTTTTAATCACAAATTATACTTGCGTACCAGTTCCTCAGTCATCTCCGGGCAGGGTGTACCTTCGGTAAAAACCTGGAACTGGGATGAATCGGAAGATTCATGGTCTTTTTTAATGTTATTAATAGGATTGTCATAAAGATAATCCAATGTAAAAATGTTTTTTAAATCTGTGTTGATGAAATTGTCCGAATCCCGGTCCATTTCATAGCCGTTTTTTTTTAGAAAATAACCTTTTTCATTCATGAAAACGCTCCTGACAGATATCTTATAATCTTAGTACCTGAATGTATTAAATGCAAGAGAAAAGAGTGTATTCTTTATTTGGTAAGTTCATGTATTTCCTTGTCATATTTCTTATAGATAAAAGGCCGGAGCAATTCCATTTTTGAGGAGAGCTCTTCTCCCACTTCAAAGCTCTTATGGAGTACGGTAAACTGGTAAATCCGCTCAAAGGGGGCAAAGTTGTTTTTACCCGAAACGAGCTGGGAAATCTCTCCGTTAAGAAGTTCCTTAACTTCCGGCACATCGCCTACGTGGGCCGTATCGTTGTAGGAAATATTGTTCTTTTTCACAAACTCCTCCACCATTTCAAAGTTGGGAACTATGAGGGCCGTCAGGTATTTGCAGTCCTGGCCCAGAACAACGGCGTTTTCTATATAGGGGGAGTCGCAGATCTTCTGTTCGATAGGTACGGGCTCGATATTTTCCCCGCCCAAAAGAACAATGGTATCCTTGGATCGTCCCACAATGGCAATATTATCCCTGCGGTCCACCACAACGATATCTCCCGTATCGAGCCAGCCGTTGCGAATCACTTTGGCAGTCAAATCGGGCTTGCCGTAGTAGCCGGTCATCACCTGGGGGCTCTTTACCATAAGAACACCCCGCTCTCCGGCTTTAACCGGCCGGTCTCCGTCTTCCACATCGACCACTTTTATTTCCACTGCCGGAAGGGGTACACCCACACCGCCGGCCACGGGATCGTGCTCTTCCCGCACGGAGATAATCGGGCCCGACTCGGTAAGGCCGTAGCCTTCCACCAGGTTAATCCCGGCGGCGGCAAAGAACTGGTCCACCTTGGGCTGGAGGGCGCCGCCCCCGGAGATACCCACAAACCAATTGGGGAACATGGACTCCTTAACCTTGTTAAAAAGCAGAATATTTCCCAGAGCGCGGATGGGGGTTAGAAGAGCGTAGGGAAGGGCGAAAAGAAGAGGGTTGAGCAGGGGGACAGGCCTGTGAAACTGAAAATTACGCCCTAAAATCTTACGTTTGAGCCATTCGTGACGACCCGCATTGGCCAGGAAGAAGTTCATCAGCTTTTCTGCTGAGGCACCCTTGGCCCGTACATTCCGCATAATACCGTTGTAGAGGGCTTCCCAGACTCGGGGAACGGCGGTCATCATAGTGGGCTTTACCGCCTGGAAGTCTTTTACCAGTACCTGGCCAATCGGTTTGGAATAGGCCACGCAATTTTTGTTCAGGAAGACCACATAGTTTATGGCCCGCTCAAAGGAGTGCCAGATAGGAAGGATTGTCATCCACTGCTCGTCTTCGGAAATATGGATATTTTGATGAATCCCCTCGCTTTGAAGGACATAGGATTCATTAGTCAGCATAACCCCCTTGGGATCGCCGGTGGTTCCGGAAGTAAAAATGATAGTGGCAATATCTTTGGGAGATCCCTGACTCACTTCCTTATCATAAAAGTCGGTATTTTCTCCCAGGAATTTTTCTCCAACGGCCATAATTTCTTCAAAACTGTGGAGCTTTATTCCTTTAGCCTTCTTGCGGGCCCCTTCTTCGTCGGCGGGAGTATCAATCAGGAAGACCGTCTTGAGCTGGGGCAGATCGTCCTTAATCGTCATGAGTTTGTCCAGCTGCTGTTCGTTTTCGAGAATGGCCTTTTCACATTCGGGGATACCCAGAATCTGAGCCATGGGGCCCCCCATAATATCGGTCCCCCGGGGAACGTCATGGGCTCCCAGGGAGAGAAGGGCAAAGTCACACACAGCCCATTCCTGGCGGTTGTCACAAATAAAACCGACCGACTCTTCCCGTTTTACCCCAAAATTATGGAATCCGGCGGCAGCCATTTTAACCTGGTCCAGAAGCTCTCCGTAGGTGGTGGGTCGGAATTCCCCCTGCCCGTCCTTACTCAACTGGGCCTTTTTACCGGAGCACTCTGTCGCTACCTTAATAAATCTTTGAATAACCGTATCCATGCTTTTTCCTCCATTTTGCTTCATTATTGATCAGCCTCACCGAATTGTCAACAAAATAACAGATTCAGAGCTTGACCTAAGAGGAGTGTGCCTCTAACCTGTAAGTCATGACTGAAACCTACGCCATACATCGTCGAATCCGAGGGGAAGACTCCTACTATAAGCTTCGCTGGTCCCCCTACTACCGGCTGGAAAAATACCTCATTCGTAATAAGGTTCCAGCAGAAAGTGCGGTTTATCAGATCTATTACCGCGAATCGTATAATCTTGTGTTATTGGAAACCAATTTGGCCTTTTACGGAGGAGTGCGGGAGACTTTTGCCGAATTAATCGACTCCCTTTCGCCCCGTTTTTATCCCCACCGGGATATTCTCTTAAACGGAGAATGCTACGGTCGATTCGCTCTCTCTCCCCACAAGGAATTTCTGGAAGATGTCAAAGCCTATCTTAACAATGAGGAAGTTCCCGATGAGAGGACAGGCGAAATCTTTGTAGAGGAGATAGATACAAAAGGGATAATTCGGCCTGAAGAAGGGCAAGAAGCTCCCGAACAGGGCAATGGATTGGTTTCCTTTTTTGTGGGAAACGATGTGAACCGCTACAATCAGGGCAAGTAGGCCGCTAAATCCCTGTCCGAGTCGGAAAGGGGCAGGGCCAGAATCTCTTCTTTGGTAGCCCAGAGAAAGCGGGTATGTTCATGGAGAATCCACTCTTCACTTACCGGTTCTACGTAAAAGCCGAATAGGAGATACTCCTGCCCTTTATTGCTAAAACTGACTTGGCCCAGCTCATCGCCCATGGCTATATCAACTTCAAGTTCCTCCAGCCACTCCCGGTGCATGGCCTCTTCGAAGGATTCGTCACCCTCCACTTTGCCGCCGGGGAACTCCCAGGTTTCGCCCATGGAACCGCCGGGCTTCCGTTTCATAATAAGGTAGGTATTCCCTTTGCGGGCAATGCCGGCAATTGACTTTCTTACGGGCATTTAAAGAATTACCGCCGTGGGAATAATGGCGTGAAGCAGGCCGATAATCATAATAACCAGTCCAAGAGGAGTGGAAATTGCGTCGGTTACATTCATAAGGAAAGCCACGAGGCGGGGGGGCTCTTCCATTTTTTCACTCAGAGCGTAGGAGCCCAGAACGAGCCCGCCGATAATGGCACCGGCCGAAGGGAGGAGGTCCCCTATGAATACGATGTCCGTGGGGGATACCTTAAAAAGAGAAATAATCCCCACCAGCAATGTTACAAGAGCCACGGATAATTTGGCATTGGGAGCGCTAAAAAGATCCAGGAAACTCCCGCACAATTCCTGTTTATCACGGAAAAAGGAGCCGGCGATAATAAAACCGGCCAGACAGTTTACAAGAACTGTTAAAAGGTATATTTGGAACATGAAAAACCTCCTCATGAATAGAAAACGGATATCATACAACGTTCATTTAAAGAATAAGGAATAAGAATGGTGAAGTCAATTAAAAAATCCCTTTCCCGGCGATTACTGAGGGGGGCAAAAGGCCTATAATAAAAATCAACAAAAATTATGAAAAATCTATTGACCCCTTTTATCTATGTCTCTATAATAACGACTCGATGAAAGAGGCGGGATATAGCCTAGTGGCTAAGGCGCCTGCTTTGGGAGCAGGAAATCGCAAGTTCGAGTCTTGCTATCCCGACATCAATATGCGCCCATAGCTCAGCTGGATAGAGCAACGGCCTTCTAAGCCGTGGGTCAGAGGTTCAAATCCTCTTGGGCGTACATCTAAACCGCTTTTATACGGGTTTCAGCTCGTTGAAAGCGGTTTTTTATTGCCCTTTTTTAGTTATCATCATATAGTTATATGAGAAACTAGGCAAAAAAAAGGCAAAAAATGAAGCAACCCTTCACCGTCTGGGAGAAGACGAGAACATATAACGGTAAGAAAATTAAGTACTTTCAGTATTCAATTTCTGAGGCTTCTGGCCTCCCGGAATCTGTATATAAGAAACACCAACGAAAGACAGTTAAAGCAAGGAATAAATCCGAAGCGACTCAGAAAACTTTTGATCTGATCAATGAATTGAAGAATAACTCTTCGTCTCAGGCCATATCCGGCTCTTTTGAGGATTATACAAAAAATTATATGATCTCAGGAAAATGCCATTATCAAAGCTTTGTAAGGTCAGAAGGTAAAGTTCTCAATGAAACCTACATGAATGAATATCGCAAGATATATGAGAACCATGTCATTAGCGATTTGATCCTTTCCGGAACACTTATGAAGGAAATTAGCCACGGGGATCTTCTCCGATATAGAGAAAGGTTAGTTCATAAATTAGGTGTTTGCTCCACAGCCAGAAAAGCTTTTAAGATTGTAAAGCAGAATATATCCTATGCGGCCAGGATGGGGGATATACCATATGATCCAGGGGCCGGTATGGGGGACATTAAGGATAAGCCAAAGGAGAAAGGTGTTTTCTCTATGGATGAGATCCGGGTTCTTTTCCCTCAGGAGGGAATAGGGGAATGGCAAACAAAACAGGCGTTTCTTGCTTTTCTCCTGGTCTATTCTTGCGGGCTTAGAAAAGGGGAACTACTGGGGCTTCGTTGGGGATCAGTTCTCTTTGATCGGTCAGCTATTCTGATTGTAGAAGCCGTTAATGATAAAGAACATACTATAGGTGATCCCAAAAAAGGCAAGCGCCGGGGGTGTCCGGTCCCTTCCTTCACAATGAATAAATTAAAAGAGTGGAAGAAAGAAACGAAATTCCCGGAACCTGATAACTTTGTTTTTTGCTATCAGAAGAGGTTTAGAGGAAAGTTGGGCGGGTCTCATTTTTCTGGAACTTGGTGGTCAAAGAATTTTCGCTGGCCATTGGAACGGCTTAATATTGACTATGCTTCCAGGAATATTACACCTCACAGTTTGCGACATACAGCTAATACTCAGCTTTTAGACAAGGGGTATTCCCGGGATAAGATCCGAGAAACTTTGGGGTGGTCCTCTTCTGGGGTACAAGATATTTATACTCATGGAGATGCTATGGATCACAGCGGCCAGGCCGACTTGATTGATTCAATCTTATCCCAGGAGTAAAATCAAAACCTATACGAAACCCCGGCATAAACCCCGGGGCCATCATCTGCATAGAATCCCCCAGCATGAACACTAATCTCCGGATCTGGATTTAGCCCTTCTAAGGATTTCTTGAGAGCGTCGATTTGCAGACAAAGCGTCTCGATTGTCGTCTGCTGCACTTCCTGCAAGGTCTTGGCTGCGCTCGATTCCGTCTTCAATTGACTCAATTCGTTCTCCAAGCTGCTGATTGTCTCGGCTTGCTCGATCAGCGCTATTTCCTGCGTCTCCTGCAAGGTCAATAGTTCTTTGTGTTCCTCGTCTGTTAGAGTTACGCCGTCGGAGAATAACGGCTGCACCGAAAAAGACAACACCAATAAACAGCACAATAAAAGCAATTTTGATTTCCACATTAATTCCCTCCCTAATCCTTCACCTCAAGAACCATCACTTTGCTTTTCAAGACGATGGATGACGGCAGCATAAACCAGAACATTCCCACTGCGTTCATAATCGCCATAGTCCACAGGCTATCCTCCGATACCGGTAAGCCAGAAAAGAACATCCACAGTACCCAGGCATTGAACGGTAAAGCCAGAGCCAGCCCGATAATGGTGGCGATCTTTCCTTTTTCGGCCAGAGCCTTCCAGATCACACCGGAAAGCTTTCTTTTTTCTCCCGGAACTCTATTCATAATAATATCCTCACTTTTTCAATCTTCCGGACTTTCACGGGTTCAACAAGAGCCACCGGTGGAGGTGTTGCCAAAGGGTCGTGAATCCGGCGCCCCTGGTCAAGGTAAGCCTGTACTCCCAGGACGAGTAGAACGAGAACAGCAAGGACTATCAGAGGAATAATCGCATCACGTACTTTCCCCCAGAACTTTCCCGTCCTGTCCCTGACCGATCGAGCAATTTCTCCCACGGCGTCCAGATCCTCTTCCAGTTTTTCAATTTTTGCCCGGATGAGAGTATCCTCTTTTTCCCGACAAGATTTCTCCTGAGCCACTTCAACTTTTAATTGAGTCTTAAGTTCGGCCACCTCCTCCTTGAGGTCACGCTGATTCGCCAGAGATTCCTTAAGGGAGTCCCGTATTTCATCCAAAACACCCGGATCTCCACCCACTCCAAAGAGGCGGGCGGTCATACTGTAAAACTCTCGTTTAAACTCCTCGTCCTGGAACCTCTCAAAATTATCTTGTCCCACTTCTTCCCCCTCCCTGGGATACTCTTCTACAGGAATCGGCCCTATATGGAATGACCCCACATTCTGAGTCGTCCCAATTCTTAGCCTGTCCTTGTTGGTTAAGCTCATTTTGCTTCCCGGAATACCCGGAGCCTTTTCAAATATCCGTCCCGGACTGTCACCGATTCTCCAAGAGGATCGTAAGTACAAATGTAATTTCCTGGGACTCCATCAACCGCTGTGAAATGGGTAAATCTGGTCTTTGGGTTATACCACTCGCCTATAGCGAACTCTCCAGGTGCAAGCCTATAATCAATCGGGTTATAGCTCACAAATACATTACTACCAAAAGCCCTAAAAGCCTTTCGCCAGTCGATCAGCATTTTATCAGTGTAAGCTCCAAAATCCTTAAGCCTTTCAAAATACTGATCCACCAATTCAGGGCTCATCTGGAGCCCTTTCTTTTTGTTGAGATACCAGAGGACCGCCATAGTCGCACATCCTTCTTTGTGAATCCATTTGGTTTTTATCCGTTTATCGTTTTGAAGTATCATAGGGTTATTCCTCCTCTAGCTGATGCTTTCTTTCAGCTCTAAAGCTTTTTCTTCCATGGCTTCCACGGAGTAGGTCCCTTCTTCCATAAGGTCGAGCATATAATCGTTTAAGAGTGACTTCCTTTTAGCTTTTTTCATGTCATCAGTGATATTCTCGTTTCCTTCTGTCCAGCCGTTTTCGGGATCCCAAATAGGAGAAAAAAGAGTGGCGGGGGGCGTTCCAGCGTCAACCCATTCCTCTCCAGTCCATTTAGGATAATCCCCCTCGGGAATTTCGGCAGTGTAACCTTCGGGGACAGCCTGATCGAGGTCTGATATAACAAGGGCTTTTCCGTTTGCCGTGTTGTAGTATGTTCCCCGGTTGTCTTCGATGATCCCCTCTTCGAGGAGCTGCTCTTCTGTTTTCATTTTTCCACCGTTTTCCAGATCTATCCGGTCAAGGTTCTGGCCGACAAATCCCTCAAACGTCGCATCGTTCATCTCGATATATTCGTCTCCTTCGGGAGCGGTGGAAGTAGAGATATAATCAACGATTTTTCCGTCTTCAACTTTGATAAATTCCATTTATGCCGTCCTTTTCCAGACACGGATTGTTCGGTTTTTCGGTCTGGTTTCGTAATCGTTTGTTTTTGCACTATTAGGGCTAGTAGAATCAGCAGAGTCAAAATCTAATTCAACACCATCTGCAGATGAGGTGTCAAAACTGTCGTATGTCGTGCTTCCCGAAGAAAAAACACCAGATAAATCTGCGTCTGATCTGAGGGGGCCGGCATTCCCTGCAGCCACATTGATTGATCCTGTAATCCTCTGCATAGCATCCATCTGAATTCCGCTATTAAACGAAGAGGCATATCCGCCAGGAGTACGGAAAAAGATTCCTTCACTTTCAAACTGAGCCGACCAGGTTGTTCCCGACCATAGTGTTCCCGGTGCTGACTCACCGGGAAACTGGATCTTATATGCTCCCACGGCGAAGGGGCAAATACTCCCATCTTCCAAGGCGCTATCAACTTCTTCCTGAATCTCGCTTGCACTGACTCCAAGCTGCGATCGGCTGACTGAGTGCGGATTTGACGTGTTGTTCTTATGGGCGTCCACATAGGTTTTAACTGCTTTTTCCGTAGGAATCGAACTGTCTGAATCTCCAGAAAGCGAGGTATCCGTGTCTTTCTGAGCTCCGTCCAGTTTATCTGCATCCAGGCCCGATCCGGAACCGTCCACAGTCAATAAAAGCTCCAGAAGGATAGAGGCGGAGAGGCGGTCAGAGGGAATTGTTCCGGCGTTTAGGTTGGAAGCGTCCAGGTAATCTGCTCCTTCTTTCCCATCGAGCTTATCTGCGTCTACGTTAGACCCGGCTCCTTTCGTTAGAGCTGCCCAGACCTGGGCCAGATTACTTGACGAGGGTTCGAGCCCAGCACCCTCGATGATAGCGAGCAGCTCTTCCTGTATGGCGTTCCGGTCTTCTGCGACCAGGGACGTTCCTTGAATCTCATTTTCTAGGTCTTCGTCAACATAAAGATTATCAACGCTTCCAGCTGCAGTTGTTCTTGTCATTGGTCTTCCTCCAAATTGCCAGTAATGGCAGCTCCTGTGATTCCGAGTCCACATCTAGCGACCGATGAACCGGACAGGGTCGTGACGTTATAGGTGCAAACGTCGTACAAGGGAAACAGGCGATCAACCAGTGCCTGAACTCTCAAAAAATCAGAAGAGGTATTTACGTACCCCGAAATAGTGTAGGCAAAAACCCCAGTAACAGTAAGAACGATATTCGGGTATTCGCTTTGAAGCTGCTCATGCAAATAGCTGTAAGACTGTCCTCCTGTTGAGGCATAGGTTCCCACAAGAGCATCATTCCCCAGGGCGTCGTCAACTTCCAAAGCAGAGCGCCATTCGTCCAGGGTTTCATCTGCCGTACTGGGGTTGCTCTCGGCAATCGTTTCCTGGAGATATTCCCTGAGCGTTTCGGCAGAAGCGGCAATGGCATCAAACAGGGCGTTAAGATAAGCCCCGAAGCTTATGTCAGGGAGCAGCGAATAGAGCGCCTTTTTTACGATGGCCATGTGATCGTCCCCAGTGCGGCCAGTTCGTTATCCCCCAGAGTGTACCCGGTGATCCCTGTTGAGCCGCCTTCTATATCCACGGTAAGGGCGACAAAGGACGTTCCCGCGTCAAAGGCCTCTTTGTGCATCTCCGCAATGGATATGATATTCGTCGGGTCTGCTTCGTCGGTGTACTGCTTTGGGTACCTCCCTAATAGATAGTTTTCTAAGGAGGTTTCAATCGCTTCCCGGAGGAGAGTAGAATCGGGGTTCAAGGTGGTCACGGTGATATTAAACACCACCTCCGTTAAAGCGGCCGCAGAAACCGAGGCAGTCAAGGGGCACCTTTCGTTCGATCCGACATATTCCTTAACTTCTTCAAGCTTGGATTCATCCGGGAGCCGGTCGTCAGAGCCGTAGCCTACAAGAGGGTAAACTGTAACCTCTCCTGAACCGGTGTTGAAAGCAAAGGCTTTGACTACTCCTGAAACTTCCCTGGTCCAGGAAACAAAGTCGGCGGCAGCCCCTCCTTGAGGTGTTCGGCTTTGACGGGCCATTATTCGGGAACGGAAAGAAGTATCCCCTTCGGCGTCTTCACCGGACTGACTGACAGCGGTGACTGCTGCTTCTTTGTCAACTCCGGTCTGAGGGGTAACTATTTCCAGTGTGTCTCCTTCGATCCGGTCCACATCGTCGCCCGTATCCAAAGACTCCATGCCGACAGAGGTCGTTCCGGAAATCGTTACCGCTTCCGTGGTCTGGTACACGGTTCCGTCATACTGGAAGAGAGTTCCTGATGCAATCACAGTATCGTCCGTTCCAGTCAGATCAACCGTGCCGATCCATTTAGTGGCGGCGGTGCGGCTCATGCCATACTCAGCGGCCCGCAATTCAAGAGCGTCGCTGTCCATGGTAGAGGTGAAAATCTGTTCCCTAATCCATGCGCCATACCGATAGATCAGATAAAGGAGCCCTCCCACAGTGGTGGCGATTATCCGGAAAACCGATTTCGCCAGAAGAGGAACTTCTTGCCCGACTTTAGCTTCAAAGTCAGTCAGAATCTGATCTCGGAGTTCCGAGGCGGTAGGTATGCTCATTCTTCCTCCTTCATAAATACTTCCTGTGCGTCCCAGTTCAGGGCATAGGTGAAATTTGTAGATTCATCCTGTTCGGGTTCTGTTATTTCTACGGCCAGGTTAAGAGTCCCTTTTGAAGGGATGCTGGCAGTGATTTCAATTTCAGCGGCAATCCCGAGGTCAATCATCCAGGAAAGAGACTCTTGCGCTGCCTCGATGATGTTGAGCCGGGTCTGGTTCGTTAGAGGATTGGAAACTAATATTTCGGGAATTTCCGAAATAAACTTTTCCTCTGTCTCGCTCTCAGAGTTCCCCCACCACTCGCTGACGAAAAGAGAGAGGTAAACGGCGTTACTGAGACCGCCGGACATCTTAGGCATCCCATTAACGACCTCAATGTCAGGAGCCCCATCAGAATAAACAAGTTGTAAATCCTTCAATCGCCCACCTCCACAGTTTCAGAGCCGCCGGTGATCTTCCCGGTCAGGGAAGAGGGCGGGGTCGTGACGTATCCCAAAGAGGAGAGGGCCGAAGTCACCGCAGTAATCCAGGTCCAAAAAGTCGGATCTTCCGCAGATGTGCTTTGTATCTCGTCGGTCTGCCGGGCGGCAGCTTTCCCACCGTCATTGATCGCGACATTTCCCTCGGCGTCTAGCTTGATTTTTGCCTTAACCTCAGAACCGTCGGCCTTAGTGGAATAAATCACCGTTTCCCCGGCGGAGACTTCCAGGGCAATCCGGTAGTTGTGGGTAGCTACAGCGACTTTTACTCCTCCCTCGACCGGAACAATGACGGCCCGGTCTTCAGGAGTGGGGGCGGACCTCACGCCGGGAGGGTGATAGAGCTCTCTTGTGCGTTCCTGATCTCCGGCGGCTGACGTGGTAAGTATCACAGCAGGACCGGGAGCCGAGCCTTTTGTGGCATTAGTGGATTCTGTTACTTTTTCTAATCCCATGGGAGATCCTTTGGCTCGGTGCCGTCGAAAGCCTCGGGAATTCCGAGATCCAAGGCACAGACCTGCCCGCCTGATTCGTCTATGGTCATAGTTACCTGTTTTATAATCAGGCGGGTGGGATTCCAGATATAGGCTCCCGGGGCTTGAACGGTAACGATCTCCCCAGGAGTCCAAAGGTTTCCGTTATAATGCCACCCGTCAACACTGATCTGACAGGTGTAAGAATTAATTGCGGCTTTTGCTCGGGCGAATTTCGCAGCGGAAGTGATATCTGTCGTCTGTTGGCTGAGCGCCGTTATCTGTCTTCCACGAACACCTATACCAAGAGTTTCATAGTCCGAAACTGTGGCGGCGACTTCGGGTTCTCCTTCGCTCGCCCCTATGGCCCTATATTCCTGGAACCGTTTGGTGACGTCGTGGCTGGTGGTTATTTCTTTGACCGGACTCGTCCCTTCTATGAGCGTAGCCACAGAGGCTGCATTACTGGAAAATTGTAAATACTCAAGCCGTCCTTCAGAAGTAGGTCGGGACCAATAATTATGCGCTGAAGCAAGGGGCGTAAGGATGTCATACATAGTCTGGCCTGGATCGATTGTGACCTCAGGAATCGGGCCGAAGTCCGGAGAGGCGTAGGCTATCCCTACATTGTATCCGTCATAAATGGACTGGGTGAGAGTTTTAGAAATTGCATTAAATTTTAAGCCAGAGAGTTCAAAAGGGGGGCCAGGGTGCCAGTCCATAATCACTCCGGAAGCGGAGCGGCCTTGGATGTTAGCTGAACGGTTTCCCGGGGCGGTTGAAAATCCCAATTTTTCAATATAGCCAGTAATAATCGTCTCAGAATCTAGCTTAACTTTTACAACCCGAATGTAATATGGCTTGAACCGATATTTATTCGCGTCAGTCGGGTCCCAGGGGAGAGAAAAGGAGAAGGAGTCGGCCGCCGCATCTATGCTTCGCACCACCGTTAACCCTTGGTAACCGGTTAGCTCTTCCGCGTCGATCAAAAGCGAGATTTTAGACTGATTGTTCAGAGAGGCGGGAGTCTTATTCGACATACCAGCGCACCTCCCTTCCTCGGGGGATCAAGAGAATCTCATTTCCCTGGAAGTCGTTGAACTCCATCCATGTTTCCAGGTCGTCGGTGGTTCCGAAAATCTCATAGCAGAGGGTGATCGGATCAACGGAGCGATCAAGGGTCATGCTTCGCTCAGCCGGGAGATTAAGCGCGGAATCGATTAGAGCTTCAATCGCCGTAGAGAGGGCGGCTTCGGTGGCTAGAAGGGTTTCGTAGTCGGTCGAAAAACTGCCGGCTTCTTCCAGGTCCTGTATGCTGTCCTTAATATCGGTGTAAAGGTCGCTGAGCGTTTCAACGACTTCGGCGGCTTCGTCCCTGGTGGTGGTGTCTCCTTCGGTGGTGGCTTCTGCTGCAGCTGCCCCCAGGCCGGAAACCATGGCAACAGAGATAAGCCCGAACATCTCTCCGTATTCTCCCGTGGCCTCGACAAAGCCCTCTATAATGTTCTCATAAATCTCGGAGTATCCTTCGATCTTCGTCTTGATATCTGTTACGACCGTGGCGGGAAGTCGGTAAAGCTCCAATACGGCTGTCATGAGATCAGCGGGGGAGGAGATCAGATCGTCAATCGTGTTTTCAATATCCGTGATAGACTGGGATATTTCCGAGGTCACATCATCGGTCAGATCGGTGATAGTATCGAATCCTTCGGAAATGGAGTCCAAGGCATCGAGAACGGCACTTGCCCCACCGGCGAGAGTTGCCGTATCGGTAATTTCTTCGGGGACTCCTGCGGATATTGTTTCGGCTGCAGTTTCCACGTTGGTAGAAACAAGAGCCGCTTTATCGGTGGAAACTATGGGATACTCAAAAGAGAGGTCATTCGTTTTAATAAAAGTAATGTCAAAGACAGCCCGACCGCATCCTTCGACAAACTGCTCCTCCTGAGTGTTCGGGATCGGGAGAACATTGATATTCCCCCATCGGGGGTGATAGAGCTTCCCGGGTCCGGTTTCGTGGAGAGCATCCCAGAAAGAATCGGCGGTTTGGTCGTAATCACTTCCCGTGATATAACAGGTCACGGGGAAGGTAGGAGTGGTGTTGCCGAGATCCTGGACGCCTCCCTGATCCTGTCCGGGGTATTCGGAGACGGGAGCCTTCTTTCCTCCTGTACGGGAAAGAGCGTCAAACTCAAGAGTATAGCTTTTCCCGGAGGGGGAAACATAGGTCATTTCTCGGAGTCTATCTCTGTAACTCATAGGCCACTCGCTCCGTATCCAGTGTTAAGAGTAACAGCCGGAGCCCCGCTTCCTTTCTGAGTATAGGATGATCCAACTGGAACACCGGAAATAGAGAGCTGGCCTTCCCAACTTGAGCGGTTCATAGTCTGGATGACGCTTTCATTTCTTCCGTAGAGCTGAGATCCGGGAGTGGTGGTTTCGCCTCCTCCCAGAAAATTTCCTATTCTCCCACCAATGCTTTTTGCTTTATTCACTACAGCGGTGATTTTTTCAAAAATCCCTGCAATGAATTCTTTAAGTGGCTCCCAGTGTTTTACTATAAGAGCGGGGATTGTGAGCCAGGGCGCGAAGATAGCTCCGGCGGCCGCAATCAGTGGATTATCAAGGAGCTTGGAAAACCATTCCCATGCGGATTTTGCGAATCCGAGAACAGCGTCCTTTGCTCTCATTACAGCGTTAACTGTTGCATCCCAGGCTCGTACCATAGCCGCTTTCACTTTGTCCCAGTTTTTTACAAGCAGGACAACGATAGCAATGAGAGCGGCAATCCCCACAATGATAAGCCCTATAGGGTTTATTGCCATGGCACCGTTAAGCGCCAACTGTGCGGCTTGGGCAAGGACAAGAATTGCTTTATAGGCGGCTATGGCTTTGGTAATTGCTACATAGGCACCGATCCCGGCAAATAGAGCGGGGAGAAGGCCAGAGTCCCAGAGCTTAACCACAAGCTTAACCGCATTACCTATCTTTTCTATGGTTCCTTCTATTTTCTGGCCGATTAACGCCTGGTTAGCCGTCGCCCATTCTCTTACTTTCCCTGCGGCTTCAATGAGCCGGTCAACCATCGGCTTAAGGACGGGCATCAAGGATTTCCCTATGGCCGCTTTCGTCAGGTTGATATTGTCTTTGAGAGTGGAGAGTTTACCCGTCAGTGTCTGGCTTGCTATTTCCATTCCATTGTAGAATACGCCACCCTCCGTAGTCATTTGTTCAAAGGCCCTGGTTAAATCATCAGAGCTGATTTTTCCGGCGGAAGACATTTTCATCATTTCCGCCACAGAAACACCCATAGAATCGGCGAGTTCAGAATAAATTGGGACTCCCGCCTCGGCAATCATATTAAGGGATTCCATATCAACCTTGCCCTTAAGCATGGCCTTGGTATATCCCCTGGTAATAGAATCGAGCTTCTGGGCGTTCCCCCCGGCGGTATCACCGAGCATACGGAAGGTATCAACAGTTTTGTTGATATCCTGGTTCATGACCGGGAGAAGCTGCTTTGCTGCAGCTGAGATATTCTCAAACTGGAAAGGAGTCGTCGCGGCGGTTTTGTTGAGAGAATCAACCAGTTCATTAGCCTTTTTTACTCCTCCCATAAGAGGGGTGAATCCGGCCACGGCATCCTCAATCTTTGAGGCTTCTGTGACAAAAGACTTAACGCCCTGGGCGAGCCTTCCAGTAACAAAAGCGGCCCCAGCAACAGCGGCGAGTTTCTTCACTCCTGCCGTGATTCCTCGGGTCGTTTTTGAGACTTTATCAACTGCGTTGAATGTCGTTTTTACCGTAGGGCCTTTAGCCACGATTTACCGCCTTTGAAAAATACTTTTTTGCAGCCCTCTTAAAGAGAGCTGTTATTACTCGCTCGTTGCCAAACTTATTCACTGCTTCTGAGTGAAAACCTGTTTTTTTGATCTTTACCCTGTCATGGTCAAGGTTTCTGAGCATGGTGAGCTTTTTCCCTGATCTGACATAAAGCCCGAGTTTTCCCCCGTTGGTGGGGGTCCCTATAAAGGAGTTTTTGATCTCGGGATAATCGCCCTGTTTTAAGGAGCCCGGGGACAACCGGAATCTTTTTGCAATAGCTCGTTTGGGGCTCTTGCTGGTTCGGGCGGCCTTAGTTGCAATCGGGACCGGCCCGCCCGCTTGTGCCCGGAACGTTCCGCCGTCTTCCTGCTTCCACAAATACTTTGAGAAAGTCCCCGCCCGTGAAAACATCTTATTGACGTTCTTGCCCATGGCTTTATTCAGGGCCTTGTAGGGCTTCGCCCGATTCACAGTCATGGATTTAAGGGTGTAGGGTGTCCGGATCGTAAAAAGGCTTTTCACGTTCCGGATCTGCTGTTTTGTAACGGCGTCGGCCGCCTGGTTAAGGGTATCCGCAACGGCACGGGGGAGCGCGTCTTTCTCGATGACTTTCATGGCAGTCGTCAAGGCTCGTGTTTCAACATTCATTGATACCAGCGGCTTCCCCATGTTCGTTCTCCCTTTCAACCAGACGGACCACTCCGTCGTACCAAAACCATAATTCTGAAACTTTCATCCGCCAGATATCTGACGGCGAAAAACCAAACCTATCAGCGACCGTCCAGACTATTTCCGTCGGGTCGCCTATGCGAAAAAACCCATAACCCCGGCCAGCATGAGAAAGTCCCGCTGCTTAATCCGGTTTACAAGTCCCAAGGGAAGTTCGGAGCAACTGGAAAGAAGCTCCAAGGCTACCCCGAATTCGTCTCCCTTCTTGCCTGCCGCTCGGATCTGGGCCGTGGTGGGCTCTCCGATAGTGACGCGGGTAATCATTTCGCCATTTTCCTTTTTAATGGGCTTTCTCAGCTCACAATGGAAAACCTCTTCTTCCTGATCTAAAACGATCCGGCCCATCTTTACACTGGGGAGAAGCTGCTGGATTTCCTCTTCTCCGATATTCGCATTGAAGAAATCCTTCCAGGATTTAATCTCTTCTCTGGCGGGTTCTTCGGCTATGACTTCTTTCATCCTTTACACCTTCTCAAAAGTGGCCCCGAGAGCCGTAATTTCTGCCTGTCCGTCACCGCTGGCGGCGTCCACTTCGCCCTCAATCACTAGCTGGCCAGCATAGGTCACGCCGTTGACTATCGTGATGGAGCAGTTCCCCGGTTCTCCGCTGTCGGCGCACTCCTGCAGGAATTCCAGATCGTCACGATCCGGGTCCAGGGACAGGGGGAGAGAATCAAATCCGCCGAGCTTTACACTCTGCTTGGTATGGAGTCCCCCGCTGCCGGTTGGCTCCGTTTCGTTGGTGTACCCCGCCATACGGAAGGTCACGTTCGCATCTTTCTTTACTTCAAATACCCGGCCAAAAACGATAGCCTGGACAATTTCACCGCCTCTTACTGTCACGTCTTACCTCCTTATGACGTAAAGCCCCATTCAAGCTTGAGTCCAACGATTCTCAGACCGGCGGAAGCCACGTCCGGAATAAGCAAATCAATCCGCCCGGGGTTCGAGCTGTTAATTTCTGCCTCAATGTTATCTACGATATCGGCCCGGTCAGTGGAAAGACCTCTTTCTATCCAGTCGTCCACCAGGGCGATCGCATCGGCTTTGACCATGTTCGGGGTCACTGCATAGCTGGGCTTTCTTCCTGCTCCGTCAGAGACCACCACGCCCCTGTCATAGGGAGAGGCGAGAAACTTGTTTTCAAGGGCGTAAATCTTGAATTGAAGGTTTGCGATAATCACGGCAAACTGATAATCGTCCGTAGCCGCTCCCGCGTCAGTGGTTGTCCGGGTGGTACATACATCCCCGAACTGGACAGAACCGTCGGAGCGGTTTTCCGTGTAAGAGCCCCCGGCCAGTACGCCGGTATTTTTCTGCGTGTAGGTGAGATCATTCCCGTCGGCGGAAAGCACATCGGGGATCTTCAATGTCCGGACAGGTCTTCCCGGGGTGGCCTGCTGATACTTAGCCCACACCGCACAAGCGGCGGCGGCGATCATATAGGGGCTGGAAGCCGATTCGCACACCGGGATAAAGGAGAGCCACTCGGAATTCCAGCTTCCCAACTCCGTTAGGTAGTTGTCATAGGTATCGGTGTACCCGACAAAGGCGAGGATCTGGCGTTTTACCCCGGGATCGTTCCGGTCGTCTCCGGCATTAACCAGAGCGGTCAAAGCATCGGAGGAATCAAAGGGGGAAACGATTTCGGTGAACCAGGTATCACCCAGAGCGGCGAGCGTATCGGTAAGATCGGGGTCGGTAGCGCCACCGGTAAGATCGGTCACAGTGACTTCCAGCCCGGCGGGGGTTTCATCGTCGTCGTCCAGATTCAAGGCGAGATCAATCCCGTTCCCGCTTTCTCCGGCCCAACGACAAGTCAGGGTCACAGTTCCGTCAATATTTGAGGCAGTGACGGGGAGGTCTAGATCGGCGTTAATCGCATCGGCGATTGAATCACCAATGGTAGACGCAGTATCTCCGGAGGCCACAGAAACGGTGACCTCTTCGCCCTCCACGTAAAGGTGAAGGGCTCCGGCTGCCGTAGCAGGGCCGGTAATGACAAAGGAGCCAGCCGCAGAAACTGCAGCGCCATCGGCAGCCAGAGGACAGGCGTAAACCGAAACGGTTCCGCAGTTATCCAGGACTCTTTCGAGCATACGGGAAAGCTGAGAGCCCCGCCCGTAGAGTTCCCAGGCCTGTTCCCGGGAAGAAATCAGTTTCGGGACACCTTCTTCCGGGGAAAAACCGGAGTTGTACTGTCCCATAATTAATATTTTATGAGGGATAGCCTCGGAACCGGTTCCCCGGCTGACGGCTTCCTGTTCGACAAATACTTTTGACGCCCGGGCAGTGTCCGGCACGTTTGAAAAGGTTATACTCATTCCTCGTCCTCCTCGACAGGTTCGAGCAGTGCCGCCCACTTGTCAGCGGTCACATAGATTTGATCCATGGCGGTTCCGGTCTGTTCGTCCGGCTGCCATGCCGTTGATAATGTCAAAGTCATGCGAGCGGCGGCGGCCACTCTCTCCCCGGCCTGGGGAACGTCTAACTGTTCCACCCGGGGGAATCCACCCCGCTTAAACGTTCCCGCTTCCAATCCGAAAGTCATGTTGTCAGGATCATACAGAGCGTTGAGCACTTGATCGATCAGATAACGGAGCCTTGCGGCGGCCGCTTCGTCTCCCCTGGTGTTGCCCGTCTTCTTCCCCCAACAAACTAGATCAAAGACGTAATCCGTCTCGTACTCGGCATAAACCCCTGTTTCCTCCTCCGGGTTCATGGGCCCGAGGTAAAGAAAAACAGCGGCGTGGCCGTTATTAGGCAGGGCCCGGAAGTAATCTTTATAAACGTCAAACTTATAGGCCGTCTCCTGGTCAGCGGAATACTCTTCCAGGGCCGTTTTGAGGGCTGTAAAAAGTGTATCGAAATCAGCAGACACCGGAGGCCTCCACGATAAAGGTCACGAATCCAAGGGTCCGGTCGTACTTAGGGGATCTTACATATCCCTCGACCGTTTCCCCGGTTTCATCTTCCACGGAAACGCCCCAGTCTTCGGCGAACTCGTCCGGGAGATCGGCAATAGCCAGAGTGACACGGGTTTCCGGTTCTTCAAACCGTTCTTTCGTGCCGGGATCAATCCTCTCGTCAGTACGAACGACCTTCCCGGTCAGTTCATAATCGGTGAAAACTTCATCCGTCAGAGTGACCGTATCTCCGTCCGCTGTCAGGTTCTCCCGGAACTCTGCTGCAGCTGCCGACCTTAGACTCATTTACTGTCCTTTTTCCCCGGTTTGACCGGCTTCTTGGCTCCGAGCTTCTTCTTTTCTTTTCCCTTATAGACGGTTACGCCCTTGTTCACTTCTTGGGCTCCTCTTTCTTGGGGGCGGGCTTGGTGTCTTTGACTTCTTCCGCAGTTCCTTTCTTTATGTAGAGTTTCCCCATGGCGTCGGTCATTTCCACGACCTTCCCGTTTTTCTTAAGCCTTACTTTCATTATCCCTCCAAGGAGGGCCGAAGCCCTCCGGGTTCTTAGCTATTCACAACCTTAATAGCCATCTGAGGGAAGCCATAACCGGCGTTTCCTCTGGCCTCGGCGGAATAGTTGATTTTCCGATTCTTTTTCACCTCGCTATCATCGATTTCGGTTTTTACACCTGTCCTCTCCTGATAGATAAAAGGCTTAATGGCAGAGCCGGCGGCAAAGCCGTACCAGTCGCCGGTATCGGTCAGCTCGGGGCAGACAATCACATTTTTGATCCAATTCGCAGCGGGGCGGGCCGTAGCTTCGCCGACCACGGAAGTGGTCAACTCAAGGAAAGTCGCTTCCAGCTCGGGGGGGCAAACAATGGTATCCATCAGGAGCCCCATCACACGACCGGAATCACTGGTGAATTTCATCATGGCGGTCCGTGCGCTGGTGATATTTGCCTTAATGTTGTCAGAGGTCACGCCAGAACCGGCCAGAAGGTTGTCATTGGTTCTCACGCCGGAAGCGTTGGAGAAAAAGGGCAGACCATCATAAGCCAGCCCGCTATCACCGCCGGTGATCAAGTCGATGATCAGTTCAGCGGGGAACTTGGCAAGGCTCTGGGCGAGCATTTCAACACGGGGCATAATGCCCTGAATCTTCTCGTCAGCCAGTTCGTTCCGGTCGATAGAAAATCCGTTATACCAGTCTTTGTTTTTGATGGTATAATCGTAGTCTTTCAGACCCTTAAACACCTTGTTGCCGATCCACTCCCGAACGCCGGGAACGTCGCCGAGCCAAACATACTCTTCGGAAGCACCCGTAGAAGGGGCTTTCATGAAGAGAGAAGCCAGGGCCAGAAGGTAGGGCTGTTCCTGCATCAGCTTATAGGCCTTGTGGAATTTGGCATCCACGCCTTTTTTAACAATCGAAGTATTGTAAGTCATCTATCAACTCTCCTTTATTCGGCCATGACTGTTCTGAAATCGAGCAGAACATAGCCGGATTTGTAACCACGACAGAGTACCCCGGGATAAGAACCGGCGGTGGTGGTAACGGTGTTATCATCAGTCAGGAAAAAAGTGTCCCCAACGGACGCCTGAGAAGCACTGGAATAGGGAACCCATTTCATACCAACCTCAACAACGGCGTCAGGGGTTTCGCCAGATTCAACGACTTTTGCACCGCCATCGTCGGGGTCAAACCCGTATCCGGTCAGGACACCCGCAGGAGTTCCGCCAGAAGCCGAAAGGAAGCCATCCTTAAACCCCATCAAGCCGCCTTTGTAATAGGTATCACCGCCGGTCAGTTTTCCAGGGACCAGGATAGAGGGCCCCATTACTTCAATTTCAGTTTTCGCATCAAGGGACATTATTCATCCTCCTTCTGTTCGCTATATTCGCTTTCGGAGATTCCCAGGTTTTTACAAAGAGCCTTTTCTTCTGCAGAGAGGGCGCTTTCTTCGGTAACGACTGTTTTCAGACTGGGGGCGTTTTCGCCGTCCATCTTCGCACCGGTCTGGATCGCCAGGGTGATCTTGTTCTGCAAAGTAAAATCGCTCTGCTCCGTTCCTTTTTCAATGGCTTCGGCCACAACGGCTTGAAGGTCCGCATTTTCAGGGGAGACAGCGGCCTGGGCATTCAGGTTGTTCCGGCGTTCCCGCTCCTTTTTCACACCGATTTCCACCGCTTCGGCGAACACTTCGGCGTGTTCTTTCATCAGAATGTCGATAGTCATATCGACCTCCTCATTATTGATTTCCGCCGTAGCGGCGGTATGTTCCCGGTCAACAACCGGATTCTGAGGGCTTATAGCCCCCTGAATTTCCTTAATCATGGCAGCGGCCTTGTCCATCTGCTGCCGCTCGGGGTCGGTCTGCATGGTGTTTTTCATGGCCTGCAAGGAGGTTCGGGCAAAAGCGACCGCCTCCTCTTTGTCCTCGGCTCCATCCCCGGCGGCTTCAATCGCATCGGCAAACCCGAAAGCCTTGATTTCCTCCCCGAAAAGATAGGTTTCTGCATCCATACACTCCCGGATCTCTGCTTTATCCTTCCCCGTTTTCTTGACGTAGGCGGAGGCGATCATACAAGCCATCCCTTCCAGGACTTCGGCCTCTTTCTTCATGGCGTTCTGATCGCCCACGACCACAGACCAAGGGTTATGGATCATCCAGATAGCGTTGTCCTCGATTGAGACGGTATCCGCAGCCAAAGGAATGTAAGTCGCCATGGAAGCGGCCAGTCCGACCACCCGGGCGTTGACCTTCCCGCCGTCCTTCCGAAAATCCCGGATAGCGTTATAAATCGCCAGTCCTTCGCAAACCGATCCACCGGGGGAGCTGATCATCAGGTCGATGTCTTCCCCTTTTGCGGCATCCAGCTTTTCCCGAACGTCTCCGGCCAGGACATCCCAGCCAATCACGCCGTCAATGGCAATGCGCTTCATTCTTCCTCCTGGTCGTTGTCTGAATCGTCTTCGTCGTCCGGAGCGGAATACTGCGCCGGATCAAGGTGTTTATTCACTTCGGCAAGCTTCGGGTTCTCAAAGCTGAGCCGGTTAATGTTCTCTGCAAAATCGCTCCCGTTGTGGGTTTTTGCCTCTCGCTCGCCCGTGGTATGGCCGAGTTTCAGCCGTTTTTCTACGGCGTTGGCCTCCTTGACAGGATCAACCACAGGGCGGGAGATACCGGTCCAGGAACCGTAAAGCCATGCTTTACTGATAATGGGAGTCCCAAACCCCGGACACTTCAAAACGCCAGCTTTCACCCACTCAGAAAAAACCGCTTCGTGGTAAGGGGCGAGAAAGCCGGAGATCATATCGTCCCGGTAAACCATGACGGAATTCCAAAAAAAGAGGATTTCCGTTCGGGCGGCGGAATAGCTTGATTGAAATTTTTGCTTATAGACGGAAAGGGGCATACCAAAGTAACCGCAGATACGGGTTTCAAAGGCTTCCACAAACTTTTCATAGTTCTGATTGGGCCGGGTCGGCTGGAATCCCTTAAAAGACCATCCGGGGTTCAGGGTATTCATGATCAGGGCTTTTCCGTCGATCTTGACAGAATCAACACCGGGGGTATAGGCCGGCTCTTCGTGAGTCGGGGAAGGTGAAACCCCTGCCGGGCGGAAATTGGCGCCGGACTTACGGGACTTCACGTCTTTATCCGCTTCAATTACGCCCATCCAGAGCGCATTTGCCACCGTGGCTTCCAGCTCGTTTTCGTCGTACTCAGCCAGTTTCGCCAGCTCGTAAACCATGTTACAAAGACTGGATAGACCGTGGCTCATATTGAAAGAATTGTGGGAGTAGTGGATTACAAACCGCCGACCGGAATTCCCAAAATACGGGATTCGGACAGGATCGTCACCCAGGCTTTCCCGCAGCCATACGGCGACCTCACGGCCGGTGGAATCATATTCGATTCCTTTATCAAGCCAGCCGCCCCGGGCGTTTACTTCGGAAACATAATCCGTGTCGTAGTCCGTGGCGACCTGGTCGTTTTCTATTTTCTGAATGGCAACATTACTGATTCGGTTCGGATCGGAGATATACCGGAGGATAAGGAAAACTTCTCCTTCGGCTTCGCCCATCTGGAAAATCTGTCTCTGCAGCTGGCGGAAGGTAAACTTCCCCTTGATATCCGCTTCGGTGCTACCGGCGTAGAGCTTCCAATAATTTTCGGCGTTGGTGGTAAACTTCTGCCGGGCTTCGTCGTTTTCGGGGGCGTCGGGAATCATGTCCCAGAGCGGGGAGGATTCCCAGGTTAAACCGGTGTTAATCACGTTATCGGTCAGCCGGCGGAGGAGACCCTTTGCAATAAGAGACTCGCGCCGGACTTTTCGGGCCTGTTCCCGCGCCCTGTCTATATCGACTTCGGGCTTGAAAGAAAAAGAGAAGGGGGATTCCTTCTTCCCCAGGGAGAACGACCGGAGATTGTCCACGGATCGGCCAGGACGTTGTTTCGGGGCTTCGGCCTTGGGTCTGTTAAACCATGCCACGGCGGCCCCCTCCCAGAGAAACGGCAAAAGGCTGTTCTCCGTATTCGTCCTCATAAAGCTGAGTCCAGTAATTCAAAGAGTTCTGCAGTTCGGAAAGGGAAGAGCGGGTTACTTGCTGGGAACCCTGGCCGTCATTGAGAGAATAGGATTTCCCACCGGCTAAGACGGTATCAATCGCCGAGAGAATGGCGCTGATTTTATTTTGGATAATTTCTTGAGTGACCCCTTCCACATAAAAGATTTTCCTAAAAAATAAAAAAAGGCAATAACATAATGGAAAAACTTTATTTTTTATTTTATAGCTAGCCTTAAGCGGCCAGATAATTGTAAAAGTCGTCCCAGGAAAGGGTCTGGTCGTCCTCGATTTCTCCTTCATCTTTCAAAAGGTTTTCAATAAACTGCCGGTATCCGTAAGCCATGGCCCGGGCATAAACCCGACAGTCGAGTTGCTCGTTTCTCCGTCCCTTGTTGTCCCACTTATACTTCGTACCGGCGGCGGTGACTTTCTTCACCCGGTCCTCCGCTGTAAGTTGGGCGAAGTGTTGACGGGAATACTCCACGGGAAAGTGGCAGTACCCTTTCGGAGTCCGTCCGTCTTCATATCGGCCTTTTCCCAGGTGATTGTAAACCTCCTGCTTGAGGAGATCGGTATTTATGTCCACACGGGGGGCATTATGCCCGGCTACGGTATAGAGCTTGATATACTCTTTTCCTTTGTCTATCGTTTCCACACCCATAACGGGATGAACCCCCGCCTCAAAGCTGTCACAAAAGGCATAGACCAGATCGGTTCTAAACCCCGCATCGATCCCGGCCAGAGTCACTGGAAGACCGCCGTACTCCTGAGTGATCACGCCCCGCAGGGCTTCCCAACAGGCATCAGAGGAATCGGAGGTATCCCCTGGGATCACATGATAGTTGACGGAATAACTTTCAGAGTCTTTGCTCCAAGCCACGATTTCACATTCAATTCGGTTCGCCTGGATATCGGCCCCGATTGTCACAAAGAGCGGTTTCGCCTCTTCCGGGAGTTCTCCCTTGTGGTAGTTCTTTTCCCGGGTAAGGATGGCTTCAATTTTCGGCCGCTCGCCCCGGTCTTCAAAGGGTTCCCCGAGAACGGTGTTAATCCAGACCTGAAACTCCAAAGGCGGGAATCCCTTATTTTTAATTTCCAGGAATTCCATGACAATCTGTTCCCAGGAGATAAACCCGATAGGGGAGTAGAGGGCGTTGAGGTAATAGGACTTGATCCCCGGCTTTCTGGGAACGGCGGTAGGCTTCCACTCTGCCGTGCCTCCCGCCTTTTCATCAGGAAGAAAGAAGTCCTTGTCCTCATTCTTCCAGTGTCCCAGGCATTTTTCACACTCATAATGTACCGATCCCTCGACAAGGCGGTTTTCTTCGTCATGCTCAAACTTGAGGCCGCCCTTTTCGTCCTTCTTCCCCCAGACAAGAGCCTGTTTGTGCCCGCAGTGCTTGCATTCGACAAAATACTTCCGCTGATCTCCTTCTTTGTAGAGCCGGTATATCTTGGAATTATGCTTGAGTTTAGGAGAGGATTCCCAGAGGATTTTGTACTCGTTGGCAAACGCCCCGCACCGGCGCCGGAAAAGCCCGACCGGGTCACCTTCTTTTCCGATGTTATCGGCGAAGCCATCAAGCTCAGTTATGTTTAAGAACTTGAACCCGACCGATCTCTTGAAAAAGGAGGAGTTCGGCCCTCCTGCCATGAGGGAACCTCCAGGGAAAGCCTTGAGGACCGTCTTATCCATGGTCTTCTTCTGGGTATCTCGCTTCTTTACGTCACCAATTTTTTCACCGATTCCGGACTCATTAATAAGGGCATCAATCCGGGTTTGCATCTGGATTTCTGCCATGGCTCCATCAGAGGTGATATAACCCATGTCACAGGGGAAAGCGTCAATGGTAGCTCCGATCCAGTTTTCCCCTACGGAAACGGTCGCTCCCACTCGGGCAGGCTTCATAAAAACAACTTCCCGTGTATCTGTATCGGAAGGGGAGAGGCCGTCTGCTAACTCCCGGAGATAAGGGACTACATCAAAGGAGAACGGCCCTTGATAGGGCCCCTCTGTCAAGATCCGGTGCTCTTCGGCCCACTCTGAAACCTTTGTTCGGTTTATCTCCGTGGGGATATCCACATTAATGAAGTCGTAAAATTGCAAAAGAGCTTCTTTCCGGCTCTCGGGCGTCATTACAGAACTCACAGGTCAAGCTCCTGGTCAATAATTCGTTTAGCTTCAAGTTGGGCGGCTTTCTTCGTCCGCTCAATCCCTTTCTTGACGGCCTTCTCAATCCTGTTCCGGAGCTTAATATCCCCCCGCGCAATCTTGTTCCCTACCGTGAGGAGGTTTGTATCAATCGCAGAACCGAACGCTCCCAGTATTAGCCGGGCATCCTGAACAGGGATAAGTTCTCGGGTTTTTACCTCATGTTCAAGATCCAGCTTCCGAGACTGTCGCCTCTTGTACTCTATGTTTTCCCTGACGAGTTCATCATCCAGAGCCGAAGCTCCCAGATCATCAACATCGGTTCCCTGTCGAACTTTTCGGCCGCTTTCCCTGATCCCTGCAGCCACCGTAGGAGCGGTGACCCATTCCCACACATCAGGATCAAGGAGGTCATACTTTCCGCCTTTCAGTTTAGGCAATCCGGCTTTTGAAACGGTAGACACATGACAGCCCCGGAGATCCGCCATGTCCTGGCGTGATAGTTCAATCATTGTGGCGTGCGAGCCTCCGGAAAAAATGAGCAGTGTGATAAAAAACACGGCCCGGGGAGATCCAACCCATTGTGGGGGCCACCCCTCCCAGAAGGACCCGTGTATTTTCTAATCGGTTCACGCTTTCTTCTCCTCATCCGGGGCCATCTGGGGAGTCTTGTCCTGGGGAATGCAAACCCACCGGCCCGATTCAG
This sequence comes from Spirochaetales bacterium, assembly GCA_028533045.1. Taxonomy (GTDB): domain Bacteria; phylum Spirochaetota; class Spirochaetia; order DSM-2461; family DSM-2461; genus SZUA-368. The sequence goes on along the minus strand of JAQQAP010000006.1, from coordinate 14,854 downwards.
ACTCACTCAAGCCGATATGGCCGGCTACTGTCTGAAAGTTTTCTCCGTCATCTTTACAAAGTCGTTTAACCTTACACGTCTTCACCCACTGCCCGTGATCGAGCAGAAGGGCCAGCTTCATTTCAAACTCACTGCGGGGGGTGGGGGATTTATGCCTCCCCCTACTGCTATAATCTCTCCCCCCTGTGATCGGTCTGCTTTTTGCCTGATTCATAAGTGTTGCTAGATCGTCCATAATCCCTCCCAGTTAAAACTATCTATTCGTCAATAGAGGAGAAGGTGAGAACGTCAGCCTCCTCCTCTATCTTTGTGCTATAACCCTTCCCGTTGAAGAGTAGGATACCCAACCATAGTGCTGCAGCAGCTATGATTGCCATCATTACTAATGCTATGTAAATCATTTTTCCATCCCATCAGCTCGCTTGAGGAAACTTAATTCATTGGCAAATAGCTTAGCAAACTCTTCTCTCTGCTGTTCTGTTTCATGCTTATAGCAATGGGCTTCTCTGGCCTCATTTGTATATGCTTGAATAAGGTTACGTGCTTCTCGTAATTGTCGCCGTAGTTCGGAGTAATCCTCGGGAAACATAACCTCTTGCTTTTGGGCTACTCCGCCTGTTGCGGGTACGATATAAACATTGTGAGTTATCATGCTGATCTCCGGGGCCTAAACTCTATATGTTCAGCGATAATAATGTGTTTCCCTGCCTCTTCCTTAATACGGCCTACGGCCCGAACGCTACGGAGCTCTTTAAGATTCGTTAAGCAAATATTAGCTATTTTTCCGGTGGTTCTTATTAGAAAGTGTGACTCCTCCTTTTCGTTCGTGGGAGAGTACCGAATAGATACAACCTCAAATTCACACACGCCTTCTTTAGGAATATAGGGATCACCAGTTAGGTCTCCTTCCAAAATGATACTGTTCAATGCATTCATAGATTTTCTCCTTATCCAAATAATTCAAGCTGCTCATCTGCAGCAATAGCCGCTCTGATTATCTCGTTGTCTGCCGGTTCGTTCTTAGAGCTTTCTATAGCATGTTTTTTATGGTAAGCAATGGCTGCCTTTACTGATTTGAAAACTAGACGGGTGGAATTCAGAGACGGCCCACCACCCATCCCGTGCCTTGAAGGATCTCTCCCACACTTCATTTCATAGCCAGTTAAGATCTTTCCTTGATATTTGGCAGCTCGTATCTCGTAAAATGACTTATCATCGCCCCAACGTCTCAGGCTGATCCAATTGACCGCAACTCCATGCTCGTTGATTTCCGCCTCAGGTATTTCCACGCTATGCCTCCAATCCAAACAAGTCTAACTGGGGACCGGTCTTCGGGATAAAGAATGGATCATAGACCTCAATCCCTTCTCTGATTTCTTCCCACGTTTCAGACAAGGCCGAAACGATCTGATCCGCTTCTGCTTCTCTTTCTGCTTTGACTTCTTCAACCAGGGCAGTAAGTTTATCCACTTTAGCAAAGACATCTCCAAACGAAATCGGCGCGGGGGCTCCCTTAACTTCACTGTCATAATCTGCATAAGCGAGGCAATGCATCCGACGAATAAGAGACTCCATCCCGGGAAGATCCTTGATCTTCCAGAATAGTTCTCGCATCATGTCAAAGATCCCTGCTTTCTCATCTGTGCTGTAAAACTCTGGACCGTACACAGAATCTGTTGAATCATCCAAAAGCAGTTTTCCGGAAATCCAACAGCCATCAGGATCACCGTCTGACTGAACAATCAGCTGGTAATGTTTTCCCGCATTATGCTCTTCCTCTGTTTCCCAATACTCAACCCTACGCATGGGCGGCCTCCCTGCTCTTGGCTATCATCCCCAGAATCCCTCCGGCTTCTTTCATCATCTGATTTACTTCTTCTCGCTCCTCTTCTGATATTTCCCGGGCCGGTTCGGGCGCACAGGCATGAACTTTCTTCTCCTCCTCCGATTCGTACCGGGCCGATGGATTAACCCCATCGTGGAACCGGTCTATCCCTGAACGGATAAAGCCGTAAAATGTGTCATAGGTCTTTTCCGTCGGTGGAATCCTCGGGAGAAGGGTCCGGTAATTTGTAATAGCAGCTTGGATCTCATCTTCGGTATAGGCGTTCATCCAGTTCTTCACCTCACCGGCATCACTGAGATTAACGAAAAGCTTCTTATATTCAGGGAGCCCAGAAGAGTTCCAGAAGATTCTCAGACGGTCCCACTCTTTCGAAAAATCCCGAACACAACCCACACTCTCCCCCGATGGGGGGATATAGGGGGGTATATTAGATTTAGTATTAGACTTGGTATTAGTATTGGCTTTTTTGGGTTCCTCTCGGTTCGAGTCGGTTCCCAAAGAACCCACTGGGTTTTCTGGGTTATTCCCGGAACCATTGGGATATTGTGGGTTATCATCCGAACCGCCAGGGTTTTTTGGGTTTTCTTCATTCTCAGTGGGTTCATCAGTTTTTGGGCGACCGCCTTTCTTTCCATTACGGCGGTTCCTTTCACAGGTCTTCTTATGTTTCTCGCGGTCATAATCAAAGGAGTTCTTGAGAAAGGCAAAAGCCATTTTCACCATGCCGTCCAACTCCGGTTCCTTTTCGTCCAGGTTGTAAATAAACATGGCATCCAAGAGTTCTCCTTTCTGTTCCTTAGAGAGAAGAGCTATGGCATCTCGGTGTTCCCCTCGTACAATGAAGTTTTTTCTTTCAGCCATTATCTTTACCCTCCTGTAGATTCCAGATCCCCAAGGAAAGCGCATAATACCAGCCGTCAATGGTCTGCCGTGGGTCCAATCCTTTCAAGAGCAGCTTGCGGACTTCCTTGGATTTAATAGATTCAATAATCTTTACCGTTGCCGGCTTCAAATCGGTTCCATGGCTCATTATGCTTTCCTCTTTCTATCCGTGAACTTAATCAGCTCTAACCGGAGAGCCTTATTCTGGGCTTTAAGCTCAAGGTTCTCCTTTTTCAAATCTTCTTTAGTCGGCTGTTTTGCCTTGGTTTTCCCGGAACCCGGCTTTTTCTTCATGGGAACCTTTAGATAATGGGCCCGGCTCATGATGTAGGACCGGGATTCCCCCAGGAGATCAGCCACATAATCAGGCCCCTTCTCGGGGTAGTGCTCCCGAATATGCCAATCAATAATTTTTACTCTGCTTCTGTCTCTTTTCTGTCCGCTCATACCTCAATCCTTAAAAGGGGATATCATCCTCGTAGTTGTCCTGTCTCGGCTGACTGGGAGGGGTGTAGCTTTCATAGCTGTTCCGTCCTCCCTGTTGCTTCCTATTCCCGGAACCCTGTCTATTTCCACCGGAGCTCCTATTGCTGTTCCCAGGAGACGGCCCCTGTCTGTTATCATCACGGCGGCCACCGAGAAGCTGGATGTTTACGACTTCAATAGAAACCTTAGACCGGTTCCTCCCGTCCTGTTCCCATCTTTCCTGTCTTAGCTGGCCCTCGATGGCGACCTGTACTCCCTTGGTTAAGTAGGAGTTGAGGTTTTCCCCACGGCGGCCCCAGAGGTTCAGTTCAAAGAAATTCCCTTCATCAATCCACTGGTCCCCCTGCTTCTTCCGCCGGTTCACCGCCAGGGAGAACTTGCAAAGGGCAATGCCCGAATTGGTATAGGAGAGTTCCGCGTCCCGGGGGAGGCGACCGACCAGCATTACCTTGTTGATATCCTCAGCCACAACAGGCCTCCCGCTTAACTTCCCGGAACCCTTTTTGTACATCCCGGTCCCGTTTCTCAAGGGTGCGGATATCCTCGGCCAGTTCGTTACAGAGTAGGGGCCTGCTACAGTAGCTGAGCTGGACCGCATTGTTACAATCCAGATCACACACGCGGATCCCGTTGTACTTACTCCCCACGATGGCAGAACCAAAGCGCTTCTTATGGGATTTGGTATCCCGGATGAAGTGGGCCCACTGGCCAGGCTTCCCGGTTCTTATGTTCAACTTGAGGGGGCCGCCGCATACGGGACACATCCCCCGGACAGCCCGGAGGTTCCGGATTATGTCCATGGTTAATAATGTTCTTTTCATTCGTCTAATCCTCAATGAGGGTGATCCCCTCTTCATCTGCATACTGGTGGATCGCATCAATCAGAAATCCCGCCTCAACGGTGTTGGCCGATGCTTCGGAAATCCCTTGTTCTCTCCCGTATTCATCCAGGAGGAGGTTTCCCTCTTCGTCGTAAAGGATGGGATAACCCCGGGAGATAGCCAGGTACTTCATTTCCCGCTTCACCTGGGGGAAGGGTTGTCCCGTCTCAACCGCAAGCTGTTGGCAATGGCCGTTTATATGGCTTTGCTGACTTCGGACTCCGACCGTTCGGGGCTTAACGGGGCGGCTCAGAGTGAATTGAACCACCCCGCCTCGCATCTTCCAGAAGTCCAGGACGTCTTGAACCAGTAGCCTTTCGTCCTTGGAGAACTCGATCTTCATTCTCCCATCTCTTTTCCGGATCTTGGCTATGAAGCTAAGGCTGTGTTCGTATCCCATGGGCCTTCTCCCCGGAACCGGTGCTCAATCTCTCTATCTCCCTGGCCAAGCACTCTATCCGGGTATGGTTCGGGATAGGCCGGTTGATTTCTCTCATGATCTCCTGGGCGTTCTTCTGGATTGTGTTCATCGATGTGACCTCCCGCGCATCCTCTCATAAGGGGTTTTCTCTATGTATTCGCCACTTTCTCCAGGGGGGAGCGTGGGCTGTCTTATCTGTGTGCCTCTTACGACTCCAGGACAGGGAGGTTCCGGGAGGGGGGGCGATTCATCGGCGGTGTCCTCAAGGGTTTCTATCCTCGATGTAACATCCTCAAGCTTCAAAGTGAGTTCTTCTATCGATTTCTCCAGTCTCTTCTTAGTTTTCTTCAAGCTGGAGTATTCGCTCTTGGGAGGTTTCGCCTTGGCTGCTTTGATTTCCTCTTTGACTTCGTTCTGAGTTTTCCCGTCTTTGAGGGCTCGGGTCGCTTCTTCCCGGGCCTTGGGTTCTTTGATGGCGGCGACCATCTTCATCTTGTCGAATCCCAGGGAGGGGTCCACATCTCGGGCGAACATCATCATGGCCGATTTGGCGGTTGACCTGGTTAATCCCAGTTCTCGCTCAATGTAGTCCTCAAATATGACGTGCTTCTGCTGGCAGAGGTCCAAGGCCTGAACGAGCATCTTTCCAAGGGCTTTCATGAGTTCCCCGTTCTTCTGGATGAAATCCTCCTGGATTTTCTCGGTTACTTCCCGGAACCGGGGGTCTTCATCATAGATGTTGGTATAGGTCCCCTTTTCCGTGGCCTCATGAAGTAGCTTATGGAAGATACTCCAGAAAAGGTTTGTATGAGCCCGGGAAGTTGTCTCCTTCGCATGGCGGGTGAACTGGATATGATGGGCGAATTCATGAAGTGCCGTGTACATAAGGGAGTTATCATCCTCAAAGTTCTTATTGTTGATTACGATTTCATGGGTATCGGGGTAGTACTTCCCGTCCCACCGGCGGCTTGCTTTACCGGAGAATATGACCTGGAACTCCTCGACTTCGCTATCGAGTTCCAAAAGCTTTTCTTTTACCTGGTCCTGATTCAATGGTTACCTCCTTAAGGTTCCGGGAATAGACCCCCGGCGGTCCTGTTGTTCCGCTGAGTCGTTTTTGAAATAGTGGGTTCATTTTGGGGGGTGTTAATCCCCTGGTTTAATATTCCTTCCGCACAACGTACGGTTGTTCCCAAATAATCCCGGCCAGCCTCTTTAATGGCCGGGATGGCGCTTTGCCAGGCATCTATTTCTCCCATAGATGGGGCTAGCAGATACCCTCTGCCCGCAGACTGGACCGAATTGAGTTAAGCAGCTTCGGAAACTGCATCCACCGGCGACAAAATACCACTAAAATCATCCGGTTTTACGGAGTAGGGGAGTCGAACCCCAGAAACCATTCTCCGTTCGTCATGTACAATTGATCATTCGATATTCAGTAGGCCACCGCTGGGCGTATTCCAATCGGTCACCTTCTCCAACAACTCCCAGCCATTCAATGATGGTGTCCCGCTTCCAATACTTCCGAGTAGATTCTCGTTTATCAGGAACACCGAACCGGGGCTGTAATCGTTTATCCCCGGTAACTGTACTAAGATTCATCCCCTTAAGTTCACAGGCTTTCTGAATAGTGACCCATTCGGGAATCCCGCCCAGGACCGCCGTAGTAAGGACGTACATTTGGGCTTTCATTTCACGTAGTGTTGTGAGGATCTGGTCTGATTCACTCATGCCGGTTCGTCTCCATTTGAAAAGGGGTCATAGGAAAGGGGATCGTAATACTTAAATCCTGAACAATTCCTGTATAAATCAGCCTCGCCGACCTGTTCTCTCTTTGCTGGGAGTATGGCCCTGGCACACTCCCCGAAATAATGTTCACAGGAATAGCAGCCTTTGTTCTTGGGATCTTTCAAGCATTTGGCTTCATGCTCTTTGCAATGACTCCGGCTGTAATATGGCTTATTACAATGATCACACCTGTAAATAGTTTCTTTTTTAATTTTCACCACTATGCTCCCGGTATAAGTTCAAGCTGGCCACCGTCATTGAGGTAGCGCTTGTGGAAATTAAATAGGTTGTCCGATGTAAAAACTGATTGAGATCTATTAAGCCCATTGATTCCAGGATTAAGTCGATATGTAAGAACTTCCTCTCTCAATGCTTTCTGGCTCGGGGTGTTGTCCTCAAGAAGGAGGCCGTTCTTTCTCAGAAGATCAAAGAGCTGTTTACGGAGCATCCCAAAATGCTTACTGGCTTCTGTTATAGAAAAATGAGTGTGCTTATCTCTCAGGACTGCATCTGTAAAAGCGGCTTTGGGTTGAGCGACTTCCAGCTTCTTTCGGTCCTCTTTCCAGGCATTAAGAAGTCTCTGGATGTTGTCGGGATCGGTGAAATCCACAGAGGATGAAAGATAGCCGCCGTTTTTCCGGATAGCGGGAAGTACTTCGGATGTTACCCACTTTTTGAAAGCTTTAGCAGAAGGCAGTTGGCTTCTAAGAATCAGGCTGTAGAGGCCGGATTCATTTACAATCCATCCACCGCGCTGTCCCAAACTGGATAACGATTCGTTATTGAGCTTATCATCAGAATCTACATGGTCAGAAATTGCCTTGCTTGGATTTGTATATCCTAAAATCTGGCAAATATCCTTTGCTACAAACCAAGGATTACCGTTTATGTCAGTAATCTCTCTAACTTCATTCCCTTTGAAATCAAATATTTGAATATTCATTAGTCTTCCTCCGTAAGGAAAATCCCGTACTCTTCCAGGTCGTCGTTATGGTGGAGCTCCAAATACTCCTTGACCTCAGCTTCATCCCGGAACTCTTTCACCGTATCATCCTCATTGAGGAGGTATTCCCGACCGTTAAGGCTGATTCCGTTGATATGGCGGTAAACTTTCATTAATCTTCCCTCATATGGCGCGCAATGATTTTATCAATTTCCTCTTTGCCAAGAGAAAAGTCATATCGTGCATCCAAAGCTCTTTGAACAGTTTTAAAACCATGAATTGACTGACTCCCGCTTTTGATACGGAAAAGAGTTTCTCCTTTATAGGAATACATCTCGACAGACAAAATCTGTGTTCCTTTAGCATTTGCTTCTTTCTGATTCATGATTGCTCCTGATTCCCTTTGACTGTATGAAGCCCCAGTCGGGCGTTTAATGCTTCCTCTATGGTGGTGAATCCCTGGAATACCTTGCTCCCAAAGAAAAGACGGTAAAGGTAGTCATTATCCTTGGGGTACATCTCTACTTTGAGAATCTCTGTACCTTGGGGGTCAATCCCGGTTTGGCTCATGCTTGTTCCATCATCTTCCGGAGTTCGGAGGCCTGGTCTTGGCTAGACAAAGATTTTTCCCAAGCAGTTACTTCTCGCATCAGCAAAACTTTTATGAACGGAGAGGTGGAGCGACCAGTTGCTTTCTTGAAAGCCTCATAACGCTCCCTTTCTTCTCCTGTAAACGGTATTGCCGTACGGATTGGACCTTTATGTTTCTGTTCTGCATCATTCATGATTCTATTATGCGCCATTTGGCGACTTTGTCAAGAAAAAATGTATCATTTTTGCTACATTTATATCAGAGCTATGTCGATGTATGGATATATGAAGTTTTGGGAAAATGTGAAAATCCTTATTAAGGAAAGAAATACAACTCAGGAAGCGGTTGCCATAGAGTGCGGAATATCTTTTGCAACCTTTCGAGGTTGGGTATCGAAAGGGATATTGCCTAAGGTCGATCAGGCTGTTTCTATTGCAAAAGTTCTTAATACTTCTGTTGAATTTTTGATTAGCGGCATTGATTCAGATTCGAAAGAGCAGACCAAGCTCCGCCGCAACTTTCATGAGTGGGTAGACTCCATGGATGAAGAAGAGCTGGAGAGCATAGTAGATCTTTTTGAAGTGTTTGATGGGATAGGGAAAAAATTGGGGAAATAATGGAAAGTAAATTTAGCACAATCGTAATTTACATTGGATTGATTAGTGGGATTCTTACAATAATTGCTTTCTTTCTCACACTTATGATGGACTCTCCATTTTCAAAGCGACCTCAATATTACTTTTATGGTTACTCAACAGTATCAACAACAAATGGTTCTGATGAAATAGATCTTTTTTGGAATGGATCTCCAGTCGAAAACATTAAAACTGTTAAATTCCGTTTAACTAACGAAGGAAGGTCTCCAATCCGTTCTACAGATATTGATTTAGAAGAGCCAATGCGAATTGAGCTTGAGGATTCTTCACGTATAATAAAGATTACTGATGAAGAGCATTATATGGATAATAATGCGGTACAAATTGTTTTGCAAGAAGAGAATATTATAGTACTCGAAATCCCGGAAAACGATGCCATTGAGAAGGGGTGTGGTATCGATTTCACAATTGTATATACAGGTAAAAGTGATAATTTTACTTTTAAAGCTGATATAATTGAAACAGATCTAAAGAGCCCAAGACGTAATTCAGACTGGAAGGAAGATGTAACTGAGGCTTTATATCATATATTCTTAGGCTTATGGTTGACTCAAGCTATTTTTAGGCCTTTTTTAAGAAACCGCAATACCCCCAAAAAAGCTTATCTAATTATATTGTTGAAAATTCTATTCATGATAGTTATGCACATCCTATGTTTCTTAATTCTCAGAGTCATTTCTTATCCTAATGATGGGGCCTTCTACCATATTATAGAGTCTATTTTGATCACAGGCATTGCTATTGTATTTCTGTATAAAGATAATGAGTTTGGGCGTAATCAAATAAAGAAACTTCCTGTGGCTACAGAGGAATCAACACCATAACAATAATAGTAATTCAACCAAAATGTAATTATATATGATGATATATAAGCATAACTAAGAAAGAACCTTGTGAAATTTACCCAAATGGGTTAATTTCCATTGGACGAATTTGCTAGCACGGTGTTATACTTTGTATAATTATGGAGAAAGATGGAACGAAATAAGACAATGAGAATGGTAAAAACATTCTTAAAAGGGTTAGGTTCTTGTTTTAAGCTTTTTCCAGGACCGGCCGTAGATTACTATACGGATGATACCGAGGCTTTCAAGTCTGATTTAGCCGCAATCGGTGGAGACTTTAGAGCCATAATAAACGCAAATGGGGAAACTGAAAATGGAAGTATATAGTGTACAGACTATAGCCGATTGGCTAATTAATAAATCACATGACGAAGGAAATCCCGTTACTCAGTTACGTTTACAGAAAATCCTCTATTTCATCCAGGGGCATTATCTATCATTTAAAGATGGACTACCTCTTTTTCGCCGAGACTTTGAAGCATGGAGATATGGCCCGGTACTTCGTCCGCTTTATGATCGATTCAAAATGCATGGAAACGATGAGATTCCCAAGCAAGAGACTGCTGATATAGCGTGCCCTGAAACGGAAGAATTTCTTAATGGGATGTATGCAATATATGGAGTGATGGGATCGACCTATTTAATAGGTCTTTCTCATGATCCTAATGGCCCATGGGCTAAACATTATAATAAGAACTTACATTTTAATGATGAGATTATTCCCAAGTCTGAGATGAAAGTTTATTTTGATCAATTTCTAAAAGCCGAAGCAGTTGTATAGCAGTGACGGTAAATGACTTTTTAAATGCAATTAACCAAGCCACAGAGGCCAGTAAAGATAACCTTGAGTCAAAAGGTATATCAAGGAAGGTTGAGAAGCTTGAAAAAGATGAAATGAAGTCTCTCGAAGCTGATAGATATCGTGAGCATAATAAAGGCCTTCATGATACCTATGAGATGAGGAGAAAGCTTGCATATCGGATTTTTTGGGTAGTAACAGGCACTTTGATTTTTGATGGTGTTTTTATACTCCTTCATGGAGCTGTGAAGGCAATCTGGAATCTCATACTTTATTCTGATACTGTGATTATTGCCATCTTAAGCAGCACGACCGTCTCGGTGATAGGATTGGTCGCTATTGTACTTCATAATTTGTTTCCAAACCTCGACGGCAATAAGAAAAAAACTGAATAAAAAGCCGCCCCAGATAGGGACGGCAAAAATCACTCCCTGACAATCTCAAGAAGTTTTCTAATAGCGGGAAGGGCTCTCTCAAGTACCTCAAGACTCCCCTGATCCGTTTCACCGGGGACAGGAGAAAAGGCTTCACTCTGGTCCCCTTCCGTTTGTTCTGTTGCACTGGTATTTTGTGCCATAGGATTACTCCTTTCGCCGAAAATCGACGTCTCCACCAAACAGAACTATACAGATGTATAGTATACTATCACTGCTTTTTCCTATTTACAAGTTATTTTTGTTCAAAATGTGAAAAAGTAGAGGTATAATAGTGAACAAAACAACAATTGGAGAAATGATGAAATTCAGAAAACTGTTATTTATTTTATTGGCTATTAGCCTGGCCGTAATTGCTACTGGATGCTTAGAGCCGGAGGGAGAAACAGCTAATAGCGCCTCTCAAGAGAAAATAGTCGAAACTAAAAACGCCACTTTGGAGCTCCGAATAGCAAAGATTGATGAGTTGAATGGTTTTGCGGAAGCTAACAGCTTGAAGGCTACATTCAGTAAAGATCCCAATGATGATACTACGCTGTGTTTTTATCGCGAATCTTCTTCTTCAGCTGATATGATTGATTTCACAAACTCAGTGTATGGGTATGGTACCACAATCGAAGATTTAAAAGCAGTTGGATTCAATAAGGTTCGGATTTACAGTTCTAAAGATGGATATAAAAAGTATTCATTAACAATACTATAAAAGTGTTATGGATAACTCACCAGGAACCTTCCCTACCCATGAAGAAAACGAAGCAGCTCTGAAAGAGTTCGCGAAACTCCCCCATGTAGCAACCCTTATTTACAAAACCGGTAATACTACTGTTACCCTGGATATAAAAGTAGAAGGGGAGGACTTGGGGGATATATTCGAGGCCCACAATGAGCTGGTTAGGCCTTTGGTGGAAAAGTATAAGATGGTGGGCGGTCGAGATATTGGGCCAGTTATGGATGAGAAAAATCTTAAAGGTGAGATCCATGAAGATTTATAAGGCTCTTAATGAACTGGTAAGGCCGTTAGTAGGTGAAGGGTGAATGATAGAAGTGGGAGAGTTAATCCTCATTGAGGACGAAAAGAATAATTATAGATTTGGAAGAATATATCCACTTAGAGAAGTAGGTAAAAGACAAGTATGAAAAGAAAGGTACATGGGAAAATTAAATCCTTAATCATAACACTCGCTGTCTCAATTCTTGCTATGGTACTTTGGAAATATTGCTTTGAGGCTTGGATTGATGCGGTGTTTCAAGGTGTTATCAAGCTATCTTTAAGGTTCCGTGATAACTATGAAGAAAGCCTTTACACCGAGGTATCCAAAGGGATAATTAATCCTTACATGATTTCAATGTATTATTCTGGTAAAGAATACCCAATTGCTTTTATTGCATTGATAGCTCTACTTAGTTTAGTATTCTCTACGATAGTTATGGATCTTGATATGATTTCAGATACGCTTAATCCTCCTGATACAGATAAAGAGCATGATCGCTTTAGTCCTAGATCAATTTTTATAAAAAGATTACACAAGAGGTTTCCAGTTTATAGTAAAATTAAATTTCCGATACTAATGTACTTCGAAATAGGAATGTTATTTGCTGGATTTAGTTATGCCTACTATGAAGTTGGGGAGGCAAAGGACATCTTTATTCAAGAAAAAATAGATTCTTTTTCCTATCACTTAATAATTATTGATCCATATATTGATGATCAAAAAAAAGAGGAGCTAAATTCAAGCTTTGCACTTATCAGATCAAAAAGCGATTATCAGAAATTAATGGAAGAAGTCAAGCAAATCGAAGTGATCAATAAAATTAAAGTCACCAATGGATAATCTTTTCGTATACGCTGGTGGTGTCAAAGAATATGGCTGGAGGAAGACGAACATATAGGATAGAAAGCCCCTCCAGCGGCAGAGGGGTAAAATCTTTATTTTTCGCTTACAGGGATTCTAAACGCTTTCTTACCATAATTCTTGGCGTAAATGCGCTTACCTTTTACGGTTATCCACGGACGGTAGATATACTTAACCTTATCATCTTTCTTCATGATTTGGCTCGCTTTATGAGTTAGTTCACACACCGCAAATGAAAAAGGCTTGAAATGTGAGCCGGAGCGCACTATAATCCTTTGTGTGATAGTTCACTTGCTATATGCTAACAGCATATGAAATGTGCTTTATAGGGCCTAGGAGTTGCAGCTCCCTGGCCTTTTTTTTGTTACCGCTGATTTTGTATAATGCCCCGGACGCATGGTTCCCGGGAAATCTTTATACGTTTATTCCACGTTTTGAATATTGACCTTTCTCAATTCGCCAGGCCGCCATATAAAGCGGACCCGATGCCCTATGAGATCCGGTTCTCGATTCAAATTCTTTTTCGATATCAAATCCTTTGAAACTGCTGTCGTAGGATAGATGTCCATACTCTCTTATAATATCTCGGAGAGCCCGCAATTCTTTGTCTGAGTAATTTTTTCTCATACATTTTCCTTCGCGTGGAACTCGGAAAGATTTGGTGTATACGAGGCGGGGAAAAATAGTGGTTGACATCACTACTAATTCGGTCGATAATAAAGTTACTACGCAATATTATCGGTGCCTTGTACGAACCTCCAGGTTCTCATCGCATTGTTATTTTAAAAAACGTCAAAACCCCCATGCGGATTTTGGCGTTTTTTTAAACCTCCATGTTTAGTTATATCTTTAATTCTGATATTTGCTGCTTTGTAGGAAACCCCAAACATATTTACAATATCTTTCGCGCTATGGTCTTCAAAAATCATTGATTTTGGCATTAATAATTTTGACGCAAACTGATTTGCTTGCCACTCACTATCAACAAGCCAATTTCTATTTTCTCTGTGCGAAGTTGAACGCTCGAGCTTCATTTCAGAGAGATGCATAATCGCATGTCCAAGTTCGTGACAACAGGTAAATCGATGGAAACCGTTGCCTTCACAAGCCCCCTCGTATACGCTATTCTTTAACTTAATACATGCAATATAAAGCTGACCATGCTTTGCAAGAGTTGTTTCCCCTAAGGAACTTAAAGATGAATCAGGTAATATACGCAAATCAATCTTACCCAAGTCTTGTAGGATTTCAAAGACTTTGATTATTGGGAAATATCCATTTGAAATCCCAAATATCTGCCTAACATTTGAAACAATTTCTTCAATCTCACTTGGGAATCGTCTTCTGACTTTATACCCAATTGGAATCCTACTTGTCGTTTCTATCACCAAAATAACTCCTTATAGAATTTTTATCTTCATCGGAAAGATCTTTGTATTGCCTTGCAAATGCCAGAATCCCATCCTGGTCTTCATCTGAATAGTCTGATAAAGAAATTATAATTTCTCCATTAGACCTATCTGCATCCTTTTGTAAATTGAGTTTTTCAGCTTCGTCAAGCTTGAAGTAATTAGCTATCTGAAGTATCTTTTCATCACTTATTTTTTTATTTCCTCTTTCCACAGCCGAAAGAAAAGCAGAGGAAACATTGATTGCTTTTGCAAGATCATACATAACAATCCCTTTATCTATCCTTAATTTTCTCAATCTTTTTCCTAGACTTGTGATCATGGTTTATCTCCTTGTTTATAAAATATTCAGAAATATTACGAAAGTCAACTTAATTATGAAGAAAATTAACCAAAGAGGTTAATATATTCTTTGGAGTGAAGATAAATGTTAGGCAAAAAAAAGGCAAAAAATATTCTTTGGAATAATCTATAGTCTCATTATATATAGATATAAATATATTTAAGGGATGGCCTTCTAAGCCGTGGGTCAGAGGTTCAAATCCTCTTGGGCGTAATAAAAAAAGGACTCCGTCAGGGGTCCTTTTTTTATTACGGGGCCCCAAGGGATTTGATCAGTGGAAGCGGCCCGACCCGAGGGAGGGCAAAAGGGCATCCCTGCCCTTTTAGCTGTAACGGCGGCCCGTATGGAACCGGCAGGAAGGCGGTGACGGAAGGGCAAATCCGAATAGAATATGTGTCCAGGCCCCCCCTAAATGTGAACTTTTTCCACTTTTTTAAACTTTTTTTCCCAATTCTTGTCGGAATTCGACTTTTCCCTCGTAGGTACTATATGTAGGCCCGGCCGGCTATACAAAAAAACTTATGAACGGGGCAATGCCCCAAGGAGAAAAGACATGACCAAGATGAATTATTATTTGAGAAAGAACCCCCTGGCAGCGGAAAGCGAATCTCCCTACATGGCCCGGGTGGCGCGAAAGGAAACCCTTTGGCAGGACGACATCATCAGTCGCATGATG
>JAQQAP010000005.1 GCA_028533045.1 Spirochaetales bacterium | reverse complement strand
AGTCGGACTGGAAGTCATCGAAACCCTGCAGGACGATGACAGCGCCCCCTTTGCTTCCAAGCCTGCTGCTGCGGAGACGGAAGAAGATGAAGCCGTAGAGGAGACAAACGAGTAATGGCAGTAACTCCCGCTGACGTAAAGAAATTAAGAGCCGCTACCGACGCCGGTATGCTGGACTGCAAGAAAGCCCTGGTTGAAGCTGACGGTGATTTCGCCAAAGCCGAAAAGATCCTGAAAGAAAAGGGTCTGGCCAACGCTGGTAAAAGAGCCGACAGAGCTACCACGGAAGGTGCTATTTTCACTCACATTACCGATTCCAAAGCCTGTGCTATCGAGCTTGACTGCGAGACTGACTTCGTAGCCAAGACCGACCAGTACAAAGAGCTGGGAAGCACCATCGCCAAGACTTGTCTGGAGCAGGGTTTGACCGAGCTCAACGAAGAGCTGGAGACTCTGATCAAAGAGGGAATCTCCGTTCTTAAGGAGAACATGGTCGTTAAGAAGATCGAACTTATGGACGTGGCCGAAGACGAAACGGTTGCCGAATATATCCACAACGGCGGTCAGATCGGTGTTCTGGTTAAACTTAAGTGCGATAGCGCAGCTACGGCGTCCAATGAAGACGTTAAGGGCCTGGCCTTTGACCTGGCTCTCCACGGCGCTGCCTTCAACCCTCCCTACCTGAACAGAGGAGCTATTCCCGAAACTTACATTAAGGAACAGGAAGAGATCTTCACCACTCAGGCGGAGAACATGGACAAGCCTGCCAATGTTGTGGCCGGTATTGTTAAGGGTAAGCTGAACAAGCACCTTTCCCAGATCTGTTTTGTTGACCAGGCTTTCGTTAAAAACGATAAGCTCACCGTTAAGAAAGCGATTGAGGAAGCGGCTAAAGCTGCCGGCGGTTCCATTGAGATCTCCGGCTACTCCTACTTCATGGTAGGTCAGTAAATTGTAAACCACGGGACTGCTCTCTTTGAGGGGGCGGTCCCTTTTTTTTAACAGGTACGCTTCGCCGTACTGCAGGAGGATGATATGGAGACTATTAAACTGGACGGGGAAAGCAGAATGCAGAAGAGCGTAAAGTCTCTTCAGGATGATTTTAACAGCATTCGAACGGGACGGGCTTCGGCTTCTCTCTTTGATAAGGTTAACGCCGACTACTACGGCACCGCCACTCCTCTCAACCAGATTGCCAACATTTCCATTCCCGAAGCCCGGCTGATTGTCATTCAGCCCTTCGACAAGAACGCTTTGGGAGATATTGAAAAGGCTATTCAGGCGTCCGAACTGGGTCTGAATCCCTCAAACGACGGTAAGGTTATCAGAATCAATATTCCCCCGTTGACCGAAGAAAGAAGAAAGGACCTGGTAAAACAGGCAAAAAATATGGCCGAGCAGGCCAAGGTAGCCGTTAGAAATATCCGTCGGGATGTGAATGACGCTATCAAAAAGGGCGAGTTTACGGAAGACGAAAAGAAGAAGGGATCCGATGAAGTTCAGAAGATCACCGATAACTATATCGCCGAAATCAGCAAGCTGTCCGAAGAAAAAGAAAAGGAAATAATGGAGATATAATGGCCTCCGAACCCCTCACGATCCCCGGACATGTGGGAATCATTATGGATGGCAACGGTCGGTGGGCTCAGTCCCGGGGGCTTAAACGCTCCAAGGGACACCGAGAAGGGGTTACGTCGGCCAAGGCCATTGTAAAAAAGGCAGCCGACTTGGGAATTCAATACCTCTCCCTTTACGTCTTTTCCACGGAAAACTGGAAACGAACGGAGGAAGAGGTTTCCTTTTTGATGATTCTCATCAAACAGTACCTTAAGCAGGAATATCAATTCTACATAGACAATCACATCCGGGTCATCCACTCCGGCCGCCGGGAAGATTTACCCGACGATGTCCTCCGGGATATCGATATGGTGGTGGAACGGACCAAAAGCTTCGACAAGCTTACCGTCAACCTCCTGATCAATTACGGAGGACGGGACGAAATTGTCCGGGGTGTTAAGAAGCTGGTGGCTGCGGGTACGGCTCCGGAAGATATTACGGAAGACAGGATCGGCGCCTCTTTGGACAACGGACCTCTTCCGCCTACGGATCTCATTATTCGAACCGGCGGGGATTTGCGATCGAGCAACTTCCTCCTGTGGCAGGCCGCCTATGCGGAATTCTATTTTACGGACAAACTTTGGCCCGACTTCAAGCCGGAAGACTTGGAAGTGGCTTTGAATACTTTTGGAAAAAGAGACCGGCGTTGGGGGGGATATAATGCCAATGAGTAACACGGCCAAGAGGCTGATTCTTTTTGTTTTCGCTTTTCCGCTTCTGGGGGCTTTGATTTTCCTGCTCCCCCATTATCATCATTTGGCAGCTAATCTCGTGGTGATACTCGTGACGATCCTGTCCACCAGAGAGTTGGGGATTATGTTTGCCCAGGCGGGATTCGGAATTAAAACCCCCTACTACCCTCTTCTAAGCGGACTTTTTCCCTTGTGCCAGTATTTTATCGTATCGGGACTGATCAGCGAAAAAGCCATGATATTGCTCATCGTACTTCTTGTTTCGATCAATCTTGTCTACCCCGTGTTCAAAAGGGACAAAAAGCGGGTGGTCGTAGCCGTATCCACCGTTCCCGTAGCGGTGCTGCTGCTCATCTACCCGGCGGTGTTCTTTTCCTACATCGTTCGGTTTTCCGTATTTCCCCAGGCATCCTATTTTATCTTCTTTTTCATCCTGCTGGTCTACCTGAACGACTCCAATGCCTGGCTTTTCGGAGTTCTCTTCGGTAGAAACAAGAATGTCTTTGCCGTGAGTCCCTCTAAAAGCCGGGAAGGTTTTATCGGCGGTTTTGTGGCCTCTTTGATTGTTTCCGAATCGTTTATAGTCTATTTCCCCCGCTTTGTGGAGGGAATCGAACCGGGCTCTCCCTGGCTGGCTGCGGCAATGGGACTGGTCTGCGGATTCACCACCATTTTGGGTGATCTGGCCGAATCGGCCTTAAAGCGTTATACGAAGGTCAAGGATTCCGGTGATATGATTCTGGGACGGGGCGGTCTGCTCGATTCGGTGGACTCCCTGCTCCTTACCGCTCCTGTTTTCTACTATTTTATCTGTCTATACTTGGGGAAATTCCTTTGAAAAAAGTCATAGTTTTAGGATGTACCGGCTCCATCGGGGCAAGTACCATGGAAATAATAGCTGATTTCCCCGAGGATTTTTCCGTGGTAGCCCTATCGGCGCACTCCCATGAACAGGCCCTTCTCGCCTTAAAAGAGCAGCATCCCCAGGCCCGCCTGGTTCTGACCGGAACCGAAGACGCTCGGGAAGGAATGGACTACCTGGGAAAGGAAGGTCTTCTTCGTATGCTGGAGGAGACCGAAGCGGATATGGTGGTGAACGGAATTTCCGGGGCCGCCGGCCTGCTCCCTTCGATCAAGTCCCTGGAAACGGAAAAAGATTTGGCCCTGGCCAATAAGGAAACCATTGTGACCGGGGGGGATTTGATTTTTTCCCTGGCGGAGAAATACAATAGAACTGTTCTTCCCGTGGATTCGGAGCACTCTGCCCTGTTTCATCTGCTTATGGGACGAAAGCCGGAGACCGTTTCGGAACTGATTTTGACCGCTTCCGGCGGACCTTTCATCGATATGCCCTTCGAGGAACAGAGAAAGGTGACACCCGCCCAGGCTCTTAAACATCCCAACTGGGACATGGGAGCAAAAATCAGCATAGATTCGGCCACTCTGGCCAACAAGGGGTTGGAAGTGATCGAGGCGTGGAAACTATTCCATCTGCCCTTGGAAAAGATTAGCGTGTTAGTTCATCGTCAGAGCCTGGTACATTCCCTCATTCGAACCGCCGATAACGCTCTTTACGGTCAGTTTAGCGCCCCCGATATGAAATTGCCCATTCAGAATGCCCTTTTTTATCCGGAACTGCGCCCGGTGAAGGCGGCTTATACCGACCTCTGCGGCCCTTCCCTAACCTTCGAAAAACCCGACCTGGTGCGCTTTCCCATGCTCGCCCTGGCCTACCGGGCAGCAGAAAAGGGAGGCCCGGCCCCCATTGTGTACAACGGGAGTAATGAAGTTGCCGTGGCAGCCTTTCTTAAGGGCCGCATCGGTTTTACCCAGATTTCACGGGTAACGGCCGCTCTTCTTGAGGAAAAATGGCCCGACCCGCAGGATACCCTCGAAGGCATCGAGACGGTGGATCGACTGGTCCGGGAAAGGGCGGAAGCTTTTATGGGAGCGGAGCTTTGAACAGCGGAGCGATTGTGCAAGTTTTATTAGGGCTTCTCGGACTGACCGTGGTTATAACGGTCCACGAACTGGGTCATTTTGCCGCCGCCCGCCTTTTTGGAGTGGATGTGCTGACCTTTTCTGTGGGTATCGGAAAAAAACTGCTGGTAATCAAAGGAAAGAGAACGGAATGGGCCCTTTCCCTTCTTCCCCTGGGGGGGTACTGCCGTTTAAGGGGGGAGCAGAATTTTATACAGGCATGGGAAGAGAAGAGCGACCACATTCCCTACGAAAAGGGTTCACTCTTTTCCGCTCCCTGGTGGCAACGTGTCATTGTGGCTCTGGCCGGTCCGGCAGCAAATATTCTTTTCGGGATTTTGATTCTTAGCCTAATCAGCCTGATACGCTACCCGGTGAGCTATGTGGATCCCCTGATTGTCCCGGTCTCCCGCTATGAAACGGGAGAAACCCGGTGGCCTTCCGACGAGGGGGGGCTTCAATTTAAAGACCGTATCGTCGCCATTGACGGAACGGAGGTAACCCGCTTTTCACAAATCCAGGAGAAGGTGATTCTGGAAGGGGGAAATCCTCTGACCTTTACGGTCGAACGGGAAGGTGAAACCTTCGACGTAACCATAACTCCCGGTCTTAACAAGCAGAACGGCACCGGTTTTATCGGGGTCTATCCCTGGATTGAAGCCAGGGTGAATGATGTGGCGGAGGGGTCGATATTCTCCTTCCTGGCTCCCGGTGATGTGATTACCGCCCTGAACGGAGAAGCGGTGGAGTGCACCATGGACTTCTTTTTGGGCCTTGAAAAAACGGACGGCCATATAAAAAGTCTTACCACCGAAAAGGGGGGTGAGTCGACTCTTCACAGTCCCGATCTTCTGATCATCGAAGGGGACAGTTACCCCACATTCCCCTATCACACGGAATTGACCGCCCGGCTCAATCCTTTGCAGGCCCTGGCCGAAGGGAGTTCGCAAATGATGTCTCTCATGGGAAGAACGGTTAAAAGCATGGGGCTTCTTTTTAAGGGAATCGAACTGAATTCGGCCCTTTCCGGCCCCCTGCGCCTCTCCTGGATGACCGGGGAGGTAGCCCTTTCCAGCTTCGGACTGGGATTTCGAGCGGGGTTGAATAGGATTATCCAGTTCCTTTCGCTGATTTGCGCCGCTTTGGCCTTCGTCAACCTTCTTCCCATTCCCGTGCTTGACGGAGGGCAGATCCTACTCTATTTTATTGACGGAATCAGAAGGAAGGCCCTCACCCCACGTTTTATATACTACTACCAACTGGCCGGATCGGTGTTGGTTATTTTTCTTGTTCTATTTGCCACGGGCAACGATTTACTGTTCTTCTTAAGGAGTTAATCATGGGTAGGAAAGGTTCCTTTATTCTCGCCGCACTTCTGCTGTCCTTTTCCCTTTTTGGGGAGGAGGAGTTCCGCATTGTCCCTAATTACGGACATCTGGAGAGTGTTATCTCCCTGGAATGGGACAAGGAAGAAAATGTACTGCTTTCCCTGGGGAAGGACTCTCACCTTCTGGCGATCGATCTGACGGAAAACCGGGTACAGAATCGCCTGGCCCTTTCCGGACTTCCCGTTCTATCCCGGCTCAATCCGGCCTTCCCTGAAATAGCCCTGGTCACGGAAAAGGGAAACCGTTATGAACTGACCCTCCTTAATTGGCAGACCGGTCGAATCCTCCTGCAACGGGAGGAAAAGCAGATACCCTTTTTCCTGGAGTATTCCCGTTCCGGAGAGATTCTTCTCATCGGGGAAGAAAAAATTGAATTCCTCAGCCACGACCAAGGGGAGACTCTGGAGGGCCCGGAGGAGGTAACGGATCTTCTCACCTACGGCTATCTGGGAGGCTCAGAGAAAACCTTTATGGGCTACAGCCCTTCGGGGACTCTGATTTATTACGATCGTTACTCCTCCCAAATTCTCGGTCGGGTGGAAACGGAAGAGGATTTAACCGATTTGGCCGTTCTTACCACCGATGTCCGACTATTAACCGC
Organism: Spirochaetales bacterium; assembly: GCA_028533045.1. Lineage (GTDB taxonomy): Bacteria > Spirochaetota > Spirochaetia > DSM-2461 > DSM-2461 > SZUA-368. The sequence continues at coordinate 154,550 of JAQQAP010000005.1, read as the reverse complement.
TCGCAAAGGGAACAGCATCTACCTGATAAACCGACAGAGCGGAGAGGTCCTGGACACTCTTGACGGGGAGGAAATTCTCTCCTACCACTGCCAAAGCGACGAAGGGATACTAACCATTCTGAGCGTGGAAATGGAGGAAGATCTTCTTACCTCCTACAGGATCAGGAGGGATCGTTTCTCCCGGATTACGGAAAAAGAGCCGGAAACTACGGATCTGACCTTCGCCCTTTATGGAGAGGAAGCCTTTCTTGTGGGAAACGAAAAGGGTGAACTGCTCCTGTCCCAACGAAAAAGCCGCCAAGTTCTTCAGTTGCTCCCCGGCCGTCCTTTGACAATTGATCGAGTAGCTTTAATACATAATCAGCTCCTTATCGGCAGCGGAGAGGAGCTCTTCGCCTGGGAATCACCCTTTTTCGAAAAAGCCGGACTCTCAACCAATTACCTTTTGAATCTATCCCGACACCAGCTCAGCCTTCCCCTTGCTCATAGCGAAATACTCAACTTTCTGGGAGAAGCGGTGTTCTGGGAACCGGACAGCCAAATAAAATATCCCTATTACCTGCTGGGCGAAAACTTTGAATGGACCACTTTGAATCAGCCGGAAGAGACTCAACCCACCGATGAATCTACCAGAGGATTTACCAAGGAAGTCAGCTTCGGCTATGGGGAACTGAGTTTTTACGAAGACTTGGAAGTTCTCCTTTCGGAAGATAAAAACTGCCGCGTATCCCGTTTAAACAAAGGGGAAGAGGGGTTTCTTCGAGAAGAGCTTTACACCTACACCCACCCTTCCCTGGAAACGGCGGCTATGGTCAGTCCCAGCCTTCTGGCCTTGGGAACAAATACCTACTTCGGCGGTCGAAACAGCGTCAATATTACGGATATTTTTACGGGAGAGTCGATTCCCCTATCCGATGACAGGACGGTGGTAACCTCTTTTCTCCCCAATAGAGAAGGAACGGGATTTTACTCCTTCGGTTTCGCAGAACGGGAAGGTTTTTCCTACGGTCAGGTAAAATACCATGACTTGGAAAATCTGTTCGAAGAACCAGAAACGGTTCTTGAATTTCCCCAAATCACGAACGATGAATGCATCATGTCCCTGGGAGGGGAAGATCAGGTTTACGTAACCACTCCCGAAGGGCAGTGGTACTCCTCAGGCCAAGTCAAACCGGGGACGGAAGCCCACTCCCTGGACCGGGTCGTTTCCCATAACAATTACCTTTACCGCATAGAACGGGATCATAGCCTGGTTATTTGTCGGGAGGATAATTTAGAAGTTCTGGCCAGGGTTCACTTTTTCGAAGGGGGAGAGTGGTTGGCTCAGAGGGAAGAAAACCGTTACTTCTTCCACTCCTCCGAGGCCAGAGATTATTTTACGGTATATAAGATAAAAAATTAATCGTGAGCCCGATTCAGGCTGATTTTCTCAACGGCTTCCAGAACGGCGTTTCTTACTTCTTCTTCGAATTCACCGTCCTGGGCGGTGCTGTAGATGGAGCCCATAAGGGAAACCCGGTATCGGGGAGCCAGTTTATTCAGAGACATGCAGACCATATCCAGGACGCAATCCTCACACTTGCAAACATCTTCATCGGAGATTTTCTCCAACTCCTCTTCCATAATGCGGAAAAGAAGCTCTTCCGTGTGATTCTTAAGATTTGACAAGTCATAGATATCATCAAGCGCCATATCCTCTTACTCCTTCTACGGTGATTGGTGGGTTAAAGACTCAAAACGTGTGTAACGGGGAATAAACATCACTTCCACCGTATCGGTCGGACCGTTACGCTGCTTTGCCACGATAACCTGGGTTCTTATACCATTCTCGTCACCTTCACCGCTTTTGTCAACAATCCTCTCACGATGGAGCAGCATTACCACATCCGCATCCTGCTCAATAGCACCGGATTCTCTCAGGTCGGCCAAACCGGGAGCCTTTCCTTCGGTCTGTCGTCCTACCTGGGAGAGTACAATGATAGGAATATCCAACTCTCGGGCCAGGGCTTTGAGAGAACGGCTGACCTCGGCCATCTGCTCATGACGGGGGGTAGATTTATCCTCCGGCGTGATAAGACCGATATAGTCGATAAAAATGATCTGCACATCGTATTTGGCTTTCATCTTTCGGGCCATGGATCTCATGTCAAGGAGAGAAATATTGGGGGTGTCCTCGATATAAAAGGGCGATTCATAGAGTCGACTGGCCGAATCGGCCAATTTTCTAAAATCCGATTTGGAGAGGAGTCCCGTTCGAAGAGCGTTTGAGTTGATTCGGGCATCCAGAGCCAGCAGACGCATCATTAGTGAGAGGTCGGACATTTCCAGGGTAAAGAAACCGCAGGGGATCTTCTTGTTTACCGCCACATTGGCCGCCATGGAGAGGGCGAAGGCGGTTTTACCGATAGAGGGACGTGCCCCGATGATGACCATTTCCGATTTCTGAAAGCCGGAGGTGAGCATATCCAGCTCCTGAAAACCGGAGGGAACGCCGGTGAACTCCCCTTTTTGGCGGTAGCGCTCTTCCACCATCTCCACAGCCTTTCGTACGATTTCACGGGCCGGTTTCAGGTTCCCGTGATTCTGGCTATCGCTGATTTTGAAGATTTCCTTCTCCGCCGATTCTATGGAATTTCGCGAATCGATGGAGTCCGCATGGACGTTGGCGATCATCTGATTGGCCACATTAAAAAGATTTCTCCGTACGGCACAATCCTTTACAATGCGAGCATAATAATCAACGTTAGCTGTGGTAGGGACCGAAGAGGTCAGATGGGCTAAATAACCGGCGCCGCCGGATTTCTCCAACAGCTCCATGGTTTTTAACTCCTCTTTGACACTGAGGATATCCGGAACGGCTCCCCTGTCAAAGAGGTTCATAACAGCCCGGAGAACATTCCCGTTTGCCGGTTTGTAAAAATCGTCCGGGTGGACATAACTTAAAACCAGGTCGAGAATATCACCGGAAAAGTTCAGCAGAAGAGCGCCAATGGCCGCCTCTTCCGCTTCTTCGTTATAGGGGGGTATTTTGTCTTTAAGAGACGGAGAGTTCAACTACTCCTCCTCTTTTTCAATTCCCTTAACTTCTACTTTCAGATCGGCAGATTCGCCGCCGTAAAGTTTAACTTTCACAACGTAGTTTCCCACTACCTTAATGGCATGCTCGGGAACTTCGATCTTTTTCTTTTCGATAGCGATACCCAGTTTGTTCAGTTCGTCCACGATGGACTGAGAAGTTACGGCTCCGAAAAGCTTACCCTTCTCACCTACGGGCATCTCGATCTCCAACTGTTCACCGGCCAGACGATCCTTAAGTCCGAGGGCAGCCTTACGCTTTTCCTCTTTTCTTTTGTCGATAGCCGCTTTTTTCTGTTCCAGGTTGTTAAGATTCTCTTTGGTACAAATAAAGGCCATACCTTTAGGAATAAGGAAGTTTCTGGCGTAACCGTCGGCTACTACTTTCACATCTCCCTCTTCTCCCAAGTTGGCCACATCCTGACTAAGAATAATTTTCATCACTGTCTCCTGTTCTTCTAGTGTTCCTACTGCGCTACGAAGGGCAGAAGGGCGATAGCTCTGGCTCTTTTGATTTCTCTGGAAAGAGCTCTCTGATGCTTGGCACAGGTTCCGGTAATTCTTCTGGGAAGGATCTTACCCCGTTCGGTGGTGAAACGCTTCAGCGTATCAACATCTTTGTAATCAAGGGTCAGTTTGTTAGCACAAATCTTGCAAACCTTTTTCTTGAAATAGGTTCTTTTAGGACCTCTGGTAGGTCTTTCAGGTCTTTCTGAACGCTCTTTGGGAGCGGTATTTTCATTTCTACCCTGTGTATCGGACATATTAGTTCTCCTAAATGGGACCCGCTCTAAAGCAGGTTTGGTAATAAGTCAATCCGGCACGGTTCAGGACGGCCGGCCGGTATCCGGTTGTAATCAGAAGGGGATGTCATCCTCGTAGTTATCCTGTCTCGGCTGAGACGGGGGAGTGTAACTTTCGAAGGATTGGGAATTCTGACCTTGCGGTGCAGAAGGTCTGGGCGGATTCTGCTGGTAAGAGGAATTCTGATTGTTATATCCTCCCCCGGACGGCGCTCCCTGATTGTAGGATGCCCCGTCGGAACGGCTGCCGAGAAGCTGAATGTTAACTGCCTCTATAGTTACTTTGCTTCTCTTTGCTCCGTCCTGCTCCCATCTTTCCTGTCTCAGCTGTCCTTCTACGGCCACCTGAGTCCCTTTGGTCAGATAGGAGTTAAGCGATTCGCCCCTGCGGCCCCAGAGGTTCAGATCGAAAAAGTTCGCTTCGTCGATCCACTGTTCCCCCTGCTTCCTTCTCCTATTCACGGCGAGGCTGAATTTACAAAGAGCGTAGCCGGAATTGGTATAACTCAACTCCGCATCGCGCGTGAGTCTTCCTACGAGCATTACTTTGTTAATATCCTCTGCCATAATGGATTAATCCTCTTTTCTTACAAATATGTACTTGAGTATCTCGTCGGTGAGCTTAAGATCGTCTTCAAGTTTGACGATGGTCTCCGGATTGAGATCAAGATTAAAGAGATGATAGTGACCGTGCTGTTCGTTGTCTACTTCGTAGGCCAACTCCCGGTCGCCCCGATCCTCTTCAGAATCGATCTTGGCCGATCTGTTATCAAGGACCTTTTTTACCGCTTCTACACCGGTAACGTACTTATTCTCTTTTGTCCGGAAAACTACCATTAATTCGTATTTTCTCATGTTTCCTCCTTGCGGACTAGATTGATTTACCCTTACAGAGCAAATAAAGAGGCGGAGCTAACTTATCATTTATCACAGAGCAATGTCAATATGTATCACCGCCGCAAAGGGAATCCGCCTCGCAACCGGGCCGATGCGTGACGGATGGGAGCGGCACCCCGCAGGAAGGGGTGAGGAGGAGGGCAGAGGCGACGGCGCCCGTGAGCCGAACGGAGAAGGAAATAAAGGGTTTTCCCATTAACACCCTTCATGACCCCTGTTAAGCGGTTTTCCCCTTAAGGCCATCCCAACCCTCGTTAGGCGGTTTTCCCTTTATTTCCTTCCCCTTCCGAGGAGTACAAGCAGACAGCCGGGCCCCGGTAATAAGAGGAAGAAGGGAAGGGTTAAGCCTTATCAATGGGCGGGGATTCTGTCTTTCCGGGGACACGCCCTTCTCCCAACCCTAATGAATGGGGCGGAATAAAGTTAATCCCCCGACCTGAATATTCCGAAAATGTGATTATGACGGAAAAGGTAAATTACGAAGACAATCTCTTCTTTCTTTCTCAGACGATTGATTTGCTTGAACGGGGGGCCCGGCTGAATCTGGATCGGGAGCTGTTTTTTGACAAGATTCTGGATACGCTTTATTTTACGGATAAGACTCTGCAAAGCATTTTTAAGGAGCTTACGGAGAATAACTACCTGATTAATCGCAATCTCTATCTTCACTCTCTGATGAAAAAAAAGAGAAAGTTTACCGCTCTGCTGGTTCTTTTTCTGGAACGGGATCAGGGGGAATGGATTCCCGAAGAGGAGGACCGGTCCCGCCTGCGCCGTTCTCTGGAGGTCCACAAGGCCGATATGGGTGATATCAGGAACACCCTTTCCCTTTCGGACAGCCGGGAGGAGGAGCGGGAGATTATTTCCGAGCATGAGCTGAATTTCCTTATGGCTCCCGGTCTTCTGGATGAGGACGAGGAGTAGGCTTATTTCATGACCAGCGGGTTGATCCCGTCGAAGCTTTCTCCCGCAAAGTTCATTTGGCTCCCTTCGTCGGAGTAGATTCTTACTTCCAGATGTAAGTGAGGTCCGGTGGATTTCCCCGTATTTCCGATGTCCCCGATTTTTTCGTTCTGAGAAACCAGTTGTCCCACCTGGGCGTTCGATTGATGGGCGAGATGGGCGTAGAAGGTGGTAAACCGGGTGACCTGGGGAAAGGCGGACCGTATTTCCGAGGTGATTTTATGCTCGATTTCCACGCACCAGCCGTAATCATGGGCCTCTGTGTTTGCCACGACTCGCCCGTCGGCCACCGCTACAATGGCACCGGGGATGTCCTGGTCCCGCTTGAAGATTTCCGATTCGTCGGTGGGGGTGATTTTGAGGATGTTGCTGATATTGATGACGTCCACCGCATAGTGGGGCCGATAGCCTCCTTCTCCCAGGGGACTGGCTCTTTTTGAAGTGTAGCCGGAGGAGATGATGTAACCCTTGCCGTTATTTTCCTCTCCGTCGTTTCGCACCGGATAGACCAAGTGGGAGAAGGCCATTCGGTAGCTGTCCAGTTCCAGTATGTTCTCCTTGTCCGTGGCCAGGAGCAGTTTGGCTTCGTTTTCCGTCTGGGGCAGCCGGGTAAAGTGGTAGTACATCTCTCCGAAGCTGGACGATTGCTCGATAAGTCCTGCCAAATAGTAATAGGAGGTGCGACGTGTGCTCTGCCAGGAGGGGATGTCCCCCACCGATTGTTTTACCATTTCGGACATGTTGAATCGGTTGAATTCCAGGTTTTGCTGCTCACGCTGCAGATTCGCTTCCACCGCGGTAAGGTCTACCATGACCATGGCGATCTGGCGGTTCAGGTCGTTTAAAACGTTTTCGTTCAGGGTGGCGCTGGTTTCGATGGTTTTATCAAGCTGATTGACGATACGTACCATGCGGTTGTACTGGATATTGCCCGTGAAGAGGGTGGTAAAAAGGCCGAAGACCAGTACGGCGGAGGCGATGAGGAAGTAGATGTGGGAGTAGGATTTTTTCACGTAGGGTCTTAGGCTGCTGTTAAAGGGCCGGTTGCGCCCGGGCAATTCCAGATAGGGTCCTTTGCCCCGGCCGCTTTCCGTATCGAGCCGTTCCCTCAGATCAACCAGTTCCCGTACCAGCAGTCCCGGTTCCATGGAGGTTTCGTTCTTGAAGGATGAGTCCAGCTCCCACCGGTCCCCTTCTTTCCGGAAGGACCAGTAGTAATCCAGGCTGTCCTCCCTCTCTGTGGGAAGAACCATTTCGGTCACCACCAGACGTTTTTCTCCTTCGTATTGCAGGCGAAGGTAGTAGCGGGCCGGTTCCCCCGTAACAAGGTTCATATCTCCCCGGCGCTGAAAAACCTTCTCCCCCTCCAGGAGGGATTCGCACCGTTTGAGGATGTTGCTGACAATGGTATTTTTTAATTCCCTATCCATTAAGGCTCCGTGACGGAAAAATCCGCTTGCTTAAGGCCGCCCCTGTCCCCGGAGAAGATTTTTTCCCTGTTGTTTTGAGATAAAACGCAAGTAAGGGGGGCTTTAAAAAGAAGAATAATCCAATGGTTCGCCTCAGTCAATGAAGAGGAACGGAGCATCGGGGAATTTCCCGGGCTTTTTCCTGCGCCATACTTGCCATGCCCCGTCAATCCTTATATGATTGTCCCATGAATCTTATCATTACCGGATACGGTCGTATGGGCCGTTTAGTGGAAAAAATATGCCTCGAAAGGGGTCATAAGGTTATCGCCCGTGTGGATAAAGGCGGTTCTGGAGACTATACGGATCTGAGCCTGGAACTGCTCTCCCAGGCGGAGGGTGTGGTGGAATTTGCTCTGGCCGAAGGTTTCGAAGAGAACTGCCGTCTCTATGGGGAAGCGGGAATTCCCGTGGTGGTGGGAACCACCGGCTGGTATGATAAGAAGGAGGAGATTGCTTCCCTTATAAAGGAAAAGGGGGGATCTTTTCTTTACGGTTCCAACTTTTCCATCGGGGCCCATATCTTTTTTACCTTGACCGAACGGGCGGCGGAGCTGATTGCGGACATCCCCGATTACGATATAATGGTAACCGAATATCACCATAAGATGAAAAAGGACTCCCCCTCGGGTACGGCGATCACCACGGGGGAGCGCATCCTCAAGGGTTGTCCCCGAAAGACCAAAATGCAGTTCGATAAACTGGATCGACAGATTGAGGATGAGGAGCTCCACGTAGCCTCCGTACGGGGCGGTCATATTCCCGGAATTCACCGGGTCTATCTGGATTCCCCCGCCGATACGATAGAGGTGTCCCACTCCGCCCGCAGCCGAGACGGTTTCGCTCTGGGCGCGGTAATGGCAGTGGAGTGGCTCCAGGGAAAGAAGGGTTTCTTTTCCGTGGACGATTTCGTTAAAGACTTTTTTAAGCTATAAATAAAATTAAAGAGTTTCCCTAAGATGACCGGCCCTCCGGTGGAAAGTCGATTTGATATCTCCCCCGTTCCCAGAGATCGGCGGGATCGATTTATAATCGACCGTAGAGGGCGGTTCATCATACCGGGGAGAACTCAAAGGAGTAAACCATGCTGGAAGGCGTATTCACCGCATTAGTCACCCCCTTCGACAAGAATTTGAAAATTGATCGGGAAGGGCTTAAAAAAATTGTGGACTTTCAGATTAAAGAGGGTATTTCCGGCTTGGTCCCCATGGGCACCACCGGAGAGAGTCCCACCGTTACCATAGAAGAGAATATGGACGTGGTGGAGATGGTTGTTAAACTGGCCGACGGGAAGGTTCCCGTTATCGCCGGTACCGGTTCGAATTGTACCGAAGAGGCCATAAAAATGACCAAAATGGCCAAGAACATGGGAGCCGACTACTCTCTGCAGGTTAACCCCTACTACAACAAGCCCACCCAGGAAGGGCTCTACCGTCACTTTATGACCATTGCGGACAATGTGGATCTTCCCATGGTCCTCTACAACATCAGCAGCCGGACCGGGGTCAATCTGGAAACGGAAACCCTGCTAAGGCTGACCAAGCACGAAAATATTGTGGCCGTAAAGGAAGCCAGCGGCAATTTGGGACAGATGATGGACGTGATCAACGGAAAGCCCAAGGATTTCTCCGTCCTTTCCGGGGATGACAACATCGCCCTGCCCGTAACTCTGATGGGCGGAAACGGAGTGATCTCCGTGGCCAGTAACATCGTTCCCCGCTGGATGGAAGAGATGATCGGCTCGGCTCGCAAGGGTCATGTGGAGAAGGCGAAGGCCATCCACTACGACCTGCTTCCCCTGTTCAAGGCCATGTTCCTGGAGACGAACCCCATTCCGGTCAAATCGTGTATGTCCATGATGGGTCTGCTGGAAGAGGAATTCCGTCTGCCCCTCTGCCCTCCCTCCGATGAAAATCGGAAGGCCCTGAAAGAGATGATGCGGGGCCAGGGCCTTATCTAGGCTCGGGAATTCAGGTTTATGACAATCAGGGAACTCCTCCGCCAAGGCCGGGACAGGCTTACCCTATCGGGGGTGAGCGATACGGTCGACTTGGATACATCACTCCTTCTCTGCCATGTGCTGAACATTGGAAGGGAGCAGCTTTTCGCCCGCCTTACGGACCCGGTGGAAGAGGACCGGGCCCGGGCTTTTCTGGGACTGACGGAAAAACGGGCCCAAAACTTTCCCGTTGCCTATCTGACCGGACTCAAGGAGTTCTTCGGCCGGGATTTCTTCGTGGAAGAGGGCGTGCTTTGCCCCCGACCGGATACGGAAATTATCGTGGAAAAGTCCCTGGAATTTTTAGAGGGAACCCCCTCCCCCGCCGTGCTGGATCTCTGCTCCGGCTCGGGCTGCATCGGCCTGACCCTGGCCCTGGAACGGCCGGACAGTTCGGTCCTCTGCGGAGACATAGACGAAACGCCGGAAAAGATGTTCCACAAAAACCGGGAGGCCCTCAAAGCGGACAACGCCCGCTTCGTCCGTACCGACCTCTTTGATCGGGTGGAAGGACGGTTCAACCTGATAGCGACCAATCCCCCCTACCTTACGGCCCGGGAGACGGCGGACCGGATGGAAGAGGGTTGGAAGGAACCGGCCCTGGCCCTGGACGGCGGAGAGGACGGCCTTATTCTTGTAGAAAAAATTGTACAAAAGACAATTGCATATCTCGCTCCGGGAGGTTATCTTCTAATAGAAGCCGCTCCCGACCAGATGGAGCGGATACTAAATATGATGGGGACCGCCGGTTTTTCCTCCCTGGGGACCGCCGACGATCTGGCCGGAAGAGAACGGGTAGCCTATGGCCGATGGATCGGATGACAAATTAATACTCTCCACGGAAGATGTGGATCAACTCATCAGCGACTTCGAATCAACGCTGATTCACTATACGCTGGAGGAACGCAAAGAGATTATGCGGGCGGTCCACTGGGCCCGTAAACTCCACATGGGCCAGAAACGGGCTTCCGGGGAACCCTACATTATCCACCCCGTAGAGTCCACCGGCGTTCTGGTGGAACTCCAGCTCGACGCCACCACCATCATCGCCTCCCTTCTCCACGACGTGCTGGAAGACACCGATATAGAGCAGAGTGTTATGAAGGAGGAGTTCGGCGAAGAGGTGGCCATGCTCGTGGACGGGGTGACCAAGATCGATATCATGGAAGTGGGCGACAAGGCGCTTCAAAAAATCGAAACCCTCCGGAAAATGATCTTTGCCATCGTCAAGGACATTCGGGTCATCTTTATCAAACTGGCCGATAAACGGCATAACATGAGCACCCTCAACTTCGTCTCCCCCCAAAAGCAGAAACGAATCGCCCGGGAGTGCCTGGAGATCTACGCTCCCTTGGCGGGACGACTGGGAATCAATACGGTAAAAATGGAGCTGGAAGACCTGAGCCTCAAATACCTCCACCCCCTGTCTTATGTGCAAATCAAGACCTTTATCGACCAGAAAAAGGTGGAACGGGCCGACTACCTGGCCCAGGTGAAGCAGGAGATCGAAGAAGCGGCCGGCTCGGAGGGCGTCACGGGACTCTCCGTGGAAACCCGGGCCAAGCATTTTTACTCGATCTACCGGAAAATGAAAAGCAAGGGCAAGGACCTGGACGAAATCTACGACCTGCTGGGGGTACGCATTCTATGCCGGTCCAAAATCGACTGCTACCACATACTGGGGATTATCCATCAGCTTTGGCCCCCCATCGAAGGGCGGTTCAAGGACTACATCGCCATGCCCAAGGCTAACGATTACCAGAGCCTTCACACCACGGTCCGCTGTAACAACCATCGGCCCCTGGAGATCCAGATCCGCACGTTTACCATGGACGAAACCGCCAACTTCGGAGTGGCCGCCCACTTTCTCTACAAGGAAGGCCACGATACGGGAGGAGACGATACCCATAAAAAGGACATCGACTTTGTCCAGAAACTGAAAAACTGGAACCTGGAAGACTACAGCTCCAACGAATTTATGGACTCCATCAAGCGGGACCTGCTCCAGGACACGATAATCGTCTACACCCCCAAGGGCCAGCCCGTGGTTCTTCCCAAAGGTTCCACCGCCATCGACTTCGCCTACCACATCCATTCGGACATCGGCGACCACTGCGTTCGGGCCCGGGCCAACGGAAGCATCATTCCCCTGACCAAGCCCCTGAAAAACACCCAAACCGTAGAGGTCATGACCCACCCCGAAGCCCATCCCCACCAGAACTGGCTCAAATACACCAAAAGCCACAGGGCCCGGGACAAAATACGTCACTGGATAAACAAACACAACGAAGATTACATCATCGAAGGAAACATCATCGCCCGGCCGGGACGGGACAAGAAGGAACTGGGCAAACCCCTCGCCCCCCAAAAAGTGGAGGAGAAAGAGAAGGAGGGAACCTACAGCCCGGAACAGAAAGTTCTGGACCAGGAAAAGGTCACCATCTCCCTGAACCGGGAACGGAACATGATGATCAAGCTCTCCCACTGCTGCAGCCCCACACCGGGGGACGACATCATCGGTTACGTAACCCGAGGCCGGGGCATCACGGTCCATCGCAAGGACTGCCCCAATCTGAAAGGCATCGATGACTTCGAGAACCGGAAAGTGGAAGTGGCCTGGGAAACGTCAACCAATAAATATTCACGGAGCTTCCACATCATCGCCAGCCGGACGGTGGACCTCTTCAGCGAAATAGAGGGGGCCATCAAGAAACACGGGGGCCATCTGATAGCGGGAAGCGTAAACGAATCGGACCGGGGAAACCTGGAGGGCCACTTTACCGTGGAAATGGAAAAAAAATCCCGCCTGGCCCAAATCAGCAAAAGCATCCGGACCATACCCTCGGTCTTCTCCCTCTACGAATCGCCGGTCCGCTTTGAAGAGGAGGAATAAATGAGCCTGAACGTCGTACTGTACCAGCCGGAAATACCCCAAAATACAGGTAATATTGCCCGGACCTGCGCCGCCACCGGAACCGCACTCCACCTGATCCACCCCCTGGGCTTCAGCGTGGAGGACAAATACCTCCGCCGGGCCGGACTGGACTACTGGGAACTGCTCGACATACATCACTACCACAGCTGGGAAGAATTCCTCAGCCAAAACGGGGAAGCCCAACTCTACTTCGCCACCACCAAGGCCAAAAAACACTACGCCCAGGTCGACTACGGAGAGAACACCTACCTGGTCTTCGGTCCCGAATCGCGGGGCCTGCCGGAGGAACTGCTCGTCCAAAACAGGGATCAAAACATCCGCATCCCCATGAAAGGAGACGCCCGCTCCCTCAACCTGTCCAACGCGGTGGCCATCCTGGTCTACGAAGCGCTCAGACAACAGGACTTCCCGGGCCTCACCGAAAAGGGAACCCTCCACAGACTAACCGAACCAACCGATTAATTCCCGATCCGATTCCTTGGAGGCTGCAGAACGAGCGCCAAAGACAAGTCGTGCTACAGCCTCCGGGGCCATGGGGCTAAAGCCCCACCGGGCTTTTCGCTCAAACTGCCTCTTCCCGGCCTCTTTCCCGGCTCAGCTCCGCCTCGCCGGTCGGCCGGGGGCAGTAACCGCTTCAATCCCTTGTCCCTTCCCCCACAGAAAAGTGCCCTAAGGCAAATCCACCATCAACCTGTCCCCTTCCCGGCAAAGGGGATAAACCGTGGCCGGGCCGAAGGGAAGGTTATCTTCGTCGATCGTCTCCCGTAACTCCTCTTCCAACATATCCAGGCGAATTTGCCCGCTTTTCAAGTCAAAACTCGCCCCGTGATTCAGGCAGGTAATCGCCCCATTTTCGACCCTTCCCTCATTCAATTTCCCCCCCGCATGGGGACAGATATTGCTCATAGCGTACAATTCACCCCTCTCCTCTACAACAAGGAGAGACAAGCCGTCCACCGTAAAAAGGGTTTTCCCCTGGGGATTCAAATCGTCCCCTGTTCCTATCTCTTTTAGTGCCATGGGGTTATTATAGAAAAAATTGACAAGGCGGGAAAGAGAGGTCTACCGGGAAGAGAGGAGATCCTTCCTTAACTCAGCCATTTTCCTCTGGTAAAAATCATCTTCGAAGGACTGGAGCTTGCACATTTCCCTTCCCTGAACCGTATTATACCGGTCAAAAAAAACCTCCAGCTCATCCAGGGCTTCCTGCACATTAAAATCAACCTTCTCATTATCCAGATGGACATACTTCGTCGTCCTCCGGTTGGTCGAGCGGGGAGCCAGGCTGTAGGTGAAGGAGCTGACCAGATCGACGTAGGCCATTTCGTCCCCGTAGAGGAGTTTCCCATTGATAATCACCCCGTAAACATGTTCGTCGTCATTGTGAAAAAGAAACTCCAGAGGATCGATTTTACCGCCCCGGGGAACCTTGGGATCCCTTAAGAGAACCAGGTCGGCAAACTGCCCCTCCCCGATCCGTCCCATCCGGGAATTCCCCCGGTTTAAGCACCGGGCCGCCCGAACCGTAATCATTTGGTAAATCATCCGCATAGACTCTTCCCGATCCTTTCCACAGATCCGGGTAAACAGAAAGTAAGCGAACTTCGCCTCGTCCCAGATATGCTTGCCCCCGCTGGGACTCCAATCGGACCCCAAGGCTACGTTGACCCCCTTCTCCAGAAATTTCAGAACATCCAGAGTGTCCCCGTAAAGAATCGTATTGGATACGGGCGCCCAGAGAATGTTGATCCCGAACTCCTTCAGAAAGGCGATGTTCTCCCCGGTCGGCTCTATACCGCAGCAGTGGATTAGGGAGATATTCTTATTCCACACAATCTTCCTGAATTCCTCCCGAAGCTCCTCCTCTCCCTTTCCCTCCGATCGCTTCCGCAGAATATAGTCGTCCCCTTCGGCCTGAAGACTCTTTTTGAACGCCTCGAACTCACTCCGGGAGTAGGAATCCTTGCCCCTCTCTCCGAGCCATCCGTACACCCCTTCCGCCAGATGAACCAGGGTGTTGCTGTGAGAGTTATCCCGGAGCGATTCCCGGAAGGTCTGAAAGGCATCCTGCCCCACCGGTTTCCAGTCGGCCGTATCGGGGGAGTTGTCCCCGCTTTCCACCTCCCGGTCGGGCAAAAAAAACTGTATAACGTTGTAGATCTGACGGTCCTCGTCCATTCCCAGGGAGGGAGGATTACCGGTGCTTTTTAAAAGGTAATGGTCATTGGAAACAAGACGATCCGGATCGGAGCTGTCGCCGCCGTGCTCCTCCGACTCCTGAATGACCGTGGTTCCTCCGGCGATGGCCTGAATCTCCGCCAGAACCTGGAGCTGCATCAGGCAGTCCTCGTCGCTTACCTCGGTCCGTTCTTCCACGTAACTGTTTACAATATTCTGATGAAAATCGTACAGTTCCTCGTTGTATTTGGCGTATCCCCGCCACTGAAAACGGTTATTCCAGACCTTTCCCGACTCCCACCAGGGGATCATGTTGTAGGTGATATGGGTATGGAGATCCAAAAATCCCGGATAGACGGCACAGCTTCCGTCCAGAACCAGGGTGTTCGGTTCCCTTGCCACAGCGTCAATCTCTTCCCTACTCATCCCCCGGGTATCATCAATTTTTTTGATATGGGAGCCTTCGATGACAAGGATTTTTTTCTCCTCGCTCAGCCTTCCTTCCGAATCGACCGTGTGACCGATGATTTTCTCCACCCTGTGGTTCGTCTTTTTTTCCATGGAACCCTCTCCCTGTAACCTGATCCGGTTCCATTATAGGGAGAGTTTTTTTCTTCATCAATCGGTCACAAAAAAGACAAAAAGGAAAAGGGCGCCTAAAAGAGGTAATCCTTCGGGTCCACCGCATCCCCCTCTTCAAAGAGAGAGAAGAACAGAATATTTCCCGGCGTATGCCCGCTGTCTCCGGCGGTGGCAATCTTTTCGCCCCGGTCCACTCGGTCCCCTTCGGAAGCTTCGAAGGAGTCCAGATGGGCGTAAAGGGACTGAAAACCGTCACGGTGGTTCACAATCATATACCAGCCGTAGGTACCGTGAAATCCGGCTTTCGAAACAACACCGTCCCCTATGGAGTAGATATCCTGTCCCCGGTAGGTCCGAAAGTCCAGGCCGTTCTTCTTTAGGGAAAGACCGGTCAAAACATCGACCCGCTCGCCGTACTCTCCGGTGACCGAACCGTTTAGGGGATAGGAAAAATCCTCCTCCCAGAATCGGCCTATCTCCTCCTGACCCGGCTCTACTCCGGGTAGAAAGAAATCCCCCTTACCCAGGGGAACCAGCAGATCCGGGGAAAGGGAAAAGATTTCCGCCAGATCCTCCGCGGTCATATCCCCGGAAAGACTTTTCCGGGCTCCATCCTGGGACGGGATATAAAGAGAACGACCGAGGACCACCTCCCGGGGATCGGCCAGTCGGTTTAAACTGATAAGGGTTTCCGTTTTTAAGGAGTACCGTGCGGCGATCAGGGAAATGGTTTCGTTCTTCTCTACCTGATAAAGCAGAAAGGGAACCACCGGAAGCGATTCGGCCTGTTCCGTCTTCTTGCCTCCCAGAGGAGAGGGGGCGGCCGCTTTACGCACTTCCCCCCCCACGGGACGGGGACCGGCTCCCTTGTAAAGAAAATCCTCACCGGGAAAGCCCAAGGACAACATGAGAAAAAAGAGAACTATTCCGAGTAAGGAGGGGGAGGGACAACCCTTCATCTTAAGGGAGACTTTTTTCCCCCCCCGGCCCATATTTTGTCGATCGCGGGTAACTACCATTATGGAATATATCGACAAAAACCATCACCTGTATTAAGATTAGTTTTCATGGGTTCCCTTCTCACACTGTTCATTCCCCTCCTCTCCTTTTTTCAGGTGGCCGATGTGTCCATGGAACCCCTTCTTTTTGAGGGAGACCTGATTCCCGTGGTCAGAACAAAAAGGATTGAACCGGGGGATCTGGTGGTATTTACCGATCCCCAGGGCAGACTGGCAGTAAAGAGCTGCTATCTGACGGAGGGGGATTCACTGGTGATCGAAGGAAATTACCTGCTCCTTGAGGGGGGACTCTGGTTTCTTCAGCCCGATCAGAAGGACCGGCTGGCCGCCCACCCGGTCGTGCCGCCGGGAACGGTCTTCCTCCTGGGGGAAAATTCCTTCCATTCCCAGGATTCCCGGGAGTGGGGTTTTATAGAAAAAGATGTTATACTGGGCAAAGTGATAGGAAAGAAAGGTATTTTCATTGAATAACGGCGACTTAAGAAACAAACGATTCCGCATATTTTTCATCGTCATTTCCTCCTTTACCTTTGTTATCCTCCTCCGATTCGCCCTTATTATGCTGACCTCCTCCACCCCCTCTCCCCGGACGAACCTGATTCTTCCCGAAGCGGCCCGGGGACCCATTCTGGACAAAAAGGGGAACCTTCTGGCCGTTCAGACCCAACTCTATTCGGTCTCCCTCTGGCGGCCGGAACTGAAAGAGCCGGAAGAGTCGGCCCGGATTCTCTCGGAAGTGCTCGGCCTGGACCGGGACGGAACGGAAGCGCTTCTGACCAACCGGGAGGGGAGCAACTTCGCCTGGATCAAACGGCAGATCAGCCCCGCCGAATCGAAGGACTTAAGCGCCCTGATGGGAACGGGCAAGCTGGAGGGGATCCGCCTTGAACCGGAACCGGGCCGCCATTACCCCCAGCAAACCCTGGCCTCCCATGTGATCGGCTATGTGGGAACGGACAATGTGGGGCTCGACGGAATCGAATACACCCTGAACGACATCCTCTCTCCCACTCTTATCGGAGAAGAGTCCCCTACCTACGGGAACCGGGTTTATCTGACCATTGACATTACCGTACAGCACCGGGTAGAGAAAATTCTGGAAAGGGCCTACGAAGAGTACCAGCCGGACGAATTGATGGCGGTCGTGATGGAGGCCAAAACAGGCGATATTGCTGCTTATATCTCCCTGCCCCAGTTCGATCCCAATAACTTTCAGGACTACGGGGCGGCGGAGAGAAAAAATCAGCTGACCCAAATGGCCTACGAGCCGGGATCGGTGTTTAAGGTCTTCTCCCTCTCATCCTTCATGGAACTGGGGGGAATTACGCCGGAGATCTCCTACGACACCACGGGCGGATTTAATCCTGACTATTTCCAGAAGTACCATATCGCCCCCATCACCGACCTGGGAAACTACGGCGTACTGGATCTGCAAGGGATTCTGAACCATTCGAGCAATGTGGGAACCGCCTACGCCTCGGAAAGTGTGGACGCCGCCGCCTTCTACGGCATGCTCAGGAATTTCGGCTTCGGCAAGGCCACCGGTCTTCCCCTGCCCGGCGAATCGAACGGCCTGTTAAAAGAGCCGGAAGAGTGGTCCCTCCGCTCCAAACCGACCATCTCCATCGGCCAGGAAGTGGGGGTTTCCGCCCTGCAGATGGTTACGGCCGCCACCGTATTCGCCAACGGAGGAATGCTTCTTAAGCCCCATATCATCAAAAAAATCGAATCTCCCCAGGGAGAACTGATCAAGGAGTACACCCGGGAACCGGTGCGGGAGGTTCTCTCGCCGGAGACCGCCTCGGCCATGCTTAAAATGATGCAGGGTATTGTGGACTCCCCCGTGGGAACCACCCGCCGGGCCCGGATCGACGACTTTCCCATTTCCGCAAAATCGGGAACCGCCCAGATTACCAATCTGGAAACGGGGGAGTATTACCCGGACCGTTTTACCGCCTCGGTGATGGCCCTTTTTCCCTCCGACGATCCCCAGCTTATCATTTACATCGTCCTGAAAAATCCCCAAGGAGACATTTACTACGGCGGAACGATCGGTTCCCCCCTGGTAAAAGAGATAGCCCTGGACCTGGCCTCCTACTACCACATCCCCCTCTTGGAGAACGAAGTCTACGAAACAACCGGTCATGTGAACCTGCCCCGGCCTGAAGTTCTCAGCCCAGGCGACAGAATCCCCGATTTCACGGGCCTTTCCAAAAGGGAAGCCCTGCGGTTTTTCGCCGACGGAAAGACCGGTGTGACCATGAAAGGGGAAGGGCGGGTGATATTTCAATTTCCCCAGGCCGGTATGCCTTTAGAAGAAGGCCAGGTAATCTTTCTGGAGTTTAAATGACAAACAACAAGGACCGATTCTCCTTTTTCCCCGCCCGTAACGGTTTGCCCGCCGGTCAGTTCGACGGGATTTCCCTCTGTTCCCGCCACGATCCCCGGCGGGAAGGAGAGAGGATTGCGGCAAACCGAGACAGGCAAGCCCGGGCAGCTCTCTTTCTGGGCTTCGGCATGGGTTATCAGGTGGAAGCCTACCTGGAGGCGACCGAAGAGATTCCCCTGATTGTGGTGGAAAAGGAGGCGGAACTTTTCCAGGAAGTCTGCCGGCACCGGGATTTCACGGCCCTGGCCGAATCGGGGCGGGTTTTCTTTTTCCCCGGAGGAGAACCGGAGGATTTGACCTCTTTCTTCCGGGAAAAACAGATCTCCCGGTTCGATATTATTCCCCATGGAACCCTCTTTACCAAGGACCGGGACTATTACGAAGAGGTCAGAAAAGTAGCCCACCGCTGGCTGGACCGTCGTGAAATCAACATGAACACCCTGAATCGCTTCGGGCGGCTTTGGGTTAGGAACCTGGCGGCTAACCTGCCCCTTCTGGCGCGAGGAGAAGCCCTTTCCCGACTTAAGGACCAATTTTCCGATCTTCCCGCTCTCCTGGTTGCCGCCGGGCCCACCCTGGAACAACATCTTCCCCTTATGAAAGATCTGGCCGACCGGGTGGTGATTATCGCGGTGGACACCTCCTTCGGGAATTTACAGAAACACGGGGTAGAGGCGGATTTCCTTGTGGTGACCGACCCTCAATACTGGAATACGCGCCACCTGGATTTTTCCCGCCTGGACAAAACCATTGTCATATCGGATACCTCCGTTCACCCCCGGACCCTCAGAAACCATTCGGGTCCCCTTTTCCTTTCCCGCTCCCCCTTTCCTCTCGCCTCGGTGCTGGAGAAGGATCTTTTGGATATTTCCCTAAAATCGGGGGGATCCGTGGCCACAGCAGCCTGGGACTTGGCTTTTATACTGGGCTGCAACTCGGTGTACTGCGCCGGTCTGGACCTGGGTTTTCCCGGCAAACAAACCCATTGCCGGGGGAGTTTCTTTGAGGAACGGGTCAATTACCTTTCCACACGAACGGCCGGGCCGGAACAGTGGACCTGGCAGGCCCTCCACTCGGCGCCCCTGTTTGTGAAAAAAAATTATCAGGGACGGCCGATTCTCTCGGATCAGAGGATGCAAGTTTACATTAGCTGGTTTTCCGAACAGGTGAAAAAGAGCCAAGGAAAGACATGGAATCTCTCCGGACGGGGTTCTTTTATCGACGGAATGCCCCTTAAAGAGATTCGGGAGCTGCTGACTCTGCCCCTGAGGAGGGAGGAGATTGAACAGCGGAAAGGGGATCTTCTCTCCCGAACTGTCGGACATGACCGGGATGTTCAAGAGCGGGTGGAAAATTTGATTGATTCCCTGGACTGCGCCCTTCGCCCGGTTGTGGAAGCGGAGAAGACCGTCCTGGAACTGGAAGAGGCGTTCCTGAGGGGGCAATCCCTGGAAGAACTCCTGAAACGGTTAGATGGATTGGACAGGGAGATAGCCCGGGAAGCGGCCCGAGAGATAGGCGGATTTCTGATCCAGCCCCATCTTCAGGCCATAGAAGAGAGTCAGGCAGCCGGAGGAATCGGCATTATTCGCAATAGCCTCTCCCTCTACCGGGAGTTAGGCCGATCCCTCCGCTACCATAGGGATATTTTTTACTCCCGTTCCAAAAACATCTGATAATTGCCGGAACCGGACTCATCGTAGGGACGGACTTCTACAAAATACTTCCCCTGGTTCAGGTCGATTTCGAGACGGGCATTGGAATCTTTCCCTCCGTCGTCGTCACTGGCGATATAGTTTCCGTATTCGTCGTAAAGGTCCATATAGGTGTCCAGCATACCTTCCGTATAAAGAGTCACCTCTCCGAAGGCAGCTTGGGTAAACTGGAAGGTATCCAAAACATCACCTAAACCGAAGGCATGCTCTTGCACCTCATCACCGGTCAGAACAGTAGCTCTTTCCCAAGTATTATTCGGCTCATACTCGTCGGCAAATTCCACCGGACTGGTATAGGATTCCAGGCCGTAATAACCGTTTGTCTCGTCGGAATAACCGGAGATAACCACCCAGAACGTTCCCGGAGCATCCAACGTGATGGGCATTCCCGCATTCCCATCGATGTAGTCGTCCGACTCGCCGTAGTAAAGGTTCGGATCATCAGGACCGTATACGGTCATATAGGTGTCGGTTGTTCCGGTGGTGTAAATTTCGACAAGAAAAGCATCGCTGGTAAGGCTCTCCTCTTCCACTGTAAAAAAGAACCAGTCCTCATCCCAGGGAGTCAGGGCCAGTTCATAACTATCGCCGGGAATGTACTCCACCGCACTGTTAAGATCATTGTTCGGCTCCATGGCGTAATCTTCCCGTACCACCACCGGCTCTTCATAATAATCGTCCTGATAGCTGTCCACGTACAGTAGTTCCGCAAAGGGAGGATAGGCCAGGGTTTTTTCCAGTACGGCCAAGGGGGTTTGATCGCTGCTGTCTACAATCCGCAACTGCATATAAACCACATTGTCCAAGGTATGAATCACACCGTTGATAATCAGCCATTCATCTCCGGACTCCCTGAGGGCGGACGGATTCGACAGCAACTCCAAGGTGGAATTGTTGGTAATCTCCGCCGTCAGAAGATCGACGAGAAGCTGTCCCAGGGATGTGGAATTGCCCTCATAGAGGATCTCCCCTAAAACAACAGAATCGGCCCCGACCTCTCGGGCTTTCATCTCGCCCTTGAGCAAAGTGGAACGGGTGAAAAGCCGTAACTCCTCCAGGTTGGCGGAATCCTGGGCAAAAAGACCATTACAAAGTAGGAAAAGAGATAGAATGGGTAGTATTTTTTTCATGGATCACTCCTTTTTTCACCGGCCCTCTTTTGTGCCGGAGGTTGATATCAGGTTTACTCTATCACAAAAGCCGTGATAAAGTGTGGCAAATCGGAGGTTTGTTTCATGATTTTTTCACCCCAAAAGAGAGTCCTTTTCCTCTCCTGCGTACTGCTCCTTTCCGCAGGGCTCCATGCCCTGCCTTCCCTGGGCGATTTTCTAAGCGATGAGGAGAGGGCCCGGCTTAACGGCCAGGGCGAAATTACCCTGTTTCATTATGACGAAACCGAGCCCCAGATGATTCCCGATGTGGCCCAGGCGGGGGAACTAAAAAAGGAGCTGGAGGATCTGAGCGGAAATTTTGCCATCGAAGGTATTTTCTTTATTCCCCGGACAGACAGACTGTCGGAGGAAGAGGAGCTTCTGAATATTATGAACATCCTCTCCCGTATAAGCAGTCTGGAAGGATTGGAATACTACTCCGCCAGCCGAGGGGAAATGCGCCTTCTCTTCGAGGAGTGCTGGCGCCTGGAAGATTTGGAAGGAGATAGGGTGCTGGAGGATCTTCACCACGACACTCTCCCCGAAAGGTCTTCCTTTTATATGCATCAAAAAGATCTGACCTTCGGAGCCAATCGTTCGGCGGTAACCATGACAAGCAACGGGGAAACCCTCCTTATGTCCATGAAAACCATGACGAATATGAAATACAACGGCCTTGTGAGAGTGATCAAGGAAGGCAATTTTTATACCGGAGTCCTCGTTATTCCCGTGGAAGAGGGAATTCTCTACTACGGAACCATGTCCGCCCGGACGCTGCAGGTCGGATTGGTGGTCAACAAGGCTTCAAAGTCCTTCTATAACCGAATGAAAGCCCTCTTTTTCTGGTTCTCCGAGCAGTATTCGGAAGAGGCGGCTCAGCGGCAGTAAAGGGGGGCGACCTTCTCCCTTTTGCTCAAATAATTGACTGTTTTCCCCCGTTGAGCGGGATAATCGTAATTCGCCCCGACCTTTTCCTTCTGAAGTGGATCGATACCGACTTTCCAATCGGAAGGAGGCTCCCTTTCAAAGAGATAAAGCTGCTCCTCCCGGGATTTCTTACCGGAAAATTCAATAAAGGAGGCCGCTCGGGAGATGATACAGCCGGTGGTCTTCAGATCTTCCAGGCAACGAAAGGGATTCTCCTTCCGCCACTCCACGATTCGGGAAGCCGAAAGGGGACCGATTCCGGGAACCCGCAGAAGAGCCTCCTCCGACGCCCGATTAATATCCACCGGATAGTTTTCCCCATGCATCAAGGCCCAAGCCGTTTTCGGATCGGTCTGGAGAGGAAGGCGGTTTTCCCCGTCGAAGACCAAATCGGGAAAACGGAAGCCGTAGGCCCGTAACAGATAATCGCTTTGGTAAAGGCGGTGCTCCCGCAGAAGGGCATCCCCCTCCCCTCTTCCCTGACATAGAGGATCGTCGGGATTCTGATAGGCGGAGAAGTAGGAGCGGAAGATGTATCGTTCCCGATAAATCCAGTCCACCGTCCGTAGAATATCCAGGTCGCTCTCCTTCGAAGGGCCCACTACAAACTGAGTCGTCTGGCTGGCGGTTCTGCCTCGACCCCGGCGAATCAACTCTCCGGTCCAGTTCATCCTTGTGAGAATCCCCTCCCGAAAGGATTTCTCCGGGGCAATTTTACCCAGAAGATCCCCGGTGGGTGCTTCCAGATTCAAGGAGATCCGGTTAGCCAGTCGCACCGCCTCCTCAATCAGCCCCTCCGAGACACCGGGCAGTACCTTTAAATGAATATAATCGGGAAAATGGTAACGCTCCCTTAAAAGACGGGCCGTTTTGACCATGGCCAACATGGTCTCTTCCGCATCACCCTTAATCCCGGAAGAGAGAAACAGACCGTTTACCTCTCCGGCCCGGTAAAATTTCATAAAAATGGCCGCCAGCTCTTCGGGACGGAATGAGGTCCGGCGACCACAGTCTCGGCGGGCCCCGAAAAAACAGTAGGAGCAGTTATTCACGCAGACATTGCTCATGAGTACCTTAAGCATATGGACCATACCTCCCCCGGGAACGGCGGCGGGATAGATCCATCGGGTCAGGGGTGAAGAAGGATCGCGTACCCTCCCACGGCCCCCTCCAGCCTGTCCGTTACACGACGCCAGGCACACATCGTATCGGGCCGATTCGGTGAGAATATCAAGTTTGTCCTCCGGAGAGAGGGAGCGAATATAATGGGCCATAAAAAGATCATATCATAATACCTTACATTTGTATGGTATTTTTAATCTTTTTAAAAGAACTCTGGGGGGAGGTGAAATCAGCTTATAACCATATTTATTGTCATAATGAAAAGAGTGGTCCCCCTATTGCTGTTCATGGCCTGAATATCCCCCTGATGAAGCTGGGCTATGGACTTGGCAATGGTCAGGCCCAACCCGGAACCGCTGGTGGTGCGGCTGCTTTCTCCCCGGTAGAGACGTTGGAACAGCAGGGGAAGTTCCTCCTCCGGGATGTTACCGGGATTTTCCACGGTTAGCTGAATCATATTGTCGTACAATCGGAAGGAGAGATGAACTTCCGCCCCCGAAGAGGAGTAGCTCAGAGCGTTCTGAATCAGGTTGGAGGCGGCTCGGAGAAAGAGGGAAGAGTCCGCCTTAAAATAGAACTTGTCCCAGCGAACAATCAGGTTGATTCCCTCCTTGTCGGCCTGAATATTAAAGCGTTCGTAAAGAGTTTTGATGATCTCCTCGCTGGAAAGCCACTCCTTTTGCAGAACCAGATCGGGTGTCTCGATGCGGTTTAAAAGGGAAAAGTCGCTTAGCATGATTTCCAGCTCGTTTATCTCTTTAAAGAGCAGTCTGTACCGATCCTCGGAAGGAGCCAAAACACCGTCACGCATCCCCTCCAGTTGAATTTTCATGGCCGTAACGGGCGTTCTTAAATCATGGGTGATATCCTGACTCCAGCGAACACGCTCCCTCTCGTTTTTATCCAGCTCATACTGCAAAAGTTCCGCCGCCTGGGCGATCTCGTTAAACTCGGAGGGATTTTTCGTATAAAAGCTGACTTCCCTGTCTCCGTTAGCCAGGGCGGTCAACTTCATGGAGAGCGCCCGGGTGGCTTGGGAGAGGGCCTCCATTTTCTTCCGGGTATTCCGGTGAACCATCAACACGGAAACGGTGGTAACCGCCGTTAAAAGGACAATGGCAATCGCAATAAGAGGCCGGGGAAAATAGAGAAGAAGAAAAGCTCCCGAAACGACAAGTATCAGCGAAAACATCGCCGTCAGCAAAAGAGGAAGGGAGCCGTGTTTGGACGGGATCATTTTAATTCACCGGCGAAACGGTAACCATACCCTCTCACCGTTTCAACCCAGTCGGGACGTCCCAGTTTAGCCCGGAGATTTTTTATATGGGTGTCAACCGTTCGGTCGTACCCGTCGAAGGAGTATTCCAGACACTGATCCAGAATCTGCTCCCGGGAAACGACCGCATTGCCGCTGGAGGAGAGAAAGACCAGAATCTTCCATTCCGCCGCCGTAAGCTTCAACTCTTCCCCGTTCAGAATAGCCCGATGGGAACCTTCGTCAAAGTCCAGCTCGTCATTACCCAGCTTCCAGATAGTGCCTTCCGTGGCCTGAGCGTTTTTGCTCGCCCTCCGTAGTACGGCGCCCACCCGAAGAACCAGCTCCTTGGAACTGAAAGGTTTTACGATATAGTCGTCCGCTCCGATTTCGAAGCCGGTAATACGGTCCGATTCCGACTCCCGGGCGGAAAGGAAAATGAGGGGAACCCGGCTATACTGCCTAAGTTCCTTGGCAAAAATAAATCCGTCTCCGTCTGGCAGCATAACATCGAGAATAAGAAGATCCGGCTTCTTATCGATGATGGCTTCCTTTACACCGGTAACACCTTCGAACTGGGTTACATTATAATCGGCTAACTTCAAATAACCGGCTACCGCTTCACGAATCGAATCGTTATCTTCCACAATAAAAATACTTTCCATAGTTATTCATATTATATAAACTTGCAAGATAAGATCAAGTTTACCCCTATTTATTTCGGGGAATGGACCGTTTTTTTGAGCCATAAGGGGGCAATATGACACCGATTATCATCGCAGAACTGGGAACAACCCACGGAGGTTCACTCAATAGGGCGGCAGAACTGATCGGCCGGGCGGCGGAAACGGGAGCCGATTATGCCAAAGTCCAGGTGGTTTTCGCCGACGATATTATTCATCCCAACACGGGTGATGTCCCTCTTCCCGGCGGGAAGACTCCCCTTTACGAAGTCTTTCGCAAACTGGAACGGGAGCTCTCCTTCTATGAGGAACTGCGCCGTATCTGCCAAAGAGAGGGCATCGGTTATCTGGCCACTCCCTTCGGCCCGAAAAGCTGGGAGATCCTCCGCCACATGGATGAGGAGATGGTAAAGATCGCCTCCCCCGAACTGAATTACCTGCCCTTCATCCAAACCGTTTCCCGGTGGCAGCAGGAGAAAAAAGACCGCTCGGTCATTCTTTCCACGGGAGTCTCCCTGCTGGCCGATATCGAGCGGGCCCTGAGTCTTTTCCCCCAAAAGGACAGGCTGACCCTTCTTCACTGCATCACCTCCTATCCGGCCCCTCCGGAGGAGTATAACCTGAGCCTGATTCCCCTCTACCGCTCCCTCTTCGGCTGTTCCGTAGGCCTATCGGACCACTCCACCGATCCCTTCATTGTCCCCTTGACAGCGACCTCTGTGGGAGCCTCCATGATAGAAAAGCATTTCTGCCTGAGCCATAAGGACGGAGGACTGGACGATCCCATTGCCCTGGAGGCGGACGATTTTTCCCGAATGGTCTCTGAGGTAAAAGAGGCGGCGGAGTTCTCCGAAGAGGCCCAGAGGGAGAGGCTGAAGAAGCGCCTGGGAGCCGATGGACTGCAAATTGTACTGGGAAGCGGAAAGAAAGATTTGGCCCCCGCAGAGGCGGCTCACTACGGACGGACAAACCGATCCCTCCACGCCTTAACCTACCTGCCCGCAGGGACGGTACTCACCCCGGAAAATACCGCCCTTCTTCGAACGGAGAAAGTGTTAAGACCGGGCCTGGAACCGAA
Organism: Spirochaetales bacterium; assembly: GCA_028533045.1. Lineage (GTDB taxonomy): Bacteria > Spirochaetota > Spirochaetia > DSM-2461 > DSM-2461 > SZUA-368. The sequence goes on along the minus strand of JAQQAP010000005.1, from coordinate 128,310 downwards.
GAATGTTCCCGCCGTACTGGGCAAAAAACTGACCCGTCCCGTAGAGTCGGGCCAGGGAATTCTCTGGGATGACCTTCTGCAAGATTAGGAACAAAGAAAAACATTTCTTCCCCCGTGGGAAGAGAACCGAATTCCTCCGGTGAACAAAAGAAAGGGAGGAGTAAGAAGCTGTGAAAAAAAATAGGAAAGGGATTTTTTCAAAGAGGAATTAATAAAAAAAAGCACCGGTAAAACCGGTGCTTTAGTAGGCATCTCCAGGGGGAATCGAACCCCCGCTGCCAGGATGAAAACCTGGTGTCCTAACCCCTAGACGATGGAGACATAAAAAGGACGTAAACCCTTATGGCTGCGTACCTTAGCTGAGCCGCACTGGGTTCGAACCAGTGACCCACGCCTTAAAAGGGCGTTGCTCTACCAGCTGAGCTAGCGGCCCGTTGTCCTTGCGAACGAGTGGTAATATACATGAGGTTGAAAAAAGTGTCAATAAAAAGACGCTCCCTTAGTCATGAAAAAAAAAGGTTCCCCTTCCTTATCCCCATTACAGGATATCCTTTTGAAGGGAGCAAAACGAATAGATTGTAGCGCGGGTTAAGCATCGGCGGGTTCTGAAACCGGAGTGTGCAAAAGCACATGAGGATTTCAGGTTTCGACGATAACGAAACCCCGCCTCAAATAGAAACATCCCCGACAGCCCGGAAAAACGGGTTACCTTTGCTCCGACCAAAACGAATAGATTGTAGCGCGGGTTAGGCATCGGCGGGTTCTGAAACCGAAGTGTGCAAAAGCACATGAGGATTTCAGGTTCCGACGATAACGAAGCCCCCGTTACAAGATATCGTTTTGGTCGGAGCAAAAAAAAAGCACTGACATATGTCAGTGCTTTAAGTAGGCATCTCCAGGGGGAATCGAACCCCCGCTGCCAGGATGAAAACCTGGTGTCCTAACCCCTAGACGATGGAGACATAAAAGGACGTAAACCGTTATGGCTGCGTACCTTAGCTGAGCCGCACTGGGTTCGAACCAGTGACCCACGCCTTAAAAGGGCGTTGCTCTACCAGCTGAGCTAGCGGCCCGTTGTCCTTGCGAACGAGTGGTAATATACATGAGGTTTAAAAAAGTGTCAACAATATGCCAAAACTTTTTTAAACTTTTTTTCCCCGGCCCCTTGGAAAGACAAATTCTCTTTCTTTAAAACCCCCTTTCTGCTACTCTGGAATCATGACAGAAATGACTTTACTTTCCTATATTTTTATCTTCCTGGGAGGCCTGGGCGCAGGCTTTATAGACGCTATTGCGGGAGGGGGCGGAATGATTACCATCCCCGTTCTTCTTTCGGTCGGCCTCCCCCCTCATCTGGCCCTGGGAACCAATAAACTTCAATCCCCCTTTGGAACCCTTACCTCCTCACTTCTTTACGGCCGTTCCGGTCTGTTCGATTTTAAAAAAATCTGGCCGGGTATTCTTTTTACCTTTGTAGGAGCCATGACCGGGACCCTGCTCATTCAGAGAATCTCGGCAGACTTCCTGGAGAAAGCCGTTCCCCTCCTTCTATTGGGGATTTTCCTCTACACCCTCTTTAAAAAAGATATGGGAGCCCGTATAGAAAAGAGCCGCATGAAGACTCTCCCCTTTTTGATTCTTTTTGGCCTTCTCCTGGGCTTCTATGACGGCTTCTTCGGTCCCGGAACCGGTTCTTTTTGGACGATAGCCTTCGTCACCGTAATGGGAATGAATCTAAAAGGAGCCACCGGCGCTACCAAACCCATGAACTTCATAAGCAACTTCACCGCCCTTATATTTTTTCTCATTGGAGGGAATGTGGTCATAACCGTTGGACTCATTATGGCGGCGGGTCAGGTCCTGGGAACCATTATCGGAGCCCGGCTGGTTATTAAGCATCCGCCCCGCTTTGTCCGCTACGCCCTCTTGATAATTGTGGGAGCCACCATTCTGAATACCTTCCGCCAATTTTATTTTTAAAGGATTTTTTGCAGAATCCCTCCTTGTTTTCTATACTTGAGTTATGAGGAGGCTCAAATGAATCTTAAAAAGGGAATCACCTTTTTTGGTGTTTTTAGTATTGCCACGGGAGCCATGATAAGCTCGGGGATTTTTATTCTTCCCGGTTTTGCCTTTGCCCGGACAGGCCCTTCCGTTTTCATCTCCTACTTTGTCGCCGGGATTCTGGGACTTCTTGGTATTCTGAGTGTCATTGAACTGGCTACAGCCATGCCACGGGCCGGGGGAGACTATTATTTCATCAATAAGGCCTTTGGACCGGCTCTGGGGACCATGTCCGGCTTTCTGGGCTGGTTCGCCTTGTCCCTAAAGAGCGCCTTTGCCATCTTTGGGATTGCCGAAATCATCCATATTTTCACCGGAGTCAATGTTCTGATATCCGGGCTGATTACCTGTATATTCTTCGTCTCCCTGAATATCGTAGGAGTCAAGGAAGCGGCCCGGTTCCAGACGATGATGGTCACCGGCCTTCTTACTCTCATGGTCATCTATGCAGTAAGCGGAATCAGTGAACTGAATATGAACCGCTTCACACCGTTTGTAAAAGACGGAGTGAATGAAATATTTGTTACATCGGGATTCATCTTTATCTCCTTTGGGGGGCTTCTTAAGGTGGCCAACGTATCGGAAGAAGTGGTCAATCCCAAGCGGAACATTCCCCTGGGGCTGATTTCCTCTGTCATAATCGTAACAATTCTCTATACGGCAGTCACCTTTATGATTACAGGGACACTGGATGGGGAAGCCTTTGCCAACTCCCTCACTCCTGTGGCCGATTCGGCCCGCAATTTCATGGGCGAGACCGGCTACTACCTGATTCTGGCCGCTTCATTCCTGGCTTTCTTTACCACAGCCAATGCGGGAATAATGTCCGCCTCCCGCTATCCCATGGCCCTGAGCCGGGACGAATTGATGCCCGCCTACCTGGGACGGGTGAACGAGCGATTCAAGACCCCCGTACTGGCCATCCTTCTCACAGGAGTTCTCATTTACCTCTCCCTCCTTCTTCCCCTGGATGTCTTGGTCAAAGCAGCCTCCACAGTCATACTCACCTCCTACGTACTCACAAACATAGCCGTCATCATCCTAAGGGAGAGCGGCCTGACCAACTACCGCCCCTCCTTCAAAGCCCCGCTCTACCCCTTCCTCCAGATATTCTGCATCCTCCTCTTCTCCTTTTTCATAGTGGACATGGGGATGGACGCCATTGAGATAAGTCTGGCCCTCCTCTTTTTGAGTTTCTGTCTCTACATGGTCTACGGACGAAAGAAAAAACAGAGAGAATCAGCCCTACTTCATCTGCTTAAACGGATTACGGACAGACAGCTGGTGAACAATGTACTTGATGACGAACTGCGGGAAGTGGTTATTAACCGGGATGAGATAGAACAGGACAATTTTGATGAGCTGATTAAGGACTGCCTTTTTATCGATATGGATGGCCCCTGTAACTTTGAAAATGTTCTGGAACAGACAGCCAAGGCGATAGCAAAAGAGACCGGTATGGCCGACGGGGAGATAAAAAAACGTTTTCTCAAACGTCAGGAAGAATCCAACACGGCGGTTTCCGACTTCCTCGCCCTACCCCACATTGTTATTGAGGGGGAAGGAAAAATGTTCCTCCATATTGTCCGCTGCCGGGAAGGGGTAAAATTTACGGAAAAAGAAAATACCGTAAAGGCGATCTTTCTCCTGGGGGGTACGGCGGAAAAACGGCTTCTCCACCTCAAAACCCTCGCCTCTATGGCGACTTTAGTAGGAATGGAACATTTCCAGGATCGCTGGCTCACCGCAAAGGACGGGACGGAAATCAAGAACCTTATGCTCTTGAATGAAAGGAAACGGTATAACTGATAAAAAAAGCATCCGATGGGTCACACCGGATGCTTTTTAACTACATTAGGTTCAGAAGGTTGTTAACCCGCTCAATCGCCTTGTCGACTCCCAGAATGTTAATCGACTCAAACATGGGGGGAGACACCTTGGTGCCCGTGACGGCCACACGGAGGGGCTGAAAAATCTGTCCCAGCTTCACTTCAAGTTCTTCCGCCTTCTGCTTAAAGCACTCTTCGTTTTCCTCTTCGCTGCGGTCGGCGTAGCCTTCTAGGACTTCCAGACAACCCTTTAGGATTGCCTTGGTTCCTTCGGCGTCCATTTTCTTGGGAATCGCCTCTTCCACATTGTAGGATTCGATCTCCTTAAAGAGGAATCGCAGGAGGCCGGGGGCGTCATTAATCACCTTAAGACGCTCCTGAATCAGGCTGTAAGACTCTTTAACCAGGGCCATTTCCCCTTCCGTGGGAGGATCGGAGATAATGCCCTCCTCCTTAAGGAGAGGGAGGTAGAGGTTCTGAATCCGTTCCGGATCGGCCTGACGAATATACTGACCGTTAAACCACTCCAGCTTCTTGTAATCAAATACAGCGGGTGCCTTGTTAACCTTCTCCAGGCTGAATAGTTCCTTAAGGTCATCGTGGGAGAAGAACTCACGGGAGTCGTCAAAGGACCATCCGAGCATAATAACGTAGTTCACCATGGCTTCCGGTAGATATCCCATGGTTCGGAAATCTCTGGCAAAGGTAGAACCGTGCCTTTTACTAAGCTTCTTGCCGTCCTTACCCATGATAAGGGGCATGTGACAGAATTTAGGCGTTTCCCAACCAAAGGCTTCGTACATAAGAATATGAAGCGGGGTAGAAGGAATCCACTCCTGCCCTCTAAAAATGTGTGTAATTTCCATCATATGATCATCTACCACACTGGCCAGATGATAGGTGGGAAAACCGTCGGTTTTAAGAATTACCGGGTCGGGACTGATATCTTTAGACTTTCGTTTAATCTTTCCTAAAATCTCATCGTGGAAAGAGATGTCTCTCTGCTCGGGGATTTTTAGGCGAACAACATAGGGCTTACCCTCGTCCAGATTCTTCTGCACTTCCTCTTCCGGGAGATTTCGACAGTGCCGATCATAACCGTAATCCTGCTTGTTCTCTTTCTGCTCTTCCCGGAGTTTTTCCATCCGCTCGGGGGTACAGAAACAGCGATAGGCCTTTCCCTCGGCAATCAGCTTTTCCGCATACTTGGTATAGTGCTCCAGCCGTTCAGACTGAATATAGGGACCGAAACCTCCGTCCTTGTCGGGACCTTCATCCCAATCGATTCCCAACCAACTCAGGGTATCATAGAGATCCTGAAGGGACTCGTCGTTAAATCGGGCTCTATCCGTATCCTCAATGCGAAGAATAAACTTCCCTCCCTGGGACCGGGCGAAAAAATAGTTGAAGAGGAACATGCGTACCCCTCCGATGTGCTGAAGACCCGTAGGTGACGGGGCGTATCGTACTCTTACACTCATGACAACCGCCTTAATTGTTGAAATCCTCCCGGTCGAATTGTCCGGGATGGGCTTTATTATACATTAATGGGCTAAAGTTGCAATTTTTTACAGGCAAAAAGGGAGTTTTTGTCGATAAAATAAAAATGGAAGTACTGGAATTGAATGAAGACGCCGACAAAATCCGGGAAGTCTTTGCCTATATAAGCCGATTCAAAGGCACCACCTTTGTTATCAAGATTGATTCGGGCCTTATGGATCACGACTATTTTCCCATCCTCGTAAAGGATCTGGCCCTACTGCGGGAGAACGGTATTAATATCGTGATTATCCCCGGATCCCGCCGGCAAATAGACAAGATTCTTCAGACCTACAAAATTAAGAGCCAATACGACAGGAACATCCGCATCTCCTCATCGGAGGCGATTCCCTTTATTAAAATGGCCGCCTTTGATGTATGCAACAAAATCATGACCCAGCTTTCTGCCTATCATGCCAACGCGGTAATAGGGAACTGGGTCCGAGCCCGCTCCATTGGGGTAATTGACGGAGTCGATTATCTAAACACGGGCCGGGTCAGCCGGGTGGACGTGACAGCCATAAGAAATATTTTGGCAGAAGGGCATATCCCGATTTTTCCCTGCATTGGCTGGAGCAGTACGGGAAAGCCCTTTAACATCTCCTCCGATGAGCTGGCGGTGGAACTGGGCAAGGCTCTCAATTCACGAAAGATTTTTTTCGTGGAAAACAGAGACATCCTCCGCTCCGGAGATCTTACTATTCCCGAATCGGTTCACCCCATGGATAACGGGCGGATTTCCAAACTAAATGTGGCCGCCGCCGAAGAGCTGTTGACGCAAAACCCCAACAGCCCCCTCCCCATCATTAAAATGGCCGTAGAAGCGGCTCGGGCCGGAGTGGAGCGGGTTCATATCGTGGACGGATCGGTAGAAGGAGTCATCCTGCGGGAAATCTTCTCCAATCTTGGGGTGGGAACCATGGTCTTTGCCAACGAATACGAAAGCATTCGCCCCATGGTCGATGCCGATACCTCTGCGGTGCTGGGTCTTATGAATCCCCTTATAGAACGGGGCCTCCTCATTCCCCGAAGCAGGAAAGACCTTTCCAAACGAGTGAAGGACTACATCGTCTACTCCATGGATGACGTGGTTCACGGTTGCGCCGCCCTCCATCCCTTTGAAAACAATCAAGGAGAAATTGCCGGTCTGGCAGTCAATTCGGCCTACGCCGAGTTGGGAATTGGCCAGAAAATGGTAACCTACCTCATTGAAAAGGGACGGGAAGCCGGTTATACACAACTCTTTGTCCTGACAACACAGAGTTCGGACTGGTTTCTCAAAATGGGATTTATCACGGGAACATTGAACGATCTCCCTCCTTCCAAGAGGGAAAATTACAATAAAAAGCGAAATTCACGAATTCTTCTCTTTCCTTTATAAAAAACTTTGCTTTTAGGCTGTAAAAAAAATATGATTAAATAAGTATCCCCCCAGGAGTCATATTATGAAAATTCGATATAAGATTCTTTTTCCTTCCACTCTCTTGCTATTATTCTCCATGGCTGCCATTTCCTATGTGGGCTATAGGAATATAGCCAAAGAAATTGACAAACTTATGAGAAGCACCACTCAAACAACTCTGGAAGATATTGTTTTTGAAAAGGATACCATAAATAAACTAACAAAAACGCTTAGCGACTCCATTAATAATAATTTCCTGAGAATAGCCAGAAGTTTATCTACCACTCTGGGAGAAGAGGCTTTTAATATGAGTGAAGCCGAGTTCCAAACTCTGGCAAAAAAAATAGGCCTGGACGAGATTCATATTATCAATGAAGAAGGGATACTTATAGGAGGGAATAATCACTCTTACTACGGTTTTGATTTTTCCACTAACGATCAAACCCGCCCCTTCCTGGAAATCTTAAATAATCCCGACAAGGAAATTGCCCAGATTCCCCAAAAGAGAGCTGTTGACGATAAGCTTTTTCAATACATTGGGGTCTCGCTGGCCGAGGGAAAGGGTATTCTGCAAATTGGAATTAAACCGGAAGAGCTGGAAGAGGTACTCCTTAGTACCAACCTGCAAACAGTAATATCCAATTATCACTACAGCGAGGGGGGATATGCCTATATCCTGGACCCGGTAAAAAAGATCTGTACCCAGCACGTAAACACCAAGCTAATCGGTTATGACATGACCACTCTGGACTTTGCCATGAAAATCTTTGAGATGAAAGAAGGGAACTTTACCTATATCTGGAAGGATAACGAGATTTATACCAGCTTCCATACAACCGATGTGGGGATTATCGTAACCGCTATTCCCACATCTACCTTTAAGAAAGACCTGATTCCCATCTTGCGGGGCTTCATCGTATATACCACTGTTTTTCTTATTATTCTGACTTTGATTATGTCTCTCGTCTTAAGAAGCGTTCTCCTGCCTCTGAAAAAGATCAACGAATCTCTTATAGACATATCTACAGGCGAAGCCGACCTTACCCAACGCCTCGAAGCAAAAAGCAAAGACGAAGTGGGAGAGGTGGCTCGGAATTTTAATATTTTCATGAAAAATCTTCAGGAACTTATCGGGGATCTTCAGACCGCCGTTACCAAAACAGGAGAGATTAAAGACTCCATTCTAAAGGGGGCCAACCTCTCCTCCACCGTGGTATCCCAAATTGTGACGGATATCAAAACGGTTGAGTCCGAAGTAAGCGATATGAACGGCAAAATAGGAAATAACGCGGCGGCTATGGAAGAGATCAATGCCAATACCGAATCGTTCGACTCGGTTATCTCTTCCCAGGCGGCCATGGTGGAACAATCCACTGCGGCCGTTACGGAAATGATCGCCTCCCTCAATAATGTGGGACAGATCACCATGAACAAGCAGAAATCGACGAAAAAACTCAAAGACCTCTCGGAGGAAGGAAAAACACAGATTGACAATACCTCCCGAGACTTCGACCAGGTAGCCGAAAAGATGTCCCATATCCAGGAAATGGCCGAGGCGATTAATAATATCTCCTCCCAGACAAACCTCCTCTCCATGAACGCCGCCATAGAAGCGGCCCATGCGGGGGAATCGGGTAAGGGATTCGCCGTTGTTGCCGAGGAAATTCGCAAACTGGCGGAAACCTCCGCCGAGTCCTCCGGCTCCATCACCCGGCTCATTGCGGAAATTACGGAAGGGATGAAAACCACCTCCGACAATATGGGAGAAACTCTCAAAACCTTTGATGTTATTAACCGGGAAGTGGAATCCACCGTCTATGCCTTCGAAGAAATTGAAAATTCCGTATCCGAACTGAATGTGGGGGGCCAGCAAATACTGGACTCCACCCAGGAGATTAGCAACGTAACAAGCCAGGTAAGCAGCGGATCTACAGAAATCCACAGGGGAATCGATTCGTCCAATCAGGCTCTTATGGAGATAAGGGACAATTCAGCCCACGTGACAGACGGAATCAACAACATATTGGGGCAGAATAACCAAGTGGCGAAAACAATTGAAGCTCTGAAAGGCATAGCGGACAATCTAAACCAGATCACCCGGGACCTCACAGAGAAATTCAGCCGTTTCATTACGGAATAAATCAGGCTAAAAGATTATCCACCCAGTCTTTGAAAAAACTGATTTCTTCATCTCGGTTACAATCGGAACCAAGGATAAGCTGGAACATAAAAGCCTGAACCATGTGAAAAAACTGCCCTACCAGAGATCGGATGGGCAGATCTCTCAATTCCCCTTTTCGCACCGCTTCGGTGAGAAGGCGAATGAGCATGTACTCAAGTTTGATGGTTCTCCGCCGTACCAAATCATCGTAATTCTTTCCCTGATTCTTTTCGTGACGCATAAAATCACTCAGACAGATAAGAAAATCCCGATTGGCTCCGCATTTATCAATGATATCGATGTAAATCCGCACCAGAATCTCGGCAGTTCTCTTCTCGCCTTTCGAGGCGATAGTTTTATATTTATCGAACATGTCGTCGGTAAAATTCTTAAGAGCATAGCGGAAAATATCATCCTTGTCTTTGAAATATAAATAAAGGGTAGGCCGGGAAATCTCACATTTTTCCGCCAGTAGAGAAAGACTGCTTTGCGCGTAGCCTTCCCGGGCAAAAAGGGAGAGAGCCTTTCGTAAAATATCCTGTTTCCGTTTTTCATGATCGATGATTTTTGGCATATCTCTGACATTATATCCAACTATGTCATTTTAATAAAGCATCCCGGCGAAGCTTATTGACAAATAGGAAGGAATCGCCTAGAATCCAATCCGGTAAAAGCCGCTGTAGCTCAGTCGGTAGAGCAGGGGACTGAAAATCCCTGTGTCATGAGTTCAAATCTCATCGGTGGCAATATGTTTTCCCTGGTTCAGATAATTTATACGGCCAACCTGATTATCACAATAATCACCACTCTGGCTATCATTCTGTCTAACCGGGATTCGAGCACATCCCTTCTCTGGATCGCCCTGATCTATGCTGTTCCCGTTTTTGGTTTACTTATATTCATCCTCCTGGGAATTGATTGGCAAAAACACAAACTTTTAAAATACAGCCCCGAATCGGCCCTGAATTACTATCGCCATGCCTACGATGAAGCTAATACAAACTTTCTCAAAGAGCTGGAACAGAAGGACCCGGATGTGGCCAACGACATAAAAAAGCTCATCCGCTTGATTGAACGGGGCAGTCACTCCAGTCTCACCTACGCCGAGACCTATCGCCTTTTCTACCGGGGAGAGGACTTCTTTAGCACCCTCTTTGACGACTTAAGATCGGCCCGTAAACAGATTCACATGGATTTTTTCATATGGAAGTCCGATATACTGGGCCGTGAGATTAAGGATATCCTGATTCAAAAAGCGGCCGAGGGAGTGGAAATCAGGCTGATTTTTGACGGCTATGGCTCCTTTAAGCGTATCTCACGGCAGTATCGAAAGGAATTACGGAAAGCGGGCATAGACTACCGCTACTTTCTGGACCTGCGCGACCCTATGTCACGGCATAAAATTAATTACAATAACCATAAGAAAATCATTACCATAGACGGCACCATAGGCTATCTGGGCGGTATGAACGTGGGACAGGAGTATATAGACGGGGGAAGGCGCTTTGACTGCTGGCGGGATACACAGATGCGTTTGACCGGAGGCTGCATTGCCCTTCTGGACAGCGTATTCCTCGCCGACTGGGCCAATTGCACCAAGGGAGAGATCCTTTATCCCGACCCTCCTCCTCAGGTAAAAGAGAGGGGGCCCTACCCTCTCCAGATAGCCGTAAGCGGCCCCGATTCGGACTGGTTCAGTGTAAAACTCGCCTACCTTTCCCTTATAGCCAATGCCAACAACGAGGTTCTGATACAAAGTCCCTACTTCGTACCGGACAGCTCCATGGTAGACGCCCTGGTCACAGCGGCCCTGAGCGGAACGGACGTACGCTTTATGATTACCGGCGTACCGGACAAACTCGTCGCCTGGTGGGCGGCCCATACCTATCTGGAAAAGATTGTCAAAGCCGGAGCACGTGTATACTTCTATGAAAAGGGTTTTCTCCACAGCAAGGTATTCATTGTGGACGACCATTTATCATCGGTGGGAACCTGTAACATGGATATTCGCAGCTTCCACCTCCACTACGAAATAAACGCCATGCTCTACAGCGATAAAATCACCACCGACTTGAGGGACCAATTTTTTCGTGATGTTGAAGAGTGCCGGGAGCTGACGCTAAAAGATTTTGAATCACTGGGATTCTTTAAACGCTTTCGTAACTCCCTCAGCCGTTTGGCCTCACCCTTTATGTAGTCATAGCCTTTGTGGCAGACAGGATAATTTCACAGATTTGCTCAGGTACCATTCTATCGGTGTTGATAATAAGGTCGGCAAAGCTAAAATCATCATGGTCGATGTCATAAAGCTTGAGGTAGCGTTCATGATCCCGCTTATCCCGGGCGGCGGTAATATCCATCTGCTCTTGCAGACTGCCCCCTTCCCTTTTAAGAATACGCTGGGCCCGTACTTCCGGGGAAGCATTCAGGAAAACCTTTAAATCCGCCTCTTTGAGCATCCAAATGGCTAAGCGGGATCCCAGAACGGAATTGGTCTCCATGGCAAGCTCTCTCTGTTTTTCATCTACCATGAGGTCATATTTATCATCACCCTGGGCCAGCTTCTGTACTTCATCAAAGGTAATCTCAAGATCCTCCGCAAGGGAACGAAAGGTGTAATTCACCATACGGTAGCCCAGCTTCTCCGAAAGCATTTTCGTTACGGTCGTATTCCCGCATCCGCTCTTACCGGAAATAGCGATTCTGATCTTCTTTTCATCCCTATTCGACATTTCTGAGCTGCTCCCTGACTTTTTCCATGGCATCCTTCATTTCCACCACAATGCGGCTCACCTCTACCTGGGGGGTTTTTGAGCCAATAGTATTAATTTCCCGATTCATCTCCTGACAAAGAAAGTCCAGCTTCTTCCCCACCATCTCTTCCTTTTGAACAATGGCATGGAACGATTCCAGATGGGCTGTCAATCGACTGATTTCCTCATTAATATCATAACGAACAAGGTAAGAAGCGGTTTCCTGAAGAATCCGGTGCTCTTCTGCCTCATCCCCCAGTATCTCGTGAAATTTGTCTTTTAAAGTACTCTTTATTTTTTCTTCCACTTCGGGAGCATAGGTTTTGATTTTCCCAAGGGAGTCTTCTACGAGGGCAATCTGGGACATGATATCTTCTTGGGTCTTCTCCCCTTCCCTCTCCCGGCGCAAAACCAGTTCGGCCAGGGCCTTGTCCAGGATGCGATTCACCTGTTCTCCCAAAACATCAAGATCTCTCTTCTTATCAACTTTGAGAACCCCTTCCAAGCCCAGAATATGGCTGTATCCCAATTCATCCTTAAGATTCAAATCGGTCCCCAGCTCCCGAAGCTTGGCGGCATAACTCCCGGCGGCCTTCTTATCCAAAAGAATGGTCAAGTCCTCTTCCAGTTCTCTCATGCGCAGGTAAAGCTCCACCCGCCCCCGCTTGAGAGTCGCGGAAATTCGATCCCGAATAGCCGGTTCCAAAGGATTGAGGGGAGGAGGTATATTGATAATTAAGTCCAGATATCGGTTGTTATAGGATTTTAGGTCCGCCGTCAGATGAATTTTACCATCCTGAACTTCGGCATACCCAAATCCGGTCATGCTTTTCATGGTTGTTCCTTATAATGTTTCTAGTATTTTCAAGCCCAATTGCCAATTATCGCCTGCTCCCATTGTAACAAAAAGGTCACCGGAGCGCAAATAATCCCTCAGGAAGGGTTGGGCATCGCTTGGTTTTTGGAAGTAATATACATTATCGTGATGCTTGTGGGCTTCCTCAAAAAGGGTTTCACCCGTTACGGTTCCGTCATATTTTTCCCGGGCAGAGGCGTAAATTTCATGAAGAATTACCACGTCTGCGGCCGTGAAGGAGGCGGCGAATTTATCCAGCAAAGCGGCGGTTCGACTGTAGGTGTGGGACATAAAGTCCACAATAAGCCGACGGTTCGGATAGAACTCCTTGAGCCCTCTCAGAGTCAGATCAATCGCTGTGGGATGGTGACCGTAATCGTCCATAATCAGAACACCCGATTTCTCTCCCACCAATTCACAGCGTCTTTTACTGCCTCGGAAATTTTTAACCCCTTCGACCAGGCTGTCCAGGCAGTTTTCATCCACATCTCGCCCCTCTTCTTCCAAAAGGGAAAAGACCACGGCCAGAGCGGCAGCAGCATTCAGCTGGAGATACTTCCCGGGAAGGGGCAGGACAAAATCTCGCTCCCAACCGGCCAATCTAAAGATGTTTTTACCCTCTTCCAGGCGGGATTCAACAATACGGAAAGGGCCCTCCGCTGTTTCTCCATAGGGAACAAGCTTAAGGTCAGGCCGTTCCAGGGAACTTCTCTGGGCCGCCTCTACCGCGCCCGTATCATCGGCACAGTAGATAAGTTCGCCCCCTTCGGGAAGCTTGTCAATGTATTCCATAAAGGCGGAGAGAATATCCACATAGCCGGAAAAATAGTCCAAATGATCCGGCTCCACACTGGTAAGAACGATCCGTCGGGGATAGAAGTCCAAAAAATGACGCTGGTACTCACAGGTTTCCGCCACAAAGAACCGGTCTCCTCCGTTCCAGGTTGATCTTCCCCCAAAGGAGGAAACGCCGCTTCCTACCAAAACGGAAGCGGGCATGTCCAGCTCTTTAAGGAGGGTTCCTGTCAAACCGGTAGTGGTCGTTTTCCCATGAACCCCGGCGATACCTGTGGAGGAATAGAGCCGGGAAAGTTCTCCCAGGGCCTCGGTATAGTTAAAAAGAGGAATATTACGGTCAAGAACCGTTTTTACCTCAGGGTGGTCGTCTCCATAGGCGGAGGAACGAACAGCATAATCAATCTGCCCGGCCCTATCCAGATTTTCCGGAGCAAACCCCTGATAAACGGTCACAGGAAGGTTTGCCAGGATTCGATCAGTATAAAAAACCTCATCCACATCGGCGCCGGATACACGGGCCCCCCGGGAAGTGTAGAGCTCCGCCAGGGCGGTCATTCCCGTCCCCTTTATACCAATAAAATAGAAATGGAGCCCTTTAATATCCTCCGGGATCTTAGGGGAATCACTCATGGGAGCCGCTCCTTCCCAACCAATTGGAAATCTTATTCATAAGTTTGCTTTCGTCAACGGGCTTCAAAACAATATCGTCCAGCCCGGCCTCAAGAATTCGCTTGAAATCTTCCTCAAAGGCATTGGCCGTCACGGCGAGGACGGGGAGGTCTTTTTTCATTTTGCGGATCTCTTTGGTGGCTTCCAATCCGTTCATAACGGGCATGCTAATATCCATAAGGATCATATCATACTGATTGGCCGCCACTTTTTCTACTGCTATCCGTCCATTTTCCGCCTCTTCTATTCGGGCACCCAGCCCTTCCAGGACCATTTTGAGGTAGAGTCGATTAATCTCATCGTCATCCACCACCAGAAAACTCCCGTCCCTGGGGGAAGTCACAACCTTCTTTTCGACAGGATTCACCACGGAATCGCCCACATCGGAATCGGGGAGAATGACTCTAAAGCTGGAACCCTTGCCTTCCCGGCTTTTAACCGAAACGGACCCGCCCATAATATCAACAAGATCCTTAACGATGGCCAGCCCCAGACCAACCCCTCGGGCCTTGTCTTTTCTCACCGGATTACCAAGCTGGGTAAATTCCTCAAAAATCATATCCTGCTTTTCCCGGGGAATGCCGACTCCCGTATCGCTGACCATGAATTCCATATTGCCTTCACTGCGGCGAATATCAAGGAAGATTTCCCCCTCCTTGGTATACTTGATGCCGTTTTGAATCAGATTGGAAAGGATCTGCCCCACCCGCACCGAATCACCATGAAAAGAATCAACCTTCTCATCAATATGATATTCCAGCTTCAGCCCTTTGCTTTCCGCCTCTTCCTTAAGATTTTTCATGAGGTTGCGGCAGAGGGTAGAAAGAGAAAAAGTTTCATTTTTGAGAATTACCTGACCCGAAGACAGAAGAGTAAGATCCACAAGATCCTGAATAATACGGGTGATGTTGTCGGCGGAAAACTGAATAATATTCAGAAGGTCCAACTGTTCCTCATCCAGATTGGATTCCCGCAAAAGACTGGCCATACAGACTATTCCGTTCAGGGGAGAACGGATTTCATGACTCAGATTTCCAAAAAACTGGGTCTTCGAGTCGGTTGTTTTGGCGAGGCTTCTGCTCTTTACTTGCAGTTCCTCTTCCAGGTCGGCCTTTAGCAAAGCTTCCCCTGCCAGGCGAATCAAACCTTCCATAAGGGGATATATGACTTCCTCATCGGTTCCGTTAATAAGGAGTAACTCAAGATTCATTTTAACATTAAGGGAAAGGGAGATCCGGAATATACGGGATATGGTGTACTTCCCTTTTTTTAGAACAAGGGGAGGTTCCAGGTTCACGACCCGCCCCCGGTCACCAACGGTCTGGGAATCGGCCCATTCCACAGTCCAGTCATCTATGGCTTCCAGGATTTCTCCCACCGGATAAGCCGACTGAGTGGCATGGCGGTCCCCGATAACTTTAGAGCCCGCCCCACTGTCCTTTTTGACAATAATGCATTCCGCTCCGGAGAGATTGAATACCTCGTCCAGAAGAATCTCTATCAAGCGGGGTTCGTCTTTATAATACTGAGCCGCCCCTTGCTGAAGCGTTAAAAAAGACGATATACCCTTTTCGTGGTGATTTAAGGATGAGTCCATAATCAAGAATAGCATTATTTGTCTGATTTCACAAGAATTAAAGAAGAAAAGAGCCGCTTTTGAGAGTTTTCAACCGGTAGCCCATATGGTCCTGAATCACCGCAAACAGCCACCTTTTTAACTGATCCATAGTCTGGAGGGCCATGCCGATTTTAAGGAACTCCTCCCAATTCGTATCATCCGCCCGATTCAGATAGGGAACAATTCCCAGGGGAAGCCGCCCCATTCCCGAATGGGCGCAGGAGGAACAGAAAATATGTCCCCGTTGGTCGCGAAACAGTCCGTCCCCGGTAGGCCGCCCGCAGCGGCTGCAGCGGGAGGGATCGGGCCTTTCACCACTCAAAGCCAGGTAATCCCAGAGAAAACGGATCATTATACGAAAGTCCTCCGTTTCTCCCTCCCCTTCGGCCAAATAATGAAGCCCCTCAAGAAAAAGAAGAAACAGTTCCGGTCCGTGATGGCCTCCCCCGTAGGATCCCATAAGCATCTCCGCCCAAAGACTGGCGATATAAGTCTTCCGCAGCTCTTCCCGAATCGGGCTGAATGAGGATTCCACAGCGAATTCCTTAAGTTGGTAACGCCCCCGGGCCCGGTCATGAACCAGCTCTCCCCAGCCGTAACAAAAGGGTATTACCGCCCCTTTCTTACTGCTGTTCTTCCCGTTTCCCCCATAGACAAGGGCAGAGAGAACGCCGTTACCGGGAGTAAGAAGTTTTACTCCCCGGTGGTTCTCCCCCACTGGATAGGTTTTTAGTATGATGATCTGTTCCTTTTCTTCCCGGCCCATAGAATCAGGCTCCTTCCAACAGGGGCCTTCCCAACTTCCGGATACCAATCAATCCCACCGGCGTAGTCACCAGGATAGCCATAACGGCCAGGGCCAGAATTGTGTCGCCCTCGGGGATACCCCGGCTCAAGGCAACACCTCCCAAAGCGGCCTGAACAGTAGCCTTGGGTAAATAGGCGATAACACAGAATAATCGTTCCCGCCGGGTTAAATGGGAGCCGGCCGTAGAGAGCCAAACGGCCAAAGAACGAAAAGCCAGCCCTATGGCCAAAACGGCCAGAGCCTTAAGCCCCCCGTGAAGGGCAACAGTCACATCCAAAGAAAAACCTATGAGAACAAAGAGGATTATCTCTGCAAAAACCCAGATTTTAGAGAGCTTTCCCGCCAACTCTTTAGCAATGAGTTCCGATTTTTCCAATACAATGAAACCGATGGTCATTAAACCAATGAGTGCGGCAAAATGGGCACTATCCCCCAAATCCACCAAAAGAGTACCGGCCATAACCAAAACCAGGGTTTTCTCGGTGGCACGAATATCCTCGTGGTAGCGGCGGAAGAAGCGTAATAGAAGAAAGCCCGCCGCCGCTCCGGCCGCAATTCCCAACACAAGAGAAAGGGGAACGGAAAGAACCGCCCGGAGAATATCTACCTGCCCGGAGAGGGCCAGGTCAAGAAACACCGTAAACAGGGTAATGGCCACCACATCATCCACCGAAGCCCCGGCCAGTATGATAGTGGGTACATCCTTCTCTTTTCCTATCCCCCGGGACTTGAGATCCAGCATGGAGGGAACAATCACAGCCGGCGAAACAGCGGAAAGCATGAAGGCCGTAAGTCCGGCTGTGTAGAAATCAAAATGAAAAACATAGTGAATTGCCAGGGTTAAAGCAGCCCCCTCGGCCAGACAGGGAAGAAAGGCCAGCAACAAAGCAATCCGTCCGTTCTTCTTTAGGGCGTCCTTATTTAGCCCCAGACCGGCTCTTAGAAGTATAACTATAAGGGCAAAGGATTTAAGACAGGGGGCAACATCCCAAAGAAGCTGGGGAGTATGGGAAGTGAGAAACAGGGAACACCCGATTCCAAAGACAACCATCCCCAAAATTGAGGGTAGCCCTATTTTCCCGAAGAGCCGGCCCGAAAGCCATCCCCCCAACAGTATAACAACAAACACCAGGCTAAAATCCATGGCCATCTCCTAGATGATTACTTCTTTTTCCGAATGATATACCCTTCGGAAGCTTTAATGCCCGGTCGCATCGTATAGATTTTCCCGTGATCCGCTTCTTCGGGTACTTCTCCGAAAACATCGTAAATCGTCCAGTCCCGATCTTCCAGATAAAGTTCGTCGGGGCCTATGAATTCGAGCACATCGTCCTTGCGGATTTTATTCTTGATATCCAGGGCAAAAACACCGGGCTCCACTTCCTCTCCCAGGGACCCCATAAAGGTGTACTCCCGTTCGTAGGAGATCTCGGTGGACTTCTCCACATCTTCCTTTCCAAAGTAAAATCCCGTAGAAAATTCCCGGTGACTCACCTTGTTAAGCTCTTCCCGGTAACCGTCAAAGTCGGGAACCTCCGCCCCTTCCAGCCTGTCCAGAGCCTTTCGGTAAGCCCGAGTCACCACGGCGGCATAATAGATCGACTTCATCCGCCCCTCTATCTTTACCGAATCCACCCCGGCATCGCGAAGCTCCTTAAGATGGTCGATCATGCAGATATCCTTGGAGGACATGATGGTGGTAAATCCCTCGTTTTCAATAACCGGATAATATTCGCCGGGGCGCTGCTCCTCTTCAAGAACGCGATAATCCCAACGGCAGGAGTGGGCGCAGCTGCCGTCATTCCCCGACCGTCCCGTCATCCAGGAACTAAGAAAACAACGTCCCGAATAGGCCAGGCACATGGCCCCGTGAACAAAGGCTTCCAACTCGATGTGGGGAGCGGCCTTCTTCATTGTTTCTATCTCGGAAAGGGAAACTTCCCGCCCCAGGATAACACGGGAAAAACCCATATCGCCGTAAAGCTTCACCGCCTCCCCGTTAGTGGCATTAGCCTGTGTACTGAGGTGCAATTCCGTATTGGGAAAACGTCGTTTGAGAAGGGGAAGCAAACCTATATCACTGATTATAAAGGCATCAAAGGGATAGGCCGCAAAGTTATCCAGATTCTCTTCAAGCCGAGCCAAATCCTGATTATGAAAATAAATATTCAGGGCACAATAAAGCTTCTTGTCCCCCTTAATCGACCTGATAAAGTCAGCCTCTTTCTGTGCCTCCGCCTGTTGATTGGCAAAGTTGTCCGCCTTGGCGCGGAGGGAAAATCCTTGAAGTCCTATGTAAGCCGCATCGGCACCGTATAGCCAGGCATATTTAAGCTTTTCTATACTGCCTGCGGGAGATAATAATTCCATGGGTCAAGAATAACGATTTTGAGCTTCTTGTACAATAGAATGGGCCCGCATTTCCTGGTTCGGATAGACATCAACGGGAATATCCACATCCTCGGTCTGCTCCAAAATATAATAACGGGCGCAACGGGAATAATCCTTACAACAATAAAGACTTTGCAGGACATCCCCCAGTTCCCCGCTAATCTCGCGGGCATAAGTAAAAAACGAAAGACACTTTGAACAGTGGGGGCAGGAAGCTGCCCCCGATGCCGGTTCACTTCTCTTCTTCACTAGCTGTTCCTTTTTAATTAAGGTTTATTAAATAAAATCCTCTTCACGTTATCTTCAAATAACGCACATCTTCTTCACTCTTTTAATATAGTACACTCACAATGAAAAAACAAGTTTTTACTCTATGATTTCAGTAGTGTAATGTTCCCCCCACCCTGATTTGCGATAAATCACCTGTTAACTTTAGGTTAAAATTAAATTTGACCTGTGAAAAATTCGGGCGTATGATGAATTCATGAGCCTGGCTCATATATACCCAGTATTTTCAGGAGGTTTGATGATGGCTGACACCAATAGCATCAGAAACATTGCAGTTTGCGGCCACGGTAGTACGGGGAAGACGTCCCTTGTTGAGGAAATTCTCTTCAACGCCGGTGTGATTTCCCGGGCTGAGACGGTAGAATCGGGACGAACGGTCAGCGATTTTACGGAAGAGGAGATCGAGAAAAAGATGTCCATCCATTCCAGTCTTTCCCACTTCGACTGGAAGGGTACGAAAATCAACCTCTTCGACACCCCGGGAGCGTCCGACTTTGTGGGGGAAGTGGTATCATCATTCAGAGCGGCCGAATCGGCTGTAGTTCTGGTAGGGGCCCGTTCCAGTCTCCAGATTGAAACGGTCAAGCTGTGGCGGCGTTTGAATTCCCGCGACATGCCCCGCGTTGTATTTGTCAATAAAATGGAAAAGGAGAGGGCCGATTTCTTTAAAGTCCTCGAAGATCTTTCCGATTTTAAGCTGAAGCCGATAGCCCTCACCATTCCCATGGGGCAGGGCGAAGACTATAAAGGGCTGATTAACCTGTTGGATATGAAAGCCTACCCCAAAGGTTCCGCCGGGAAACCGGAAGCGGCCGAAGAGATTCCCGCAGAGTACAAGGAACAGGCTCAGGAGTATCATGACACCATGATTGAACAAGCTGCCGTAGGGGACGACGACCTGACGGAAAAATTCTTTGAAGAGGGTACTCTATCCGTAGAAGAGGCCATTCAGGGACTCCGGGAAGGCCTTTTTGACAATAAGTTTATTCCCGTTTTCTGTGGCAGTGTTCTTGAAAATTCCGGCATTGTACCTCTTATGGATTTCATGGCCCAGGAATCTCCCGCACCGGGACGGGTAGAAGAACCCTGTATTTCCGGAGAAAAGGCCGTGATGGTTTCTTCGGACGGCCCCTTTTCCGGTGTTGTCTTCAAGACTTCCCTGGATAAGTTCGCCGGGAAAATGTCCTATATCAAAGTTATTACAGGCAAGTTGACTCCCGGGATGGAAGTGTATGATCCCCAGGAAGATAAAAAAATCAAGATTGGTAAGACCTATTTCTCCGAAGGAAAGGATCTTAAGGAAACCAATGAGGTTGTGGCCGGGGATCTTTGCGTCGTGACGAAAATTGAAGATATCAAAACGAACGAAACCCTCTGTATGGCGGACAACATTATACACTTTAAAGCTCTGGCTCTGCCCCACCCCATCCACAGCCTGGCCATCAATGCAAAGAACCAGAAGGATGAAGATAAGTTGGCCGATCAGCTGCATAAAGTGGCCGAACAGGATCTAACCTTCACCTTAGCCTACAACGAGGAGACCAAGGAAACGGTTATATCCGGAATGGGTGAACTTCATATCGATACGATTCTGGGGAAAATCCTTAAGGAAAACAAGATTGAAGTAACAACCCGCGTACCCGGTGTCGCCTATAGGGAAACCATTGGCAAATCGGTACAAAACGTGGAATACACCCACAAGAAGCAGTCCGGCGGTCACGGTCAGTACGGAAGGGTCGTTATTAATGTGGCCCCTCTGGAAAGGGGAATGGATTTCTCTATGAATAATGCCATCAAGGGCGGCTCCATTTCCAAAGGTTACATGCCCGGTATAGAAAAGGGGCTGCGGGAAGCCATGACGGAAGGATTCCTCGCCGGTTATCCCATGGTTGATATTGGCGTTACCATTGTGGACGGAAAGGAACATCCGGTGGATTCCTCGGAAATGGCCTTTAAATTGGCGGCCAAACAGGCTCTGAGAACAGCCTTTGAGCAGGCCAAGCCCTCCCTTTTGGAACCGATGGTAAATCTGACGGTTATAGTGGAAGACAAGTTTATGGGTGACGTGATGTCCGACCTCTCCTCAAAGAGAGGGGCCGTAACAGACCAGGGCTCATTGGGAAACGGCATTACCCAGATTAAGGCTCTGGTTCCCCAGGGAGAACTGCTCCGCTACGCCATAGATTTAAAATCTATCACCTCCGGAACGGGAGCCTTTGAAATGGACTTCAGCCATTACAATCCCGTAACAGGCCAGGTGGCCCAACAAATTATTGCCAAGAGAGAGCAGGCTTAACTTTAAAGCCGCTCATTTAATTGGGAGAGAGTCTTTGGGACCGTCCGACCGGGCGGTCCCGCTTTTTTATTCGGCGATTGTCCAAACTGCCATTTCTTCGGGATATTTATCTTCCAGTAATGAAACAGTAACACTTCGAACTAATTCAGGTGGTAAATCATAAGCCTGTATTTTAAAGTATGTATCCCCTCCATCCTCAAAAACAACTGTTCCAAAAGCCTTAGGAACAACAGTTAGCTGCCCCGGATTTAAAGTAAACTGACAATATTCCTTATTTAAAGGATAGGGCTCTCCTTTCTCTCCACTCTCTAGTTGAGAATAAAAAGCAGAAACATAATATGCACCGGCGTCAAGATTTTTAATCAGGGCAAAATCAGCGTTATAGGGAAGCTCAACTACTTTTACTTCTTCATTGGTATTCATTGATGAAATAATAAAATGATAATTTATGGGAATCAGATAACCATCACCTGTGTACTGGGATTCAATTTCATTAATTAAATAAAACACGCCCAAAGTATCTTCACTAGAGGAAGGTGTTGGCAGAGAAGTACACCCCGCCACCAGACTTAAAACGATAAAGATAACAATCAATAATTTTTTGTTCACAAAATACCCTCTTTATTTGCTCAAAGATTTAAGAACACATATGTCCTTCATGTGAATATTGAACTGTATAACTAAAAAAAGCAACAATTTTATTTTTCACGGACTCTACTATGAAGGTACCGATCCATAGGCCACTTTTTATTTATCCATCCAATAATCTTATGGTAAAGGAAAAAGCCCCCTCCCACTGCGACAAAGATGGAAAAAAGATAGGTAATGGTCACCACATGGGTCCCACTCTCTTCACTCAAAATCTGGGAAAAAAGGTAAATTAAAACCAAAAAAATCAGAGAGATCAATATCAGATTTAATAGGGTCGCCGCCACCATAAAGAGTATGGTGTTTACGGTCTTATTCATGGGAGTCCTTCTTCTTGACGGCCTGGCACAGCAGTGAGATAAGGAGAAGAATAACCGTTACCACCACAGCCGCATCGGCCACATTAAAGGTAGGCCATCGTTCCAGGCCAAAGAGACCGTAAAACTTGACATCCAGGAAGTCTACTACGCCGTCGGGTCGGAAAAACCGGTCGATGAGATTTCCCAGTCCCCCGCCGATCACACCGGCCAGAAGCCAGCTCTGAAATACGGTCAGCCCTTCCTTCTCACGATGATAGACCATCCAGCCCACCCAGGCCAAAACCAGAAGAGGCAGGATTTTCATTAACACAAATCGGAAAATATCGGGGAGGCCGCTTCCCATGCTAAAGGCTACTCCCAGGTTTTTCACATGGATGATTCGGAAAAAATCGTCCCCTATGACATTAATAAAACTGTCCCAATCATAGGCGGGAATGGTTTTTATGATAATCAGTTTGGTAATCTGATCGAGCAATACTACAACTATGGTTAGAATAAATGGCTGAAGCCGTTTTTTATCCAGCAATGATGTCTCCTTAATTAATATCCCGAGGGAATATCTATATAGACCGTTTCCAGGCCCAATTCGTTTTCTACTTTCTTTTTAACGCTTAATACACCGTCCGTTTCCGTTCGGTAATGGCCGCCGTAAATCACATTGATGCCCGCTTCCTTACAAAGGTGGTAAACGGAATGCTTCGATTCGCCGGTAATGTACAGGTCAGCCCCCAATTCGATAGCTTGGGCGACATCGTCCGGTGCGCCGCCGGAAATCATGGCCACCGTCTTAACTTCATCGGGGCCAAAGTCGAGCATCCTCACATCAGGAGTCCAGCCACCAAAGAGTCTCATGACCAAATCCTCCGGCCGGGCTGCCTGAGGGAGGCTTCCCATACAACCTATCTTCTTGCCTCGGAAATCGCCAAAGGGCTCCACATTTTCCAGACCCAATCGACGGGCCAGACCAATATTATTGCCCAGCTCCATATCCATATCCAGGGGAAGATGTACGGCGTAGAGGGCCACATCATTCTTTATAAGCGATGCTACCCGGTGGTAATGTACACCGGTCAAGGCCTGCTCACGTCCCCAGAAAAGGCCGTGATGAACAAAAAGAAGGTTAGCTCCCTCCTTTGCGGCTTGATCGAAAACGGCTTTTACACCGTCCACGGCGAAGGCAATCTTCTTTATTTCTGTGGTAGAGTCTCCCACTTGTAAACCGTTAAGGGAATAATCCTTCCCGGCCATCTCATCGATTTTCAGGCAAGACCGAGCCCACCTGTCAAATTCGGCTATAGTCATGGGGCCATTATATTAGGAGGGGAAAAAGTAATCAACCTTGAAAAACTATACGTACTTCTTATAACTTTTGAGGATAACGAAAGTTTCCGTGGAACCAATGCTCTTCACACCAGAAAGCTGATCGGTCAAAAATTCCACCAGTCCGTGATTGGAGTCGGTAAGAACTTCCGCCAAAATATCGTATCGACCACTGGTAATGGAAGCGGAAAGAACCGAAGGAAGAGCGGCAATCTCCTGGACCCGTTCCTTAAGATAACAACTCTCCTGAATAGTAATTCCCACCATGGCAAGTTGTTGGTCATTAAGAACTTCCGGGTTAATCTGAGCTCTCACGGTAAGGATATCCGCTTCCTTGAGTCGTTTAAGCCGCTGGCGAACTGTACCCTCCGAAATACCTAACTGCCTGGCAACGGCATTATTGGACTGATCTTCTTCACGTAGTATATCTATGATTTTCCAATCCAGGTCATCGGGCGTGTACATTTCTTTTACCTCTTTCATTTTAATATGGACGAAGAAAAGGCTTCCTCTATAAGGGAAAAGGTACAATTTCCCCTGTGAATATTCAAGCCCATTGGTAAATCCTTGCCCATTTGAGAAGGGTTTCAATAAAAAATTGGGATTTTATTGCAACAAAAGAGGAACTATGCCCGTAATAACCGTAATAAAAAAGCCCAAGCTCATACACAGAAATAAAGACTATGTCTAACCTACGGGGACTCTCGTAAGGAGATCGCCCACACCTTAAAATTGGAACCTGCTCAACAATGACAAAATTATGCACCCAACAGCAAAATATTGAAATTTCCATTTGACAATTCGTAAAAACCGTCGGATAATAACTTATTCACATTAACGAACCTAATACGGATATCCGTATTTACATGCTAATTACATGATAAGAATTGTGATTTTACATCGACGATGTAAGCTCAACTCCGTTCTAAATAGATTGTAGCTTAAAAGGGGTGTCCTCGGTAGGATATCCTGAATCCAGGGACAAAGGACTCTTTGCCTGATTCTGGGTTACCATCTTTAGAAATATGGTTCCCACAGGCAAGAGCAAGTGGGAAAGCGCAAAACATAGGAATAAAATAAATTTATTTAGGAGAATTATTTAATGAAAAAAGCACTCAACATTAGCTTAGTATTGCTTCTGACCTTCGTACTTTTCGGATTTCTGACCGGCTGTGATGATGCCAGCGGTAGCAGCGATGACTCAACAGATACAGAGCAGACCACTGACGACGATACAACCACTGACGACGATACAACCACTGACGACGATACAACTACCGACGACGATACAACTACCGACGACGATACAACTACTGACTCATCAGTTACTATTGATTTCTCTGACTACACAGCCGATTCTTACCTCACCGAAGACGATGGTGTTTGGGTAGTAAACGACGATTCTACTTCCGGAGCAACTTCTACCATTGTAAGCATGACTCAGACTGACGGAACAACTGGAAATGCGCTTGAATTAAGCGACCAGTCTCTCACTACCAAGCCCCGTGTGGCCACTCTTTTCTCTACTGGAGAAACTGAAAGCGGAACCATATCTGTTGATGTACAGTACGATTCTACAAACTGTGCAAAAGCTTCTTATATTTTTCTGGGAACCAGTGATAGTGCCAGCGCTTCCAGCAGTGCCCGTTTTACAGAACTCATGACTTCTGCCGATACTGATTCTACCACCGGAGAAGTTACCGTTGACATCCAGCTGAGACAGGCAAGCGGAGACAAAGATACTATTGCAACTGTTACAGCCGATGAATGGCATACGGTTGAGATGACTTGGACAGCGACCACTCTTTCCGTAACAATTGACGGAACAGAATACACCACAACAGAAGATGGTGCAGCCTTAACACTCGAAGGCGATGTAACTCCCAATGGCGTTACTTTTTACTGTGGAGACAATAGCAATACCGGAACTACTTACTACGTTGACAATGTAGTTGTATTCTAAGCATAGTCCCTTTTAGTTAAATGAATTAAGCATCCCCTTCGGGGGTGCCTACAAAGAGGTCGCTCAAATAAGGAGCGACCTCTTTTACTTCCTGTTCATCCCGAATATTCCCACAGGTATAGCTTCTTCAGAGCATAAATTATATAAAAAAAATAGCAGCTAATTTGGTGGTTTCTACTACTTCAAAGGAAATTGGTATTACCTTACCTTCCCACTCTCTATACTATTATTCCTGAAAGAAATATTTCCGCTATGTTCTAATCATGCTTATCCCTAACCAATTCCCCATGATGATCTTTGGCTCTATCCTCATAACACTACGAATGAAAACTACGTAGATATGGACTTTCTACAATAAATGGGAAGGAGAATTATAGATGACAAAGTTTTTAATACCGAATAGGACCATATAAATAAAGTGCGGATAAAAAAAAGCTGCCCCATTTACAATTGGGACAGCCCTTTACCTTAAAAAGATCTTAACTATTCGCCGGTACCGGGACCTACCACATCGGCAGTCAGCATAGCCACAGTAGTATCTGAACTATACTCATCGGCACCGATATCAAGGGAAGTCCCCCGGGACTCTTCGTCGATATCATCGGCCACATCACTGTAAGTACCCTGAGCCGCATCCTTAGCGGGGCTGGTCGAATCCAGCTTATAGCTCCCCTCTCCCAACAAAGGATCGGAATCAAGATAAACCAGATCGGCTGCGACGTGGGAGTCATCAGCCACGGTTTCCGTTCCGTTGTAAGAGAGATTTCCCTCCCAAGTGTTAGTGGAATCACCATTCACAATATAAATATTGCTATTTGAACAGCTATCCACGATGTTGTTGGCAATAGAGTTATTCAAGGGAGAGCTGGAGTAGTTGGGACCGACACCAATACCATTATAACACTCAAGAATGGTGTTGAAGGCGATGATCGAATCTTCCACCTTGTAGTGGTCTCCCGAACCACCGTCAATAACAAGAGGCATACGATAGTTGGACTCACCGCTCAGATTATACATAAAGTTGTTGTATACCTTATGGCCCGTACCGTAGAGGCGGATTCCTCCCGTCTCATAGTTAGCCGTTGTCGTTTCCCAATCATTAGTAACCGAATCGTCACCGTAAAAGTAGTTCCCGTATACTTCGTGATTGTCACCAAATCTCATGGAAAGCACACCAAAACAGTTCTTAAAGGTGTTGTAACGGTAAATATTGGAGGAAGTCTTATTGGTTATAATCTCGTTTTCCCCATCACAGTCCTCAAAAAAGTTGTATTCCACAATATGGTTGGTTTCCACATCAGCACTGTCGCTATCCCCAAAACAGATAGCCTCCCGGTCGCTATCCCCTTCGTAATCGCCGTTTTCATCAATCACGGGCATGAGATTAGCGAAGTAGTTGTGGTGAATATGAAGACCGGAAGCAATTCCGTAATCTTCGTCATAGGTAGTTGTAATAAATCCGCACTGACTGTCCTTATCCTTAAAGGTGTTGTAAGCGAACTCTACATCTTCACAGGGGCCGCCGTATGAACTAAGAACGACCGTTTTCCGACTGAATTCACTGTCATCGTTGTTATAGAACTCTTCGTCAAACACATTGTTGGTAATAGTGATATTATCGGAATTGACCAGCTTTAACATGGTAATTTCGCTTTCCGAATCGGTTGTGGTATCATTCTCATCGCAAACGGTAAAACAAAATCCGTCCAGGGTAATATAACTGGAGTTCTTAATGGAAAAAGTGCTTTGCAGATCAATGGTTACTCCGCCCACCGTTTCGGCCTGGATAATAACAGGCTGATCTTCCGTACCGTACACTCCGCTTATGGAAAGAGAGTCATCGCCGGAGTAATCCCCATTGGCCACGGTAATAGTCTGATTCGGCTGAAGATCGTCCAGAGCGTCATCTAAATCACTAAGAGTAGACACGGTTACGCTCGTTTCTTCATATACCCCGTCAGTCGTGGTAAGAGTAATGGTATCACTATCCCCTATGGCTGTGTCACCTGAATAAAGCTGGACCGTAAAGGTGTAGTCCGTTTCCGTATCCAAATCGGTAATGGTGGTACTCCAGGCATCACCTAAATCGGAATCGGTGGTAGTTCCATCGATGGTATAGGATAGGGTGACACTCCAATCCAGATCGTCTATCTCACTGTACGAATCGCTATCGTCATTATCGGAAAAGCTCCACTTCAAATAGATGTAACTTCCCCCGACTTCGCAAGAGTCCTCCTTGAAGTAGGCATAGAAAGAATCACTGATATCATCTGTCGTGGTATCATCATCTGTCGTGGTATCATCATCCGTCGTCTGCTCCGTATCAGTCGAATCATCACTACTACCGCTGGCATCATCACAGCCGGTCAGGAAGCCAAAAAGAACAAAGGTCAGAAGCAATCCCAAACTAATGTTAAATGCTTTTTTCATATAAAAATCTCCTAAATTTATTTTCACTTATCAATCTCCCCTATTCCACAGGAACGCCTATGAGGCTTCCCACATCCGATACAGCAAAGGGCACGAGATCTCCTGTAACACCGTACTCGTCGGCACCGGAATCAATATCGGCCCGTGTGCCTCCATCCATATCAACAGTTACATAGCTGTAATTGTCATAGCCGGCATCAATGATCGGACTTGTCGATTCCGGTCTGTAAACTGTTCCATCGTCGGACAATTGGGGATCCTCTACCGTGGCATAGAGTGTCGTAGCCGATACAGTTTCATCCTTACTGTCGGAAGTGACGCTAATAGTGCTATCGGCTCCGTCCGAATGGTAGGCGTAATTTCCTTCGAATGTCGTACCGCTGCTTTCTCCGATCGTAAAAAATGCCTCAGAGGAGTCGTAAATAACATTGTTTGCAATGGTATTGTCCAGCGCGTCATAGTCGGAGTAGTTATACCCTACAGTTATGCCGTTTACACAGTTAACGATGGTATTGTTAACCACAACGCAATTGTAGGCCCTTTCATGGCCGCCGATATCATCACCACTAGCATCATCACAGTCACCGCTGTCCAGAATAATGGGAGTACGGTAACCGGTCCCGGTCAGTCCTTCCATGTAGTTGTTGTAGATAAGGTGGTCACTACCGTAGGCACGAATCCCGCCGCGGTCATCGTCGTACTCATTCAGGTTTTCATCGTCACCAAAGAAGAAGTTATTATAAACTTCCGTACCCGCTCCGAAACGGATAGATACAGATCCGAGACAGTTATGGAAGGTATTATACCGAATGATATTTTCTGATGTTTTAGAGGAGATTATCTCATTTTCCCCATCACAGTCTTCAAACAGATTATATTCTATGATATGTCCCGTTTCATAGTCCGGTGTCTCCTTAGTACCAAAGATAATCGATTCCCTATCGCTATCCCCTTCGAAATCGGTAGAATCGTCTTCATCAACTTCGGGTAACATATTATAGAAGTAGTTATGGTGAATCCAGAAATTAGTGGAAATCCCCGCATCTCCCCAAACATCACTTCCGTCATAATATTCTCCTTTAATAAAGGAACCGGTATTATTTTTATTCATAAAACTGTTGTAGGAAATCTCAATATCATCACACAGTTCGGAGATCGTAAGAAAACCCTGATTACTGGTTATAAGGGTGGGGGAATCACTAGAAGGATCGTCGACACCGTTAAAAGTACACTCGGTAATCGTAATATGAGCAGCATTATTTCCTACTTGAAGATAGCGGTTATCGTCGCCGTACCATGAAATACCCTTTACAGTGATATACTGGCTGTTTTCGACTTTCCAGGTTTCGTCAACATAGACTTCCCCGGAGGTTTCCGCTTCGATAATAACGGGATAATCTTCGTAAGCGGTCACATTCTGAATATTAAGATTGCCACCGGAATAGACTCCGTCCGCCAGGGTGATGGTCTGTCCGGCCTTCATATTATCCACCGCATCTTCCAGAGCGTCAAAATCAGCACAGTAGACTTCCGTTTCCCCGTCGCCGGCTACGTCCAGGGCGACACTTTCGTCGGCCGTCTCTTCTTCCTCTTCACTTGTCGAATCATCATCAGAGGACGTATCGTCATCGGTAGTTGTATCGTCATCAGTAGAGACAGCGGTCTCATCATAATTACCATAGATAGTCACGTTGTCAAAGGTGGCTTCCCCGCTGCGAACATAAAGACTGG
The DNA here is from genome assembly GCA_028533045.1 of Spirochaetales bacterium. Taxonomy (GTDB): domain Bacteria; phylum Spirochaetota; class Spirochaetia; order DSM-2461; family DSM-2461; genus SZUA-368. The sequence continues at coordinate 98,426 of JAQQAP010000005.1, read as the reverse complement.
GATGTCCCGAAATAAGATCGTCGCTGGAGCCGGTCAAAGTATACTCCGTACCATCGGAAAGCGTTAAAGTAGCGGTATAGTTGTTATCCGCTACATCCAGAACTAGCCCGACCGATTCTCCCAAGCTATAACTGATGCTAACCGATTCATCAATTACGGAAGTCCCACCCTTCTCTGCTTCAAGATAAAGTTCCATTGAGCTGTCATCCTTATCCATGCGGATTACGGCACGACAATAGGTATCGTTAGGATTCTCATCATCCATGTGTACGAAAAGACCGACATATCCGTCTTTGTCTGACGTTACGGAGTTTAAAGAAAGGTCCGCAGAAACGGTGGTATTCGTCGGCTCTAAGTCACTTCTGTATAGAAATGTATAGGAACCGTCACGGGCCCCGGAGAGCTCTCCGGCGGAGATTGCCCAAGTCCCTTTATCGTCGTAATTGATCCAATTATCGGACAAGGAATCGGAGGAAAAATCCTCGGAAACCAATAAGTCGGTAGTATCGGAATTATCGGAACTATCGTTTTCCGAAGAATCAGCAGATGATGACGGATCATCACATGAAACAATCAACAGCAACAAGAGCGAAAACGAAAACAAAAAGATTTTTTTTATCATAAATACTTCCTCAAAATATTTTTTAAAAAATTTCTATAATGGTACAACGGTTTCTTTTATAGCACAAGTTTTTTTTGCACATGTAGTGCAATCCCATCCTCTCCCCTAACCATTTTCTAACCTTTCCATTGACCCATGCCCCCATTTGATTTAAAATCATTGGGTGAATAATATAAAATATATCCGCTGCTACACTTGCGGGAAACATTTTCCCGCACAGGACGCCCAGAACGAACACTTCTGTTCCGACCAATGTATGGCCGAATTTACCCAATGCCCCGTCTGCCGTAAATACTTTAGAAAAGTAACGGCCGGGAAAATGGGGAAGTGGTGTTCCGATGAGTGCCGGAAGATTGAGCAGGGTGATGAAAAAATAGAGGTGACACTATGAAAATGATACTCTTAGGCCCTCCCGGAGCGGGAAAGGGAACAATGGCTGCCAGAATGAAGGAAGAACTGAATATTCCCCACATTTCCACAGGTGATATTTTCCGGGCGGCCATCAAAAACCAGACCGAACTGGGTGTTAAAGTTAAGGCCATCATCGATCGGGGCGACCTGGTTCCCGACGATCTTACCGTAGCCCTCGTAAAAGAAAGACTGAGCGAAGACGATACGAAAACCGGCTATATTCTCGACGGTTTTCCCCGTACCTCCGGTCAGGCCGACGCTTTGGCCGAATTCAGCGCTGTGGACGGTGTCATTAACTTTACCGTCAGCGAAGAAGAAGTGGTTCGTCGCCTCTCGGGCCGACGTCTCTGCAAGGAGTGTGGCACCGGTTATCATGTGGAATTTATTCCCCCCAAAAAAGAGGGTATCTGCGACAAGTGCGGCGGAGAACTCTACACCCGCGATGACGACCAGATAGACTCTATTAAAAATCGTCTGAATGTTTATGCCGATTCCACCGAGCCCCTCATTAGCTACTACAGAGAAAAGGGCTTGATTAGAGATATCGATGCGGGCCAGAATCCGGACGATGTCTTTGCCAATTTCAAGAAAGTCATTAGCTAAAATCCATGGATAAAATTTATATCACGGGTCATAAAAACCCGGATATGGACTCCATTTGCGCCGCCTGGTGCTATGGAGTCCTAAAAAATAAAATCGATCCGTCCCACAACTACGTTCCCATCCGCTGCGGCAACCTCAACAAGCAAACCAAAGCGGTATTGGAAAATCTGAATGTGGAGCCCCCCCGGCTGGTGAAGGATATCGCCCCCCAGGTGCAGGATGTAGCCAAGCGCAACATCATCACCCTGGAAGAGAACGATCCTATCCTCACCGCCATTAAAGAGCTGGACGAAAAGACAATCAGTTTAATCCCGGTCTTTAAAAACGGAAACGATTTTGCGGGCATCCTTACCATAAATGAAGTCACCGGCTTCCTGCTGGCCGACAACGGTGAGGGCCGCCCCCGATACAATTTTCTTATAGACAACTTCTCCCGTGTTCTTCCCGGCTATTTTTACCGCCGGGGCAAGTCCCGGGAATTCAACGCCATGCTCATGACCGGGGTTATGCCCTTCGACGTAAGTGTAGAACGAATTAAAGAACTGGGACAGGACAAGCCGCTTCTCGTAATGGGACTGCGGGAGGACCTGCTCCAGTACGCCGTGGACCACCAATTCCCGGCCATCGTCATAACCGGAATGCACGAAGAACAAACAGTTCCGGTAGACCTGGCAAACTACGAAGGGACCATCTACATTTCCCAGACCGACACGGCCGAAACCATCCGCCTCCTCCGTCTCTCGGCCCCCCTCAAAAACATCATAGACACCGATCCCCCCCGCCTGGAAAGCTCTGCCAGCTTCGACCGGGCCCGGGACGAACTACTCAAGTCGAGCCTGCGCGGTCTTCCCGTGTTTACGGGGGACAACTTCGAAGGAGTCGTCACCCGGCGATGCTTTATCGAACGACCCCGGCGCCGCCTGATTCTGGTGGACCACAACGAACTAAGCCAATCGGTCAACGGAGCGGACCAGGCGGACATTCTGGAAATTCACGATCATCACCGTCTGGGAACCATCAAAACCCGTCATCCCATTTTCTGTAACTCCCGCCCGGTGGGAAGCACCTGCACCATCGTGTTCGAGCAGTTTATAATGAATGGAGTGGAACCGGACAAAACCACCGCCCTCCTCCTTCTTTCGGGCATTCTTTCCGACACGGTCATTCTTAAATCGCCCACCACCACCGAGACGGACCGCCGCACCGTAGAAAAGCTCTGCGAAAGGGCCGGAGTGGACTACAAAGTTTACGGCGAACAGATGTTTTCCCAGGGACTCACCCTTAAGAAACAGAAGCCGGAGGACCTCATCTTCACCGACTACAAGGAGTACACCGAACAGGGCTTCTCCATTGGCATAGGCCAGTTGGAAGTCCTGAATCTGGACGAAGTGAGCGATGTAAAAGAGGACCTTCTCTCCTGCCTGGAAAAAAGCAAAAAAGCAAAGAACAAGGACTGGCTCATGCTCCTCATCACAAACGTGACCAACGGCAACAGCCTCCTCTTAACGAGCGCCTTCCCCCGGGGAGAAGAAAACCTTCTCTACGAAAAACGGGAGGAGAACCTCTACAACCTCCCGGGCATTCTTTCCCGTAAAAAACAGCTCCTGCCGGAGATTCTCCGCGTCCTTGAGGAATTAAAGGACAATGGCTAAATCCCCGGTCCCCAAAGTTGCCGCCATTCACGACCTCTCCGGCATCGGCCGCTGCTCCCTCACCGCCGTCATACCGGTCCTTACCCGCCGGGGGATTCAGGTCTGCCCCCTCCCCACGGCCCTTCTCTCCTCCCAGACCGACGGTTATTCGGACTACTACTTCCGGGATCTGACCGATAGTATGGAAGCCATAATGGAGAAGTGGAGCCGGGAGGAAGTCAGCTTTGACGCCATCTATTCGGGCTTTCTGGGCTCTTCCGGGCAAGCCGATTTGGTGAGCCGATTCGTGGAGCGCTTCCAGGCTCCCGGACAGCTGGTCGTTGTGGATCCTGTCATGGGAGACAACGGTGCATTCTACGGCCCCTACTCGGGACAGATGGTGGAAGCCATGAAAAATCTCTGTTCCCGGGCGGACTTGATTACTCCCAACTACACCGAAGCGGCCTTCCTTCTGAATGAAGAGTACGCCCCCGCCCTTGAAGCGGAAGAGTTGCACGATTGGTGCCGCCGTCTGGGAGAACTGGGACCTTCCCGGGTCGTAATAACCAGCGTTCCCCTGAAAGAACAAAAGCATAAGCGAGTATCTCTGGCCGCCTGGGATAGCGAAAAAGATCAGTACTTTACTTCATCGGTCAAAAGGGTGGACCGTTCCTATCCGGGAACGGGAGATATCTTCACATCCCTTCTTACCGCCGCCCTGCTAAAGGGAAAATCCTTTAAAAAATCCGTAAAAGGAGCGGAAAGTAAAATTCAACTTGTTATTAAAAAAACTTCCTCTTATAATTTACCCAGGAGGGAAGGTGTTTTATTGGAGAAATACCTTTAATAACTGTTCATGGACAAGCCGAGGATCGTCATAGTTGACGACTCGAAAACATCAATCGATCTCATAAAAGGATATTTGGGAGAGGATTATCTCATTGAAGGCTTCACCGACAGCCGGGAAGGCCTTGAAAGAATAGAAGAAGACCCGGTACCGAACCTTTTTCTTCTCGATGTCCAAATGCCCCACATAGACGGCTTTACCCTTTGTCAGCGCATACGTAAATCGCCCCGCACCGTCAAAACACCGGTCATTTTCATTACCTCCCTGGGAGATTCGCAAAACGAGTCACTCGGTCTGAAGCTGGGAGCGGACGACTACATTGTCAAACCCCTTCATCCGGGCCTGACCCGCGTGCGTATTCTTCAGCAGCTGGAACTCCAAAAAGCCCGAAAGGATTTACAGAACCAGACTCGGGAACTGGAAAAACTGGTACAGGCCCGGACACTCGAGACGAACCTGGTTCAGGATATCACCATTGAGTGTATGGCCACCCTGGCGGAAAAACGGGACAACGACGGAGGGCTCCACATTACCCGTATCTCCGACTACATCAAGATTCTCTCCATTCAGCTTGTGAGGGACGGCCACTTTCCCGAACTTGACCCGGAACGATACCCGGGAAAAATCAATATGATTGCCAAATCGGCCATGCTCCACGATATTGGAAAAGTGGGGATTCCCGACAGCATTCTGCAAAAGAAGGAGGAACTGACTTCCGATGAATTCAATCTCCTTAAAAACCATACGACCCTGGGCCGGGACGCGCTCCTGGCGGCGGAAGAGGAGATGGGCACCACCTCCTACCTTAGCTACGCCCGGGAAATTGCCTACTCCCACCATGAAAGATGGGACGGTTCGGGCTACCCCGAAGGCCTGATGGGTGAAGAGATTCCCCTTCCCTCCCGGCTTATGGCTATTGCCGATGTTTACGATAACCTGATTACCTCCAAAAGCTATAAAAACTCCATAACTCACACAGAGGCGGTAGACTTTATTAGAGAGAAGGGAGAAAACCTCTTTGACCCCCTTGTGCGGGGCGCCTTTCTCACTTGTGAAGAAAAAATCCGCCGGGCCGCTCTGGAAAACTACGACGATTCGGCCCAGAAAGTAGCCTTAACAGCCGGTTATCGAGCTTAGGTTTCCACGGCCAACTGTCCGCAAGCGGCCAGAATATCCTTCCCCTTGCTCTTCCGGGTTCGGCACTCCCGTCCCCCTTCCCTTATCCAACGGTGAAAACGGTCCATATCGTCCCGGGCAGGAGTATTTTCGCCCCCATGAAGAGGAATAAGATTCACCTTACAGACCAGACCGTCCATAAAGCGGAGAAAATTGTCCGCATCTTCCCGGGAGTCGTTTACCCCTTTGATAAGGACATATTCAAAGTAAAGCCCGTCTTTTCTCTTGCTCTGGGGCAGCTTTTGCAAACAGAGCTTTAACTGTTCCAGAGGCCAGAGCCTATTCACCGGCATCATCTTACTCCGCTTTTCGTTATCCGCCGCATTAAGACTCACGGCGATCCGAAGAGTCTGATAGGCCTCCTCCGGCCTCTCCCGAATCAGCTTACCAAACTGCTCCAAACCTTCCCCCTGCCCGCAGGTAGAGAGAGAAATATGTCTTTTGAGAAGGGCCAGACCGTGGGGGTGGGAAAGGATATCCACCGCCCGAATCACTTCATCCAGATTATCAAAGGGCTCCCCCATCCCCATAAAAACAATGTTGCGAATTTCCCGGCCTTCCCGAAAACGATGGTGCATTACCTGGGCCACAATTTCACCGGCCTTAAGATTCCGCACAAGCCCCATTTTTGCGGTCCGGCAGAAGGTACAGCCCCGGGCACATCCCACCTGGGAAGAGAGACAGAGCGTATTATGGCCGTGCATGGGAATAAAAACAGACTCACTGGAGCCGCCGGAAGGGTAATTCAGCAGAGCTTTGATAGTATCCCCTTCCTTCTGCTCCCGGACCAGTTGGGGAAGCTCAAAGGCCCAGTCATCCTGTATCCGCCCCGCCAAATCGGCATTGGCCAAAAACGTCTCATGCCTCTCCAAACCTTTTAAGCTTCCCTCTTTATAAAGGTGGGAAAAAAGTCCTTCTCCGTGCCATTGTCCCTTGCCGTATCGTTCGGCCATTAAGGTTGTGAGTTCGGTAGATCGATAATTCAGAATATCCATTTCAAGACCGAGTGTAAAAGGGGGCGGCCACTCTGTCAAGAATCGGGCTTGCCCAGATAGATTTTTCCTTGTGTCCTCCCTATTCTCCCCTTACAATATGTTGTGTTTTGCCAAAGGAGCCTTAACTATGTTTAAAAAGTTTGTACCGATTTTACTACCCGCCTTTCTACTGGGAGCCTGTGTTTCCCCGGGAGAGAACCTAACGGAAACGACCGAAGTCCCCCTTGTAGAACTCCGGGAGGGTAAACTGATTTATCACCTCTATGCCAATCAGGGAGAAGCGGAAAAGGAGAATATCCTGCCCGATTTTTCCTACGCCGGTTACAAGGGAGGTGGAGTGGCCCTCCCCAAAGCGGAAGTCGTCATAACCCTAAGCCCCGTGGCAGGAGATAATTCGGTACAGATTCAAAAGGCTCTGGATAAGGTAGGTGCCATGGAGCCTAACGAAGAGGGTATTCGCGGGGCTGTTCTTCTTACAAAGGGGGAATATACTCTGGAACGGACCCTCTATTTGAACAAGGACGGGGTAATACTCAGGGGAGAAGGCCAGGGAGAAGAGGGCACGATTCTCTACGATGCCCAAAAAGTCAAAAACAGCTGCCTGATTCTGGGAAGCTCCTCCTACAGCCTGTCCGAAATCCCCCGAACTCGTTCATCCATAACATCCCCCTTTAACGGAACGGGCAGCCGGGAGGTAACACTGGCTTCCGCCGAGGGCTATGCCCCGGGAGATACCATTGCCATTGTCCGAACACCCAACAAATTCTGGACCGATGATCTGGAGATGACCCAATGGGGCTGGGAGGGAGCAAGCTATAACCTAAGCTATGAAAGAACGGTTACCGCCGTTGAAGGAGATACCATAAGCTTTGATATTCCTTTGGTGGACACCATACGCAGTGAATACGGCGGAGGCTATGTTTACAAAACCAGGATAAACGCCCCGGTTCAGAATACCGGCGTCGAATCCCTTCGTTTTGAATCTTTCTACCGGAGCAGTGAGGATGAGGACCATGGCTGGGCGGCCATAGAGATGATGGGAGCCCGGAATTGCTGGGTAAAAAATGTAACCGCCCGCTATTTTGGCTACAGCACGGTAAATATCTCCAAAGAGTCCGCCTTTAATACGATTCAGGACTGCGCCTACCTTGACGGAAAAGCCAAAATAACGGGGGGCAGACGCTACTCCTTTGCCATCCAAAAGGGAACGGGAAACCTGTTCCAGCGTTGTTATAGCGATGAAGGACGGCACGACTTTGTAACCGGCTCCCGCGTGACCGGTCCTAATGTCTTTCTGGACTGCTATTCCCGTGTGTCACACAACGATTCGGGCCCCCACCACCGTTGGGCGACGGGTATCCTTTTTGACAATATTTCTACGGAAGAGTTAAACGTGCAGAACCGGGAAGATTCCGGCTCCGGTCACGGCTGGGCGGGGGCGCAGATTGTTCTGTGGAACTGTGATCTGACCAAGATGATTGTGGATGCACCCAAGGGAGCCATGAATTTCGCCATCGGCTGTCGGGGACAAATCGGGGAAGGAAAATGGAATAGTACCGATCCTCGGGGCTATTTTTACTCCCACGGCGAACCGGTTCCAACCCGCAGCCTCTATATTCGGCAGCTCAAAGACCGACTGGGAGAGGGAGTCTTAGCCCATGTTTTTACAGAAAGTCAGCTCTCCGGAACGATTTATGAAGAGTTAAAAACCTGGGCGGGGGCTTATTAATCTTCCATTATGATAATTTCTACACGGCGATTAAGCTTTCGCCCCTCTTCGACGCGGTTATCTCCAATCGGCTCGGAACCGCCCAGGCCTATGTAGACAAAGCGGTCCGCTTCAAGCCCCCGTTTTACCAGTTCGTCGACCACGACTTTCGCCCGCTCCTGGGAAAGGACCATTTGGGATTCCATGGTCCCGATATCGGCGGTGTGCCCTTTAACCAGAAGGGTACGGTCGGGGACTTGTTTTAACATGGAGGCAATTTTATCCAACAGGGGATAGTCCTGGGAAAGGATGACAGCCTGATCGGGAACAAAGTGGAGATTGTTGAGAGAGAGGGCAATTCCCTCTTCCTTTTCATAGACGGTAACATCCTCCTCAAAGAGGCTCTGGTCTTCCGCCACCAGTTCCTGAACCGTAGGGGGAGCCGATTCGGGAGAAGAGTCCCGTTCCCTAGAGTCATTTCCGCTTCCCGAGTCAGCCCCACTCTCACCGGAAGAGGGATCGGCTTGCCCGTAATCGGCCTTATCCGCAGGCCTTTGTGCCAACACGGCCCCGTCTCCGTAGCCCTGTACCAGGGAATCGAGTACGGCGGGCCTGTTCATTCCGGTAATTCCTTCATAAAAAACCAGATTAAAGCCCTTATACTCCTCCTGGCGCCCTCCCCGGTAGACCCAGTTTTCATGGAAGCTGTCCCTGGCGAGAATAGGACTCATGGTAACGCTGTCGATCATGAGAGTTACCTTATGGGACCCCTGTACATCGTCAATAATCAGCCCGATATTCCCGTCATAGCCGCGATTTCTTACGGCATACTGGGCTTCTATCACATGGACCGATCTCTCTTTATAAACGTCGGTCCCTTTGTAGGTATAACCGCAGTAGAGAGAGAGTTCGGCGGTCAAATCGCTTGAAGGATCAAAAATAACCATTTCCATGGGAGCTTCCCAGTAGTCGCCGGGAGAAACGGGCTCACTGGGAAAACGGGGAAAATTTCGAAGAACGGGAAAATCCCCCATGGCCCGGGTCTGTCCCAGGCTGTCCTGAATGAACTCGGCCTTTTCCACCCGGTCAAGGGGCAGGGCATTGAGAAGGCCGTTTTTACGGATTTCCTGTGCTCGAAACCAGGTGCCGGTCACATGGAAGACCCCCGGTTTTTCCTCCTCCGACTTAAAGACACCCCGGATTTGCCGGTTTACATAGCCCTGGTAGGACCCGTTTACCTTCTTGCTGTAATCTGCCCGTTCGGTCATGCGGTACTCATCTTCCAAACGAAAGGCAAACTGGACCGATTCGGCCCAAAGGAAGGAAAAGAGTAAAGAAATCAGTATAAATCCGGTCTTTTTGGTCATGATTCGCCCCTTAAGTACTTTAATCATAGCAGAAAGCGCTAAAAAGTTCCTCTTCAAAGGGATTTTTTTTCCTTCTCCTCCGGGGCTGGAATAAAAAGGGATTTATCGATAAGATAATAGGAGCTTAAGATGAGAACGGGGATAGGGCCAATGGGTAAGCTTCTTTATGCTGAAGACGAGTTCACAAATAGAAAAATTATGGAGATTCAATGCCAGAAGGCCGGAGTAGATTGTTTCCTGGCGGAAGATGGCAGGGAAGCTCTCAATCTCATCAAAAACAATGAATTTGATGTCATTATTCTGGACCAGTACATGCCCGGTCTGAATGGGGATGTCCTTATAAAGGAAGCCCGGACTCTCGGAATTGCCACCCCCCTCATTGCCATAACCAGCGATGATTCCATGATTGAGCATCTCAAATCTTCCGGATTCGACGAAGTATACATCAAGCCTCTCCGCAGCGGAGATTACAGCAAAATAATATCCACCCATTGCGCCGGCTAATCCAAGGAGACTCTATTTGTACAGAAGATTTGTACTGTCCCTTTTATTTTTTATGACCCTGTCCTTCCTTCACAGTGAGGAAGACTGCCTGAGTCTTTATCTGGGCTCCGGTGATTTGGAACTTGACCCCCACAAAGCGGTAAATACCACGGAAGCCCAACTCTTTACGGGGATTTATGAAGGACTGGTCACCTACCATCCTTCTACGATGAAACCCCTGCCCGGACTGGCCGCCTGGTGGAAACTTTCCGATGACAAGCTTACCTGGACCTTTTACATTAGAGAAGAGGCCCGTTACAGCAACGGCGATAAAATCACGGCGGAACATTTTCGCCAGAGCTGGCTCAAGTCCCTCTCCCCCGAAAGGGGCTCCTACTTCTCCTCCCTTCTGGATGTGGTCAAAGGAGCATCAGATTACCGAAACGGCCTCGTAGGGCCTGAAGAAGTGGGAATAAGAGTCGAAGATGATAACAAGTTCATTGTCACCCTGAACGAACCGGCCCCTCACTTCCTAAGCATAATCTGCCACTTTAGTTTTGTTCCCATTCACCCTGTAATGAAAAACATAGAGGACTGGTCCCGGGTGCGAAACATTCCCGTGAGCGGCCCCTACCATTTTCGTTCCAACCAAAAGGGAAGGATGGTTCTGGAAATAAACCCCTACTATTGGGACAGGGACAGCATAGATATTGAAACTATCGAAGTAACTACCGGACGGGATTCCCAGGCGGTGATGAGAAAGTTTAACCGTTTTGAGCAGGACTGGATTATGTCCGGTTACAATACACAGCTTTTGAGTAACCCCTACGGTATGGTCCTGTCCCCCCTCTTCGGCACAACCTATTACTACTTTAATAACCGGGACACGCCTTGGGACAAGAGTGAGGTGAGAAGGGCCCTGGCCCTCCTTCTTCCCTGGGCGCAAATATATCAGCAGCAGCCTATTCCGGCCCACACGCTGGTTCCCCCCATTGGGGATTACCCCTCTCCCGCCGTTCCCATGAATCAGAATATTGAAGAAGCCATGGCTCTCCTGGAAAAGGCCGGCTACCCCGCAGGGAAAGGCCTTCCGGAGATAGTAATCCGGATCCCCTCCAGCCTTTGGGGAGACTATGTGCCTATCTGGATGAAAAAGGTTTGGGAAGACACCCTGGAAACAACGGTTCGCATAGAAACGATTCCCGTAGAAAACTACTACGACTCTCTGCCCGAAGCGGGCTATACCCTGGGGCACTTAAGCTGGGCCGGAGATTATGCCGACCCTATGACGTTTTTACAGATGTGGCAGTCCGAATCAAGCTTTAACGATGCGGCCTACTACAATGAAGAGTACGATGCCCTTTTGGAACTTTCCACAGGAGCTTCGGAGGAAGAGAGATTCAATGAATTAAGTGAGGCGGAGAAATATCTTCTTGAGTCGGGAGAGGTTCTTCCCCTGGCCCACTTCCCCGCCATCCATATGTTGGACTTGCGCTTCCTTGGCGGATGGTATGCCAATGCCCTGGATATCCATCCCTTCAAGTATATTTATAGAAAAAATGACGCTCCCATTCCTAACACAACCTAGGAATGATTTATTCTTATTCCCGGGTTAAGCGAAGGATAAGAAAGGTAGAACAGAGTACCAGAATGTCATGGGAGAGGGAAAGGAGCCACTCTTCCAGGTTAGGGTAGAAGGTCAAGGTTCCGGAGAGATAGTTCATCTCCAGGATAAAACGGACATAGACTATCCGAACCAGCCAAAAGACAAAAATCAATGCGGTGAACATATCAATCGCCCGCCCCTTTACCAGCTGAAAAACCCCCAAAAGCATAAGAACACCGGAAACAAGGGCAATAATACCAATAATCATTTGAACCGAACTGCTCATGGCCGCATTAGTTGTAAAAAGGGAATTGACCCCGCGGACCAGATCGGACTGCTGAGACCCGCTGACTTCCTGAATCCCCAATACAATAAAATAAAGAGAAAGGGCTAACTGCATCAGGGTATAACTAAAAGCTCGACTTCGATTCATATATTTATCCTTTTAACTAAATTGTTATATCCCGAACTGCCGGGAGAGCACATTACTATCATCGGCGGCGGATATAAAAAAGTTTAGAGCCCCTAAGAGGCTTAATTCCCGTTTATTCAGAGAAATAGAGTGATTCCATCATTTTGATACTCTCCATAAGAGAAGGAGCTAACTGATCATAGAGTTTCTCAAGCTCACTATTATCTTTAAATCCCTTCCGGAAGGATTCACGAATAGCAGCCATACCTTCCTCCGTCCGGTAAAGAGTCAGGAGCAGTTCCCCTTCCTTGAACCAGTACCATCCGGCCTTGTCTTCGTCACCACTCTTGAGACTTTCCGTAAGCGAAAGGGCTTCTTCCTTAAGACCCGCGTCCAGGTACAGGTCAAACTTTTTCTTATTCAGTTCCAGAAGTTCTTCCTCTGTAGAGGTTTCTGCTTCCTCAAGAATAAGAAGCCGTTCTGAAGGTATCCGATCTTCACTTCTCTCCCATAGAGCCATGGCCGTCTGGTAACTTTTATCCCTCTCCCAAAGCTTTTCCAACCACTGAAGAGCTAATTCATCGGACCCTTCCTCTTCCTGTTTGGTATAGATTAACGCCCCGTTATAGAGTGCCGTTTCATCCCAGGGGAACTCCTTAAGCACTTGATCATATAGTTCCAGAGCCTCCTCCCACTCCTCTTTAAGAGAGTAGGCGATGGCCATGCTGTTCAGCACAGCACGATGGGAGTCATCATAACCCTTAAGCTTTTTAAGCTGGGAAAGGGCGTCATCCGCCTTTCCCTGACTCAAATACATGAGAGCCAAATTATAGCGGCTTTCCCGGTCGTCACGGTCCCGTTCCAGGCACAGTTCGTAGTAGTACTCGGCCCGGTCGTACTCGCCGAGTTCCTGGAAATCCCGGGCCAGATTGTAATAGTCGGCGGAGAGAGTATCTCCGTCGGGACTGCTTGTACAGGAAAGGATCATCCCGGCCAGAAGAAAAAAGACCGGGAAGGACTTAGCCCAGAATAGTTTCTTCAATCTTTCTTACCTGATCCCGGTAGAGGGAAGCCATATTGGAACCGTAATCGGCGATCAACTGGATCATGTTTCTCGGTTTATCCGGCAAATCTACACCATTTAACCGGTCTCCCGCATCACCCAATCCGGGAAGGATATAGGCCGCTTCGTTGAGAACCGGATCCATCCACAGGGTATAAACGGTAACACCCTCCACGGCCCGAACAATCTGTAATGAACCTTTGAGAGCGGAAATAACGTTAAGAACCTTGATGGATTTGGGTTTGACTCCCTGATCCAGAAGATACTTGATAATGGTAACAAAACTTCCCCCGGTGGCATTCATGGGATCCGCAAAAATCAGGTTTTTTCCATCCAGCTCTTTTAAGTTAAAGTAGGATTTTTCCAGGTCCAGAATATACTCCATATCCTCCTTCATCTTTGTCTCATCCCTTTTAATCTTAAAAAGAGCAAAGGGAGTCACATAACCGGTGGAGGAGTACTCCTGAATCTCCTTGGAGAGAATCATGCTGGGAAGGAGAGCCCCTCTGAGCATAACGCACATAACCGTATCTTCAATTTCGTGATCCACATTGGGAATCTTGTGAACCGCATAGTTCTGCACCGGCATGGTAACGGGCGTTTTTACCACCAAATGATTCTTCTGGTAGCCCGCTCCCTGCCAGGCCAGACTAAAGAGGAGTTCAAAGCCCCTCTGAACGTAATAAACAAATTCGTCGTGACCGGTCCGTACATCGCGAAGCTTGGCAATGAGCCGGGAGACTTCCCCGTGTTTGATCTGGGGAGTTTCAAAGGAATAAACCTTAAGAGAGGGCTCCTTATCGGTGATTTCCTGCATGAGAAGCCCCATCTCCTCATACAAAGCGATGATTTTCTTACGCTCCGCCTCTTCGGCGATGGAGTTTCCCTCCCCCTTGTTAAGCCGGGCATAACACTCCATAGCTTTGGCGTAAAGCTCATTCATGGAGTCCAGGTTTTTCTGATCTTCTTCCGTCAGATAACCGTTTAAATCTTCCGCTTTTAATACCACATTGGACACAGTCGTCCCTCCCTGATTCTTATTGGGAGTAGAATACCATTCTCAAGGTTTTTATTCAATTCCGAACTTAGAAAGCCATCCCAAAAGAGGCGTCAATCATAAATCCCCTGTTGGAGTCGAGCATATCGGTCCCCACAACGTCTATGATGAATTTATACTTACTGTCCTTGAGCGGATCAATACGAAAACCGGTATTGAAGATCCCCCGGCTCAGATTAACCCCGGTCGCCCCACCGGAACCGGCGGAAAAGCTATAGTTGGCAAAATCGCTCATCCAATAGATGAAGTTTTTGAAATATTTGGGGAAAAAGGCCATTTCAAAGCCCATGGAGTAATTAAAGTTGTCAAAATCCAGCCCGTCATCATCCCCGTTGGCCAAATCCCAGCCAAAGGTCATGCTGGTAACGGCGGGAGCATCAAAAAAATCTCCGCTGTAGGTAGCTACAACATATGGCCTGAGAAGAGTCTCAAGATCATTATTAATATTGGTATTATAATCGTAACTGGAGTAGTCCAGCCCTCCCGCCATGGAAGACCCGCCGGATTTATAAAACTGAAACTTTCCGGCCAGCATAATATCCAGATCTTCCGTATCGCCAAAGGCTACTGCGGTGGAGACTTCCGCTTTGCGAAAAAGACTCAAGGTCACCCGGGGAATACTGGTGGCATCCCCGTCCTCCCCCAGGTAGGCGTATCCCACATCAATACCAAAGTCGGACTTTTCCCAGCCTATTCGGGCGGTGGGAGTGGTCATAAGACCGGTTAATCCATTGACAGAATGGCCCTTCACAGAAGTCTGGGCGGACAGGGCAAATACTGAACAAACAATAAAGCCGATAATAAAGCTCTTTTTAATCATCGAATCTCTCCTTTGATTCATATTTTACCTAAAGTACACCAAACTGTCTATTTAAACAAAAAAAGTCCCGCTTTTTCCGCAGCAGAAAGCACCTTGCTCTCCACAATAGGTTTTACCACATAGGAGTCGCATTGGGAACGGAAGGCGCGCATCATCATTTTAGGATCATCCACAGCAGTAGCCATAATCACTTTAACCCGATCGGCGGCGGCAACCCCCCGCTCCTCTTCCCAGGAGCGTATGCCTTCCAGAGCGGAATACCCGTCGCTGCCGGGCATCATTATATCCAGAAAAATCCCGTCGTAGGGTTTACCTTCCTTTATGGATAATTTATAGGCAAGGACCGCTTCATCACCGGAAACGGCCACATCGCATTCACCATAGTCTTTCAGAATCGTTGACAAAAGCTGCCGGGAAATAAAATCATCGTCCACAATTAGTAATCGAACCAATGTGAAACCTCCCTGTCTATTATAGTAAGCTTCTTTAAGTATTGGACAGGATCGAAGCATTTTCAAGGGTTTTTACTTGACAACAAGCCGATTCTTCTGTTTATTATAAGTGGATTATTTCCTTTAAGGAGTCAAGAATGACCGGAAAGTCATGGGATAGAACCGGATTTCCCCCCAAAGGGGCCATCGGTTCGAGCAGCAAGGCTATTAAAAAATCTTTCACCCTCCCCTCTCTCAGAGTCCTTTCCGTCCAGGTCGTCCTGACCGTGGTCAATCTTTCCGTCCTACTAGTCGTCATTAGCTAGTCGCGGCTTTTAATTTTTAGTAAATTAAAAGAATTGCGGCGTAACTCAGCCTTTAACAGGGATAGATTTATATCTAATCGGTATAAATCAGACTGTTAGAGTAGCGTATTATACGCTTTAACATATAAAATCGTGTGGTCACTGCCGCACAGGAGGAATAAGATGAATGAAAAACGCGTTTTTTCAGTTTTGGTAAACAATCACTTTGGTGTCCTTACCCGTGTAGCCGGTCTGTTCGCCCGTAGAGGGTATAATATAGACAGCCTGACCGTAGGTGCCACCGAAGATCCGGCCTATTCCCGTATGACCATTGTCGCCCGGGGAGACCTGGCGGTCTTCGAGCAGGTCTGTAAACAGCTAGCAAAATTAATCGATGTTAAACATATAGAAATTCTCACAAAGGAAGATGCGGTCATTCGGCAACTCATGTTTATTAAGGTAAACACCGCCGGTAACGATCTGGCGGCCATTAGGGAAGTAACCGAACTATTTAGAGGAAAAGTGGTGGATGTGGGTGAAGAGTCGATCACCATTGAAGCTATTGGCGATACGACCAAACTCGAAGGGCTCCAGAATAAACTCAGCCCCTTTGGCATAAAAGAGATCGTTCGAACCGGGATAAGCGGAATCGCCCGGGGAGATCACAGCCTCATCGACAAGAAAAAACGTGCCGACCAGGCCATACTGGAAGGGGAAATCAACGGCTGATCCGTTGAACTTAAGGAGCGTAAAATGAAATTATCAGGTGCAGAAATAGTAATAGAGTGTCTTAAAGAGCAAAAAGTGGAAACCATGTTCGGCTTCCCCGGTGGAGCAGTCATCAAAATCTATGACGCCCTCTTTAAGGACGGAACAATCAACCACGTACTTACCGCCCACGAGCAGGGAGCCGCCCACGCAGCGGACGGCTATGCCCGGGCCAGCGGCAAAGTGGGTGTTTGCATGGCCACCTCCGGCCCGGGAGCTACCAACCTGGTTACCGGTATAGCCACAGCCTACATGGACTCCATCCCCATGGTAGCCATTACGGGAAACACCCCGGAAAAACTCCTGGGTAAGGACAGCTTCCAGGAAGTGGACATCGTAGGCATAACCATGCCCGTAACCAAGCACAACTTCATGGTAACGGACATCACAAAACTGGCCGCCACCATTCGGGAAGCCTTTATTATTGCCGCCTCGGGCCGTCCCGGACCGGTACTGGTGGATATTCCCAAGAATATCACCATAGAAACCACCGAATACGAATACAAAAAACCGGAACCCATTATGATCCCCAAACCCAAAGCTACCGAAGCCGATTGGGACCGGGCCGTAGAGATGATCAAGGAAGCCAACCGCCCCTACATCTACGCCGGAGGGGGAATCACTCTGGGTAAAGCGGCGGAAGAACTCAAAACCCTGGTACGCAAAATCGACGCCGTACTCGGACTGAGCCTCATGGCCATGGACTGCCTGGAAATGTCCGACCCCCACTACACAGGAATGATAGGGATGCACGGTTCCAAAGCCTCCAACCTGGCCATGAAAAACTGTGACCTCCTCATCGTCCTGGGAGCCCGTTTCAGCGACAGAGTAGTAGGAAAAACAGAAGGTTTCCACGAAAACAAACGAATCCTGCACATAGATATTGACCCGGCGGAAATCAACAAAAACGTCCCCACCGACCACTCCATCATCAGCCACATGAAACCGGCCCTGCAGGAGTTGAACAAGCGGGTACCGGAAAAGAAACACCCCCGCTGGATGTCTGAAATCCTCGAACTCAAAGAGCTTTACCCCGTAAGCCGGGCCCCCCAGAGCCAGCGCCCCAAGCAGCTCCTCGACGCCCTTACGGACCTGACCAAGGGAGAAGCGATCATCGCCACCGAAGTTGGACAGCACCAGATGTGGGCCGCCCAGTTCTACGGTTTCAAAAAACCCTACTCCTTCCTCACCTCCGGCGGACTGGGAACCATGGGATACGGAACGGGAGCCGCTATTGGAGCCTGTTTTGCCTGCCCCGACCGGCCGGTTATCAACGTGGCCGGAGACGGAAGTTTTCGAATGAACTGCCAGGAAATCAGCACCGCCGCCCAGCACAAACTCCCCCTCGTCATCCTGCTCATGAACAACAAAACCCTGGGAATGGTACGCCAGTGGCAGACCCTCTTCTACGAAGGCCGCTACTCCTCCACCGACCTGAGCTACGCCATCGACTGGGTCAAATTCGCCGAATCCTTCGGTGCCAAAGGCATGAGAATTGCCGCCGGTGACGACCCCAAACCGGTACTGGAAGCCGCCCTCAACGCGGGCGGACCGGTCATCGTTGACTGCGAGATCCCCCTGGATAACAAGGTATTCCCCATGGTTCCCCCGGGAGCCGCGCTGGACGAACTTGTCCTGGGCGAAGAAGTGGACGATTAGCCCTTTGAAAAAGTAGATATGAAGCCTCCCGACCGGGGGGCTTTTTTAGTTTATGAGGATTTTCCTAAAATACTCCTCTCCCCTCTCAATCACCGACTTCCCGTAATGGGCTTCACTCAAAAGCCTTTCCAGGTATTCGGGATACTCCTCTGTGGTGATGCGCCCCTTGTGACAGAGGAAAATCAGCATCATCAGGCTATTGTAATAGGGAAGCCCCACCCCGGCTGCCAGGGAAAGGACTTCCTTGTCTTCCGAGATGAGGGGAATATTCCGTTCCCGGGCCAGGAGAAAGAGGCCGTGATCGTTGGAACGGGCTTGGGGAGATTCGGGGTAAAGAGTAAGGGCCAGACGGGGCTTTCCTTCCGAGATAGGCCAGCCCGTCTCCCCGTACACATGGTCCGTGGTAACTAAGGGAAGAACGGCGGCCAGACTTTCGAAGACTCCCGTTTTAAGCAGGTAGATGATGGAGCAGGCGTCAATGGCGGCCTCGCTCAATTGGTCGAAGGCTGTTTTGATATCTCCACGGTCCATCATTTTACCTAATCAAGAACGACGAAATACTTCGCCTCCCTATGGGGAATAAGGAATCCGCATACCGAAGCGGCGGGCTGCATCATATAGCTCTCGGTCAGTTCAATTCCCAGAGCGCCCCCGTCAAGGAGGTCCAGGATAGCCACTTTCTGGGCGTGATCGGGACAGCTGGGGTAACCGGGGGCGGGCCGGATTCCCTGATTGTCGGCAAAGTTCCGGTGGAGCCATTCGGCCCCGGCCTCTGCCAAGCGGTCGGAAAGGGCGGCAATCATAAAGGCTTTATAATCGTCATCCTCCTTCCGGGCGTCTTCTATCATTTCCTTCGATCCCTTCACGGTAGAGGCGAAAAAGCCAAAGAGGTCTTCTCCGGGGGCGGGACAAACATAATCGGCCAGACATTTGCACTCCTCCCCCTTATCCTGACGGGGAAAGATCCAGTCCTGCCCGGCGGCACTAATAGTTTCGTTGCCATCGGAGTGAGCCTTATACCAGTCACAGGCAGCACGCACCTGATAGTCTCTCCGCCCGGACAGCTCCTTAAGCATCTCCTTTCCTTCCTCAATCAACTTATCCTTCTCTTCCTGGGGGGCATCTTTCTTCATCTGCCAGGCCACCAGGAAGAATTTCCAATCGATGAGAGGTAAAAGGTCCTCAAGGGGAATAGATCCCACCCAGGACTCCCGGGGGATCGCCTCGTAACCGTTCCAGTCCAGCCGGGGTTTACGCTGGCGAGCCTCCTCCAGGCTCAGGCGGGGCTTCTTCTTACGGGTTTCGCTGGTAATGTTTCGCAGTTGCTCATAGAGGGCTTCCGTTTTCTCCCGCAATGCGTCCCGTTTCTCCGGGTTCAGGGAGTCGTTAAGTATCTGAACAATGAGGGAGGCGTCGGTCGTATGATAGACCGGGCCTTTCCTGGCAGGAGCAATCTTTATGGCCGTATGCTTCTTACTGGTGGTCGCCCCGCCTATAAAAAGGGGAATATCCATGCCCCGTTTATCCATCTCCTCCGCTACGGAGACCATTTCGTCCAGGGAAGGAGTAATCAGACCGGAGAGGCAAACCGCCTGGGCTCCTGTCTTTTGGGCGTGGTCCAGAATATCCTCTCCCGGAACCATCACGCCCAAATCGTCCACTTCGTAACCGTTACACTGAAGAACAAGGCCTACAATATTTTTTCCAATATCGTGGACATCCCCTTTTACGGTAGCCAAAGTAATCTTACCCCGGCCGGAAGAACCGGATTTTCCCTCTTCCAGGAGCGGTTCCAGCCGAGCCACAGCCTTTTTGATAACCCGGGCGCTCTTTACCACCTGGGGAAGAAACATTTTTCCCGCCCCAAAGAGGTCGCCCACCCGGTTCATACCGTCCATGAGAGGCCCTTCAATAATGGAAAGAGCCGCCATGGTTTCGCACAATTCATCAATATCGTCATCCAGAAAAGTGGTAATTCCCTTTACCAGAGCGTGCTTGATTCGGTCCACCACCGGTTCCTGCCGCCAAGTATCATCCAGAGTATCCTTAGCCGCCGTGCCCTGTCCGGCAAATCGGGGAGCCGCTTCCAGGAGCTTCTCTTCCGCCTCATCCCCTTCGGGCCCGCCGTTCCGGTTCAGAATAACGTCTTCTACCAGTTCCCGTAATTCCCGATCCAGATCATCATAAACGGCCAACTGCCCGGCGTTAACAATTCCCATGTCCAGTCCTGCCTGAATGGCATGGTATAAAAATACCGAATGCATCGCTTCCCGCACCGGATTGTTCCCCCGGAATGAAAAGGAGACATTACTGATTCCCCCGGAGAAGCGTGTCATGGGGTATTGCGTTTTAAGGGCTCTTACGGCCTCGATGAAGTCCACCCCGTAGTTCCGGTGTTCGGCGATTCCCGTGGCCACCGCAAAAACGTTCACGTCAAAAATGATATCTTCCGCCGGGAAGCCTGAAGCTGTGAGCAAATTATAGGAACGGCGGCAAATCTCCAGTTTTCGCTCCAGACTGTCCGCCTGGCCGGTCTCATCAAAGGCCATGATTACCGCAGCCGCCCCGTAGAGCCTGATTTTGGCCGCCTTTTCCAGAAAGGCCTCTTCCCCTTCCTTGAGGCTGATGGAGTTGACGATGGACTTACCCTGAATTCTCTTGAGTCCCGTTTCAATCACGGACCACTTGGAGGAGTCCACCATGATCGGCACCCGGCTGATTTCCGGTTCGGAGGCAACCAGATTAATGAAGTAGGCCATCTCCTCTTCCGATTCGAGAAGGGCGTCATCCAGGTTTATGTCAATGACAGCTGCACCGTTTTCTACCTGACGGCGGGCGATATCCAGAGCCTCTTCGTACTCTTTCTCCCGGATAAGACGGGCAAACTTACGGCTGCCCGCCACATTGGTTCTCTCCCCTACATTCAGGAAGAGACTGTCCTTATCCAGTACAAGAGGATCAATCCCGGAGTAAAAGGAAACTTCCCGCTTGGCCGGAACCTTCCGGGGAGGAATATTCTTGATCCTGTCCACAATGACCTTTAAGTGGGCCGGCGTCGTACCGCAGCAGCCCCCAATCAGATTCAAATGGCCCTTTTCCGCCATGGCAGCCAAAACTTCCGCCATAGATTCGGGGGTATCGTCGTACTCTCCCAGTTCATTGGGAAGACCCGCGTTGGGATAGGCCGAGGTGTAACAGTGGGCCAGGGGGGAAATTTCCGCCACATGACGAGCCATTTTATCCGCCCCCAGTGCACAGTTAAACCCAACCGAAACAGGATCGGCATGGGCCACGGAGTACCAGAAGGCCTCTGCGGTGGAACCGGAAAGAGTTCGTCCGCTCTCGTCGGTAATGGTGCCGGAGATCATAAGGGGAAGTTCCACCCCGGTCTTGGCAAAATACTGCTTCACCGCGAAAATGGCGGCCTTACAGTTAAGGGTGTCAAAAATCGTTTCAATAATAATGAGGTCCGCTCCCCCGTCCACAAGACCACGGACCGCCTCGGTATAGGCTTCCACAAGCCCGTCAAAGTCTATGTCCCGGAAGGCGGGATCCTCTATTTTAGGAGATATGGAGAGAGTCTTGCTCGTAGGTCCCAGACTGCCCGCCACAAAACGGGGATAATCGGGAGTATCGAACTTTTCGCAGGCCTTCTTCGCGATCTCTGCGGCAACCTTGTTTATTTCGTAAGTATACTCTTCCGTACCATATTCGCTCTGGGAGTAGCTTGTCCCGTTAAAAGTATTGGTTTCCAGAATATGAGCCCCCGCTTCCAGGAAGGATTCATGAATCTCCCGAATCACATCGGGGCGGGTGAGGTTGAGTATATCGTTATTTCCCTTGAGAAGTTTGGGATGAGAGGCAAAACGGTCTCCCTTGAAGTCCTCCTCACTAAGCTTATATGACTGAATCATGGTACCCATGGCACCGTCGAGAAAAAGTATTTTATCCTTCAAGAGGGAACGGAAAAGTTCACCCCGTTCGGTGGTTTTCATTGTAATCTCCTATAAAACATCATTACATGATGATATAATAATATATTATTCCTCGATAATCAAGACACTACGGCCTATGCGACAGGGGGTGGAAGGGCGGCGCAGCCGGACCCCGCAGGGGCGCGGAGCGGCCCGAGGAGGCCGTAGGGCTTGGCCCGAAGCCCTGGAAGACCCGGCCCGCCTTGGGCGGGGGCGCCCCTTCGAAACATTTCACAGTTGTAATGATTTAGTAATGAATTCGCAAGAAAAATGGACTATATTGTTTTTAGACAGAAAAACGGAACAGCTTAATTGTTGTTCTCTCCTTTTAACTTTTAGGGCGGCCGAACAGTTCTCTCTCCTATCCCCTTTTGTTTGGCCGCCCTCCTTTTTAAACAGCATCTAGTGCCACATCCGTCGTTAAGACAAAGTTCTGAAATCCTCATGTACTGATGTACACTGCGGTTTCAGATCCCTGCCCCGCCTAGCCTATGGAACGATCTACTCATTTCTATTACGCTTTGGCGCAATTTTCCTATGCCGGGTGCCGGGGCTGAGGGTATTAGTAGCTGCCGGTGGTGGTGTTTTCGGTTCCGTCGCAGATGGCGGGCGTGGAGCCGGAGCCGTTGCCCAGGCGGTGGACGCCCATGTCTATGTAATTTTGGGCCTGTTCGGTGGTGCGGATGCCGCCGGAGGGTTTGACTTTGATGCGGCCCTTGGCGCTGTCGAGCATGGTTTGGACGCCCTCGATGGTGGCCCCTTCGCCGTAGAATCCGGTGGAGGTTTTGACAAAGTCCGCCTTGGCTTTTATACAGATTTCCGTGGTTTTGGCTATCTGTTCCGTGGTAAGCTGGGAGGTTTCAAAGATAACTTTGAGGGGGATGCCGGCCGGGCCTGTCACGTCGGAAACGGCTTTGATGTCCTTTTCCACTTCTTCCCAAAGGCCGGAACGGATGTAGCCATAGTTGGCAACCATGTCTATTTCGTTAGTTCCCAGCTCTATATACAGCCGGGCTTCTTCCGCTTTTATGGGACTGGGGGCGGTTCCGTGGGGAAAGGAGAGGACGCAGGAGACTTCCGTTTCCGTTCCTTTGCACATGTCCGCAGCCAGGGCGATATCGCAGGGGCGGACACAGACGGTGCGGACTTTGTAGTCGATTCCCAACTGTATGGCGGCAACGGCCTCTTCTCTTGTCATTTCCGGTTTGAGTACGGCATGATCCAAATATCTGTTAACGGGTAATTTTTCCATTATATCCTCCAAAATTATTCTACTCCTATTGCCGGGGCTGTTCAACAGTTATGCCTTAATAAGATTATAGATAACGCCCGCTCCAGTTCCGAAATTCCTCCGGTGTCATCCCCACGGTTTTCTTAAAGACCGAGGTAAAATAGCGGGGAGAAGAGAATCCCAATCCGCTGGCAATGGACTTGATAGAGACCTGAGAGTCGTGAAGCAGCTCCAAACTCTTCCGGATGGAGAGGCGTGTGTAGTAATCCAGGGGAGTTAATCCTGTTTCTTCCTTAAAGAGAGCTTTAAAACGACTCATGGATATATTCACATCCTCCGCCAGACTCACCAAAGTCAATCCGTCATAAAGATTCCCATTCATGTTTTTAATCGCTTTTTTTACCAAAGGCGTATAGCCTCCCGGGGGAAGAAGGGGTAAAAGAGAATCTATGAGGCAATCGAGGGCATTGGTGAGAACATTCTTCCCTTCCGCCAGAAGAAGAAAAAGCTCTCTCAGTTCGTTTCGCACACGAATATAACTGAGTACCGGAACCTCCCCTCCTCCCCGGGCCAGTTCCAGACTGCCTTTGAATATTCGGTCCATTAAATACTCCTTGCCTTCCTCGGGCCGAATGAGAGGAGACCTGAACTCATTGAGAAGAAAGAACATCCCCTTCCTCTCCTCTTCGGTAAAACCCAGAAAATCACCGGGACCTTTGGGGAGTTTAAATTGAAGAAGATATACAAGGCTTTTGGGGCCCCATTTATCGGCAAGGGAGAGAAACTCACCCGGTTTGATATAAAGAAAATGACCGGGGGAAAGGTAAAAGTAGTGATCGTCCACATACCAGGTTTGCCACCCGGCGGCACAAAAACAGATGGTAAAAAAAGAGAAGGGGTCATCCCCCGGAGGCAACTCTTTCCCTTCTTCCGGAATATAAGAGATAAGTCGGGAGATATGGGAGAATCGGTCACCATAGAAAACTGTTTTTACATTGGATGCGGCTTCATCCAGTCTCGTTCCATCCATCCTGACTTAATACTAATCCCTTAAGGGGAAGATAGCAATAAGCGCCTATTTACAAAGGCTGTGAAACGTGTGAGAATGCATTTATATGATGAATAAACATTGGGAATATCTGATAATTGGGACCGGTCCTGCCGGATTGGGAGCAGCCTTTGAGATTCTTTCAAGGGACAAAAATAGTAAAATTCTCATGCTCGACCGGGAGAAGTTCTCCACCGGCGGGCTTAGGAATGACTGTAAGATGAATTTTACCTATCCCGTGGGATTTCCCCAGGAATATTGGGAACGGGAGCAGGCGACCCACTACCTGAACAGAGTAGAAAATATGCTAAAGCCCCCCATAAAAGCCAAGCAGAATCTTGATGTTTATCAAAACCGATGCGCCTCCCTGAATGTAGAGCTTTTGGATATTCGTCAGGCCCATCTGGGAACCGACGGGGGACTGGAGTTGATTAAGGAACTGACCGCTCAACTTCAGGAAATGGGAGTGACCATTGAACTGGGGCGGGAAGTGCTTGAAGTAACGGAAAATTCCCTACGACTGGAAGAGGAAGAGCTGACTTTTGACAAGCTGATTATCGCTCCCGGTCGTAAGGGCTTTCGCTTTCTCCAGTCGGCCATGAAAAACCTGGATATTCCTTTCATCGACAATATCGTAGACGTAGGGATCCGGGTGGAGACGGAAGAACAGCACTACCCCATCGTACGGGATTACTACGATCCCAAATTTCACTTCCAGGAAAAGGTTCGTACCTTCTGTACCAATTCGGGCTGTGCCCACGTGGTGCGGGAGAAGTACACCTGCCGCCATGGCAATCCCTACTACAGCGTAAACGGCCACGCCTATTCCAAAAAAGAACCCAATGGACTGGTAAACTTTGCCATGCTCAAAACGGTGCGACTCACCGAGCCCCTGGCAAGCGGGCAGGATTTTGCGGAGATGCTGGGACAGCAGGCAGCCCTTCTGGGGGGAGGTAAACCGATTATGCAGCGGGTGGGAGATTTTCGCCTGGGCAGACGGTCCAAGGCCCATAGCTTTACGGGAGACCTGTACAGCTTTAAGCCGACCCTGGCCTGTACGCCGGGAGACATTTCCCTGGTTATGCCCGCCAAGATTCTTAGGGCCATTTGGAAGTCCATGAAGGAACTGGATACGATTATTCCCGGGATTCTCCATCCCAGTACGATAATGTACTACCCGGAAATCAAACTCTACGCCAATAAACCCCAATTCGCCGACGACCATTTTCGCGTTAAGGAGAATGTCTGGATGATTGGTGACGGAGCGGGAACAAGCCGGGGAATTACGGCCGCCTGGGCCAGTGGGATCAGGGCTGTGGAGGGAATGTTTTAGATGGGTATAACTCTTTCTAGAATTTGAGCCGTACCGGCCAGGATTTCCTCCGGACTATTCCGGTAAGCTTCAACCAATTCCTGCCGTTCCTCTTCACTCCCCTCTCGCCACAGGCAAATGAGGGCATTCCGTCGGAGCGCCACAGAATCAATCCAGGCCTGCCCCAACACGGTTCCCTTTCTGTACTCTTTTAACTCTGTATCACTACAGGTCAAAATAAAACGTAAATCCGGGCGGGCCCCCAAAAAGCCCCGTTCCAGCGCAGGACCGGGAATAATTTTTCTGTTTTGGGGGCAGACATCCTGACAGATTTGGCAGCCGTAAAGAATATTCCAGCGGGCGGTGACTTCCGGGGAGAGAACTTGCCTTTCCGTGGAAAGGTGCTGAAAACAGAGGGATTTGTTTATGCTCCCTTCCTCTTTCACCGCCCCGGCAAGGCAGGCGTCCCGGCAAAGGGAACAGGAACCGCACCCCCGGTAGTACTCCTTCTCCAGGGGAGAATCGCCGGGTAAGTCAAAGGGAAGAAACATCCCCGCAATAATTCCCAAAGAACCGTATTCGGGGGTAAGGAGGAGGCTGTTTTTCCCTATATTGCCCAAGCCACAGTGCCAGGCCATCTCTTTCTCGGGGAAACGGGAGTTACAGAAGATGCGCAGGTCCCCTTTGCTTGCTTTTGTTTTTGCACGCAGAGCGGTGGACAGTTTTTTGAGCCGGCTTACCGCCTCTTTATAGTAGTTACTCCGGGCAAAGGGGGCGATTATCCCTTCCCCTTCACTCCTGTCATAGGGAAGAAAAACCAGGAGGGCGGAACGGGCCGAATCGGGATAAGCTTCGTCACAGTGGCTGTTCCGGGGGACTTGCGGCAGGGGGGAGAGGATTCGGCAGCGGGAGAAGGCCTCTTCGCTGGCACGGTTAAGGATAAACGACTTGAGTAATTCCTCAGACATATTTCACACTATAGCATAGGATGGGTGACCGATTGTAGCGGCGCGAAGCGGTCCCGAGGGATTTATCCCTTCGGGACGGGACCCGCGCAAAGCGGGACGCCGGGCGAAGCCCGGGGGCACCCCCATAAAAATCCACCGCTTTGACAAAAGTCCCTCCAGTCTATACCATAAGGAGCTATGGAAACGGAAGAGAAAGGGCAGGTTAAGGCTGTCCTCAGGACATTTACTTTACTTGAATGCATTGCCGATAACCCCCGCATGGGTATCTCCGAACTGGCCCGGGAAACGGGTATTGCCAAGGCGACGGTGTTTCGCTTTGTTCAGACCTTTAAGGAGATGGGATTTGTCCAGCCCCTGTCCGGGGATGAGGGTTTTCTTCTGACCATGAAGCTTTTTAAACTGGGCTCCCGGGCTCTTGAGTACCAGGATCTGGCGAAACTGGCCCACCCTTTTCTTGAACGTCTTTCCGATTTGTCCCATGAAACGGTTCATCTGGCCATTAGGGATGAGGCTAAAATTATCTACATAGACAAGATTGACTCACGCTTTACCTTGCAGATGCGCTCTGCCGTGGGTCGTACGGCCCCTCTTCACTGTACGGGAATTGGCAAGGTTCTGGCCGCCTGGGAACCGGAGGAAAGGCTGGACCAGATAATGGAAGGTTACGACTGGACTCCCTATACGGAAAAAACCCTTACCAACCGGGAAGATTTTAGGCGGGAGATGGCCTGGATTCGCGATGCGGGATACGCGGAGGATCGGGAAGAGCATGAGCAGCGGATTTTCTGCATTGCCGTGCCCATTCGAAGCCATACGGGTAAGGTTATTGCCGGATTAAGTGTGTCCCAGCCCATTTTCCGTATGGACTGGGTAAAAAAAGAGTCATTGATTAAAGCTCTTCTTGAAGAGAGCGCCAAGCTATCCGAACTTTTGGGAATGAAACAGGAAAACTAGGAATTCTGAATAATTCGCTCTATCCCTGTGTGGATAAGCTCCCAATCGTTATTCAGGGGGAGCAGGATCCACTGTCCTTTGGCGTAGGTATCGTCCTTTTTAACCCGGGACACTTCCCCGGCGGATAATCCGATGTAATTACTGTAAGTGCTGTAGAGCAGGGAGTCGTCCTTGAGGTTGTGTCCCCCGTCTATAGTGTAATCTGCCATACTTAAAAACTTTCGCGCCATAAAGGTAAGGGACATATTACTCTCGCTCTGTTCGGCGGCAATTCCCAAAAAGGCCCGGAATGTCTGCCAATCCCCCAGGGAGAGTTCCCCGGCCTGTTCCTTGAGACTGTTGAGTATTTTCTGCTGCAGGAGGGCCCGCTCAAAGTCGGAACTGCCGTGGCGGGAACGAACCAGACGCAGGGCTTCCACACCGTTTAATCGATAGGTTCCCGGCGGATAATAGAGGGTACCCTCCGTTCCGTCTTCCCGGATTATCCGATAGCTGGGATCACGGACTTCCCCCTCCAGAGTGACCTCTACCCCGCCCAGAGTATTCACCACATCGATAAAGGCATACATGTCCACAGAGAGATAATTATCCACGGTCAATCCGGTCAGCTCAGACATTATCCCCAGAAAATCTTCCGGCTCCTCTGTAAAGAAGTAGGAATTCAGCTTACGACCTTCCCACCAGAGGTCACGGGGAATACTTATAAGGGTGATTTTTTCCTCGGAACGGTCCACATGGGCCACCATCATAGTGTCGGCGCTTTGATTATGATAACCGACGAGAAGGATATTCAGGTCTTTCTTGTCCTCGCCCGACTCCTTTAACTCTTCCCGGTCTTCCGGAATATCGGCGGCACTCTCCATCAAGGAATCGAGGGAAACGAGGGGTACACCCTTACCGTCAAGCATATGGATTCCCCCGGTAAAACGTCTTACCCCAAAGGAAGCCTGAATCGCCCCGTCCCGATCCATAAGATCAAGGTAAACAAAGTCTTCGTCCTCCCGTTCAAGCCAGGAAGGGGTCAGCCCCAGTTCATCCAACTGATCAAGAAAGGCTTTGTTCCCGTAGATCTCCTTGATCTGGTCCAGCCCCCGGGAAAGAAGTATATCCTTCTCCTTTCTGGTATCGCTTTGGGCAAGGGAGGAAAAGAAACTATCCCGGGCCTGATCCGGCTCAAGGGCCTCCCCTTGAAGGTAGAGTCGGTCCTCTTTCAGGGAGATGGTGAGGACCGGACGAGCCTCGGAGCGGGTAAGAATTTCGATCTGCGTCAGAAGACCCTCGTTCCGGGTCGTTTTCAGACGGCAGCTTTTCTGAATAAGAAGGTCCTGAGTTTTACTATGGGAGGCAATTTCCTCAAGCAAGGCGGCTCCGGCCAGGCGCTTTTCTATCCACAGGAGACGATTCTCCTCTTCTTCGCGCAGGAAGTTCTCTCCCTTTTGTCCCCATCTATCAAAGGTAAAGGCCTCTCCCGTTTCAGAAAGGAGTTCCCACTCCCTTTCGCCGTAGAGGAGGGTAAAAACTTCCTCTCCCCGGCTGTTTTCGATGGGCCAACGGTAGAGGGTGGAGCTATCGACAAGTGTTAAGTCCAACTCCTCCAGCAAGGGGTTCAGATCTTCCCGCAGGGTTCCAATACGTTCACCGGCCTCCGCCTCTTCTCTCTCCTTCTCTTGCCACATTTCCAGGGCCAGAGAAAAAGCGTTTTCCCGGCTGCGGGCTTCCGGAATGGAAAGATTCACGGCGGGGATTTCCTCGGCCTCCCCGCCTACGGGCTCTGTTGTTTGAGAACTGATTTCAAGCTGATTTTCCAGTCGATTAATCTTGACGATCGAAACCAGAGAGAGGCTTCCCAGCAGTAAAACGAGTATAAGACCTATGGTAGCCAAAATGAGATTATTATTGTCACCGTACATGGGACCTCCCCGCAGAGGCTAGCAAAATCAGGTTGCGCTGTCAAGCTTGAGCAGGGAAAGGGCCCCTTTTATGCCGTCGGCGGCAGAACTTATGATACCTCCGGACCAGCCGCTTCCTTCTCCGCAGATCCAAAGATTGTCCCAACCTTCTGGGCGTCCCGATTCGTCCCGGAGTACCTGAAGGGGGGCGGAAGTTTTACTTTCCAGCCCCAAAAGCTGTCCTTCCCCAAAGCGGGGCATTTTGCGGACAAAAGCTCCCAGTCCTTCCTTAAGGGCCTCAATTTGGGCCGGAGGAAGTTCTTTTGCCAGGTCCCACTCTTTTAGTCCCAGAGGATAGCTGGTTTGGGAAAGGATTCCTGTTTTCCCTGCCAGAAAGGCTTCAATGGTACTGGCCGGGGCTTCGTAACCGTCTACGATAGACTTAAATCGACTCTCCAACCCTTCCAACCAATCAAGTACAGTTCGGGGGGATCCGCTCCGGTCGATTTCCTGAGGCTGAATTCCCGCCACAAGGGCCGCGTTGGCGTAAAGACCGTTCCGAGCATAGGAACTCATACCGTTAACCAGATTATTGTCTTCGTAAGGAGTGGAGGGGACAACTTGCCCCCCGGGACACATGCAAAAGGTGTACACCGGGATATTCCCGACCGTTTTATGGGTAAGACGGTACTCGGCGGCCTTCACTCCGGGGAGGCTGGTCCTGCCCCACTGGGTAAGGTTTATCTCTTCCTGACGATGCTCCATACGAAAGCCTATGGCGAAATTTTTCCCCCGGAAGGGTACGCCCCGGTCCAGAAGCATACGGTACGTTTCCCGGGCCGAATGGCCCGGAGCAAGAAGAAAAAAGTCTCCTTCCCGTTCTCCCCGATTCGTGTCCAAAGAGACAATACGCCCCTCACGAACCTTCAGGTCTGTCATTAAGGTTTCAAATTCTATTTCCCCGCCCCATTCACGGAAAAGAAGGCGCATATTTTGGGCGATGGTATAAAGCCGGTCGCTTCCCAGATGGGGATGGGTGGACCAGAGTATCTCTTCCGGACCGCCCATGGAAACGTAGAGTGAGTGAATCCAGTCCCGTTCACGGACAATTTTCTTGGTGCGCGAAGTGAGCTTGCCGTCGGAGAAGGTACCCGCCCCTCCTTCGCCAAAGAGATAGTTTCCCACCGGGGAGAAGGCCCCGCCCTCTTCAAAGCTTTGGATGAGACGGGCCCGGTCTTCCACGGCGGCACCCCTTTCAAGGAGGGTGACCGCGTACCCCAGGCGCAGGAGAGTAAGCCCGGCGAAAAGTCCCGCCGGTCCTGAACCGACTATAACAACCCGTTTGTTGCGGCCTTTGCGGTAATTCTCGTCCAGGAGGCTTTCCATGGCGCTGCGGGGCGGCGGGGGAGGTGTTCCGTCGGGCAGCTCGTCGGAGAGGACACCGGCGAGGGTGTTCCAAACGATACGATCCTTTTTCCGGGAATCGAGACTCTTGCGCAGGAAAGAGACCCGCCCCGTCTTTACACCGGCCTTTTTTAGGATACGTTCATTCATCTCCTTTTCAAAAAGCTCTACCGGTAAATTTATTTGTACTTCTTTATAGCCCAATCTATGATCCCCTCCTAATAGGACATGCCGATGAAAAAGCTCACCGCCCCCTCATCGGTTGTGAGGTTATAGCGGTAATCCAGCCCCATGGCGGGCAAAGCCACCTTATTCAGGTAAAAACGGATTCCCCCGCCCATACCGTGATAGGTTTGCTCTTCTTCCTGATAATCCCGTAAAACACCGGCTTCGTAATAGAGGGGCGATGTAAGATATCCGGCCTCACCTATTTTAACCAGGCGGACCTCCCCTTTCAACTCCCCGTTCAGGTAGCGGTCGGTGGCGATCTTGTCGGAGGGCAGGGTAAGACTTCCCGAGGCATCACCCAGACGAAAAAGATAATGGAAGTCATCATTGGTCAAGGCTGATTTACCGGTTGCAGTAAGCTGCAGAAGGGAATCGATGGCCCAGGCAGCGGAAAACTCTCCGTAGAGGAGATAGGATGTGTCCCCTTCGGCCGGTTCCCATCGGGCGGAAGCGGACATTTTACCGCTCATTCCCTTTTGAAAGAGAGGATAAACCGTAAGCCCGTCATATTCGGCCCGGCCCTCCAAAATTAAATCAAAGTGGGCTTCTCCCTCCTCGGGAGGGGCTATATCTCCTTCACGATCTTCCCAGAATGTCCCGCGGGTCAGTAGACTCAGGTTTAGGGAGTCGTTCACATCCTTTCCCAGCCCCACTCCAAGGGAAGCCAAGGCCGTCTGATAATCCTCCCAAATCTCATCTCCATCCAGGCTGGTATTAGTTTGGGTAGAAAAACCACCGTTTAAAACAAGTTTTCCCTTATAGTCCGTATCAAGAAAAGTGGGATCATTAAAGAAAAAGAAGCCTAAACCATCTCCCTCGTTACTAAACATCAGGGCAGAAACAAAATAATTTCCCTTTCCCCCCATATTGGAATCAAGGGCAAAAACACCCCCTTTTATGTCCCCGTCGGAGGAAGAAAAATAGGGAAGTCCTATGAGGGTCCATTTATCGTAAACCCTGATATTCAAAATCTGCCCCTCCCTACCGGGAGTAAAAGTGACACTCATGTCTTCCTGGAAAATACCCGCTTTACGGAGCTTTTGCTCCACCTCTTCCGATAGCCCCGGCGTGACTTCATCTCCGGGAGAAAGATTAATGATGCGCAGGAGGGTATCCTCTTTCGTTCTTTTAAGCCCTTCTATTGTTATAGCCTCAATCTGATCGGCCGCTAGAGTATGGCCCAGGAGACTAAGCAGGACTCCTATGAGTAAAAGGATTGATCTTCTATTCCGAAACATGAAATACCTCCGGGAAAAGGGTATATATAGCACAATTATTGTAAGCAAAGAATAAATATCCCATGAATTTTTCCATAGTCTTTACCAAAAATAAAATACTCCTATAATAACAAACATGGACAAAAGAAAAATGTATGTGGAACTTCCCATCAAAGTTAAAACCTACCATGTGGACTTCATGCAAATCGTAAGCAACACCGTTTATGTTCAGTATTTCGAAGATCTCCGCACGGCCATTCTTGACGAATACTTTCCCCTGGACGATATGATGGAGCAGAATAACGCCCCCATCCTGGCGGAAACAAACGTCAAATATAAGCGCCCCCTCACCCTAAAAAGCAACCCCCTAGGCAAAGCCTGGGTGGAAGAACTGGAAAAGGGCCGCTGGAAGGTGCGTTTTGAAATCGTAGAGGATGACAAAATCCACTGCGAAGGCCACCAGGTGGGTTACTATTTTAACATGGACAGTAACCGACCGGTGCGATTCCCGGAAGATTTTCTCCAATCCTACCGGGATATGTAATTCGGACAGTACCTTTTACAGGGTATTGTCTATGTATCGCATAGCAAAATGAACGTAGGGATCAAAGTGCTTTCCCCAGAAGGCACTTCCCTCGGAATTGGCCGTCTCATGCTCTACGAAAAGTGCGTCAAACCCCTCCTCACGGGCCCATTGAATGCTTTTCTTAAGGAGATTCAGGCCGATTCCCTGATTTCTTAAGTCCGGCTTAACATAGGCAGATTTAATCTGGGCCGTCCTGGTATTCCGCAGAAGGAAACCTTCCCCCTGCCCCACCGATTCTCCCACGGCCATATAGGCACCGATTCCATTATCGCTCCGGTAAACAAAGAGAGCATCCCCTTCATCGTTGAATTTTTGCAAGTCCCTTACCAAAGCTTCCCGACAGGGCTTTTTCTTCATAAATATGGGTGAACTCTCAAAACCGGCGTACTGGTCTTTACGAAGTTCATAAAGCTCTTCCGGTTCATCGGAAGGCTCAATCGAAAAGCTTCCTCCCACTGTCATGATATCGGACAGGTCCCGAATACGCTCGGTCAAATATCCGCCGAATCCCAACTGGAAAAGTATATCCTTGAGTTCCTGATCATGGGCCATGAAGCCGATAAAGTGGAGATGGATTCCCTCTTTTAACCATTGAGCTGCCAGTTCCTTGTACATCTGACGATAAATCGGTTCCCAGGCCAGGTCCATATCTATCTCCGCCCCATGGGCGTATTCGGGGATCATAACAGCCTTCTGTCCCTTACAGTCGAATCGGTCTCCCGTAATCATGTAGGCTATCATTCGGTCATCCTCAAAAAGGGAGATTCCCGGGCCTGTCTGTATAAGCAGCCGCAGAGCGTTTCCAATACGATCGGGCTCTGTTAAGGGATGAGGCGGCAGAAGGGGACTGACTTCCCGCTCCCAACTGTAGATCTTGCTAAAAATATCTACAGCTCTGTCAATGTGATCCTCGGTGAACTTTTTTACTATTATACCCATTTTTACCTACCAAAAGAAAAGGGACAGCTCCGTAGAACCGTCCCTTTCATTAGATTGTAAATAATCTATTCTGGCAACCCCCGAGGGGCCTTTTCCCTTAGATAAGGAAGAGGAATGCCAGAACCAGAATAGCTACTGATTCAACAATACCAAGGGCCAGTACGTACTGAGCCGTACCTTTTCCCGTTTCCTGCTGGGCGTCACAAGCACCGGCAGCAGCGATACCCTGAAGCCAGGCAGACATACCAATGGCCAAACCGCCGAATACACCGGCTGCCAACTGTTTCATATCACCTGTTTTAGAGGGTACAACAACCAGCATTACCAGAAATCCGTACAAAGTCTGGGAAAGGGGAAAACCGACAAAAGCGGCCAGAAGCATACTGGGGGCCTTGTTGGTAGCAAGCGCCTTCTTCCAAGCTCCTACGGCACCCTGAGCAGCCGTACCACATCCCAAAGCAGAGCCTATTGCTGCCAATCCCAACGCGGCAGCCTGTCCAATAATTCCGAAACTCATATCAATTCTCCTTTCTATCTTTGACTTTCTTCAACGTTAACCTTAAAAGGTTCGTATTTAAATCCGGACCACTCGACACCGACTTTTCCGGAATACTCCAAAATATTCAGCCTCACGGCATGAACCAAAATAGCCATCAAACCCAGAATAATATTCAGGGTATGACCAATTACGATGATCAGAATACCAAACACAATCGTCCAGCTGCCGGAGAACTGTCCCCCCAGCTGGTTAAAGGTTTCCGCAATCTTTACACCGGCCAATCCTACGGCAAACAGTCTTACATAAGACATGAGGTCCGAGAAGGTACCCACCACGTCCAAAAAGAGCTGCAGGAAGTTCGCCAGAGAATTAAGAATCCCCTGAAAAAAGGTTTTACCCTCTTCCTGTCCGCCGAAGAGAAAGATAATAGCCACACCGCCCAGCAGAACATAGAGCATCTGCTGGGGATAGGTTTCCAGCCCCTGCCTGTTTACAACCAGAATAAGGATAAGGTACCAAACCGATACAAGTACGGCGAACCATCCCACCTGGGCAAAACTGGAGAGCTGGGGAAAGTTTTTCTTGAAGTTCTGCACAACACCTATGAGGAGCTGCACAATACCAAGGGCAAAACTGATTCCCATAATCAAAGCAATGCTTTCGTCCCCTTCAACCCTAAAGACATCAAGCTTTAGCTTATCGAAGAAAGAAAGCCCCGCAAGACCGGCACTGGCGAACCAGGTTCCCGTAATAGCTCCCCAGATAATAATGGAGACGCTTAACAGGAGAGGCAGAAAAAAGAGCTTGCTGACTTTGCCCGTCTTTTTATGTGCCCCGATCATACCTGCCAGAGTGGCGCCCAGGAAAATAGTTCCGTAACCGGCGTCACCAATAAGCATGGCCGTAAAAATACTAAAGAAACAGAGGAAGAAGAAGCTAATGTCATACTCTCTGTAACCGGGAAGAATCCCCAGAAAGTCCAACACAGGCTTGAGAAGGGCCGCAAAGGGTCCCAATTTCAATTCGGTGGGAACCGCATCTTCTTCACCGGGATCGTCCAAAAGGAGTCCCCATTTATTGTGTTCCGCCGCAGCCTTGAGAGACTCCGCCCCGTCTACCGGAACAAAGCCGGTAAGATAGGAGATTCCCTCGTCGTCACCGCAGAGAAGCCGGGCTTCTTCAAATTCCCACTCCTGCTCAAGGACTTCGCCGTACCAATCCATAAGAGGACGGTTCTTGGCCAGCTCGCTCAGGCGGCTTTCGCCGTTTTTCCGGGACTCGCCGATTTCATCCCTTTCCGCTTCGAGAGCCTCACGACCCTTGGCGGGAAACAGTACCGATTCCAGAGGGGGCAGCTGGTCTGCGCTCAGCTTGGCAGCCATGGCGTAAACAAAACCCTTTACCCTATCCAGTTCAATCAGTTCATATTCGGAGGCCAGCTCATCGTACTGGGCTACGGGAACATGGTAAAAACGGAGGAAAACATTGTTCTCTTCCAGGAAAACCAGATCTTCCGGGTCCACATTGTCCCAGGAAGCCAACAGTTCCTCTTCCAGCTTAATGGCATTCAGCCTGGAAACCAGTTCGTCATCGGTCCGCCGGATTTCCAGCACCTGTTCCACCACAGAACGGGCGTAATCCCGGTTTTCCGACATATCCGCAACGACTTCCGCTTCGGGAAGGAGAATCATGGCCTGCTTAAAAGCGGCTATCTCATTTTCCAGAGCGGAAAGATCGCCGGAAGAGACCGGATTACTGCGTTCCAGGTGTATTACACCCTCTGCGCGAAGTTTCTCCAGCGTCTCTTCTCTGTCTTGGTCCATCGTAATAACGGTGGCCTTTTTCATTTGCACTATAGCCATACTAGGACACCTTTAACTTGCGTTTAGAGATTTTACCCCGAACAACCGCAGCGGTCTGCTGGTCTCCCAGGTAAACTCCAATTTTCTTGATGTTGGCCTTTGTCTCGGGAATCATCACCTTTTCAAAGAGGTTAACTCTCTGGCTGGTGGTGCGTAATTCCTGCTCCAATAGGGCAACCTGCTGTTCCAGTACTTCGTACTCCAGGTCAAAAAGCATGAGCTGTTCCAGCTTGGCTACGGCCTTGTCCACCCAGAGGGGTTTCTCAAAGATGTCGTAGCTTACAGGATAGAATTCGGCCCGCTCGAAAACAGGAATAGGTACACCGGCGATGTTACCCTTTGAGGTAACAATCTCCTTTACCTTGAGAAGGGAACTATCCAGCCCCACTTCCTCACCGAATACGCCTATCCAGCTGCGGAATTCCTCTTCCAAAGCCTCTTTCTTCGCCTTGACCTGCGCCGCCCGTTCTTCTACCTTGCGGATTTCCATCTGCAGCTGCTGCTTCTTGAGAATCAGCGTAGGCAGATAGCGGGTGTACATTTTGAGAGCATCTTTTTGCTTTTTCTGCTCATTTTTGGTCAGCTTGACTTTAGCCATGGCTTACCCCTTCTTGGGCCAGAACTTCTCGATCAGAGCCGTTTTCATACCCGTTTCGGCCGGTTCAAAACAATCAGCCAGGATTCTCCATCCCTCGTCCAGAGCTTTCTCCAGGGGAATGTTTACGGTCAGGTCCATCATAACAGCCTCAAAGGCTTCACCGTATTTAAGCAGCTTGTCATCCCAGGCGGACATCTGGAAACCCATGGACTGTTTCTCCAGAGAGTCTTTGTAGGCGGCGTAAAGCTTGATCATACCGTCCATAAGAGCCCGGTGGTCTTCACGGGTCTTATCGTTAACCTGCTGCTTAAGTCGGGACAGGGAACCAAAGGGCTCGATACGACCGTTCTTTAGGTAGTACTGACCTTCGGTGATGTACCCGGTGTTGTCCGGTACGGGGTGGGTTACGTCATCACCGGGCATGGTGGTTACACCCAGTACGGTAATGGAACCGGAACCTTCGATATCCACCGCCTTTTCGTAACGGGAAGCGAGCTGGGAGTAAAGGTCTCCCGGATAACCTCGGTTAGAAGGTACCTGTTCCTGTGTAATGGCGATCTCTTTCATGGCGTCGGCAAAGTTGGTCATGTCCGTGAGGAGCACGAGTACTTTTTTACCCTGCAGGGCGAATTTTTCCGCCACGGCCAGGGAGATATCCGGTACCTGGAGACACTCTACAACAGGGTCGGAAGCGGTGTGAACGAACATGATGGTTCGGCTCAGAGCGCCCCCCTCTTCCAGGGTTTCCTTAAAGAAAAGGTAGTCGTCGTACTTAAGACTCATACCACCCAGGATAATCAGGTCAACCTCGGCCTGCATGGCGATTCGGGCCAGAAGCTCATTGTAGGGTTCCCCGGAAACGGAGAAGATAGGAAGCTTCTGGGACTCAACGAGGGTGTTAAAAAGGTCAATCATGGGAATACCGGTCCGGATCATGTTCCGGGGGATAATTCTCTTGGCCGGGTTAAAGGAAGGACCACCGATGGTAATCATGTTCTCCGTTAGGGAAGGTCCCTTATCCCGGGGTTCTCCGGAACCGTTAAAGATACGGCCGGTCAGGTTTTCCGAGAAGGAAACCTTCATGGGGTGGCCCAGGAAGCGGATTTCGTCACCGGTGGAAATACCCCGGCCCCCGGCAAAAACCTGGAGGGAAACCATGTCGTGGTCCAGCTTGATAACTTCGGCCAGAGACTTTCCGTAGGAGGTGGTTACTTCTGCCAGCTCTCCGTAGGAAACCCCGTCGGCCTTAACGGAAATTACGTTTCCCGCAATCGTTTCTATTTTACTGTATACTTTTCTCATCGTTCTCCCTTCCTTAAGCCTTTATCCCGGCAATTTGGGCGTCGATATCGGCTTCCAGCTTCTTACAAGCTTCTGTTTCCCATTCGGTACTGTTCCAGTCAAGGAATTTCTGTCTGAGCTGGTTGAACCAGGTTCGGGCAGCGCCCTTCTCGGTTAGGGTCAATTCCGACTTAAGCAGGTCGTAAATCTTGTTGAAGGTATGTTCCTGTCTTTCCGGAGAAACGGCGGCGTCCACCGCGTCAAAGGAGTTCTGCTGGAAATAAACCGCATCGAGGAAGTCCCCTTCCAGGTAGATCATGTAGTCATCAAGGGAAGTACCTTCTTCACCAACAACCTTCATCATCGCTTCTACTTCATAACCTCTCTTGAGAAGGTTGTAAGCTTCTACAGTCTTGTCTTCATCGAGGATACCCTTGTACTTGGACCAGGAATCCACCGGCTGAATAGCGGGGTACTTACGGGCATCGGAACGTTCTCGGGAAAGTCCCAGGAAGGCGCCAACTACCTTAAGGGTCGCCTGCGTTACGGGCTCTTCGAAGTTACCACCGGCGGGAGAAACGGTTCCCCCGATCGTTACGGAACCGGTATTGCCGTCCTTAAGGGATACGATACCGGCTCTTTCATAAAAACCGGCAATGGAAGATTCCAGGTAAGCCGGGAAGGCTTCTTCACCGGGGATCTCTTCCAGACGACCGGACATTTCACGCATGGCCTGGGCCCATCGGCTGGTAGAGTCAGCCAGAAGAAGAACGTCCAGTCCCATCTGTCTGTAGTACTCGGCCAAGGTTACGGCGGTGTATACCGAAGCTTCTCGGGAAGCTACGGGCATGGATGAAGTGTTACAGATAATAATGGTTCTCTCCATGAGAGATTTACCTGTTTTGGGGTCGGTCAGTTCGGGGAACTCCTTAAGAGTTTCCACAACCTCACCGGCTCGCTCACCACAGGCGGCCACGATTACCACGTCTACTTCGGCGTACTTACTGGTTGTCTGCTGCAGTACGGTCTTACCGGCTCCAAAGGGACCGGGAATACAGAAGGTTCCCCCCTTGGCTACGGGAAGAAAGGTATCGATGATACGGGTCTTGGTAAGCATGGGCTCGGTGGGTTTGAGTCTTTCCTGGTAACAGTCAATGGCTCTCTTAACGGGCCAGTTGAAGGACATGGTCAGATCAAAATCGTTACCCTTGCTGTCGGTGATGACCGCGATGGGGTCGGTAATAAGATAGCTACCGGCAGGCTTAACGCTCTTGACTGTGTAGCTGTCGAGCATATTAAAGGGGACCATAACGGAGTGCTTAAAGGGACCTTCCGGTACGGTACCGATTAAGTCAGCCTTCTCTACCTTGTCTCCCTCCTTGGCAACGGGAGTAAAATCCCATCGTCTGTCCTTGGGGAGGGGATCAATATAAATACCCCTTTCCAGGAAGTAACCAGCCTCTTCGGCCAGCTCGGGAAGGGGGTTCTGGAGACCGTCGTAAACCTGTCCCAGAAGACCGGGGCCCAGCTCTACTGCCAGAAGCTCTCCGGAGAATTCACAAGCATCCCCTACGGAGATACCCTTGGTTATTTCAAATACCTGAAGCTGAGCCTCATCACCCATGACCCGGATTACCTCGGACTTAAGCCGTTTTCCTTCGTCGGTGATGATGTAGCCCACTTCATTCATGATTACCTTGCCCTCGAGAGCAACGGTAACCATGTTTCCGTTTATACCTACAACTTTTCCTTGATTCATTCGGTCACCTCGTTATCAGCGCTCTCATTCCGAACGCTCAGTATTTCCTCATAGAGTTTCCGGTAATTCTGGAAACCCTGTTCTTCCTGAAAGGACTCTTTCCTTTCCATAATCTGCAGCTGCAGATAGTAGCCCTGGAGGAATTCCAGGTCCATAATATGGCCGGAGACCATTTCATCGACATAACTCCAGCGGGCTTTGTTCAGAAAGTGCTCCGCCTCCAGGGGGGAATCGATCTTGATGGCGGAAGAGGCAATATCGTCCACACCAAAACCGTCCCCGCCGTCTCTCTGGAATTCTCTCTCATCCAGACCCTGCTCTTTCGCTCTTACTTTTACAAGAGCATTTCTCAGGGCAATCTCCCATGCGCGGTAACGTCCGGCAAAACCGGAAAGTTCCGCTTCCTCGTCAACGGTAATTGTACAGGCTTCCACAGCCTGAAAATCGCTTTCCTTTAAAGTACGGGAACAGATTTCCAGGAAATCTTCCCGCTTAACGGGCAAAGCGTTATCGTAAAAGAGCATGGGGAGTGTCGCCGATGTATAATAATAGGCTTTTCCCACGTTTAACTCCTTACTTTACCGCTTCAAAAAGGGAAGGGCTAAGATACCGGGAGTAGAGGGCTGTTAATTCCTCGTCGGAAAAATCGTAAAAAGCGCTTCCGTCTTTGGTGGAGATACGGAAACCGGCTTCCAGATCTTTAAAAGGCTTGATTTCCATACCCGCTTTAAGCTGGTCCGCCAGTTTTGACTTGAGCCCCTTTTCCAGATCACCCAGATCCTTGGCGGGAAGAAGCAGTTCCAGCTCGCCGGCGGACTGATCGGCCCATTTGCCCATAACGGTAACGATGGATTTTTCAAGGACGTCGGCGGACAGAGCGCCTCGGACATCATTTTCCAGAATTGATCCAAAAAGGTTTTCCACCTCTTTTCTCAGATCAATGAGCAGATTCCGGCCCGCCTGCTTAAGGGCGTCCTTTCCGCTCGCTTCGGAACGGGCCGCGTCGGCGGCGGCAGTGTTCTTAAGATCCTCGGCCTTACGTTCAGCTTCGGCGACAATATTGGCGGCTTTCTGTTCCGCGTCGGCGATGATTTTTGCCGCTTCTTCGCCGGCCGATTTTACACCGTCCGATTTGATCTTCTCGATTAATTCTTTCAATTGAGCGTCCATTGCAAACCTCTTTCCTTTTATAAACTTAAGTTTTAATACTCCATAACAGAGAAATAGCCATAAATAAATTTGTATTCCATACCATCATAATCAATATAAAACACACTTTCAAACACATTATTTTATTTTTTATCGATTTTTTACCTAATGTTTACCTAAAATTTGTCTTTCATTGTCCAATCATGTCCTTACAAGGCCCCAAGAGAGAGGTCTCCAAAGATTTTCAAAACATGACCGTCCTTTTCACAATCCAGATTACGACCGGGAAAGTACTCGGGAAGGAACTTTTCCACCATACCTTCCACCTCTCCTTCTATCTGAAGTCTCACCTCCGGATCGACCCCCGCCAAAGTAGAAAGATAGATTTCAATTACATACCCTTTCCCGTACTTGGAACCGAACCCGCTGGAGTAGGAGGCCCCCACATTAAAAAGGCCGTCCATGGATTTATTTGACGTAGTGCCGCGCTTCATTCGGTTGGGGTGCAAAGGATAAAGTCCCCCGTATTTGTCCTCCAGATAATCATCTATCCGGTCAAACATTTTTCTTAAATTATCGTCCCACTCTTTGGACTTAGGATGCTGTACCACCCTACTCCTCCCATTCTATAGATATTGAAGGAGCTTCCGTTTCCAAAAGAAGCTCCCGGAGTGACCAGGAATCACTTTGTGATGCGTTTCCCGGCCCGTAAATAGTCAAACTGACAGTCTCTCCCGCACAAAAACCGTTGATATAACTCACCCCGGTTTCCGAAGGCTCTTCCCCTCTCTCATAGGTCAAGGTCATCTTGTAGGGATTATTCCCCTCAAAAGCCACTTTACAAGAGAGGAGATCTTCCAATACGACCGGATCGTTAAAACTGATTCGAGCCCGAATAACCCGTCGCTCCTCTCCCTCAATCAGCTCAAATCCCTCGCTCTGAAAAGTCACGCCCCCATGGGTGGCGGCAAAGGCGAGCCACTCCTCTTCATTGCGGGGCAAAACCATGGCCGAACTTTGATCGGCCACATACTCAAGACCGATAAATTCCTTGCGCAAAGAGTATTCCAGGGTGAGGAGATAGCTATTGGAGGAGTAGACATAGAGGTTTCCCGAGAGAGAGAGACAGGAAAAGAATAACCCCGCCAAAGGCCACAGGAAAACCAGCCGTTTCATAGAAGATCCTCGTAAAGACGGAGGTAACTTTCGTAACGGTCGTGATGGATGACGCCCTCTTCCACGGCATCCCGGACACGGCAGCCCGGTTCGCTTCTGTGGGAACATCCTTTAAAGCGGCAATCCCGCCAGAACTCTTCCATTTCCGGAAAGTAGTGACTTAGTTCTTCCTTTTCCACTCCCCAGAGAAAAAGCTGACGGATACCGGGAGTATCGATAATCTGCCCGCCCGATGCCCGGTCAATCATAAGGGAGTAGTTGGTCGTATGCCGTCCCCGGTCGTACTTGTCGGAGATTTCCGAGGTTTTTAGACCGATGCCCGGCTCAAGGGCGTTCAGCAAAGTCGACTTCCCCACACCGGACTGACCAAAAACAGCCACACGGGAATCTGCGATAAACTGATTCAGCTCTTCCAAACCTGTTCCTTCCGCAGCGGAACAAAGAAAGATGTCATAACCCAGCTTTTTGTAGTGGTCCAGACGCTCCAGAGTCTCCTCTTCCATACCCAAATCGGTTTTGTTCACCACAATGGCCGATTTTACTCCGCCCAGTTCGGCGGCCACAAGTACCCGGTCCAGGAAGCGGGGACGAAAGGGGGGATTTTTTACAGAGGTAAAACAGAGAACCAGGTCGATATTGGCGGCGATAAACTGGGGGGACCGCCTTTTCTGGTTTAGTCGGCAAAAGTGATTACGCCGTTCGTGACGCTGGCTAATCATGCCCTGCCCGGGATGGCCCGGATCTTCCTCAAAAACGACCGTATCGCCGGGAGCCAGGGGATTATAAACATCACGGATGAATTCCCCTTCGTCATCCCGCAGAACCTTGCCTTTGATGCGACACTGGTAAAATTCCCCGTTTACCTTATCTTTCACAGTGTAAATATTATTGATTCCGGTGTAGACCGTTCCTTCCATTAGGCGGCCCCTCCTTGAACAGAGGATATTTCGCCCCGGAAGTCGAGGGAATACTGTTCTGCCACCTTGCGGTAGTAGCCGTCTTCCCGTGCCCGGGTCGTATAAAAAAGAGAACGGCCCTCCCCTTCTGTGCACAACATATCATCCCGCTCCAGAAGGCGAATCGCCTGGTTGGCCACCCCCTCCCGGGAGTCGACCGGTATGAAATTGCCCCGGGAAAGGGCACGAATATTATCATCCAAATAGGTAAAGTGAGTACAGCCCAAAACAATGGAATCCACCTTCTCCCGGCGGAATTCCTCTACAGCCGGAGCGATGAGACGATCCTGCTCCTCCCGGTCGGCCAGGAAAAGCCGGTTTTCCACAAAGGAAACAATATCCCCCGCAGCTACACGTACCACACGGCACCCAACGGCGAACTGTTCGATAAGCCCGTCCAGATAGGGAGCATTCACGGTCCGTTCGGTGGCCATAACCCCAATCGTTCTCTCCCCGGACCGGGCCGCCGCAGGCTTAACCGCCGGAACCACCCCCACAACGGGAATGGAAACCCGGCTGCGCAAAACGGCCAGAGATGAGACGGAAGCCGTATTACAGGCGAGAATAATCATTTTGGGATTGTGCCGGGCCATAAGGGAGTCGGCTGCGCCCAAGACGCTGGCAGTAACTTCTTCGGCAGACTTTTCCCCGTAGGGAAAGTTTTTATGATCCGCCAAATAAAGGTAATTCTCCCGGGGGAGCTTCTCCCGCAGTCTGTCCAGGTAAGGAACCCCGCCAATCCCCGAATCGAGGAAGGCCACCGGCCGCTTTCTAGTCTCCAAAG
Source organism: Spirochaetales bacterium (assembly GCA_028533045.1). Lineage (GTDB taxonomy): Bacteria > Spirochaetota > Spirochaetia > DSM-2461 > DSM-2461 > SZUA-368. Next base: position 54,648 of record JAQQAP010000005.1, on the reverse strand, counting down.
AGGGCATCAAAAGCATCCTTGGCAGCATCCGATCGAGAAGAGTCCGGTTTGCCACCCTTAAAGTTTTCGGGAGAAATCAGGTTAATCTGAAAGAAGTCACAAAAGTTGGCCCGTCCCTTTTCGCTAATAGGTTCCTGAATCGATTCGGAACAGTCGTAGGGTTTACTTGTGTCATAATGGCGGCAGCAGAGGCAGGAGTGAAGATCCTTGCCACACTGGGAACAGAGAGTTGTTCTGTAAACGGTCCCCGAAACGGGAGCTCCGCAATTAACACAAACGGACATGGTGCCATTTTAATAGGAATTGATCCCCTTGGCAAGTCGGTGGTTTTGTCAAAAAAACGGATGTGCTTTTTACCTTTTGCTGTTAAAATGAACTACACATGTCCGATTTAACAAAAAAGGCTCTTGCCCAAACCCTAAAAGACCTTATGAGACGCCAAACCCTGGATAAAATTACCGTTAAGGAACTAAGCGAAACCTGTGGTGTTAACAGACAAACCTTTTACTATCATTTCCAGGATATTTACGACCTTCTCATATGGATCTACCGCAAGGATATTACCGAACCTCTTCTAAAATACCGCAGCTATAGCCGGTGGAAAGAGGGAATAACCCTGGTATTCAAGTACATGGAAGAAAACAAGCCCTTCTGCCTAAATACCTATCGCTCCCTGGGAAAAGCTAAATCGGAAATGTTTCTTAATAATATAGCTTTTGACTGTCTTCGCACCGTTGTGGAAGAGTGCTCCGAAAACAGCCCTCTCTCAAGTCAAAAGAAGGATTTCATAGCCCGATTTTATGGCGACGGATTCACGGGGCTTGTCATTCGCTGGCTTGAGTCGGGTGCTAATGAATCCGGTTATGATCTTATAGAAAATCTTTGCTGTCTTCTGGATGGGGACTTCTCCCGAGCCATAAAGAAAATGTCCTCCTAGACAAATCACCCTCTGTGTCCGTTTTTTCGACACTTTCCCTCCCCTGTCCTTGTCCCGGCACCCTCCCGGATATAGGCTATAAAAAAACTCTAAGGCGAGGTATTAGGATGAGTAAAAAACAAGGACAGGTATATTTCATCGGAGGCGGTCTGGCTTCCATGGCCGGAGCGGCCTACCTATTACGAGACGCAGATTACGAAGGAAAAAACATTCATATTCTGGAAAGTATGAACATTCTCGGCGGCTCAAATGACGGAATTGGTACGGCGGAGGGAGGATTTGTCTGCCGGGGCGGACGAATGCTCAACGAAGAAACCTACGAAAACTTTTGGGAGCTTTTCAAGGATATCCCCTCTCTGGACAGCCCGGGAAAATCCATAACAGAAGAGATCCTGGACTTTGACCACGACCATCCCACATGCGCCAAAGCCCGACTGATTGACAAGGACGGGGTCATTCAAAATGTCAAATCCATGGGATTTAGCCGACGTGACAGAAAAGATCTTCAGAAATTGATGTTTACCAACGAGAAAAAACTGGATGACCTGACGATTGGAGAATACTTCTCTCCCCAATTCTTCACCACTACCTTCTGGTACATGTGGCAGACCACCTTTGCCTTTCAGACCTGGTCCAGCCTTTTCGAGTTCAAGCGATACATGCACAGAATGATTTTCGAATTCTCCCGTATAGAAACCCTCGAAGGGGTAACTCGAACCCCTCTGGATCAATACGATTCGGTAATCCTTCCTCTCAAGGACTTTCTGGACAAAAAGGGAGTCGACTTTACTCTTAAATGCACCGTTACAGACCTGGATTTTGCCGACGATGAACTCAGAGTGACAAGCTTGTTTTACAAGGATGCCCGGGGAGAGGGGAAAATCGACCTGAACGAGGGAGACCTCTGTATCATGACCAACGGATGTATGACCGACAGCGCTACCCTGGGAGATCTCAAAACCGCCGCAGAATACAAACCGGAGAATCCCGTTTCGGGAGTGCTCTGGAAAAATATCGCCGGAAAAAAACCGGGACTGGGAAATCCGGACCCTTTCTTTGCCAAGCCCAAAGAGACTCTCTGGCAATCCTATACGGTAACCTCCAACGGGAACGCCCTGCTTAAAAGAATAGAAGAATTCAGCGGCAATGTGCCGGGAAGCGGCGCCTTGATGACCTTCAAAGACTCCAACTGGCGCATGTCTATCGTTGTAGCCGCACAGCCTCACTTTAAGGGTCAGAAAAAAGACCAAACCATATTCTGGGGCTACGGTCTCTATCCGGAAAAAACGGGGGATTATGTAAAGAAACCCATGTTGGAATGTAACGGAGAGGAACTGCTCACAGAACTTCTCCACCACCTGCACTTCGAAGACAAGCTGGATGATTACATGAATGATGTGGTAAATGTAATCCCCTGTATCATGCCCTATGTGGATGCCCAATTCCAGCCACGCAAAATGACAGACCGCCCGCAGGTCGTTCCCAAAGGCTCGGTAAACTTTGCCATGATAAGCCAGTTTGTAGAGATTCCCAAAGACATGGTTTTTACAGAGGAGTACTCCGTACGGGCCGCCCGTATTGCGGTTTATAAACTCCTGGGTATTAAAAAGAAAATAAATAGGGTTACCCCCTATGATAAAAGACTGCCGGTCCTCCTAAAAGCCTTAAAAACTATGCATCGATAATATCCTCCCCCTTCTTTGGTTCCAACATAAAGAGGGGGGCGTTTTTCCTTGAATCAGGCCGTCAAATGATTATAATTAATGGAATGGCGAGGAATGTAAAAAAAATAGTTCAGCTTCACATAATCCTCTTTGCCCTTTCCCTTTCGGCCACCCTTTTGGCTAGTTCCTACCTCATAACAGGCCGCTACCGCAAAAGCCGTCTCATAGGTGACTTTACCAATGAAATGACCCTTGCCACCAATGAATTTTATTATAAGGTACTCTTTGTAAAGGAAAATATTAATGCCCTCTCCAGCCGGACCATGATTAGAAAATCTCTCTACAATCTGGAAAAAGGGAAAGAAACCCTGGAAGAAGTAAGCAGTTACACCCAATCCAAATATTCCGACGGGGCACGGGTCTACACAAACCTGATTTATGTGGCCCGCCGGGATAATTTGGGAAGACTGATTGCCGATTATCCCCCGGGCAATAAGGAAGGCTTCCTCTTCGACAATTCGAAAATGGCCTTCTTCAGTACTGACGAAGGATGCCACCTTATGATTCAAAACCCCATTATTCACAACGGGGAAATCATCGGCACCGACGAGGGAGTCTTTAAGGTCTGCCATTTTGAAGAAAATTCGGCCAAGATTATAAAAAACAGGAAAATCGTTTCCGAAAAAATAGAAACTCTCCAATTCCCCGGCCTGGCTCTCTCCCTTCCCGTGGGCGATACGGGCTATTTCCTTTACGGAGAAATTAATGAGGAAACCGTCAAAGAAATGAGACGGGAGATTCTGTTTATCACCCTCCTCCAGTCCTTTCTCCTCATCATCATTATTATCCTTCTCTCCTATTTTACTCTCATGAAAGAGATAAGAAAACTGATGAAAGACCAACAATTAACGGAAAAACAACTGGCCCGGCAGGAAAAAATGTCTGTCATCAGCCAAATCACGGCGGGAATAGCCCACGAAATCAATAATGTGCTCACCGGTATTCTGGGACTTTCCGAACTGACCGAAAGCCTCGACGGTTTCCCCGACGAAGGAAGACCCTATATGAAAGAGATAAATATCTCCGGCACCCGGGCAGCACTCTTTATCCGCAAACTCACCGACTACAGCCGTCAATCCATACATTCGGTGGAAACAATTATTCTCAAGGACAGGGTCAATAGAATCGTGGCCTCCCTAAAAAAGGATCCTTCTTACCCTCTGTCCTGTAAAATCCTTATTGGGAATGAAAAGTTCGATATGAATCCTAATCATCTGGAACAGATTCTCTCCAACCTGATAGAAAATGCCCGTGAAGCTATGAAGATGGGAGGTAAAACCTCTCTGATAATGGAAAAAGTCAAAACAACAAACCACACCTACTGCCCTCATTGCGATCAAATTTTGGAGGGTGAATGGATAGGTATTTCCGTCAAAGACGAGGGCTGCGGGATTGATGAAGAGACAGGCAAGAAAATATTCGACCCCTTCTTTACCACCAAAAATGGGAAAAAAGGTCTGGGTCTTTCACAGATTTCCGGAATTCTTACCCACTACGAAGGGCATATTCTTTTCCGGAACACACCGCAAGGAGGAACGGAAATGACCATACTTCTCCCCTTTACCCCCCGTTATTCCAGGGAGCAAAGGTAATTCTGCTATAAAAAGTAGCGAATAAAATAATCCTTATTATAGGCGATCATGTCTAGCAATTCCTGATTCTCGGCTAAAAAAAGACAATCCATATCGTCAGCTTTAAACAAACTAACCTCTCCCCCATCTACTTTCAAAATCAAATGATGAACAGGCCCCTCGGCCAGTTGAACGTCAACAGAAATATTACTTCCCACAAGACTCATATGCCCGGAGACCGTAGCAAAAGGAAGCTCCTCAGCGGAGATGTCCTTCCCCAGCTCTCGTTCGGAAAGTAAAGAGCTTACAGACATATTCTCCATAGAAAGTCCAATAAGGCCGTAGCGGAGATCCATATCCAGTTCCAACCCTTCAACCGGTTTATCGCAATCGCTTACCACCAAATCCAAAACCGTTAAAACCCCTTCCGTACCAGCCAAAACTTCTTCATCACTAGCGGCGCATAAAGGCAAAACCGCAGCAAAAAACAACAGGGAAACAATGTATTTCTTTATCATAGAATTACTCCTTTTTAAACTTCTTGAAATACCACTGGCGAGCTTTTTCCAAGACCCCGTAAAGACTATATAACAGTCGTCCGTAAACCCGATCCCAACAACCGGCGTAATGAACCACCTCGCCGCCAAAATTTACCTTAAAACGATAAAGCCCGTGCATAGGATGATCCGGATCGTCGGTGGGAGGAATGCCAAAAAAGTCGTATTCCCCGCAGCCCGCCTCTTTTGCCGCCCGAATAGCCGACCACTGAAGGGCGTAGGCGGGCATAAGATTTCGCTTGTTGTTTGATGAGGCGCCGTAAAGGTAGGTGGCCCTGTTCCCGTAAAAGGAGGTGATAATCCCCGCCAGCAGCTCATCTTCGTGATAGGCGAGCCAGAGGCGCAGGTCCGGGTAGTCCCTACCGCAAACGCCGCCCTTCAAAGCCTTCTCATTGGCCAGGGTAAAAAGACGTTTATAGTAGGATTCGGGGTGAAGGGCAATTTTATCCCGCTCCCCCGTAACCCGGTAAAGGTCGTACCACTCCCCCAGTTTTTCCGGGGAAGCTTCCTCAACCCGGACGCCTTTTTTCTCGGCCAGGTTAATGTTATAACGCCACTTTTTATGCATTCCCGCCCGGATTTCATCCTCGCTTTTTGTTATATCGAGGATAACCGTATCGGGAGGCTGAATGTCGGCGGGAGCTTTGGAGAGGCCTGCCCGGGCCGGGAGGGAATCGGAAGGGCTCTCTCCACGGGGGGCGGTGAGGTCGAAGCGCACAAAGAGGGTTCCCAGAGGGAGCTCGGTGAGGAGCGCTTCCCCCAAGGCCCGCAGGTGGGCTTCGTCGTCTGTGCCGGTGAGATTCGGGCCGAAGGGCGTGTAGGCAATGGGGAGAAAGCGGGCCAACCTTCGCACGAGGACGAGGAGGGTCAGTTCCCTGCCGCGCCATTCGTAGCGAAAGGGAAAAGTCTCCCAGCCCTGTTTGAATTCGCCCCAAAAGCCGGACTGGAGCAGATTGTCCTCTCCCGCCAGGGAGGAGAGTTCTACCCTATGTAAAAGGAGCGGTTCCGCCCCGACAAATCTAGCCAACGGATCCGGCCTGCACTTTGGCCGCCTTAATAGCTGCCCCGTTCAGAGTCAAAGCGGTCTCGCCGCATTTAACAGTATGATCTTCCACCTTTACGGGAATCTCAAAAAAACGGTCAATCTTAAGTTTCTTTTCCGGAGCCTTAGCGTCCTCCTTGCCTTCCAGGAAGACACGGGTACCGGGAGCGGCTTCAACAAAGAGAACTTCCATAGTCTTTTCGTCGGCCGTTTCCGCTGCCAGGAGCATACCGTTAGACTTGATACCCCGCAGTTTGGCAGGCTTCAAGTTGGAAACGAGGAGGATTGTTTTACCGTCCAGTTCCTCGATGGTGTAATCGTTCACAAGACCGGAACAGATGGTCCGATCCTCTTCTTCCCCTGCGTCGAGGGTAATCACGTAGAGTTTTTCCGCATTGGGGTGCTGTTCAACAGAGGTGATTTTCGCCGCACGAATATCGATTTCCGAAGCGAACTGACCTTCCAGGGAATCCCCTTGGGCCTCCCCGTTTCTTTCGGCCTGAGAACCGGAATATTTTATCTTGAGTTCTTCGATCTGCTCATCTTCGAGCTGTTTAAAGAGAAGCTTGGGCTTCTTGATCTCTTCCACACCGGAAAGTTCACCCAGGCAGGACCAGTCAAAGTTGTCCCAGTTAAGGAAGCTCGCCACCGCATCACTGGTAGTGGGGAGATAGGGCCGAATCAGGATAGCCAGGTCCCGTACAAGATAGGCCAGGTTATAAAGGAGGTCCGCCGCAGCCTGGGGGTCTTCCGTCTTGGTTCTCCAGGGCTCGCCCTCCTGGAAGCACTTGTTACCGTAACCGCTGAGGGCCAGGATTTCCTTAATACCGTCACGCAGCTCGGCCCGGTCCAGTTTTTCCGTAATCAGCTTTTCCCGTCGAGTTACCTCTTCCCAGAAAGCTTCGTCTTTCTTACCTTCCGGCAGTTTTCCGTCATAGAAACGTTTGAGGAAGGTCAGTGTTCGGTTTACCAGGTTCCCCAGGTTTCCAATCAGCTCGGAATTTACCTTCTCCTGAAAATCCTTCCAGGTAAACTTGAAGTCGGAAGTTTCGGGCCGATTGTAGTAGATGTAAAAACGCCATACGTCGGCGGAGATTCCCGTATCCTTACAGTCATTTCCGAACACACCGATTCCCTTGCTCTTGGAAAATTTGGTGTCTTCGTAATTAAGGTATTCCGAACTGCTCATGTGATGGAGCATGGTCCATTTCTCTCCGGAAGCGAGGAGACTACAGGGGAAAATTACCGTATGGAAGGGAATGTTATCCTTACCGATAAACTGGAAGAGCTCCGTGTTATCCGGATCGCGCCACCACTTTTCCCACTCGTCGGTGTGACACATGGTAATGGAGATATAGCCGATGGGGGCATCGAACCATACATAAAAAACCTTGCCCTCATAGCCCTCTTTGGGCACGGGGATTCCCCACTTGAGGTCACGGGTAATACAGCGTTCTTTAAGGCCGTCCCGAATCCAGCTCTCGGTCATCTTAATAGCGTTTTTAGCCCAGAAACCGTCCACGCTGGCCGTGGCCATCCACTCCTTGAGTTTGGGAAGAGCCTTGGGCAGGTCTATATAGAGATGTTTGGTGCTTTTTACTACCGGAGTGGCGCCGCAGGTACCGCAACGGGGTTTAACCAGGTCCGTAGGGTCGAGGAGCTTACCGCAGTTTTCACACTGGTCTCCCCGGGCGTCATCATAACCGCAGTGGGGACATTCGCCGTGAACATAGCGGTCCGCCAGAAAACGGTCGCAGCTGTTACAAAAAAGCTGTTCAATTTCCTGTTCCCGAACAAAGCCGGCTTCGTCACACTTGTTAAAAATGTGCTGAACAATCTCTGTCTGCTGGGGAGTGGAGGTGCGGCCCCACTCGTCAAAGGCGATATTAAACCACTCGTAAATTTCTGTATGGATTTTATTGTAATGGTCACAAAGTTCTTTGGGGCTCACACCTTCCTGGAGGGCCCGGGTTTCGGTGGCCGTACCGTACTCGTCGGTACCGCAGACGTAGAGGGTTTCGTAACCGTACTGACGGCAGAAACGGGCGAAAACGTCGGCGGAAAGAACCTGAATCAGGTTTCCCAGATGGGGAATGTTATTAACATAGGGCAGGGCTGATGTGACTAATCTCTTTTTCATAGGGAGACAGTATAAATAAACCCCCGGGATTATTCAATCCGGCGGGGGTTAATTAGGCGGGATAGTTGGGACGATTTAGAAGTAGAAGCCTACCCCTACGTACATACCCCCGTGGGCGAAATCGTTGTTTTCATAGTCTTCACCAGCCCAATTATCAATCAAATCACCACTTATATCCCCTGCGGCACTGTATCTATAACGCAGATTCAATCCAATGGAACCCAAATGAATGTCCGAACCAAGCTCAATACCAAAGGAGACACCTCCCGCTCCATCGCCGGCGTAATCACCCCAAAAATCACCGGAACCATCCTGATCAGAACCGGATCCCAAAAAGACTCCTAGATATCCTAAACTTATTCCCCCATATAGATCCAAAAATGAAACCGGAGCAATAATACCCCCAAAACCCACATAAGGTTCAATACTCATAAAGTTACTATATTCGTAGGTATAGGAACCGTCTTCAACAATTAATGACTGGGACGTGATTGTCATCCCTAAAGAAAAATAGAGAAATCTAGCAAAGGGTTCCAAATAATGAAAATCCAAACCAAATTCCTCTGTATAGGCGTCATCATAGTAAGAATAGTATTCATCAATTTCCACAAGAGAATAACCAAAGAAATAATCCTCAAGCCCCCCATAGGTCGGGAAAACGTAGGAAAGTACCAAATGGGACTTAACATCATTCCCGGAAATACCTTTATTCCGGCTGCTTGAAGAAGAGGCGGGCGGCGTATAAGTGGGAGTGGTATCCGCCGTAGGAGGCGTATAAACGGGCTCGTCCTTCGCTTCCGTTGCAGCGGCAGCCACATCAATACCTACCAAAGCACCCCCGACCAGTTCGGCCAGTTCATAAAGGACGTCTATGCTGCCCTGTTTTCGTTCCGACTTCTGATCGATGACTTCCGCCGTGGCAACTTCGATAAGCCGGGCGGAAATGGTATAGGTAGACCCCAGAATGCTTACATTAGGCGCACAGATATAATCGGCCCCAAAGGTTTCTCCCAAGGCTTTAATATCCGCCTCGGAGACATCCCCGGAGAGTTGAAACTTTTTCTCTTCCTGAATGCTGGAAATATAGGCACGATCGGTAACCCTGTAATCGGGGGAGTTAACAAACTGCTCATTAATCGCATCGGCCACAATGGCGGAGGCGTTACTGTCCACCCCTTCTCCCAGAGTGGCATCAAGAACGGCCACCTTGGGGGCATCCTTGCCATAGATAGCTGCGGCCAGCCCCATCAGCATAATTAAACTCAAAACTAATTGTTTTTTTAACATAACTCTCCCCATCTATCAGATGATTTATACTATACGAAATCAATATAACACCAACTCTCTTTATAAAACTTTAATTTCCCGAACCGCCCCTGTCAAGAAAAGGAAGGGAAAAAGATCCCCCCTCCCTTTGGCCCTGTCACTTGCAATAGTCTGTGCTATATATTAAAAAGGAAGAAAGAGGGGGCTCTCCATGAAAGGATTGAATTTATTATTTTGCTTGTCGATTTTACTGATTTTTACCGGCTGTGTTACGTCGGACTCTTCCGCTGCCGATTCACCTTCATGGATCACCACCATACCGGAGGACAGCGGGGCCTACTACATCGGCATCAGCGGTTCCCGCACCGGGATTGAAAGCGACGACCGGGACCTGGCCTACGACAAGGCCTTGAAGGACCTGGCCGGAGCAATCTATTCGGAAGTCCGGGGCAGTTCCACCCTAAGCGAAAGGGAAGACGCCGAGGGCTACCGCTCCACCTACGAAAACAACATAGAAACCGGGGTGGCCTCCAACCTGGCCGACATAGAAACGGTGGAAACCTATTACTCCGACGAAATGGGCTACTGGATCTACTTGCGGCTGAGCAAGGCCAAGTGGGCCATGATTGTAGAACAGCGCTCCCGGGAGATGCAGGAGCTGGCAGAGGACCTCTTTTACGATGTCTTCCCCGACTCCCTCACCGAACTTAAAGTAGTAGGCCGGGCCATGGATGAATTTTACCGTCTCTACAGCGGCAAGCCGATTAAAATGGAGCTATTGGGCCAGAAGGGCTCAGTCGATTCTATACTGATTCTGAGGGCGGAAAAGCTTCTGGGAGAGATGGCCATAACCTGGGAACCCCTGGGCGAGGAAATCGTCGGCGGTAAACCAGTGCCCCTCAAGGGCCGGGTCATAACCGTAGACAACGGAAAGGGGGTAAACTATGAAAACCCCGGAGCGGTCACCCTTATCTTAAGCGATGGAAAGGGCCGGGAAATCCGCCGTTTCCAAACCGAACGGGACGGCAGCTTTGACCTGGACTTTACCGACCGGGACAACAGAGGCGCCACCGACTACCTCCTGTCCATGGAATCGCCCTACGGCGAAGCTCCTCTTACGGACCTTGTGGGCTACCGCCTTCCCGCCGCCCGGCAGACCAGCACAGTAAAAGCCTACGTCCTCCCGGTGGCCGTAGAGTCGGACTGGAACAGCGGGGAACTATCCCCCCGCACCCTGGCCTTCCTCAAAGAGCTTAATGTAACTGAAGTGGCCCCCCGGTCGGAAAGCGACAAGGGCGACTACCTTAGAGCCAACGTCTCCTTTAGAAAGGCCCCTGCCAACGATTACGGCATGATCTTCTGCTACGCCTCTCTGCACCTCACGATTATAAAGGAAGGGGAAGAGATGACCCTATGGAGAAGCAAAGAGTATAAAGACGGAGGACTCACCGAAGACCAGGCTTTCCAGCGGGCCTCGGAAAAACTTTTTGACGGACTTCTTGAAGAGGGAGAGCTCACCGCCGTACTGGAAGAGCTGAATTAAGCTCTCCACTACTCGGCAACCCTCTCCCCTCCTAATAAACAAACGGCCCCATTTTGTATACAACCAGGTACAAAATGGGGCCTTTGTGTTCTAAATAGGACCGACACTTTACAAAACGTTCACATTCCCCCCGCCCATTCCATTGAATTCCCATCCCAGCCCAAGGCTATCTCTTTACTCCTACGTTAAATTACCCCTCATACGCCTTTTTCGCTTGAAAAAGCAAGGAGTTTAAAATGGAAGTAAAAAGATTTTTATTAACAATCGGGATGGCCGCCCTTATTTTGCTGGCCTCCTGCGAAGCTGTTTCCGAGATGACCTCTCCCGATTACGAGAGTCCTACTGCGGTAATAACCCTGTTATCCGATGACCTGCCCGGCCTGGACGGCCGCTACGACCTAAACGAAGCCACCCTGTTCAGTGCCTCTGCCACAACTGCCGGAGATGAGGAAATAGTCTCCTACAGCTGGGACTTTGGTGACGGAAGTAGCGGAGAAGGTGTGGAGCCGAGCCATCAATACGGGGCAAGCGGAACCTACACCCTTATTCTCACCGTTACCGATGCCATGGACATGAGCGATGAAGACAGTCTTGAACTCATAATCAACGATCCCCCGGAAGCCTCAATCAGCCTTACCCAAAACGATACCCTTCTCTACCCGGAAGACCTGATATATCTGGACGGAAGCGGCTCATCCGACGAAGACGGAACAGTGGAGGACTACTCCTGGGATTGGGGAGACGGAACGGTAAGTGCGGGCAGCAGCGTAAGCCACTCCTACGAAACAGGAGGAGACTACACAGTCACCCTTACGGTCACCGACGACAGGGGAACCACCGACACGGCTCAGACAAGCCTTTCCATTGAGTATGCCAACCTGGTTCCCGAGGCCGACGCCGGAGAGGACCGGTCAATCGACTACAACAGCGAAGGAAGCCTGATAACTCTGGACGGATCGGGCAGCAGCGACTCGGACGGCACCATCATCTCCTATGAATGGTCCTTTGATTCCCTCCCGGCAGGCAGCGTTCTTTCCGACAGCGACATTAGCCAGGGAGAAAGCGCCTCCTTTGATATAAGCGGCGAAAGCGAAGCGGCCATGAACGAAGGCAGCCTGACCTACAAGCTGACTCTCACCGTTACCGACGACGACGGCGACACAGACAGCGATTCGGTAAGCATAATCGTAAACGGAACCGGTTCTGTCGTAATCGGAATCGAGTAAGAAAAAGGAGCATCAACCATGAATATGAAAAAAATAACAGCCTTAGCGGCGATCACACTAGTTTTATTCTTCTCCTGCGACAACCCCACAAACAGTACGACAAGCAACGAACCCACGGCAATATCCCTGGGAGAAGTGGGAGAATTAACCATCTCCGTCCCCCTCATCTCTTCCGTTCTTCAAGACACCCTGGAGAGCTCGGGAACCACAGACAGGGCCTATCTTTTTGCCAAACGGGTCATTACCACCCTTAAAGACAGCAACGGTGTTGAAGTGAATAGCAGCACATCCTCCCTTCCCGGCGGTTCCCTCGACGACCCGGGAGCAGAGCTGAGCGTGGAAATGGACGTTCCCTGGGGACTGGACTATACGGTGGAAGTACAGATTCTGGATGACTCGGAAGAAGCGAATATCATCGTAGAGGGTGAATCGGCCCCCTTCGATATGGGTTTTGACCAGGTATCCCTTTCTCTAGCCCTCCTTCCGGCTAATCCGACTGTTCTGACCGCAGAGGGAAGCACAACAGGCACTCTGGCCTCCTCCGTCTATGGTACGGACAGCTTTTCCGCCATGGGTGACGAAATCTGGTACTCCCTTAGCCCCTCCTCCACAGAGCTCTCCGTCCTGACAGTGGAGACCGAAGGGGAAGCCCTGCTCTTCCAGGCGGACAGTGACGGATATTTCCAGCAGAGCGTAGAAGAGCACGACTCCTCCCAGCCCACGGTTCTGACCGTTGATACGGCGGCGGGCGAAACCTTCTACACCGGTATGATTATCCTCGATGACAGCTCGGTGGAAACCGATTACACCCTAACCTATCAGAGCGTGACGGAAGGAGTCCTTCTTGTAGACTTGAGCGGACTGACCGATGAGGCGGGGGCCGACTTAATCCTGGAAATCAGCTCCGCCGGAACAACTGCAGCCACCCTGGAAACCACCGTGGCCGATAGGGTTCTTTACCTCTTTGAGGAGGACGGACTGAATCTTTGGGAAGGCGCCGGCAGCTACGACTACACCATTCTTCTGGACCGGGACAATTCGGGGGAAGCGAGCCAGAACGATATGGTCGCCTCCGGCACCCTTAACATGAGCGACGGCGTTAATACCCTAACCCCCGCAATGGACGACTTTAGCTCCTACAGCCCTGACGTAACAGGAGCCTGGTATATGCTCTACGACGAAAGCGACGTGGATTCCAGCTACAAGGTCATGGAAATCATCTCCCTCATAGAAGATGACGGCAGCTACGCCGTTTACGGACGCCGCCATGAGGACCTGGCCGACGACTACTGGTCCTATATGGACGAAGACGAATTCCAGCCCCTCCTTTCAGGAACATGGACTCTGGACGGCTACGATATGTCCGTCTCTATCGATCTTATTGACATCTGTACCATGGGACTCCTGGGAGAAAATATCGACGAAAGCTACTACCCTCTCCTAAATGCGGCGGGATTTCTGGGGCTTCAGGACGAAGAGGGTGTTCAGGCCATTATGGATTCGGACTACAACATCATCTCCAGTAGCTACAGCGACGCCATAGTCCTTTATATGATCTTCTACACCTATACGGGCACCCTTCTGGAAGAGAGCGCCTCCTATGGCGACGGCACAGGTTCTGTACGTCTTTTGGGGATAGATTCGGAGGACTATAGAATCAAGAATACCTCCCTGGCCACAGACCAAACGGGAGACGAAGATTTCCGGGATTTCACAGCGGATAACATGCCCAGTGAGGTGGCGGAATATCTCTTTTAATTTTTTTCAGTCCGGCTGTTGACAATTTTTATAGCCTATTATATATTACTGCTCACGTGCCGCTGTAGCTCAGTCGGTAGAGCAGGGGACTGAAAATCCCTGTGTCATGAGTTCAAATCTCATCGGTGGCACATAATGAGGATTCAACCAATCGGTTGAATCCTTTTTTTATGCCCAAAACAGACCTATAAAGCCCTTAGAGAGCGCCTAGATGTTTAAGGGAATCGCGGCAGGAATCGGCCCCGACAAAGTGAATCGTACGAATTCCCACCCCTTTTGCCTGGGGAAGATTCACGGGAGAGTCGTCAATAAAAACGGTTTCCTCCGCCGCCAGGGAAAAAGTGTTTAGCAGGGTTTGGTAGATTTCCCTCTTTGGCTTAACCTGGTGGACCCGGCAGGAGTAAATCTTGCCGTCAAAGAGGGACATAAAAGGGTATTTTTCCAACAAAGGAACCGCTTCGGAGTGCATGTTGGAAAGCAAATACAGAGGCTGGCCCGTTTTTTTGATCTGCCGAAGAAGTTCCACCGTCTCTTCCCGGGGAGTGAGGGACTTCATGGCCTCCTCCAAAAATCGGAGAATCCTCCCCTCATCCAAACCGCTTCGTTCCGCTCCCCTTCGAGCCGCTTCCCCGTGGTTCAGAGTCCCCCTGTCCAGTTCGGCCCAGTCCGGATGGCTGTGGAGGTGTAAATCGACCAGAGCGGCCTCTTTGTCATCGGGAAAATGTTTGGCCATGAGCCGATGGGGCTCCCACTTAAAAAGGACGCCCCCCAGATCAAAGACGATATTCATCACTCTTCAGAGAGGAGAAGTTCCAGCTCTTCGTCCAATTCAGACTCAAACTGCTCCAGTTCGGCAATCTCTTCGGAAAGGCTCTTCCTAAGGAATTCGCTCTCGCTGATCTTCTCCAGACGGGTTCTCTGAAGCCAGAGGCCCAAATCTTCCCGATTATAGAGAATCAGCTTTTTAAGGGCGATATTTTCCTTATAGGAGACATTGTCTTTTAGCTTCATAAAGAGGTTGTCCACCGTTTCAAAATGGGTATGAATTAGGGAGGGACAGTTTTTCTCCACGCTGGTGCGGGGAATGTAGATATCCCGGGTGGAGTATTTGGCGGCAATCATCTTCTCAAAGCTCTCCTTTCGGGGCTTGGAATACTCCACCGAAATGGGACGGCGGGTAATATTGTAGATGAACACTTGGTTAAAACTCATTTCGCACACCTGGGTTACGTCGGTCTTCTCCTGTAGGTTGGTGAGCATAAACTTGAGCATAAACTCAAAGAGCCGCCAGGTGTACATAAGCACCGGGAAGGGCAAAACGTCCTGCGGCTCTCGCCAGGCCCGGTTAAGAAGATCCCGAAAGGTAACGATGAGATCTACGAATACGTCCATATACTCCTTACCCTTAAGGCAGGCCGCTCCCAGCATCCGGTAGTAGCTGTGGTTATTGTTCTTTTCCGAAGGAGTATAGAAATAGATAAGCGCCTGGGCGTAAACCCGCACATCGTAAAGTCCTTCGTAGTAGCCCTTCACTATCTGCCGGATAAGGCTGACCCGGGACATAAAGTCGGCCAGACCGTCCATGGCTGTAAGAAAAAGGTCCTCAAAAAGGAACCCGTCTATGAGCGTGGCGTAATCTCTTTTGGCCATAATCTCCTTAAGGTCACTCAGGGCCAAAGATTTAAGAGCGGGCGAACCGGAACGGATTTTTTTGTTCAACTCCGTAAGGGTGTAGCCGGTGCGGATGATTTTCCTGATTCGTGCGAAAAGCTCTTCCCGTTCTTTGGGAAGATAAATGAAGATACGCTCGTCAATCTCACCAATCAGCTCCTGCTCCACCTTGGCCCTATCGCTCAGGGAGGAACGGGAATCGCTCTGCAACTCGTAAAGCTGAACAAAGCGCAGGAAGATTTCCGCCACCAGCTTGGCGACTTCATAACCGTAGTCCCCGTCGTAGAAGGCTTCCAGCTCCCGGATATCCCAGGAGGCGTCCTGTTTGTCAAACATATAGAGGGAGATCAGGTTAATCGTAAAGAGGTCCAGCTTGATGTTCTTGAGAACTTCCTTGGCCCGGTTTCTAAACTGAATAAACTTGACCCGCTGCTGGATGGAGAGACTGTAGTCTTCCAGAACCTTCCTAAAGGCCTCATCGGGAAAGACATCAAGATGCTCCTTCTCTTTGAGAATTTTGGCCACCTCTTCCAGTTTCAGATCGAGGGAGAGGAAAACCGCCCGGGGTTCGGCAAAATAGAGGGTATCCAGGTCGGGGAAATCCCGATTAAAGCCGCTTAGGGCAATAAAGAACTGGGTGGTAACCTGCTGACGGTCGTATACGTGCTCTTTGATATCCTCTTCGGAATGGATGCCCAGCTTCCTGTCGGCAAAGCGATAGAGTTGGTTAACCATCTGGCTTTTAACTTCCTGATAAATGCTCTCCTTTAAACCGGGGTAGCCCTCAAGCTCGGCATAGGAGAAGGTGGAAAGGTTCCTGTTTTCGATCATATTACTCGCTATTATAGGGCAAGGAGATAGGGCGGTCAATCATAGAATGAATAGGGATTGAACTGTTTCTCCTCTTCCACCAGGGTCAAGGGACCGTGGCCGGGGTGAAGCAAAGTTTCATCGGGAAGAGTAAAGACTTTGGTACGAATGGAATCAAAGAGAACCGAGCCGTTACCGCCGGGAAGATCGGTGCGTCCCACGGAGCGGTAAAAGATCACATCCCCCACAAAGGCGGCCTTGAGATCGGCCACATGAAAAATCACACTGCCCGGGCAGTGACCGGGAGCATTAAGGACCTGAATATTCAGCCCCGCCAGGGTAAGAGTCGTCTCCTCCTCCAGGATCTGATCGTCACTCCCCCACTCCAGGGTATCCAACTCAATGCCGGGCATGGGAAAGGGCATGGCCGAAGCGGGGTCGCGCACCATCTCCTCCGAATCGCGGTGGACATAGACGGGAATTCCCGCCTCCTGGTAGCGAGCTGTATCAAGGACATGGTCGAAGTGGCCGTGGGTAAGAAGGAGGGCCTTTACGGCGAGCCCCTTCTCTTGGGCCACAGCCATGGCGGCCTCGTAACCGCCGGGAGGAGCATCAATAATCAGCGCTTCGCCGGCCCCGTTATCAATGAGGAAGACGTTTGTTTCAAGGGGGCCGGCGGGTATGGTATGTATTTGCATGTTAGTAGGTTGTTCCTGTAGATCCAGTACCACCATAGGTAAAACCGGTAATGAGCCAATCATCGCCACTTTGAGCAAAGTAATACTCTTCTGAGTCAGAGATTCCTGTTCCCAGAGGGTCTACCGTAACGGTAACAGTAGAACCACTCTCACTCATACCAGAATAAGTAAGCCCTGGATCAAATAAAGTATTAAAAATAGAACCACTCTTATAAGTATCATAATCTGTAAATTCCGTAGGATGCAGGTTGAGATACATACTATCCCAATCTTCAGATTGGGCCTTACTAAAGAATGATACGAGACACTCTTCCCTCTCGCTTAAACTATCCTCATCTTCGGAAAACATATCACAGGAAGCAACAGCTCCCACAACGAATAATATTAAAGCTAAGTATTTCAAAATCTTCATAATAACCTCCTAAATATCGGCCTCTACCAAGTAGGGTTTTTGGCAGATAGCATAATAATCCTCAATAAATGTATTATAGACGTCTAGGAATTCCTCAAAGGAATCACTCTTTTCCTTAAAATGGGCCGTCCTTAATTTAACATACAAAGGCCCCAAGGTATATCTTCTGAGAGAAAGGGCAGATAGGGAATAGTAGCGTACATTTATCCCATAGGAATGAACCTGTTCTATATGGGGTTGAAGAATATTCCTGTAGATATCTTCCGCCTCATCATCCTTTCCTTCTTCCTTCAACTGCTTTATAAGGGCCAGTTGTACATCCCGTTCGGCCATACCCTTCTCCCACATAGCATGATACCTGTCCATCTCGGAAATAAAGTAAATCAGCCGGTCGGTCAGGTCTTCCACGGTGGTTATCGGGTCGGCCAGGGCGGCGGCTTCGGCCTGTTCCAGCCAGCCGTCAAAGTCTATGCTGCCGGAGAGGACGGGGTATTTCTCTTCGGGGGGGGCGCCTCGGGGCACTTCCACTGCTTCGTCCAGAGTCAGGGAGACCCGCTGGCCCATGGATTCCACTTCCACTTCCCCTTCGGATACGATGAAGAGGGAGGAACAGTCGGCGCCGGTGATAACGGTAAAGGCGGTCCCCCGGATGCCGCAGACAACGGAGGGGGTGGTGATAATCGGTTCATCCTGCAGATTGGCGAACTTGTAGGAGATTTGGCCCATGGCGGTGGAGAAGACGTTTTGCGGCTCCCCGGAACCGACCGAGCCCCGGCCAAAGGAGAAGACCGACTCTTCCATGATGGTAATGGAGGAGCCCCCTTCCAGTTCGATTTCGCAGTAGCCGTCTATTCCGGTGATGATAGAATCCCCTTCGCTCACGGGGGTACCGAAGTCGGCCCATTCCAGGTCGCCTCCGTTGGGTTTGATGTCCACCGTTCCTTCCAGGTAGACGATCTCCCCTGTCAAGGCAAAGGCTTTAAGGCCGATGAGGGCGGTCAGAATCAGTATTAATCCTTTTTTCATTAACGCACCTCCCCAAAGCCCATGAGGGGCCGGTCGTTCTTCCTGTTCCGGTCCAGTACGATGACCAGCTGCTGGTCCTGCGTATCGAGGAAGACCAGGTAGGCCGGTTGGCTTACGTAATTTTTGAACCAGGTTTCCACTTCCCAGGTCTCGGCGAAAACCTTGAAGCTCTCCCCGTCTACCACGCGCACTTCCCGCACCTGGGGATCGTCAAAGGTGACTCCTGCGTCGATGAGGCCCTGCCAAAGGTCGTTGAGCATCGATTCGGAAGGGAGAATTTCGCTTTCGAAGAGAAAGGGACGGGAGGAGGTTCCTATGAGGGTGTCCGCCTTGCCGTCGTTGACCTGCCCCGTAATTTTCACCGCTTCCGACGCAGCCTGCGATTCGAAAAGCATGGTGGAGCAGCCGATTAGCCCGATTGCCATTAGCGGAATCAAGAATCCGCCCAATTTCGTCAGTTTCATATGTTTTAGTATAACGCCCGCCGGGTGATTTGTCATAAAAAAGAGGAAATTAATGATTTTCTTGTTAATTGGAAGAGTTCCAGATCGTCGCCGGAGAGGGTTTCCCCGGGGGGAAACTTCATGGTGGCCGGGTTGATTTTGGTGCCGTAGTAGATGACTTCGTAGTGGCAGTGGGGGCCGGTGGACATACCGGTGGAACCCACGTAGCCTATCACCTGGCCCTGGTCCACGTAAGAACCTCTTCTCATACCGGAGGCGTAGGCGCTCATGTGGCCGTAGAGGGTTTCGTAGCCGTTGGTGTGGCGGATTCGGATGTACCAGCCGTAGGAGTCGTTCCAGCCTATTTGGGTAATAGTTCCCTTACCGGAGGCATTAATGGGCGTTCCGGTGGGGGCGGCGAAGTCAATGCCCTTGTGTTTGTGGGTAAACCCGGTAATAGGACTGACCCGGGTGCCGTAGCCGGAGGATATGTAGGCCCCGTTTACCGGTGTTTTGAGCAGTTCCTTACGAACGGTGCCGCCTTCCGAGTCGTACCAGTCCCGGGTACCGTCCAGTTTAACGTAGCGGTAACAGAGATGCTCTTCGATCCCTCCCCGTGTGTAGAGGCGGGCCATGACCACTTCGCCATAATCGACCAGTTCGCCCCGTTCGTTGTAAATCTCCTCGTAGGCGGCGTCAAAGTAGTCCCCCTGGCGGATGTCCCGCTGGAAGTCCACGTCAAAGGAGAAAAGCTGAATCATATCCATGAAGACGTTAAGGGGCATCCCGCAGTCTATGGCGGCGTTGTAGAGGCTGGAATTGACCTGACCGGTGACCATACGGGTCCGGGTGGAAAGAATGAGGCTTCTTGAGCTGACCTGAATCTGACCTTCCGAGAGGGTGGCTTCCACCACGCGCCCGTCCCCTTCCTCAAACTGAAAGAGGACCAGGTCTCCCCTGCTGTCGTAGGTAAAATAGCCCTGCTGTCCCGGTTGAAGGTGCACCATGTCCACGTGGGGCGCCACGGCCAGAACCAGCCGGTTGGCTAAGTCAGCCTGAATCCCCTCGCGCAGGACCATGTCCACCAGGTTGTCTCCCCGTACCAGTTCGCCCCGGCTCTCGCCGGAAAGATCAACTTCCGTTTCCCCCGATTTTTCGACCGTTACGGTGTCGGTCTCCTCTTCGGGCTGAGTGGGAAAGACACAGGTGGTGAGGAGCGCCACAGCGGCGGCCAGTAGTATGAGTCGTCGAATTAAAGTTTTGCCTGACATGAACCCTCCCTATTTTTTAAATTATCGGCGGCCGGCGGTATTTTGATTATGCCCCGGATTGAATAAATCGAGCAAATTGATTGCGGTCCTTTTCCCCGAGCCAGACTTCCAGAAGCACCCCGTCGTCCACATACTCCTCGGAGGAAACGGTGCTGGTCCTGTGAAGAAGGGCAACCAGATCCCATCGGTCTGAGGGAATGAGAAGGGTTGTAAGCTGCTGGAGTTGGTCCAGGCGAGTGCTGATCTCCTCTTCCAGTTTTTCCAGGCCCAGTTCGCCGTGAACGGAGATGTAGAGGGCCTCGGGGTAGGCGAATTCCTGTACCTGCCGGTTCGCCTCTCCTGCGGGGAGGTCGATTTTATTAAAGACCAGCAGGCGGGGCACATCGGCGGCGCCCAGTTCCTGGAGAACTTCCCGGGTGGTATCTATGTGGCTCTGGTACTCGTCGGAAGAGCCGTCCACCACGTGGAGAATCAGGTCCGCCAGAACCGCTTCTTCCAGGGTGGAATGGAAGGCGTCTACCAGGTTATGGGGCAGCTTACGGACGAATCCTACCGTATCGGTGAGGATCACTTCCCGGCCCCCTTCCATTTTGAGGCGCCGCGAGGTGGGGTCCAGGGTGGCAAAGAGCTTGTCCTCCACCAAAACGTCCGACCCGGTAATACCGTTTAAAAGAGACGATTTCCCGGCGTTCGTATAGCCCACGATGGCGATGGAGGGCACGGGCCGCTCGGAACGCTTTTTCCGTTGGAGATGGCGGGTTTGCTTGACCTTGTCCAGTTCCTTTTTGAGCTTGGAGATGCGGGCCTGGACCATCCGGCGGTCCGTTTCCAGCTGGGTTTCCCCCTTCCCTCTGGTTCCCTTGGCTCCCCCCCGCTGACGGGAGAGGTGGGTCCAGGCTCGGGTAAGACGGGGCAGGGAGTATTCCATACGGGCCAGGGCGACCTGCAGGGTGGCTTCCCGGGTAGAGGCCCGGTCGGCAAAAATATCCAAAATGACTTCCTGGCGGTCTATCACGCACAGGTTAAACTGCCGCTCCAGGTTGCGCTGCTGGGTGGGAGTCAGTTCCGTATCAAAGACCAGAACATCAGCCTCCACCGAGTCGGCCAGATCGGCCAATTCCTCAATTTTACCCTTTCCCAGGAGCCAGCCGGGCTTCTTCTCACGGGGCTTGACGATGATAGATTCCACGGCGGGAATCCCCATGGTCATAACCAGGCTGGAGAGTTCTTCCAGGTGAGATTCAGCTTCGGTCAGACTCTCATCGGACTCCTGTATTTCAATCAGCAGGGCCCTCTCGCATTTGAGAGAGAGGATATCCCGTGCTTCCAATTCGACGAATATATTATCCAAGTAAATTCCTTAATTTTGTTTAAATTCATTATAGTCTTACCGGGGCGTCTTTGGAAGGGGAGAAATTAATTGGTCTTGAAGATTCCCCCCTAAAAGGTAAATTTCCCCACCTCCACGCCCCCCTTTGCGACATCTCTATCAATCTTCCGTTAAATCCCCTCTACCCGCTTCCCTTTCCCCTCATAAAGGCCTAACATGTGCTTATGCTAATCCACGAGAACATTATGATGCGCGCCCACCTGGAAATTGTCGACGAATATCGGGAACTGGCCGAAGAATTCGGCATAGGGATCGAGCTGGGCGATTTTTGTAACGTGGAGATTTTGGCAGACCGGGAAGAATATGACCGACGCCAGAGGATTTGGAAGGAGATCTTGCCGATAATTGGCCTTAAGCGGACCCTGCACGGCCCTTTTCGAGGACTTGTCCCCCACTCCACCAATAGCTCTCTGCGCCGTTCCTCCCGGGAACTAATCATTCAAGGACTTGAAACGGCCGAAGATTTGGGATGCTCCACGGTGGTAGTCCATTCGGCGGTGGATGAAAAAAACGACGGCCCCGAAGAGCTTAAGCGGATGACCGATGACTTTCTGCCCTTTCTCGAATCCCTTTTAGACCGATTTGAACCTTCGATTGTCCTGGAAAATATCCATGATCGGGATACGAGATTCCTTAAGGGTATCGCCGATCAACTAAATCATCCCCGGCTGGGCTTCTGTATGGACGTGGGTCATATGTCCGCCTTTGGGGAGATAAGCTTTGCCGAGTGGTACGAAACTTTCGCGGGACGCATTTTGCACAACCACTGGCACGATAACGACGGAAGCCGCGACGCCCACCGAGCCGTAGGATCAGGCTCCATATCCTGGCAGGAAATCACCGGCCTCCGTGAAAAGTTTGCCCCCCAGAGCTCAGTGGCCTTGGAAATAGCTTCGGGAGAAGCCATCCGCCGCAGCCTCAAAACCCTGGATCGGTTCATCACAACCCCGGTTAACAATTAATAAAGAAAAAAATACTCACTGGGACAAGAGGGATTAAAAGGATTAAGAAAAGCTATAAAGCTCTTACATTCAAAATCCCATAAATCCTCTTCATCCCAGTCAAAAAAAAACCTTACCGGGCGAGCCATCCCCCGTCAACAGCAAGAGTAAATCCATTCACATAATCCGAAGCGGGACTGGCCAAAAAGACCGCCGCCCCCGCAATATCCCGGGGAGAACCCCAACGGCCGGCGGGAATACGCCCCAAAATGGCCGCGTTTCTTTCCGGATCGTTCCGCAGAGCCTCCGTATTATTGGTAACCATATACCCCGGGGCTATACCGTTACAGGTAATATTGTGCTGGGCCCATTCATTGGCCAGAGCCCGGGTGAGCCCCAAAACAGCACTCTTGCTCGCCGTGTAGGCGGGAACGCGAATCCCCCCCTGGTAGCTTAGCATGGAAGCTATGTTAATAATCTTCCCCCCGTTCCCCTGGTCAATAAAAACCCGGGCCGCCTTCTGACTCAGCATAAAAAGACTCTTAAGATTAATATTCAGCACATCGTCCCAGTCCTGCTCGCCAAAATCAATGGCATCTTCCCGGCGGATAATCCCGGCGTTGTTCACCAGAATATCAATACGGCCCATCTTCTCCTTCGCAGCGGCAATCAAATCGTCCAAACCGTCCTGCTTCATCAAATTGCATTTATGACTGTAGAACTCCCGGCCCGCTTCCTTAATCTGCCGCGCCGTCTCGGTGGGTTCGCTCATCCCCACGCCAAAAACATCGGCCCCCGCTTCGGCCAAACCAATGGCGATGCCCTGGCCCAGCCCGGTACTGCAACCGGTAACAATAGCCTTTTTCCCTTCCAAACTAAACTGTTCCAGAATCATTACAGCTCCTATTTAATGGTTTTCATATCCACATGGTCCATGTCGGTAAAGGTCTGATTCTCCCCTACCATACCCCAAATAAAGGAGTAGTTTTTCGTCCCTACACCGGAGTGAATAGACCAGCTGGGAGAAATAACCGCCTCTTCGTTACGCATTACAATGTGACGGGTTTCGGTCGGTTCGCCCATAAGCTGGAAGACAACCGTATCTTCGGCCATATCAAAATAGAGATACACCTCCATACGCCGTTCGTGAGTATGGCAGGGCATGGTATTCCAGACGCAGTTCGGCTCAAGAAGGGTCATGCCCATACAGAGCTGGCAAGTATCAACCACTTCCGGGTGGAGATACTGATTAATAGTCCGCTCGTTGGACTCTTCAATACTTCCCAGATGCACCTTGCGGGACTCTTCCAGGGAGATGGATTTGTGGGGATAAGCCTGATGGGCCGGACCGGAAAGAAAGTAAAATTTCGCCGGTTTCTTGGCATCCTGACTCTTAAAGGAAACCTCTTTGGCTCCCATACCTATGTAAAAACCGTCCCGGCTTCCCATGGGATACTCGGTTCCGTCAATTGTCAGGATTCCCGCTTCCCCAATATTAATAACGCCCCCTTCTCTTCGCTCAAAGAAAGATTCCGCTCCCAGGGTCTCGCCCCCTTCCAGGGAAAGTTCACTGCCGGAAGGACAAATCCCCCCGATAATAATCCTGTCAAAATGGCTATAGGTCAGATTCAGCTTACCCGGCTGAAAAAGATCCTGTACCAGAAAATGTCGTCGTAATTCTTCCGTATCCAGGGTCTTGCCCTGCTCCGGATGCATGGGATGTCTAATTTCCATCTGTCGTCCTCCTAGTTTCTCATTTGAAACTTAGTTTCAATCTATAACTAAAGTCTAAACCCAAGAAAAGTTCCTGTCAATCTTAAACCGCCCGTCCTCCCATAGAAAGGGACAATCTTTCCGCCGTTCCGCACACAATCGCGGCGATCTCCTCTATACGCTCCTCGGGAAAAGTCATGGTGGTCGCCGTAATTCCCAAAGCCCCTATGCACTTCCGGCCCGGTCCCCACACGGGAGCCGCCAGACAGCGCACATCATCGTAATATTCCAGATCGTCCATGGCGTAACCGAGCCGCCGAATCTTCTCTATTTCCCTTTTTAAATCGTCCAGACTGGTCAGGGTCCGCTTCGTCTTGGGAAGAAACTTCTCTCCCCGTAAAAACTCTTCTAACCGCTCTTCCACCGCAAAGGCCAGGAGGATTTTTCCGTGGGAGGTACAGTAGGTGGGCAAAAGGGAGCCGATTGTTGAGGAGGGTTTGATGTGCCGGGAACTCTCGGCCACTTCCAGAATCATACTCTTTTTACCGGATAGCACCGCCAAATGGGAGGATTCGTGAAGTTCATCGGTCAGCTCCTTTAAAAAAGGAAGAGCCTGAGTGCGAATATCCCGGTTCCCCAGAGCAATAAGACCGTAATGGATGAGCATATACCCCAGAACATAGCGATCCTGCCGCTTTTCCACCCAGTTATTTTGCTCCAGAGTCTGCAGAATACGGTAAACCGTAGCCTTCGGCTCGGCCAGGGTGGCCACAATCTCCGAGAAAGTCACCCCCTCGGCATTCTGAGAAATCAGTTCAATCACGGCAAAGGTTTTCCCCAAAACGGGAACCTGATATTTCGCTTCTTTATCCATAGGCACCATTATAGAATACAGAACAAGACCTAGAGGGTAAAGCGTCCCACCTCTTTATCGAGATTCTCGGCGGTTTCATTAATCCGGATAATCTGGTCGTTAACCTGATCTATGGACTGGGATATCATCTTGACATCCTGGGAGATTCCATCCACTTCCCCCCTCACCAGGGAGGATTTTTGGGCTATCCCGTGTATGGACTCAACGGCGGCATCAAGTCTTTGCTTGGATTCCTTTGAGGTATTGCTGACCGATGAGGAGGTGTCGGAGAGGATAGTCATGGCTTCCAGGATTTGACCGCCTCCCATATCCAGCTCCTCTGCGGAACGGAGGATCTCCTCAAAGGATTGGGACACATCCCTGATTTCTCCATAAATTTGGGAAAACTTCTCGGAAGAGGCCATGCTGGTCTGGGAAGCGTTTTCGATAAAACTCACCATTTGGCTCATAATGCTACCGATATTGGCAGCGCTTTTACTGGACTCTTCCGCCAGTTTTCGAATTTCATCGGCAACCACCGCAAACCCTCGCCCCGCATCGCCGGCATGGGCGGCCTCAATGGCAGCATTCATAGCAAGAAGGTTAGTCTGGGAGGCAATGTTATTTATGATGGTCACCATCTCATTTACGTTATCTATGTTTTCTGTGACCTTAGAAACGGCCTGTGTAGTCTCCTTAAGCTTTTCATCCCCTTCCTGGGCGGCTATGAGCAGTACATCGGTGGTCTCTTTTTTCTTCTGGGTAATGGCCGCCACATTCTTTATGGACGCCACCATCTCGTTAACCGCCGCAGTTGACTCTTCCACAGCGGCGGTTTGATCTACAACCTGCTCGGACAATGTGGCGATATTGTTGGAAACATCCTTCATCTCTACAACGGAAGACTCCAGGGCACCGTCCAGCTCCTTGGAAAGATTGGTGATCTCCCCCATATGGGAGTCGATAGTCTCGAAGGATTTTGTGGTATGAGCCACGCTTTCGTCCAGACTGTTCTTAATATCCACGGTGGAACGGGTTCCCTCCTGGATATTCCGGATGATATGGGTAAGGGCATCAAGAAACTCATTGAATTTAATGGCCAGAAAGCCTACTTCATCGGATGATTTAATATCCAGGCGATAGGAGAGATCTCCCTCCCCTTCCGAAAGAGATTCGGTATGAGCGGCCACAGCTTTGACACTTTTGAGAATTTTTTGAAGCACCACAAAGATGGTGAGAGAAATAACAAGCAGAACGAGAATACCGCTTACAATACTTTTGTTACGCATGGAATAGACAGAAGAGAGCAAATCGGTCTCTTCCACCCCGGCCACAACAATCCAACCGGTCGAGGGAATCTCGGCAAAGGAGGCCATCTTGAGATTCCCCTGCCATTCGTATTCAAAGGAGCCGTTTCTCTCTTTGAGTATTCTCTGCCCGAATTCATCTTCGGCAATATTGTAATTCAGGACAAGGGATTGATCGGGATGGGCCAGAAAGAGCCCCTCCGAGTTGGTCATGTAGCCATACCCTTCCTTTCCGACTTTTATGCTATCTATAAACTGACGGGAAAAATCAAGAAAATTGACAGAGCCGTAGAGCACACCAATTATATCATTGGTCCCATCGTTGTAAATGGGAGATGCTATGACAAAAATAGTCATCCCCGTTACCTTTGAGGTAATCGTTTTAGAGAGGCTCGTTTTTCCCTTAAGGGCTTCCTGAAAATATTCCCTGTCGCTCAGATTCAGGGAATGGACGCTATCCTCATTCGAGTGGGCCCGTACAATTCCGGACCTATCGATAACTCCAATGGTGGCAAATTCGGGATAGGTATCATGAATCAGCCCTATGAACTGAGAAAAACTCACCCCTTTTAGATTATTCTCCTTATTGAGTACGGCGTCCCTGAAAATGGGTTCCGTTGCAAAGAACTCAATATTAATAATTCTTTCTTCCACCCAGTTCTCTATGAGGCTGGCCACATCACTTGTCGTTTGCTCCATAGATTGATAGGCGGAATCCTTTAACGAGCGGGTAGCGCTCAAATGGTCGTTAACAGAAATAAACGAAATACTAAGAATGAGAAATCCCAGAACCGGAAACAATATCTTATCGCGAATTGACAATTTCATTTTTTAATCTCCTAATAGGGTTTTTCGGGACCCACATATAAAATCTTAGTTGACAACTAGTAATAAATAAAGGATTTTTTTTTCATTTTTTATATATTTTACATTTTTTGCAAATATCTCCTTAGAAATAGTTGACACTTTTGTAAAATATCCTTAATTTGATGGCATGAACGGTTCAGAAGAAGAAAAATATCAGAGAAGAACGGAGATACTTAAGGCCCTGGCCCATCCGGAGAGACTCAGGATTACGGACATACTGTCCCAGCAGTCTCCCCTATGCGTCTGCGAGCTCAGAGACAAAATGGAGATAAACATTTCCACCCTGAGCCGCCACCTGGAAAGACTCAAGAAGGCGGGCATAGTAGAGGATCACCGGGAAGGCAGAAATATCTACTACAAACTTAAGTTCTGCTGCCTGGACCGCTTCTTCTCCTGTATAGATACGATAGATACTGTTAATAAGGAGTGCAGTTGCCATGTTTAAAATTTTTACCCTGTTGGCCGATTGGATCGCCTACGGACTCATCGGACTGGAAGAGGGAACAAAGCTGGGCGAATCGGTCCACTTTTTCATAGAAGACGTAACAAAGATTTACGCCCTGGTTGTGGTTATGATCTATCTCATAGCCCTGGCCCGGGCCGGACTGAACACGGAAAGAATCCGGGACTACCTAACCGGTAAAAAAAGAGGGGCCGCCTACTTCCTGGCCACCCTGTTCGGAGCGGTAACCCCCTTCTGCTCCTGTTCGAGCATCCCCCTTTTCCTGGGCTTTACCAGCGCCCGGATTCCCCTGGGAATCACCATGGCCTTCCTCATCACCTCCCCCATGATCAACGAGGTGGCCATCGTCCTGCTCGGTTCCCTTCTGGGACTCAAGTTTACCCTCATCTACGTGGCCACCGGGCTCATTGCCGGAATGGCAGGGGGCTTTTTCATCGATAAAATCGGAGCGGAAAAGTACCTGACCGAAATTGGCCAGCAGGCCCAGGCTATGGGGGCCGCCGCAGAAGAGGGAGAAACCACCGAAGGGACCACCTCCAAGCCGGTACTCACCTTCGCCGACCGGCGGGAATTCGCCCGTAATGAGGTTAAGGAGATCTTCGGGAGAATCTGGAAATGGGTCCTCATAGGGGTAGGACTGGGAGCGGCCCTCCACGGCTTCGTCCCGGACGATTTTATTCTGGACCACCTGGGCAGCGGTCAATGGTGGAGCGTCCCCGCCTCGGTCTTCATGGGGATTCCTCTCTACTCCGGGGCAAGCGGCATCATCCCCGTCATAGAAACCCTACTGGGCAAGGGACTTCCCGTGGGAACGGCCATGGCCTTCATGATGAGCGTGGTAGCGGCCAGCTTCCCCGAGTTCATGATGCTCAAACAGGTCATGAAACCCCGGCTTCTGATTACCTTCTTTTTAATGCTGCTGGTGTTCTTCACCCTGGCCGGATGGCTCTTCAACGCCATATTCATATAGAAACAGGAGTCCCTCTAAAAGGACTCAGGAATATAAGGAGATTTACCATGGAAATTAAAGTACTGGGCATGGGTTGCCCTAAATGTATCAAACTTTACGAGAACACCCAGAAGGCTGTTGCCGACAAGGGTGTTGAAGCGACAATCACGAAAGTGGAAGAACTGCCTTCTATTATGAAGTACAATGTTATGTCCACTCCCGCCCTCGTGATTGACGAAAAAGTCGTTTTCACCGGACAGGTTCCTGCACCGGAGAAAATTGCCGAAATGCTCTAGGAGCCGGAATACTTCTAGTTATTCATGGCAGGGGGGCCCATCATCATGGGATCTCCCTGCTCGCCGGACAGGGCCCGGATAAGCATTTCCAGTTTCTGAGCCTCGGTCATTTCACCGCCCGGGCCTCCCTGTGAGGAATCGCCCTGGCCGCTTTGACCGTCCTGTCCCGGAGGTGGTCCGCTCTGACCGCCCCGGCCTCCCTGACCGCCGCCCTGGCCGCCCGAAGGAGGTCCGCTCTGGCCCTGTTCCTGCGGAACGGGGGTATAATCATTCTGGCTTTTGGTCAGAACCGCCGCAATTCTTTCTATAAAGACCATGTTATCCGGCTGTAGCTTGGAATCGTACACCTCTTTCCACTCTTCCAGAATGGGAACAATACCGTCTTTCTGTTCCTGAGTCAAAGCCATAGCAGGTATGATGGTTTCAAAACGTATGAAATCATTCAGCCTCA
Source organism: Spirochaetales bacterium (assembly GCA_028533045.1). GTDB lineage: Bacteria > Spirochaetota > Spirochaetia > DSM-2461 > DSM-2461 > SZUA-368. The sequence continues at coordinate 25,323 of JAQQAP010000005.1, read as the reverse complement.
TAATCATGGTTTCCGTCTCATCCAGTTCGTTAGCTTTGCCGCTCTCTTCATTTCTGGCGGGTCTGCTCTGTCCCGAGCTCTGTTCTACGGGACGACTCTCGCCTCTATCCTCATAACTTGCCTCTTCCTGGCTGTGACAGGAGACCATAAGAATCACCATAAACAGAGGAAGGATTTTGAAAATTGTTAACCTTATATTTCTTGTTTTCATAGGCTCAACCTACTCTCTTATTTTGACCTAAACTTGTCTTTTCTGTGATTTTTTGGGGAAACCACTCTTCTAAGGCTGAATTCGGGGTGTTTTTTTGTTACTATTGTGAACATGAAGATTTTGGTAGTAGACGATGAAGCGCGGATTAGAGACCTTATCTGCGATTACCTTCACAAAGAAAAATACACAACAATGGAAGCGGAAAACGGCGAAGAAGCTCTGGCCCTTTTTGAAAAGGAAGGCGACTTTGACCTGATTATTCTGGACGTAATGATGCCCGAGACCGACGGCTGGACCGTCTGCCGGGAGATCCGAAAAACATCGGACGTCTCGATTTTTATGCTTACCGCCCGGGTAGATACCTCCGACGAAGTATACGGCTTTGAACTGGGAGTGGACGACTACATTAAGAAACCCTTTAGTCCCCGTTCTCTCGTGGCCCGCGTACAGTCTCTGGAAAAGAAAAAACAGGGCCGCGATATTTTAGACGCCGGTGCTATTTCGGTGAACAAAATCGGCCGCTACGCCATGCTGGAAGGTAAGAAACTGGATTTGCCCCCCAAGGAGTACGAACTTCTCCTCCTTCTTATTGAGAACCGGGGAAGAGCTCTGAGCCGGGAACAGATTCTGGACAGCGTATGGGATTTCCAGTACTACAAGGGCATGCGTACCATCGATACGCACATCAAAAAACTGCGTAAAAAACTGGGCGACCATGCCAACTGCATAGAAACGGTAAGAAACTTTGGCTACCGTTTTGAGGAAAACCTGTGAGAAGCTCTATCCGGGTCAAGATTTTTGCCTGGATAGCAGCCCTATCCCTCTTTTTCGTATTCAGCTCCTTCCTTTTTAACAGCCTTTTCTACAAACCCTACTATCTCTTTCGACAGGAGAAGTACTTTGTGACCCTCTGTGAAAAAATGGCCCCCCTCTACTCGGGGGACAGTTCCCAGTTTCAGGAGGCTATGACCCGGGCCGAATTCCAGGAAGGCTTTATCGTCTCCATCTATGACGATATGAGCGACGAGCCCTACAAAACCGTTATGGATCCTCTCATGTCCCAACAACAACAGCCGCCCGGGGGAAGACCCAGCGGGGGCGGTCCCGGAGGGCCGGGCATGGGATTTCCCGGAGAGAGGATGCTGCAGAGGGATACCCCTCACTTTCCCATTCCCGATGAAATAACCAGTGATATGGAAGAACTGGGGGAAAACGAGAGATATGTTTTTAAGGAAATCACCCATCTTAATGAGATTCCCATGCTCAGTATGTTTTATGTCATTGAAGACGGGGTGATTCTTCTTGTTTCCCGCCCCATGGAATCCATAGATATAAGCATCGCCAGTACCTCCCGGTTTTCTATCATTACGGGCTTCTTTTTACTCCTCTTTGGCACGGTTATGGCCTTTTTTCTTTCAAAATACATCACCAACCCCGTAAATGAACTCAAATCCATCGCGGAAAGTATGTCCGAACTGGACTTTAGCCGGAAGTACACCGTCCGCACCAACGATGAGATAGGAGAACTGGGCCAGAGCATCAACTCCCTTTCGGACCAGCTTAACGAAGCGATTAATCGGTTAAACCGGATGAACTCGGACCTCTTAAAGGAGATAGAAAAGGAGAGAAAGATTGACGAAATGCGTCAGAACTTCATTGCCAATGTTTCCCACGAACTCCGGACCCCTATCTCACTCATCGAAGGCTATGCGGAAGGACTGATTGACAACATTGCCGACGACCGGGAAAAACGGTCCGACTACTGCCAGGTTATCATGGATGAAACACGGAAAATGGAAAAGCATGTGGCCGACCTTTTGAATCTCTCCCAGCTCCAGTCCGGCGTCATTCCCCTGGACTACTCCCACTTTGATATCAACGAGCTCATAGGCTATATCATAGAAAAGTTTTCCCAAATGGCACAGGAAGGCACTTTTCATTGGGAAGGAGCCCCTCCCCTCTTCGTCCGGGCCGACAAAAGCCGGGTAGAGCAGGTCATATCAAATTTTATCCGAAACGCCCTGCGCTACGGAGACGGAAACAAACCCATTATGGTATTCGCAGAGAAAAGGGAGAACGGAAAGATTCGCCTCTACGTCTATAACAGCGGAGAAGGAATCAAGGGAGATCACCTGGAGCGGATTTGGGAGAGCTATTATAAAATAGACAAGGCCCGCACCCGCCAGCTCGGAGGCAGCGGATTGGGCCTTTCCATTGTGAAAGCCATCGTAGACCAGCACCAAAACCTCTGCGGCGTGGAAAACGTGGAAGGGGGCGTCCGTTTCTGGTTTGAACTGGACGGCTGATTTTTTACTGAAAGTAACCGTAAAGACAGGCTCTCATAAGCTCCTCGTCACTCTCGACAAGGGGTCTTTCAAAAGCCTCTGCCAGAAGAGATTCCAGCTTATCGGTCAGACCCTCTTCTACAGCCCGCTTCACCGTATCGTTCACAGTCTGCAACTGCCAAAGCAGGTCAATAAACTCCACCCGCCCCAAAGCTTCTTCTCCCCGGGATTCCAGGGCTAAATCCGTATCAAAACCGCGGAGGCTGTTAATAAGAAGGGCCAGGCGGCCGTGGGTATAGTGCCAGCTTTCGCAGTAAATATTTTCGTTAAGACAATCGCCCAGAAAAAGAAATTTCTCCTCGGGCACATAAATAACCGAATGGTCCAGAGCGTGATCGGAAGGAAGGTGGCGCACCTGACAGGTAACTCCGCCCAGATCAATATCCTCCGCCTCCACATAGTAACGCTTGGGAAGAACCACATTCACCTTGGAAAGATCGGGGTACTCCTTTTTCATCATTCGGGCGTTATATTCAGACTCGACTCCCTGTTCCATGCGCCAATAGAGGGCGTCGTCGTTCCAGTCGAACTCCTTCTGCTCCTCCAAAAAGGCTACGGTCTTCTCCTGGGCCATGGATTCCACCTTATCCCAGGCACAAAGTCCAAAGGAACAGTCCCAATGCCAGTGAGAAAGAACCAGATAGTCCGCCTTGCGGCCCATCTTTTCCAGAGCCTTTTGAATCAGGCCGGCATGCTCGGGACAGGCCCCCGCATCAACCACCAAAGTCTTGTCGTCACCAAGAATTGCCGTAATATTGGGCCAGCCCCGTTCGGCATCGCCCTTCATAAACCATATGCGGCTTGTTATTTTCTGAAAGTCCATAGGGGGAATATACTGGCTGGGGAGAGGAAAATCAAGTACGGAGAGCGGAAGTGCGACAGCGGACAGCGGAAGTACGACAGCGGACAGCGGAAATTAGGCTTTGTGACCTATTGCGGCTTATTGCGCCAGCAACTACGTTCGGCTTTCGGCTTTCGGCTTTCGGCTTTCGGCTTTCGGCTTTCGGCTTTCGGCTTTCGGCTTTCGGCTTTCGGCTTTCGGCTTTCGGCTTTCGGCTTTCCGCTTTCCGCTTTCCGCTTTCCGCTTTCCGCTTTCCGCTTTCCGCTTTCCGCTTTCCGCTTTCCGCTTTCCGCTTTCAAGACGCCCGGCTCGCTGCTCCTCCCAGGAAGTTACCCGATCTTTTGGCTTTTCTTTGGGCCTTTTCCCGGCTGGCTATGACTTTTTCTCTCTCATGATCTTCCATAGGCTTGCCCAGCCAGTCGACGGCCTCTTCTTCATTCTTATGGGAAACAATGAGACGGCCCGTAATCATATTGGCGATTTTGAGTTTGGCCTCACGGCTCTTAATGCCGTAAATTCCCACAATGGCCGATTTGGATACGAGGGGGATGAATTTCTGACTATAGTGATAGATGGTGTTCTGGTCCGCGCCGGACTGGTTTAATTCGGGTGAATAATAGATGAGAACACGCACGTCATTACTATCTTGGGCCAGGATTTTCTGCCAGAGCTGTTCGTAACCGGCTTCAAAGCCTATGTTACTATGGAACCTGGCAATTAAAAGGGGCAATTCTCTACCGGGGACATTCAATTCCACCACTTCCGATTTTACTTTTTTCACTGTGTCTTCCTTGGGGAGTTAGATTTGTGTTTGTGATGATTTTGAATTGGACGAACTACATAGTTCACACACAAATATACAACATTATCTTCATAATTCCAGGTTTTAGCCGTAAAAAATCGACCTTATGACCTTTCCCGGTCTTTTTGTCCTAAGAAAATGATTCATTTGTCGACGAGACTTTGATGAACTGTCGTAATGAAAATGGGAAGGTGTCGAGGAGAGTTTGAGATTTATTAGACTATAAAGTGATATTCTTCAGCCTAATAAATGAGATTATTTAGTCTATAAAATGGAATTGTTCAGCCTGTAAAACAAGGCCGTTGTTCAACGGAAGAACTTGAAGAAATCCTACCTATTAATATATACCACCGTACAGAATAATCAAGTTTTTCTCCAAGAATCTGGATTTTGAGTAGATACACACCTCTTACGTCCGCTTTCCGCTTTCCGCTTTCGCGCCAGGGATGGAAGCGGTACCCCGCAGGGACGGGGGGAGCGGAGGTCTGACGGGAGGAAGACCGTGAGCGACCCGGAGGCCGGCAGAGCCGGGCCCGGACCGAGGAGTTTAGCGGACAGTGCTGGTCACAAACCAAATGGTTTGCTGCTCGCACATGCAGCCTGCCCGGTCTCCGCCGTCAGGCGGGGAGGCGCCCCCATTTTTTCATTGATTTTTTACAAGGCTTCACGTACAATAGGGCCAGTGCATTTTATCTAAAGGAGTTCACAATGGCATCGTTAAATACCAAATATCTGGGGTTAGACTTGCAGAGTCCCCTGATTGTTTCCAGTTCTACCCTCACAGGAAAGGTAGAGGCTATTAAGAAACTGGCCGATTACGGTGCGGGCGCGGTGGTTCTGAAGTCCCTTTTTGAAGAGGATATTCGGGGGACCGGCGATATTGCGGTGACCGAGGAGATTCAGCCCGGGACCGATTTGTGGATGCAGAATGTGGGTATGGAAAAGAAGCCCGCTTCCTATCTTGCCTTCATCGGCGAGGTGAAAAAACAGGTAAATATTCCTATTATCGCCAGTATTAACTGTCACTCTCTGGAGGACTGGGGCGATTATGTTCGTCATATGAAAGAAGCGGGAGCTTCGGCTGTGGAGATTAACCTGGCTCCCATGGCGGATCATGTGGATCTGCGCAGCCAGGATCTGGAAAAGCAGGCGGTTAAGCTGATTTCCAAACTGAATAAGGAGCTCGATCTTCCTCTGGCGGTTAAGATTGGCAGCAACTACTCCTCCCTTCCCCACTTCACGGCGGAACTGGGTAAAGCCGGGGCGGACGGTCTTGTTCTTTTTAACCGTTTCTGGCAGCCGGACATTGATATTAATAAAATGACTTTTTCCACGGGGATTCCCTTTTCTACGGAGAGCGAACTGGCCGAGACTCTGCGCTGGACGGGCTTGCTCTCTTCCATGATCAAGACGGATATTTCTGCGAGCCGCGGTGTTCACGGTCCGGAAGATGTGATTAAGCTTCTCCTGGCCGGGGCAACTACGGTTCAGGTTTGTTCTGTTCTTTACAAGAACGGGATCGATTACTTTAAGGAGCTTGTGGACGGTCTGGACAGCTGGATGGACAAGAAGGGTTTTGCCTCTATTGACGATTTTAAGGGTAAGGTTAAGACCTCTGTGCAGCAGAGACGAAGTTTCTACGAACAGCTCCAGTATACCAATCCCAAGGGTAACTAAATTATGACGGAAAAGATCTATCCCCTCCTGGTAACAATTGAAGACGGTGTCTCTACGGCGGCTCTTATGAGCCCCAAGGGTTTTAGCAAAAGCCGGGAGAACGGGACTCTCTGGATTAGTCACCCCGAGACGGGGCGGGTTCTGCCCTGGCAGGGGGAACCGGCTTTTGTTTCTCTTGAAGACACGGGCGCCGGTTATACGGCGGTTTTACCGGCCGGTTCTAATCCTGTAGGCCTTTCTTTGGTGAAGGGCGAGGTGGATGTGGAGAAGCATGAACAGGTGGACCTGGACGGGTCGGCGGAGAGCGCTGCTTTTCTGGCTAAGCTGACTTCTGTGATTCAGGAACGACACAAATCGATGCCCGAAGGCTCCTATACGACTCATCTCTTTAACAAGGGGATGGAGAAGATTAAGAAGAAGACCGGCGAAGAGGCGGTGGAGCTTCTTCTGGCTTCGGAAAAAGAGGATATCCTTTACGAATCGGCCGACCTGATTTACCACTTGCTGGTTCTTCTTGAAGCGGCGGACTTGAGCATTTTTGATGTTTTGGCGGAATTGGAACGACGCGACGGCTAGGCGACGCCCCCGGTGCTAGATGCCGTTTTGCTTAGAAACCTTCTGCAATATAAATCCCTTCCAAACGGCGGAAAAACTCCTCTCCGCCGGGAAGGTCCCCTTCTACCAGTCCGGCCAGGCGGGCTTCTTTTAGGGAAAGTCCTCCCATTATCATGGCGGAGAAAAGGTGTACATGACGCCCTCCCCCAGGGTTCCATAGCCGAATTTATTGTAGAAGCGGTAGCTAAAGGGGTAAAGGAAGGAGAGGATTTTCCCGTCTCCGTAGTTATCCTTTAGAAGGCCGGTCATAATCTCGCGGATCTGTCCTTCGTTGCGTACAGCCGGGTCGGAGACGACGCAGCCGATGCCGGAGGAGGCGATTCCCCCGGTTCCCCAATAGGAGAAAGCCATGTTATGGGAGATGACGCCCGACATAAGCTGCCCCTTTTCCTTACACCCGTAGACGGTCCCTCTGAACGATTCGGGACGGAACATCCTGTCGCTCCACCCTTCCCTATCGAAAAAGCAGTAACGGCTCAAATTGCTGTATTGCTTGAGATCTTCCGGGTTTGTCAGTTTTTCTACTTCACTCATTATCGCCTCCTGGGGAAATTATGTGCCCACTTCCCTCCCCTGACAAGGGAAAGAACAAAAAGAAACAATCTTGCCCTATTTTTGACGCAAAACCGGTTGGAAGAAAGGGGCGCAGGGTGTTATTCTTGTAGGGAGAAATCCTTTGGAGGAAAATGTGGTAAAACCGACTTTATTAGTTCTGGCCGCCGGAATGGGCAGCCGTTACGGAGGGCTTAAGCAGATTGACCCGGTGGGTCCCAGCGGAGAATTCATCATTGACTATTCCGTTTTTGATGCCAAGCGGGCCGGATTCGGCAAGGTGGTCTTTATTATCCGCAAGGATATTGAGAAGGACTTTAAAGAGCAGATTGGAAGCCGCTACGAAGGGATTATTCCCGTGGAGTACGCCTATCAGGACCTGGACGATTTGCCGGGGGATTTTTCCCGCCCTGCAGAGAGGGCCAAACCCTGGGGAACGGGCCACGCCGTTTGGGCCGCCCGGAATGTGGTTAAAGAGCCCTTCGCGGCCATTAATGCGGATGACTTTTACGGCCGGAACGGTTTTGCCTTGCTGGCGGACTGGCTCACCGGTAAGGATCTTAACTCCACCGATTTTACCATGTGCGGTTTTACTCTGGAAAAAACCCTCTCCGAGCACGGGACCGTTTCCCGGGGGATTTGTACCCGCGATAATGATTCCCGGCTCAGCGATGTGGAAGAGCACACCGCCATTGGCCGGACCGACGGAAAGATTGGCGGAGTAAACGGTAAGGGCGACGCGGTTGAGTTTAACGGAGAAGAGATTGTCTCCATGAATATGTGGGGATTTACCCCCGCCCTTTTTCCCCATTTGGAAAGACTTTTTACAGAATTCCTGACCGAGAGAATCGAAGAGGAAAAGTCCGAATTCTACCTGCCTTTCGCCATTGATGAATTGATTAAATCGAATATAAGCCGGGTGGATGTACTCCATAGCAAGGATAACTGGTTTGGGGTGACCTACAAAGAGGACAAGCCCCGGGTTATGGCCTCCCTGGCCAAACTGATTGAGGCGGGACACTACCCCACTCCTCTTAAAGGCTGATTATGGACTTGGAAGTCTTCACCTCCCCCCATGTCCCCCGTCTCCACTGGACGAGGATTCCCCAGCCCCTTCCCGACGGATTAGCTCGGGAGGGCCGGGCGGTTCTGGACGAAGAGGAGAAGGCCCGGCACGGACGTTTTCGCCACCAGAGATCGGCGGATATGTACCTGGGAGCCCGTCTTTTTGGGAAGACTCTTCTGGGGAATATTCTGGGGGTGGCGCCGGAGCACGTCCGCTTTTCCTATGAGGAAGGGGGGAAACCCTTTCTGAAGGAGTATCCCCATTTGTACTTTAATCTCTCCCATTCGGCAGGAGTGGCGGCATTTATCTCCTCCGAAGAGGGGGAATGCGGGGTAGATGTGGAAGAGATAAAGGACAGGGACTGCCTGAATCTGGCCCGCCACTTTTTTTCACAGGACGAAATAGAAGCACTGGAAGAAGCCAACAACCAAGGAAAATCGTCGGACAAGATGGTAGAACTCTTTTTTGAGATATGGACCCAGAAAGAAGCCTACCTTAAAGGGACAGGGAAAGGACTGCCCGGCGGCTTAAAGCACTACACCGTTCCCCGGGTGAGTGGCGAACAGGGTCTGGGAGAATTTACTATTGAAAATTTCCGACCCTATCCGAAGATTATGGGAGCCTATGCTCTGCCGTCCTGAGATAGGGGCAAAAGAAGAGAGAAGGTACTTCCCGTCCCGGGAGAACTCTTCACCCGAATCTCTCCTCCGTGCTTTTCGGCAATCTCTTTTACCGTAGAAAGGCCCAAGCCGGTCCCTTTTCCCTCCTCTTTTGTGGTAAAAAAGGGATCGAAGATTTTATCTATGGTAGTCTGGGACATCCCGGAACCGGTATCAATGACCTCAATTACCCCAAAAGGTCCCGGCTGAATGGGGGCTTTGCTCTTTAGACAATCCACTTCTGTGAGTTCAAGAGTTGACAGGATGAAGGTCAGGACGCCCTTTTTTTCCATTGCATGGGCTCCGTTTATGGCCAGGTTCAAAAGAGCGTTTTCCAAAAGCGATTTATCACCTATGGTAAAAAGCTCCTCCTCCGAGGGATCCCAGTGAAATTCAATCCCCTTGCTTACGGTGTGTTTTAAAACGGGAAGAACTCCCTGTATTAACTCATTGAGAGAGAGGCGCTTCTGCTGCATGGGTCTTTTTCGGGAGAGGGTCAGTAGCTGAGAGGTCAGGTCTGCCGCAGCCTGAGCGCTGGCAGTAATCTGTTCGGCATAAAGATTTATCTCTTCCCGGTCTTCTTCCAGGGTGATGAGCTGGGCAAATCCCAATATCCCGGCCAGACGGTTGTTAAAGTCATGGGCCACCCCGCCTACCAGCCGTCCCACGGCTTCCTGTTTTTGAAAGTGGATGTTTGTCTGTTCCCGTTCGTACTCTTCTGTAATATCCCGAATGAGAGAGAGGTAGCGGTAACCATACTTTGTACGGGGAAGGGAAGATACCTGTATGATAATTCTTCTGAAACAGCCCTCCCTTTGGGCCATTAAACAGGTCATGGGCTCTCCGGAAACAAGTTGGTGGATAATCTGACTATGCTTCATTTGAGTCCCCCTTTCCGGATCGTAAAGCTTAACCAGTTTTCTTATGGAAGTCCCCATCTGAAAATCCCCCGATGGCATAAGCCTATGGGCGACGGGATTGGCAAAACGGACTTTCCAGTTTTCATCAAGAACAATGACCCCTTCGGCTATATTATTAAGGATTTCCATGAGAATATCACCGCGGTCAACCATTTTCCGTTTGGTATCACTCTGAATAACCCAGTTCTGGAACATAACAAGGGCCAGGACTATGATAATATTAAGATAAAGAAAATTATTTACCAGAACCTCGCCAAAGACCTCCCCATAATCCCTTTCTCCCGTCTTGATTCCCCCTTCGATAAAGAGTTCTCCTCCAGTCGTTAATCCCCAAAGAATAAACACACCGGCCAGGGCCCCCAGAATAAAACGGTATCCCATTCTCCTGCGAAGTTTTTCCTGCTTGTCAAATCCCAGAATCGAGCGGACAGGAGGAAGAACGATAAGAAGCTGAGTCAGATTCAGACAGCTTAAAAGACTCATGTTATCGACATAAGAATAGAGAAACTGACTCCTTCCCGGAAAGAAGCCCTGATGGCCTGACTTAAAAAAGAAAAAGCTATAGATAACACCGTTAACCATGGTATAGGCCAGAAGAAAAAGATAGAGCATTAAAGGATTACTTTCGTTCCATTTTCGTTTCTCCTCCAATCGTCCCAGAACTGGAATCCAGGCAGTAAAAAAGACAAAATGGTAAATCAAAGCACCAACACCCTCTTCGAGGCCGATAAAAAAGACAAAAAGAGAGGCCACTATGGCTCCGGGCACGGAGAAACCTGCTCCCCAGGCAAGGGCGATTAAAAGAGGGAATGTGTGCCCTAAAGGAATAGTCAGGCTGTAGTCAAGATAATGGATGGTAAGCCCTCTCATATTTAGAAAAAGACCGACAATCCCCAAAAGCAGGGAGATGAGCGTCTTTTGAGCCAGCACTTTAACCGGATTATCCAGGGTATCCATTAAATAGAATTATAGTCCATGGGGAGAGAATTTATAACCCCTTCCTCTTTGAGTAATAATATGTTTGGGCCTCTCCTTTTCTCCCAGTTTCTGCCTGAGCCAGGAGATATGTACATCCACCGTACGGGTGGACGTTTCCCCTTCATAGCCCCAAACTCCGTCAAGCAGTTCCTCCCGGCTCAGAGATTTTTCCGGGTGGTCCGCCAGGTAAACAAGCAAACGGTATTCCTGGGTATTTAAAGGGATTTCCCTCTCTTCCGCCCCCTCTTTTATCAGCAGTTGCCCCTGTTTCCGGTCCAGGCGATAGAGGCCGAATTGTGTGACCGGAGAAGAGTCGGAGGAAGGCTGATTTGAAGAGCTGCGGCGCATACGTGCCTCGATCCGAGCCAAAAGGACCTGACTGTCGAAGGGTTTGGTAAGATAGTCGTCCGCCCCCAGTTTAAGCCCCATAACCGTATCTATGGAGGTTCCCCGGGCGGTGAGCATGAGGATGGGAGTTCCTACGCCCCTGTCTCTAAGCGATTTACACACCTGAAAACCGTCCTTGCCGGGAAGCATCACATCGAGGAGGATTAAATCGTAATTCCCCGCAGAAGCTTCTTCCTCTCCCCGGGGGCCGTCTCCCCGGACTTCAACGTCATATTTTTCATTCTCCAGAAGGTCTCTTAGGGTGAGCTGAAGCCCCGGCTCGTCCTCAATCAGCAGTATGCGGGCCATGGCCGTCCTCCTCTTCTATGGGTAGAATCACCGTAAAGCGGCAGCCCTTACGTTCCACACCGGCGGGGAACTCGTAGGGGCTTTCCAAAAGAACTCGCCCACCCATAGCTTCGGCCGCCCGTTTCACCAGGAAAAGGCCTAATCCGCTTCCCCTGAGCTGTTCGCTTTCGCTTCTTTTCCCCCGAACAAAGGGATCAAAGATGTGTTTCTGTTCACCCCGGGGCAGTCCCGGCCCTTCGTCTTCCACCACCAGGCGCCAGTGGGAAGGAAAATCGCTTTCCAAACGGAGGCGCAGGGAAGAGTTGTCCCCGTGAAGGAGACCGTTGGTTACCAGATTATCCAGAATCAAACGGTACGATTCTCTGTCCAGAGAAACCGATTCGGGAGCTCCCTTAAGCTCCGTATCAAAAGACTGTTCTCCCATAGTCAGTTTAAGTCTCTCAAGAATATCCCCGGTGAGGTTCCCCGGATTCACCCTCTCCCGCTGAACACTGTTATGCCCGCTCCCTTCCATTCGGGAGTAGTAGAGAATCCCCTCCACCAGGCGGCTTAAACGGTCCGCTTCATTACCTATGACCTGTCCGTAGGACTTTACCCTCTCCCCTTCGGAAATAATCCCGCGAAAAAGGTTGTCCGAGGCCGTTTTAATAACCGAAATAGGAGTACGCAGTTCATGGGAAACGGAGGCCACAAAGGTTTGTTCCACTTTCCTCTGCCGCTCTTCCCTACGGTAGAGCCGAAGAAGAAGAAGGAAAATCGACACCAAAATGAGGGAAAGCAGGAAAAGAAGGGCTAAATTGGTCCTTTTAAGGCGTGTTTCAAATTCTTCCGACCCACGGCCGTCGTTCAAATCAATCTCCAGGGTGTACATATAGAGCTCACTCTGCCCCTCTTCAAGCCCCCGGATACCATAGCCCCGTTCACGATAGTCCATAAGATCTCCCGGATTAAAAAGGAGGTTATCCATCTGCTGTTTTTCATCGGTCAGATCAATGATAAGGGGAAGGTAGGCCTTTATGAGGGACTTATCCCCGTCGCCAGGGGAATTGTCTTTTCTGGCACGGAGAATATCGCTGAGTTTCTCCCGGCCGTAACTTATTCGGTAGCTATATTCATCGGAGTAAGCCGCAAGAACATCGGGGAAAATCTTTTCGTAAAGGACGGCGCTGTCCAGCACAAGCACATAGGGATTATCCCTCTCGCCTATAATGAGATAGGTCTCTTTTCGAAGAGGATCGGAAAAGGTAATTCGTCCCTGATCACGGAATTCCTTAAGGGGGTGAAGAGCCTTTATGAGCTCCCCGTCGGGAGCCTCCTCGGGAAGCTCTCTAAGAAACTCATCGGGATTATTCGGATCAAACCGTTCCGTACCCAGTTTCTCTATTATTCCCCGGGCCACATGGTTCATGGCATCGCTCACCCCTCTGCGGTAACGCATATTCTGGATTTGCAGGGAGTTATTCATCCAGCGTATCTGTAAAAAGAAGAGCAGCCCCATGGCGGCCACGGCCAGTATCATGGCGGGAATAAGGATTTGCTTGCCCGTGGGAAGTTTGACGTTCATAAGTTCCATTATACAGGGCTTGCGCCTCCCTTCAAGGGCGAAAAAATGACTGTTTCCTACATTTTACATATTTTACAATGGTTTTACATTGGTTTAACCCACCCGATCATCCACCGGTATATAGTGAAGACATGCCAAAAAAGGAGGACTCGGTGAGTACTATGGAAAACAGTCCTAAACCCTCAATTGTACAGCAGGGTAAAACCAAAAGAATCAAGCAGCCCGGAAGCGGCAGGCAGTTAAGAATTGCTATAATCGTTCTGGGAATAATTGCCGCTCTCATGGGAGGAGGCTGGTATTTCCTCTCCCCCCGGGAAGAGATTTATATATTGCGCGATTACGAATCGGGCCGGGTGACCCTGGGCCAGTTCGAATCAACCACCCAGGCCAGCGGTACCGTTGTGATTGGGCGGGAAGTGGACCTGCCCAGCCGTCAGGAGGGCTACGGGGACGAACTATACGTGGATGAGGGAGACTATATTGTGGCCGGACAGATTCTGGCCAAGATGGATGTCCCCGATCTACTGGAGGATCTGGAGGACTACCAAATCAGCCTGACCTCGGCTCAAATAGACCTGGAAGAGGAAATCATCAACCAGAAATATGAAATCCTTGAACTGAACAAAACCCTGGAAGATTTGCGGGACGATATTGTTGATGCCGAGGAAGATGTGGTCAAGTACGAAGAACTGGTTAAGGTAAATGCCTCCCGGGAAAGCGAACTGGAAGATGCCCGGGATACACTGGAGGATCTTCAAGGGGACCTGGAAGATTCTTTACTCGACCTGGAAAAGACGGAGCAGATCAATATTCTGGAAATCCGTGACCTGGAAGACCAAATCAAATCCTACGAAATAAAAATCGCCCGAACCCAGGCGGAAATAGACGATACCCGCATTAGCAGCCCCATATCCGGTGAGATTCAGTCTATTGCGGACGAACTGGCCGTGGCGGGAAGCTATATTGCCCAAAACGATACGCTCATTACTATTGTGGACCGGTCCAGTGCGGTTGTGGAGCTGGAAGTATACGAGGAGTATGCCTCCCTCCTTACGGAAGGGCAGGAAATCCTTATGACCGTGAGCGACAGCGCCGTTCTGGGAACCATCGAATCGATTGGACAATACGCCACCTCCTCTTCCGACGGGTTGGGTTCGACAATCACCGTAGAAGTGGTTCCCGACCAGTCCGCCGGCTATCTTACACCGGGGGCGACGGCGGTTTCCGAGCTCTCCCTGGGGGCCCGGGACAATGTTATGACCCTTCCACGGGGGGCCTACCTGACCACGGGAAGCCAAAAGTACCTCTATGTTATCAAGAACGGTGTGGCGGAAAAGGTTAAGGTAACCTACGGCTCCATTGAGGAGAATACGGTGGAGATTTTAAGCGGAGTAGAACCGGGGGATGAGGTTATCCTCTCGGGATACCAGAATTTTATTGAGTACAGCACTTTAGAGATAGAGAACTAGGAAGACGAGGAGAATATCATGATAGAACTAAGCAATATTGAAAAACACTACGACCTGGGAGAGATGCAGGTTAAAGCCCTGGACGGAGTCTCCCTAACCATTAACCGGGGCGACTTTGTGGCCGTCATGGGCCCCTCCGGTTCGGGGAAGTCTACCCTTATGAACATCGTGGGACTCCTGGACAGCTCCACCGGCGGGGTCTACAAGCTGGAAGGCTACGAAATCCATGACCTGGCCGATAAGGAGCAGGCCCGTATTCGCAACCAGCACTTTGGTTTTATCTTCCAGAGTTTTAATCTTTTCCCCGAGCTCAATGCCCTGGAAAACGTGATGCTTCCCATGAGTTACGCCGGTATTTCCGCCACAGAACGCAAGGGACGGGCGGAAGAGCTTCTGGAGCAGGTGGGACTGAACCACCGTCTCTACCACTACCCCACCATGCTCTCCGGGGGGGAACAGCAGCGTGTGGCCATTGCCCGGGCCCTCTCCAACCGGCCGGACCTGATTATTGCGGACGAGCCCACGGGAAACCTCCCCTCCGATAAGGGTAAGGAAATTATGGATACCCTCATTAACCTGAACCGGGAAGGAGTAACGATTATGATGGTTACCCACAACGACGACCAGGGGGCCCAGGCCCGTAAACAGGTTCATATCCGGGATGGAAAAATTGTAGAAACCCGGGAAGGAGCCGCCCTATGAGAGGGGAAGATAAACGAATCATGACCCGGGAGATGGAAAGGAAGCTGGTGGAAACACTTTTGCTTGTCCTGGCCGTCGCCCTGGGTGTGGGAGTAGCCGCCGCCGGTTTTTCCCTGGCCGCCACCGCCGGAGTCCGTTCCGCCCGGGAGCTGGCTCTGCCCCAATACAGGGAAATCGCCATCTCCACCCGCTCCGATGCGGAAGACTCCGATTCGCCGGCCCAGCTTAACGAAAAGGACGAGGAGATCAGCCTCACCTATGCCGATCTGGATGCGGCCCGGGAAGTTCCCAGTGTAAGCGGGGGATTTATCCTAAAGGATGAGAACTACCACCTGGGCGATCCTATGGCCCGATTCCAGAGACAGGGCAATCAACCGCCCGACGCCCCCGAGGCGGGGGAAAATCCTCCGGCCGGGCAGGAGCCCCAGCAAAATGATACGTCCGACCCCATGGCGGAGATGCAGGCTGCCCTGGCGGAAATGCAGGAGGAGATGGCCAACGAACCGGAACCGCTCATGGATGAACTCCGGGGCTACGAAGTTACCGCCGACTTCTTCGAGATCCGCAGTCTCTACGCTTCGGAAGGAAGCCTTTTTACCCTTTCCGACATGGAAAATCAGCGTCCCCTCATGGTGGTGGGATCGGAAATAGCCTCCACCCTCTTTGAAGACGGAATAGCTCTGAACAGAAAAATCCAGGTCTTCGATACAATCTACAGGGTCTCCGGTATTCTTGAAGAAACGGGAACTGAATTGGACAGCCGGGTATTCACCCCCATGCAGGTCTCCAGCGCCATGACAGTACGCGGTCCCGGGGCCTACCGGGGAAGCAGCTCCACCCTTTACTTTAGCGTGGACGACCCGGAGGATCTGAGCCCGGCGGCGGAACAGCTGAACTCCTGGTTTAGCGCGGAATACGGCGAGGGGGCGGTCAACATAGATATCCCCCGGACCGAAGCGAGCGAAGCGGCCGACCGCAACGGACGGCTCATCACCCTGATTCTCTTCCTGGCCCTTTCGGGACTGCTCATAGCCTCGGTCAATGTGTCGAATATCCTCATGGGCCGGGCCATGCGCCGGGAAAAGATGGTGGGGATTCTCAAAGCCCTGGGTGCCTCAAAAAAACGTATATTCCTGCTTTTCTTTGAGGAAGCCCTGATTATCGGAGTGGCCGGTTCCCTTCTGGGTGCGGGATTATCCCTCCTTATCACCCGCATTATGACCGACTCCATGGGGCTGGAAGCCTTCTCGGCGGGAGGCATTACGGGAGGAATACTCTTTGCCCTGACCATCACCCTGGCACTCACCCTATTTCCCGCCTTCCAGGCATCCCGGATCGAAGCGGCCCAGGCCATGAGAACCGAGTAGGAGGACCAAATGATTACTGCACTACTAAACGACATCCGGAAATCTCCGGTAAAAATGATACTAACCCTGCTCACCGTTGCCCTGGGAACGGGCCTTCTCATGCTCTCTTTGAGCGTAAGCGGCTTCCTGGAAAAAACGGTAGCCCAAAAGCTTGAGACGGGAGGGGTGATTCTCTCCTATGCCAACGGCAGCTGGGACGGAGAAAGCATGGAGCGGGAAAGACCTCCCGTGACAGACCAGAACATAGTCAATTATCTGGAACAGGAGCTGGACGGCTTCGTTGCGGGTGCTCCCGTGAGAAAGGCCGACTGGGACTCGGTTAAGGCGGGGAACTACAGCTGGGACATCCGCACAGCCATTGGGACGACGCCGGGCTACAAGGAGATCATGTCCCTGGAAATGGTGAACGGTATCTTCTTTACGGAAGAACAGAGCAGCAAAGGAGAGAAAGTAGCCGTAATAAGCCGTTCCCTGGCGGAGCTGATGTTCGGTTCCGCCGAAGAGGCGCTGGGCCAGACCTTTAACCCGCCGGAAACCACTTTCCAGCGCGGCCCGGGAAGCGGAAAATCCAAACGGGGGATTTCGACCTACTCCATAATCGGCGTCTTTGAAGACAAAAACGAACTCTTCCGCCGCTCCTATCAAATGGGAGATATGATTGTTCCCATGACCTCCGTTCTCCCTCAGGGCACGGACATCTCCCGCATGCTCGACTACATGTACGCCTCCGGGGTCTACAAAGTGGAGGGTATGACCAAGGAAAAAGTCCTATCCCAGTCGGAAATGATCCTTTCCCTGGCCTACGGGGATGACACGGAACTCTACTTTTGGGAGGGGGACCTGAACGGGCAAAGCTCCTCTCTCGATGAAATCCGCACCACCCTTAGCACCTTTACTATTGTCATAAGCATGATGGGTTTTATCCTGCTAATTACCAGCAGCATCGGGATTTTAAGCATCATGATGGTGGAAGCCCTGGGCCGAAGCCGGGAAATAGCCTTAAAGCGGGCCCTGGGAGCCTCAAAGAGAGTCATCTTACGGGAATATTTCCTTAAATCCCTGACCCTAAGCGGCATTTGTGCCCTTATTGGCCTGGTAGTTGCCTTCATCTTCATAGGCCCCTTCTCCGAACTGGTCACACCCCTTTTCGCAGGGCTCTCTCTGGAAGGGGTGGAAACGCCGGGAGTCAGTTTTTCGGCCATTCTTACCGCCTTCCTCACGGCCCTTATCGCCGGTGGAGTTTTAGGTACGGTCCCCCTCTTCTCCCTTATGAACGGTGTAATTTCCGAATCGATTAGGGAGGGCTGATGATGAGAAGCAGAAGAATCGCCCTGTCCCTGATTGGGGGCCTCCTTTTCCTGGGGGCTCTTAGCGGGGAAACCCTGAGTCTTGAGCAGATAATCCTTATGGCCCGGGAGAGTAATCCGGACCTCCTCGATGCGCGAAACGACCTCAAGACGGCGGAAAACGACCTGGTAGATGACTTTCGCTGGTCCGACAGCAGCCTAAAGCTCTCCGGCGACTGGGATGCCTATGAAGACGAAAGCTACCAATCCATGGGAGAGGACGGAACGGGAACCCTCTCCTTCGATGTGGCCGTGCTTGACCAGCTGAGTCTGGATGGCTCGGTCAACACGGACAGTGATATATCCGCCGGTATCACGGTAAAACCCTTTAACATGACCAGCACCACCCTGGAATCCCAAACCACCCTGGACAACGCCCAAAAAGAGCTGCTCTTTAGCGAGGCCGAACTGGACTGGGACGTGCTGAACCTGGCCCTGGCCCTCTCCCTGGCAGAAAAAAACGCCCGGTGGGCCCTGGCCATGGAGGAACTGGAAAGCGATCAGTACCAGGCCTCCCATGCCCTTTATGTGGCGGGAGACCTCACCTACGAAGAACTCCTTACCGCCATGGACGACTTGACCGATGCGGAAGACGACAGCCTGACCTACGCCTCGGAACACCTGGATGCCTCCCAGGAGCTTTGGAGCTATCTGAGTCACTTTGGGGAGAATACCCTGGAAGAACTGACTCTGCAGGACGGGGAAAATCTGGCCGACCGGCTTCTTGAAGAACTGGAAGCCCTGGAAGACCTGCCCAACCAGTCCCAGGATGTCAGCGAAGCCCGGAACGACCTTTTGGAAGCCCAAAGGGATTGGGAAATAACCTGGGAAATCCACCCCGGCCTCTCTGTCTCGGCCGGACTAAGTGGAAAATTGGACGAATCGGAAGAGACCAAGGCTGAATTGTCCCTTAGTCTGACACTTTCCGAAAGCAGTTTTAACAGGGTGGAGCGGGAAATCCTGGCGGCGGAAGTGGAAGTAAAAGAAGCCGAACTGAACCAGGCCCTCTACGAAAGCGAGCTGGACAGGAAAAGCCTTCTGGCCGCAGTAGATCAGGCAAAAAAGGCCCGGGAATCGGCCCAAAGAGATTTAGAACGAAAAATTATCCTGGCCGCCGAGACCGCCCTGCTCCACGAGCAGGGAGACCGGACCGTACTGGAAAAACGGGAAGCCGAACTGGAACAGGTAGAAGCGGAAATAAAACTCTTTCAACGATACACCGAAGAAGTTGAGGCCTGTACCGACTATCTGGCCCTCTATCCGGAGAGAGAAATCGACCCGTTAGAGCTTTTATAGCCCCTTAACAATACCTTCCACTATACGAGCGGAATTCACCGCAGCCGTTTCAAGGAACTCCTCAAAGGAGAGGGCCGCATCGCTGTCGGCCCGGTCCGAAATGGAACGGATGATAACAAAGGGTTTTCCAAACTGATGACAGGTCTGACCAATGGCGGCCGCTTCCATTTCCGCCGCCACCGCCTCGGGAAACTCCTTACGAATCCGGTCCACCCGGTCCAAATCACTAACAAATTGGTCTCCCGAGGCAATAGCTCCCTTCTTAACATTCAGATGGGCCTGCTCTTCCGCCGCCCGGGAAGCGACTTCGACTAATTTTTCCTCGGGAATGAAAGTTTCCGGCAATTGGGGGACCTGCCCCATAACGTACCCAAAGGGGGTCACATCCACATCGTGGTGAACCACGTGGCTGGAAATAATAACATCTCCCTGATTCAGCTCCCGGTCCAACGCTCCGGCGGACCCGGTATTAATGATACAGAGAGGATTGTAACGGGAAATAAGAAGGGTCGTCCCAATGGCGGCATTCACCTTTCCGATGCCGCACTGCATGAGGACAACACGATACCGGTCCGTTTCGCCCAAATGAAAAACCACGCCCCCCTCTTCAAACTGCTCCCGGCAGGTAAAAATATCTTTTAAGAGGCGGATTTCTTCCTCCATAGCCCCGATAATCCCTATGGTATCCATTGAATCTCCTTTTATTGACGAGAAAAGTTGCCCCCTCCCGCAAAAATTGCTACATTAAGTTACAATAACACAGAAACCAGGAGATTTGAAATGGCAAACTCATCTATACCCAAAAGGGAAGATATACAGGAAAAAGATAAATGGAACCTCTCCAGCCTCTACCCCACCCCGGAAGCCTGGGAAGAGGATTTAAAGAAGCTGGAAGAGCAGATCCCCCCCATAGAAAAGTTCAAAGGGACTTTGGCCGATTCGGCGGAGCAGCTCAAAAACTGTCTGGACTTTCTTATTCAAAAGGTGGATATGATAGAGGAGCGCCTGGGTTACTACGCCATGCTCCGGCGGGATGAAAACCAGGGGAACAGTGATTCCCAGGGCCGGTTCAGCCGATTCATGGCCACCGCCACAAAGTTGGCCGCCGCCGCAAGCTGGGTATCCCCGGAAATCCAGGCCGTCCCGGACGAAACCATGCAGTCCTTCCTGGCCGATCCCCTTTTGGCGGAGTATAAGATCTACCTGAACAAGCTCCTCCGCTTCAAAGAATACACCCTCTCCGAAAAGGAAGAAGCCCTTCTGGCCCAGCAGGCGGAATTCGCCATGGCCCCCCAAAAAGCCTTCTCCGCTCTCACCAACGTGGATATGAAATTCGGCGAAGTGGAAACCAGCAATGGAACGGTGCCCCTCACCAACACCACCTACGGCATGGTCATGACCGATCCGGACCGGTCGGTGAGAGAAAAGGCCTACAAACAGTTTTACGCCGTCTTCGAAGGCCACGCCCACACCCTGAGCGAACTGTACAACGGGAGTGTTCAAAAGGACATCTTTAACGCCCGCATCCGGGGCTACGAAAGCGCCCGGGGCAAAGCCCTCTACCCGGACAACGTTCCCGGCGACGTATACGATAACCTGGTAAAAACCATACACGACGCCCTCCCCGCCCTGCACAGCTACTACGAACTTAAACGGGAAAAACTGGGAGTGGACAGCCTGCGTCACTACGATGTCTACACCTCCCTGGTCAAGGACGTAAAGACGAATATTCCCTATGAGGAAGCGGTAAAGCTGATTGGCAAGGCCCTGGCGCCCCTGGGAGAAGAGTACACCTCAACCATCACCGAGGGGCTTGGAGGCGACTGGGTGGATCGCTATGAGAACGAAGGAAAGCGTTCCGGCGCCTATTCGGCCGGCTCCTATCCGGGAAAACCCTACATCCTCATGAATTACAAGGAAAACGATATCCGCCACCTCTTTACCCTGGCCCACGAGGGGGGACACTCCATGCACTCCTGGTATTCGGTAAAGAGCAATCCCTTCCAGCACTACAACTACACCATTTTCGAAGCGGAAGTGGCCTCCACCTTCAACGAGCAGCTTCTGGCCGACTGGATGCTCAAGAACCGGGCCGATTCACCGGAGATGAAGGCCTACCTCATTGGCAAGCAGATTGACGACACGGTGGCCACCATCTTCCGGCAGACCATGTTCGCCGAATACGAAGATATCACCCACAAAATGGTGGAAGCCGGCCAACCCCTGACACTGGACAGCCTGCGCTCTGAATATAGAAAGTTGTTGGAAGCCTACTTCGGCCCCGCCATGACCCTGGAAGGGGAAAGCGACCTGGAAGGACTCAGAATCCCCCACTTCTACTCATCCTTCTATGTGTATAAGTATGCCACCGGTCTCTCTGCGGCGATTGCCCTTTCCCGTCGCGTACTGGAGGGAGGAGACCGGGAGCGGGAAGACTACCTGAGCTTCCTTAAATCGGGAGGAAGCCGATTCCCCATCGAGTCCCTCAAAGTGGCCGGAGTCGATATGTCCCGCCCCGAACCGATTAAGTCGGCCATGGAACACTTCTCCACTCTAGTGGACGAATTCCGTACTCTTATCTAAAAGGATATGGGGGAATTGTGAACTTACAACTTACCCCTATTCATTTTTAATAAAAAGTGTTTGAATTCTCTGGGAAATAGCCTTAAAATCGGAGGCTATGTTCTGGGGAATAGAAGCCAATGTATAATATAAAAATACTACTACTGATAATCTCCCTGGCTCTAAGTCCGCTCAATTCCACAGCCTCCCTTTGGGGGTGGGAATTTCTGGGGGGAATGGAGGAATTTCTCTATCAGGGGATTTTACTCAGCGCTCTCCTTATTTACGGGGCCATGTATTTCATGGGAAGCAAACGAAAGGAGTACCTTTTCTTCGCTCTCATGAACGGGGGTCTCTCACTCTGGCTCCTCTCGGGAAGCCGCGCCTTTCTTTCCCTCTTTCCCCGTCTGGGAGAAGGGGACGGACATTTTAGATTAAGCCTGATTGGGCTCATGGGCGCTCTCATTTCCTTTATGGTATTTTACGGTTGGTACAGAAGAAAACCGCGCTATAAGAGAACCATACTCTCTACAGCAGTTGTGACAGCCCTGAATATCCCCTTTATTCTTTTTCTGCCCCTGTCCACCCTCTCCTCCCTAAAGATTCTTCTTATTGTAGAAATCATATTCTGTTTTTCCCTCATTGTAATGGAAGCCATTCACAAGGCTAAAATAGGTGTATTCCATCCTCTAGGGTTTTTCCCCGGATTTTTCATGGTCACCCTGGCCCTGTTAGCCCATATTTTCCCCGGCTCCACCCCCTTTCATGAGTTGCTTCAACGGCTGGCCGTAAGCGTTCTTGTCCTGCAGCAACTCATCTATCACAGCTACCTCTCCCTTAAAAGCGTCAAACACATAAAAAAACTGAATCAGGACTATGTCCAGGTGAACCGGGAACTGAAAAAATCCCTCAACCGCATAAAAGACCAAACCGAACTGATTCAGTTTATCAGTTCCCGTGACGGTGTTACGGGCCTGCCTAACCGGAATCAATTCCCCCCCGTATTCGAGAAGGAAATAAACAGCTGCGGCTGTCAGGGGAAAAAGAACCTCTGCTTTGCCCTTCTGGAATGGGATGACAGTAAAACGGTTCTTCACCGTCAGGGGATTCAGTCCCACTCGGAAGTCATCCTTATTTTAGCGGAAAGGCTGGAACGGTTTAAAAACAAAGATGAATGGATCTGCCGTTATTCGGACGACCGCTTTCTCCTCATCCTCCCCCTCTGCGAATCGGAAGGAGCGTCCCGTATGAATGAACTCTACCGGATTTGCAGGGCTCCCCTCCAGGGCTTTGATGAGGAGTACGCTCCCCGAATCAGTCTGGGTTACTCCCACTATCAGGGAGGAACGCTCACAAAAGAAGCCCTTCAGAAACAGCTCTTTGCCGCTTTGGACTACAGTAAAAAACAGAGGCTCGACGGCCCTTGTCTCTTTGACCGGCGCATAGATATTTTCCAAAAAGAGAAGATCCGCCTGGAAAGCAAGCTAAAGAAAGCCCTCAAACGGGATGTTCTGGAAATACACTACCAGCCCCAGCACGATGCGGAGAATTACCGAATATGCGGCGTAGAAGCTCTCATGCGCTGGAATGACCCGGACCTGGGCGTGATGCACCCGGAAGAATTTATCTCACTGGCCGAAGAGTTGGGTCTCATAGAGGACATTGATCTTTATACGATAAAAGCTGTTCTGAACCAGATGCACCGCTGGCAAAATACGGCCCTCTCCGACTTGCAGGTCTCATTGAATATCTCACCGGTCAACTTTGTCAGCCCCGATTTTATTGAGGACCTCATAGCCCTTACGGAGAACCGGGGCATAGATCCTACCCGAATCAAACTGGAACTGACCGAATCCATTCTTGTTTTTAACCGAAGCCAGATTTACCATAATATGTCCCGCCTCAAGGAGAAGGGATTCTCCATTGCCCTGGATGATTTTGGTACAGGTTACAGCTCTCTAGCCTACCTCTCCGACTTCCCCGTGGACGTCCTCAAAATTGACAAAGCCTTTGTAAAGGATATTCTTACCGATCACAGGAAGAAGGGAATTGTTAACTCAATCATTGCTATTGGACAGGCTCTGGGAATGGAAATTATTTCGGAAGGGGTGGAACGGGAAGATGAACTTCTCTATCTTAAAAAAGCCGGATGCCATACGATACAGGGTTATGTCTTCTCCCCTGCCCTCACTCCGGAAAAACTCCTGGAATATTCAAAGACAAGAAAAATCTACATTGCCTAGTTCGGTTTATAGCCTTCCACCATCTTTTTAATGGACTCCATAATGGCCAATTCCTGCCCATTCAGCCTCTTTATATGATAGGTATCGTCCGGTTCAACAAAAAACTCAAAAAGGTCATACTCCGTTTCCCTGATCAAAAGGTCCAGAGTGTTATCCGAAGGGAATCGACTTCCCATCTCCAACTGGCTGATATAGTTTTTCGATACACCGCATCGTTCGGCCAATTCTTCCTGAGTCAACCGGACCGCTTTTCTTATGCGCTTGAGATTTTGAGAAAAGAGTAAAGCCGATTTTGTTTTTGCCATGGGGAATTATAACTTTTTCATAATCCCTTTGAGAACTTTCCCTAAGCATTATATCGCCACCTATACATAACACTCTAGGTGATATATCCTGAAATCATCTTATGTTTAATAAATCACTTGAATACGGAAGAGATTTTCTCAATCGACAAAATACCAGCTTCGAACTGTTTTTGATCAAACTCAGTGATTTATGGATAAATTACGAAAAAGATGAGAATTTACAGGAAGCCATGTCGGGCAAACCGGCGGTTATAATACTCTCCCGGAATGGGAAAGTGATTTATATAGAAAAAAGCCACTCACCGGGGAATCTTTTGTTTCATCATCTCGAAGACGGGAAAAAGGTTTCCGACCTGGAAAAAGACTATCGGGCTGCCGTGTTTTCCCTTCATTCGGGAAAAAACCAGGAAATGAAAGAGCTATACGGCTTCCTAAAAAAGCGTATTCTCACATAGAGCCGGAAAAGACCCTATCAAAATAGTACTCATACTGTATCTCATCTCTGCCATAAAGAGCCCACGAAACGGGGTCTCGATACTCTCCGCCCACGTTTACAATCACGTGATGAACCGTATATCCTCCGGTCACCACCTCCTTGGCATCTCTTACAAGGGCAAGGTAGCCCTTTTCTCCGGTAGCGAAATACAGAATGTTAAGGTAGAGAATGGCAATGTCTTCACAGTCGCCGGTCCCAAGAGTCCAGGTTAGTTCCGGTTCCTGCCAGATTTTCTCCGGATCCTCTGTCCAAGTCACCCGGTCTCTCACCAGAGTCCTGACCTGGGAATAATTTTCCGGCCCGTAGAACAGGGCATTGTCGTAAAGGGAGTGGCCTTCCACCTTCTTTTCAAAGTAGGAATCCACATATTCATAGGGCAAATCACAACTAATGACAAATCCCAAAAGAAGTAATTGAAGCATTGACCGAATCATTTTCATGACCCTCTCCCGGCTTCCTGTTCACCACCCTATCTATTTAGGCCGAAATTCGAGTTTTAATGGACTATTATAAAACTTCCTCTCATTGTATAATTTGTTTATGGACAAAAACATACGATGGGAGGAAGTATGAATATAGTAGGATTATACACGATTATTGATGATTTTTTC
>JAQQAP010000004.1 GCA_028533045.1 Spirochaetales bacterium | reverse complement strand
CTTCATAAGATCCAGAACTATTACGATATCCTGTTTGGATATGGTGGTGTTCCGCTTCATCATGTGTTCAATCACGCCCTCCTGCCACTGGGTATCCTTCTGACTGATGTTAGCCATAAACTTGTTCTCTTCCGATGTGGTTAGGGGATTTTTTCTCAAATAATAATTAATCTTGTTCATTGTGAACTCCTTTGGGCTATTGCCCCTTATCTTGCTCGTGTCCTTAAGGGCACATCCGTTTTTTAGCCGGCCTATGCCCTATACCTACGAGGGAAAACGGGAAAATGTCCCCAAATTTCAAAAAAAAATTAAAAAAGTTTTGAGTGAAGGTTTTTTAATCGGTTCTTGCCGCCCTAAGACACTCCTGCGCGATCTGCCGGGAGACCCGTTCCGAATAATCGTCCCGGTTCCAGCGTCCCGGAGTCCAGCCCTTGAGGAAGCGGTGAAAGTCGGACCAGGCGTAGGGGAAAAGCTCTCGCCAGTTCTCTTCCACCCGTTGGGGATTCTGCTTTTTACCGTATTTCTTTAGGGCCCGGCGGAAGTAAGAAAAGTAGCTGTCCAAAAGGAAGGGAATATTTTCTTCGCACTGGTCGTAGTAGAAACAGCTTCCTCCCAGGTAGGCCAGATCCTTCATCCCGCAGCCTCCTCCTACGTACTGGAAGTCTACCGCAGCTACCCGAGTTCGATCCCGGCTCAGGCAGAAGTTGGCCAGCTTGGCGTCGCCGTGGACAATGGTGGGGAAGGGCGTTTCATTAAGCTTTTTGTCGATGAGAGGGGCGGCCTTTTTAAGCTGAATATCATCCAGGAGGTCCAGCTCTTCCGGACGGGTTTCCAGGTGCCAGTAGGTCCCCTTTTCCCAAAGGCCCTCCGGGGGATCACCCAGAAAACGGGCATGAAAATCGGCTAGCCATTCTAGGCAGAGTTCAATCTCTTTTGGGCTGGGGTTGTGCAGGCGCAGGGCAAATCCGGCGGCATCCAGATCTTCCAGAATCATGATCACTTCATCCTCGTTGGATTCTATGCCGTAACAGTGGGGGACGGGGCAGTCTTTTGTGCAGAGTTGCGCCCAGCGGCGGTACCATTCGGTTTCCACGTGGTAGGAGCGGCGCTTTCTTTGGTCCGAGAGGCCTTCCCTTTTGCGGTTATGGTCGTATTTCACATGTTTAACGACCACGCTGCGGGCCGGGCCGCCGGTGAGTTTAAACCGGTAAATGTGACCGTAGCCGCTCCAGAGGGTTTGGAGGGTTTCTGTTTTTTCTGCCCGGGAAGCTCCCGTAGTTTGACAGACGATGGAAGAGATGTTCATAGGGGGATGATAAAAGAATCCCCCCGTTGGGGCAACTCCCGCTTTACCTTAGGGCAGCTTATTACCTGCGGCCAAGTAAATTTCATACCACTCTTTGCGGCTCAGATTAAAGCCTTCCGCCAGGGATATGTCTTTTACCCGATTTGGATTGGTCGTGCCGATAACGGCTTGTATGCCCGCCGGGTGGCGTAGAATCCAGGCAATGGCTACCGCCGAATTGGTCACGCCGTATTTGTCTGCTATACGGTCTATGGTCCGGTTTAACTCGGGGAATCCGTCGTTTTCCAGGAAAACGCCTTCAAAAAAGCCATACTGGAAGGGGGACCAGGCTTGAATCGTTATACCGTGGAGACGACAGTAGTCCATCACCCCTCCGTCGTGGTCTACGGAATTTTCCACCTTCATATTCACATTCAGGCCGGCGTCGATCATCCCGGTGTGCATGATGCTGAATTGGAGCTGATTAAAAAGGATATCCTGCTTCACGTACTTTCTGAGAAGTTCAATTTGGTAGTGGTTGTGATTGCTGACTCCAAAATGGAGCACTTTCCCTTTTTTGTGAAGTTGGCTGAAAGCTTCGGCTACCTCTTCCGGCTCACAAAGGGCGTCGGGTCGGTGGAGAAGTAACACGTCAAGATAATCGGTCTTTAATCGGCCCAGGATTTTATCCACCGCAGTCAGGATATATTCCCGGGAAAAGTCATACATCCCTTCCCGTATTCCGCATTTTGATTGAAGGATAACCTCTTCCCTTTTAAGGGAAAGCTGCTCGAAGGTGTGGGCGAAAACTTCCTCCGAAACGCCGCCTCCGTAAATGTCGGCATGGTCGAAATAGTTGATTCCCGATTCGTAGGCGGTCATAATCAATCTTTCCCGCTCTTTTGGTTCCATTCCGGAAATCCTCATGCATCCCAAGACGATTCTGGATTTATCTTTGATCTTCATAGGAGACCTCCCTGAATCTTCTTTATTAATTATAAGTCTTTCCGACTGTGGGTGCAAATAAAACGGGCGGGGATATTAAAAATTGACTCCCACATCGCTTTCTGTTAGGTAGAGAAGAGCCGGGGCGCCTGTGGAACCGTCTGCCGCCATGTACTGGCCGTGGGAGTTGAGGGAGAGGGACGGCTTGTCTGTGAGAATCCCTGCGGGAGTGGTGATTCCCAGGTCGGAGCCGTAGAAAACATCGCCTGAGAAGCTTCTGTCCGCCATATCCCGGTCGTACCAAACGGTAATAAGGTCATACTCCCCGTCGCCGTTAATATTGTTCCGAATCAGGTTCCCCTCAAAGTCTGCGTCCGAAGGGGCTTGCAGCTCTGAATCATTTCCTCCGCCTCCGAAGACCAGGCTTCTCATGGAATTGATGATGCTGTTATTTCGGACCGTTACGCCGGTCACTTCCCGGTAGAGAGGATCGGGATCATCCGCAGTCGGGTCGTAATGGGCCATGAAGGCAATACCGCCCCGCACTTTGGTCCCCGAGGAGAATCGGGCTCCCTCAATATAGTTCTCTTCAATGGTGTGGTTTTTGTCGCACACCCGGATTCCCCCGGCACTCTGAATGCCGCCGGTATCAAAGTAGTTTTGATAGATGGTACAACCTGTGCCTTGTCGCAGAGTCAGATGGCCTACGTTTCGGTAAAAGGTGTTGTATCGGTAGGTATTGTCCCCGGATTTATTGGAGATGACTTCTATCTCCCCGTTGCAGGCGCTAAAGAGGTTGTATTCCACCACCGTGCTTGAGTCATACTGGGACCAGGTTCCCGTGCCCAGGCGAATCGTTTCCCAGCCGTTGCTGTCGTCTTTATCGTCATCGGAAGAGTTATAACTGAAATCTTTAAAAAGGTTGTGGTGGATATGATGTTCGTTGATAACATCAGCATCCCGCCATATTGTCAGAAGGGCTCCTTCCGAGGCTTTTCCCGTAAAGGTGCAGTGGTCCACTTCGTTTCCCCGGCTATCATCATCCAGGGACACCCACTTATAGGTTTCACTTTTTACGCTGTCGTTGAAGCTGTCTATTTTGCAGTTGGTGATGCGGTTGTAATCGCCGGAGAGAATTAGGGCACCTTTGCTGTCGGCGGGATAGCCGTTTTGAAAGAGAAAGCCCTCCAGGACAACATAGTCTCCGGTGACCGTGATGGTGGAACGGCCCTCGAAAATCACTCCGCCCGGGGTCTCCGCCATAATCACCAAAGGACTCCCCGCGTTTCCGCTGCCTGCGAAGGTCCGGTTGAAATCGGTATAGGTCCCGTCGGCAATGACCACCACCTCTCCCGCTGTTCCCGAATCCGCAGCGGCATCAATTTCCGCCTCCGAGTCATACACATTATCGCTCGTAAAAGCGGGGCGGGTGTAGGCGGTTGCATCGGTGTAGCTCGCCGGTTCTTCTCCCGGGGAAAAACTTTCCGCCGAGACCGGGCTGCTTTGGCTGCAGCCAAAGAGAATCATCAGAAATAGAATAAGGGACATGTCGTGTTTTCGTATTTTTAAATTGTTCATAGAACTATTGTAGGACTCTCGTTGCTCCGTAGCAAATAAATTTGACAAAATCCCTCCGTTCGGCTCATCATTAAATTACGGGAGAGAAATGTTTTCATCAATTCAGAATAAACTGTTTCGAAATTTTTCCTTAGCTACGGCTCTGGTCTTTTACTCTTTTGGAAGCGCTTACCTTATGAGGGGGAGGTATCTTCTGGGGGGATTCGAATCCTTTCTGGGAATCCTATTAACGGTTAACTACATTTTGCACCGGAAAGGTAATTCTTCTCACTGGTCCTACCGTATCCTCGTCAGCGCCGTATATATGATGAGCCTCGTTATTTTTCTGACCGGGGGAATAGCCGATTCGGGATTCATTTGGGTCCTTTTTATCCCCCTCATTACAATGCTCATGCTGAATCCCCGGGAAGCTCTTATTTGGGCCGGAACGTACAGTTGCCTGATTGTTCTAATGATTCTCTGTCATCTCTTTATCAGACCTATTCTGATTTATGATAGCAATCAGTCTATTCAAAGTCTCATTGTTTATCTGATTTTTGTCTATTTGACAGGCAATAATGAGTCCCTTAAAAACGCCGCTCGGGAGAAGCTGCAGGATCAGAACCGGGAGTTGAAACGACTCAGTATGACCGATGTTTTGACTGGTCTGGCCAATCGCTCCCGGTTGAATCAGTCTATCCAGGGGGAATTTAATCGGTTCGAACGCTACGGGACTCCTTTTTCCCTGATTATGCTGGATGTGGACCATTTTAAGAATATCAACGACACATGGGGGCATGGCGTGGGCGATGAGGTATTGGTTGCCTTGAGTCTCGCAATGCGAAAATATACAAGGAAAAGTGATGTTGTCGGCCGGTGGGGCGGAGAAGAGTTCCTTATTTTATGTCCAGAGACCGATGGGGAATCGGCGGGGCAGCTGGCGGAGAAGCTCCGGGTTTCTTTTGAGAAACTAGAATTCGAGCAGGGGTTTACCGTAACTGCCAGCTTTGGGGTGAGCTCTATTGGGCCGAAGGTGACCGTCAATAGTTTTTTAAGCGAAGTGGACCGGCTTATGTATCTTTCCAAGGAAAAAGGACGAAATAGAGTCACAATTGCCGATAAATAATAATGTAAGAGAAATTATGAGGAGATCTCAATGAAAATAAAGACCAAAATAATACTTAATGCTGTTTTTTCATCGCTCATTTTTGTTTTGTTTGTCGCCTATTCTTTGGTAGGCAGCAGGGCTAATCAAGCGCGTTTTCTGGAATCCGACAAAATTGCCCATGAGTATTCTTTGGTTAGGGATCTTGAAGTCTCCGTTATTAATATGTGGCAGTTTCTTACCGATGCCAGTCTGACCCAGGACGGTTCGGTTATAACCGGGGAAGCAACGGACTCCAAAAGAGATGCCTACGATGCCTTGAATGACCTTGCGGAATTGGATCCGGAGTTTGCCCAGTCTGCCGATTCTCTAAGGGAATCCATTGAATCCTTTTGGAATACCGGGGTGGCTATGAAAACCGCTTACGGCAACTCCCGGGAACAGGGGAATCGGGCTATGGATGCTTTTGATGCCAAAGCGGACGCCATGTTGAATCGCCTTGAGGGGGTGAAAGCCCCCATTATTAAACGAAGGGAGGCTATTAGTGACGATTATATGTTAACTCTTGAAAAAACCACCCGGGCTTTAGTATTGGTAGGAGTCATTATGATTCTTGTGGTCGGAGTGCTCGGTGTTCTTATTACCCGGTTGATCAGCAAGCCGATGAAGGTTACGGTGGATACCCTGGAGGATCTTTCCACGAGCGAAGGGGATCTTACGGTAACACTTCCTCTTTTGGGGCGGGACGAGCTGAGCCATATGGCGGAGAGCTTTAATCTCTTTCTGGAAAAGATTCGGGGAATGTTGATTTCTATCGCAGAGATAGCCACCAAGAACGATGTTCTGGGGGAACATATCCTCTTTGAAGCGAAGCTGACAGCCGAATCGACTTCCAAAATCGTGAAGAGCATCGAAGAGGTGAGGGGCAACAGCGAGATTCTGGATAATTCCATTCAACAGGCCTCCACCGCTATTGAACAGATTCGCCAGTCCATATCCCGGCTGAATAGCCAGGTTATGCAGCAGTTTAGCGCCATAGAGAGGTCAAGCTCTTCAACGGAAGAGATTATGGCTTCCGTAAACAATGTGGCCGGAATCGCCAGGACCCGTCTCTCTTCCATGGAGAACATTGTTGAGCTGATCAGGGGAGGGGGCGAGAAGGTTCACTATACGAGCGAGATTATTCAGGAGATTCAGAAGAACGCCAACGAAATGATGGATATGATAGATATCATAAACAATATTTCCAGCCAGACCAATCTTCTGGCTATGAACGCCTCCATCGAAGCGGCCCACGCCGGGGAAGCGGGTAAGGGCTTTGCCGTTGTGGCCGATGAAATTCGTAAACTGGCGGAGGACACGAGCGTCAACGCCGGCCGGATCGCCTCCAGCCTTAACTCCACTACGGAGAAAATTTCTCTGGCCACCAGGGCGGGTAATGAGAGTGAAGAGTCGCTGAACGTAATAAACAAAGAGGTGGAGCTTTTCTCTCAGACCCTTCAGGAAGTTACTTCCTCCATGGATGAGCTTTCCCTGGCCAGCCAGGAGATCCTCCAGTCCGTTTCTACCCTCATGGAGACGAGCGAAGTTGTTAAAACCGCCTCGAAGGAGATGGACGAAGGGGCAAATGAGTCGCTTGAATCGATTCTCTCCATTAAGGAGAGTTCCGCCCGGACTCTGAATAATGTGGACTATGTGGCTAAACAGTCGGAGAAGCTGGATATGGTCGCTTTGAAGCTGGCTTCCTTTAGTAACCAGAATAAATACAACAATACCCTTTTGAACACAGAGTTGGATAAGCTTAAAACCGGAGAAGATATTGAAAGGGTCGATCAGATTAAATTCGGCATTAGCTGGTCCGATATCATGTCCGTCACCATCCCCGAGATGGATGAGGAGCATAAGGAACTTTTTAACAGGATTAACAAGCTTCTTTCCGCTCTTATCGAGGGGTCGCAGGATTACTCTGTTGTGGAACTGGTGGGATTCATCAACAAGTATATCGATTACCATTTCCGTGATGAAGAAAAGCTTATGGAATCCTATGACTATCCCTATCTTGATGAGCACAAGAAACTCCACAAGGTTTACGAAGACGAATTCAAGGCTATCGAAAAGAAACTGGAAGGGGGAAAATTTGATGCGACCCTGCTAATTGAGATTCAGGAGAAGGTCGTTGTCTGGCTTCTTGATCATATCGCTACTGTGGACAAGCGTTACGGTAAGTTTATTCAGGAGAAAAAAGCTCAGGAAGCCTGAGAACTTGCTTAGAAGGAATTTCAACATTTAAATAAAAATCCAGTTTTCCTATAGAAACAGTGGCAATCGCTTTCTATTTGTTTAGAATTATCTATGAGGTTGATTGGATGAATAAGCGAACCTGGGCTGTCTTTGTGCTGCTCTTCATCTGTTTTTCACAGGTTTTCTCTCAAAATGGCAGAAGGGGGGAGCAATTTGATATGGCTCTCTTTTTTCCCAGGGGCAATGACTTTTATCAACGGGCTTCTTACTATGCGGAGGCTGCTGCGGAAGACCTCGGGATCAATCTGCAAGTATATTTCCTTAGCGAAGATAACCGAAGTATCGCCTCGGCGGTTAAAGAGGTCTGCTCAAAGGGGATAGACGGTGTTATTTTTTATTCCCAAGCAAATGAAATGGAAGAGATTCTCCTCATAGGAGAAAAAACGGGGACACCTTTTTTTTCTCTGAACAGTATTAATCATGATTATTCCTTCGCTCCCCGGCGGGACTATCCCTACTGGTTGGGAGAATTAAAAGTATCCCGGACCGAGGTCTATGCAAAGGGGAGAGTGCTCCGCTACGATATCGTTTCTCCTGCCTGGGCTGTTGTGATTCTCTATGATTTTCTTATGGGTGAGGATTTTGCCTGCGCGGGAACTATTCTTGAGCAGCCCCGTTATGAATTGTCGGGAGGGATGGAGGATCTGTTTGTCTCCTTTTTCTCCCTTTTTCCGGGAATCATTGATTTTTCTTCATGCTCCCGGGCTTTAAACACACGAAATACGAGCGCCGTTCCCGACCTTTTCCGTCTGGTCAGGGAAACGCTTCATGCCTATGAGTGGCCTCCGGACTCGGCAGAGACAAATTTTCTGAAGAAACACCCGGTGATAAAGGTGGGGGTTTGCGTAAACAGGCCTCCCTATGCTTTTGGGCAGAATGGAACGGTTCAGGGGTTCTCCATAGACTACATGAAGCTTCTGGCGGAAAAGGCCGGAATCGGCGTGGAAATCATTTCCGCTTTTAACCAACCGCAACTGGAGACCATGCTTTGGAACAACGAAATAGACGCCATACTGGATTATATGTCTCTTTCTGTACGGGACGACTCATTTCTCTTAACCGAATCCTATATGGCAAGCCCCAGGTCCGTTGTCTCCCACAGTCGGCTCCCCCTGGGGGCCCTGGATAATCTATCGGGGGAGATTATCGCTATGCAGGATAGGGGATTGGTATTAAACAGACTGGGGCGGGATTATCCCGGAGTCGTACCCTA
Organism: Spirochaetales bacterium; assembly: GCA_028533045.1. Lineage (GTDB taxonomy): Bacteria > Spirochaetota > Spirochaetia > DSM-2461 > DSM-2461 > SZUA-368. The sequence continues at coordinate 26,680 of JAQQAP010000004.1, read as the reverse complement.
CGGAGCGCAATCTCTTCAAGAGGGCCTTTCGGTTCTGGCATATGGCCGTGTAGACGGGGTCTACGGTGAAGAACGGGTTTTAAAATATTTTATAGACCGGAATTTTTACACAGAATTGGAGATGTCCCGGGAAAGCTCCCCGGACCTTTTCCCTCTTTCACAGCTTTGCCTTGCCGTGAATCCGGAGAGAGGGGAATTACATTCCCTTTTGCAAAAAACGATTTACTCCGTTTCCCGGGAGGAAGGGGAGGCGCTTCAGAAAAAGTGGATTGAGTCCCCCCTTGAGACAAAGCAGTTAGAGAGGAGTCTGGAGCATATTATTGATAATCCCCTGTATATACACATTTATCTGACCATTTTCGTTGTCATCGTCTATCTTCTTTTCTCGGTGCAGCGTTTTTACCAGAAGAAACTTGCCTCCCCGGACGGATATGATTTGAAGCGCCTGCGGAGAGCCACTCTATTTGTACTGTTCTTTTCTCTTCTGATTATTATGATTTTTTTGGCTTTAGGGCTGGAGGGAATCAAAAGGGCGGAACTTCGCGAGACAAAAGAGAATCTGGAAATTCTTTCCGCTTCGACGGTGCTGATTCTCGAGAACTATATTAACCACAATTTAAATCATGTGATTTTGGAAGCGGAGAAGGATGAACTGAAAGAGCTGGCTTTGGGGCTTGCTTCCCTGGACGAAGACAGAGCGGCCCTGTTGGGAAGTGAGTCTCTTGATAAGTTCAGAGCCTATATGGAGGAAAAGAGTCATTACATCAGTTCCCAGGGGTATTACTTAATTTCACGGGAACAGACCATTATGGCATCGGATAACAATGACTACATTGGGAGGCATAACTTTATCCTCACCCATCGCCCCGACCTCATGGAGAGGGTTATGGAAGGTACGCCTCTTTTTATTCCTCCTGTTCCGATGGGGGAAGGAGAAGGGGCATTGGACCAATCGGGCATGTTTTATGCCGTACCCGTTAAGGACCATAAGGGACAAACTGTCGCCGTGCTGGCGCAGAGGGAAAATCCGGAGTATGCCTTTACCCAGTATTGCCAACTGGGCCGTATGGGCAGCTCGGGCCAAACCTATGCCTTTGACAGCCGGGGCTTGCTTCTGTCGGGGAGTCGTTTTGAAGCGGAATTACGGAAAATGGGACTTCTGCTAGACAAGAAGCCCAGTATCCTGAACATTTCTATTACCGATCCCGGCGGAGATTTGAGCCGGGGTTTTCGTCCCGATCTTCCCCCTTCCGAATGGCAGCATACTCTTATGTTCAAAGAAGCCCTTTTCATGGGGGACGGGATGAATCTGGAAGGCTATAGGGATTATACGGGAGCTACCGTTTGGGGAGCCTGGCATTGGCTGGAGGGTCTTGATTTTGGGATTACCACCGAGATTGAGGTGAAAGATGCTTTGGCCATCTATTATGCTGCCCGGTGGTTTGGTCTTGTCATGTTCCTCCTCGTGGCCATTCTGGTGGCCCGGTCCACCCTTTTTAGTCTTAAGTCCAGCGAGAGGGGCGGGGAAATGTTGATTAAAGCGAATAATTCCCTGGAGATGAGAGTTGAGCAAAGGACAAAAGATCTTTCCGAAGCCAATGGCAATCTAAAAAAAACGGTAGAGGAGCTGGCGCGAGCCAAGGGAGAGGCGGAAGCGGCGGATAAGGCCAAGTCCGACTTTCTAGCTAACATGAGCCATGAATTGCGAACGCCCATGAACGGTATTATCGGGCTGACTCATCTGTTGCGGAAAACAGAGCTTGGTCCGGAACAGGCGGACTATGTGAAGAAGCTGGCCTTTTCTTCGGAAAACCTTTTGAAAATCGTTGAGGATATCCTTGATTATACCAAGGTCACAGCCGGACATTTAGCTCTGAATAATATTCCCTTTAGTCTGACAGATCTCTTTGACGGCCTGAGGACGGGAGATCACAGGGGAATCGCCGAGGGAAAAGGCCTGGAGCTGCGTTTTGCCCTTTCGCCGGATATTCCCGACTTCCTCGTGGGGGATCCGGTGCAGGTGAAAAAAATCCTTGAGAATCTTCTTGATAACGCTTTGAAGTTTACCGGTGAGGGGGCTGTGGAGCTTAATGCCGGCATATCAATGGCGGGAGAAGATTCGGTCGAGATCGTTTTTGCCGTAACCGATACGGGGATAGGTTTGACAGAAGAGCATAAGGGGAAGCTTTTCAAGGTCTTTTCCCAGGGCGACTCTTCTGCTACGAGGAAATACGGCGGAACCGGCTTGGGACTCTCTCTCTGTAAGCAGTTAGCTGAGTTGATGGGAGGGCGCATCGCTGTGGAGAGTGTCTTGGGCAAGGGATCGACATTCTCTGTGTTTTTGTCTTTTTCTCTTCCTTCCCAGTTGTTGGGCCGAGACGAACCGGGGGGAGAAGATAGCCTTGAGGATCGGATGGCCCGTATCCGCGGGGCTCGGATTCTTCTTGTGGAAGATAATGAGATTAATCAACAGGTAGCCCGGGAGATTATGGAGAGGGAAGGGCTGTTTGTCGATGTGGCGGAGAACGGGGCGGACGCGGTGGATATCCTTCGTTCCTCTCCGGGATACGACGGGGTGCTCATGGACTTGCAGATGCCCGTTATGGGGGGCTATGAAGCGACTGAGGTGATACGTAAAACGATTCCTTCCGCTGAACTTCCCATCGTTGCTTTGACCGCCGATGCCTTGGTCGGAGCCAGGGAACGGGTCCTTGAATCGGGTATGCAGGACTATTTGGCTAAACCTATTAATCCGGAAAGGCTTTGGAGGTCTCTGGTCCGATGGATAGCTCCGGGAGAGCGGGTGCTGCCGGAAAACTATGAAAGAATTGAGGCTCGAGAAGATGGAGCGGCCGATCTGCCGGTCATCCCCGGCCTGGATATTAAAGAGGGTTTGGCCCGGATCGGAGGCAATTGGGAACTCTATAGGAAAATGCTTATGAGCTTTTGCGCCGATTATGGGAATGTTAAGGAGAAAATTACAGAAGCTTTGGGGCAGAGTGAACAGGAAGAGGCCGTTAGAGAGGCCCATACCGTCAAAGGTCTGGCGGGGAACCTGGGGGCTCATGAGCTGTATAAAGCGGCTCTGGAGCTGGAGGCCCTTCTGAAGGAGACAGGCCCGCCCGAAAAGGCTTTGGATTTGCTGGGAGAGGAGATATCTCTCCTTATCACCGGTATTAGCGAATCCTCAATTCTTCCCGGGGACAGGGTTGCGGCCGGGCAGCGGGAGGTCGCCGGCGAAACTATCTTGGAGGGCATAAGCGAGGTATTGGAAGCGCTTCGAATGAGAAAGCCGAAACCGGCCGGAGAAGCATTGGCGCGGCTTGAGTCTTACCGCCTGACGGAGGAGGCGGAAATATCTCTTAAGAAAACTAAGGAACTAATGAAAAAATATAAGATGAAGGAAGCCGTAGCGGCTTTGGAGAACATGAAGAAACTGTACGAAAGTGAGGTAACGCCATGATTTTGCTTGTGGACGACACACCAACGAATATAGATATACTGATTAGTATTCTTGGTGATGACTATGATATCTCTGTGGCCCTGTGCGGAGAAGACGCACTGGAGATTATGGAGGAGGAACTGCCGGATTTGGTTTTCCTGGATGTGCTCATGCCCGGTATCAGCGGCTATGAGGTATTGGAGCATATGAAAGGACAGGATAGCCTAAAAACGATTCCCGTCGTATTCCTTTCCGGTAATTCGGAAGAGACGGAAAGACAGAAAGGCCTGTCTCTGGGAGCGGAAGAGTATCTTGTTAAACCGATAGATGCGGGGGCTGTGATGGCCCAGGCGAAAAAATATTGCTGAACGGAGGACCTATGAACAGGCAGGATGTTCTGGAAAAAAAAGCGAAGAAACCCTTTGGGATCCGGTCGAACGGAGTCCCTTTGAAGGTTGTTGTGGTGGACGATGTATTTATAGACAGGCGAATTATGACCCAGGTTTTGAGGTCCGCCGGTTTTGATGTCTGCGCCGAATGCTCCAATGGGGAAGAAGCGCTTATTCACTTGCAGAATGAGAAGCCGGACCTTGTCATTCTCGATTATCTTATGCCCGGTATGAACGGTTTTGTAACTTTACAGGAAATAAGAAAGAGATATGGCGATTTGCCGGTCATTATGCAGACATCGGAAACGGAGAAGGAATTGGCCCTTAAGCTTATCCGCGAAGGAGCCTCCGATTACATTGTCAAACCCTTTGACCGGGCGGTGGTTATGGCGAAGCTGAGGCGAATTGTACGGGGTATGGGATTAGATGCCCCGGGGGAGTAAGGAAATGTGAAATTTCTTTATGAAAGGGGTAAAAAAGCCTCGGGAAATTTGCATTTTGGAGTTCTGTCGCCTAGAATTAACAAAGGTTAAAACATCAATAATAAAGAATAAAATCATCATTAAAAATCAATCAAAATACGTCTGTCTTATCATTGTCTTCACTAGGAGGATTTGGATGTATGGATTTGGATCAGCATATTATTGACTCTTCCCCGATAATTCATTTTATTAAGGATAGAGACGGTTACTATAAAAAAGTAAACACCGCTTACGAACAGATCCTGGGGTTGCCACGGGAAAAAATTATTGGCAAAAAAGACGAACAGATCTTTCCCCCTAATATCTATAACAAATGGAAACTCCGGGAAAACCGCATAATGGAGGAGAAGCAAAGCGATAAGTTTGAGTTTAACCTGCATCATGAGGGAGAAGACCGGTCTTTCCTTGTGTTCTATGCTTCGAAAAACCACCGGGATAGGGACGGGGAAGAATTCGTCGGGTGGATTCTGGAAATTACGGAACATAAGAAATCGGAGATTAATCTTCAAACCATTCTCAACTCTCTCAATACCGGTTTCCTTCTCATTAAGCCGGAAACCCGCGTCGTTCATGATCTGAATCGCCGGGCCGAAGAGATGATTGGCCTTTCCTCCTCAGACATTGTGGGGCAGGACTGCCAGCGCTTTATCTGCCCCGTGCAGAATGAAGTCTGCCCCATTCTGGATGACAATATGGAAGTCGAAAACAGAACCGGCCTGCTTACGGACAGGACCGGTCGGAAAATCCCCATACTCAAGACGATCATTCCCATCATGCTTGGCAAAGAGCGGTTTATCCTCGAAAGCTTCACCGATATCTCCGAGCAGAAAGAGATCGAATCATCACTCAAGCGCAATATTGAAGAGTTGGAAAAGTTCAACAAGCTAACGATTAACCGAGAGGAAAGGATGATCGAACTAAAGCAGGAAGTCAATCAGCTTTGCGAAGAGCTGGGACGTAACAAACGGTATAAGATAAACCTTTAGCAGGAGTTTTAAATGAATAATACAATGTCAACCAAGATTCTGGAGCAGCTGCCTACACCGGTAATGGCCATCAATAAAGAGATGGAGCTTATTTTCCTGAATGATGCGGGGTGTGATTTCGTCGGGAAAAACTGGGAAGAACTTAAAGGCTGCAAGTGCTATGACGTTTTTAACACGGAGCATTGTGAAACGGCGAATTGCCGTATGAAGCAGGTAATGGACGGGAAAGATCCGACTACTATCAGGACTATGGCCCGGGTGGGGGAGAACTCAGTTCCCATTGAATATACCGCCGATAAGCTCGTGGATGAAAAGGGCGCGGTAATAGGCGGCCTGGAGTACATTATAGACATTACGGAAACGGTAAAGAAGGAACAGAAGCTTAAAGAGCAGAGTCGGACGATTATGGAGATTTCCACTCCCGTTCTTAAGCTGTGGGACCGAATCCTCATACTACCCATTGTGGGGATTGTCGATTCCTACCGGGCCCAGCAGATGATGGATGTGATGCTCAACAAGCTTAAGGAGACCGCTTCCAAACTTATTATCCTGGATATACAGGGGGTTGCCGCCGTGGATACGGCCGTGGCCAATCATCTTATCAAAATTGCCAAAGCCACCCGTCTGATGGGCTGTACATGCATCATTTCCGGCATTTCCCCCGCTGTGGCCCAGACTCTGGTTCAACTGGGGATCGACCTGGGGTCAATAAAGACAAATTCAACACTTCAGGAAGCACTTTCCTCCGGTTTTGAGATGCTTAATATAGAAGTGAGCAAGTAGGAGCCCTTTTATGGATTGGGAAAAGTCATCCCCCTTGTATGAATTGGACGGCTGTCTCGTAGTCCCCTTTGATCAGGGTACGAATGCGGTGAATGTGGGCGCTTTGAGAAGGGAAACTCTGGACAGGATGGCAAATACAGGTTTGATGGATGTGATTCTGGATATGTCATCTCTCCCCATACTCGATAGAAAGACTTTTCAGATGATCGATGAAATGGCCAGGATGATCGAAGCTATGGGCGGCGGGGCTGTCTTTACGGGGATACAGCCGGGCGTAGCAACCATAATGGTGGACATGAATGTGGATACGGAGGCCATTTCGGCGGCCTATTCCATTAAGGAAAGCGTTCTTTATTTCCGGACAAAGCAGGGGCGGAGCGAAAGCCTTCCCGCCGATGAGGAGAGCTTCGGTGGTATCGGTTATTGAAAATATGTGCTTTCCTCTTGAAGATTCCTCCGATACGGCCCACGTTCTCGTTTCGGTGAGGGACTTCGCCACCCAGGCCGGTTTTAATGCTGTTCAGAATACCCTGGTTTCTACAGCCGTATCGGAACTCTCTACCAACATTATCAAATATGCCGGACGGGGCTGCATTCGGGTGGACCTCGTTAGCGACGGTTTGAAGGAAGGACTCAGGATTGTCGCCGAAGACAGCGGACCTGGCATAGCGGATGTTGACCGGGCGGTGAACCGGGTCTATTCAACGGGAAACAGCCTGGGGCTCGGATTGCCCAGCGTTAAAAGAATCATGGATAGTTTTGACATAGTGACAGCTCCCGGAAAGGGGACGCGGATCGATGTGACCAAGTGGAGGGAGTGCTGATGGTAGCCTTTGATTACGCCCTTAGAAAAGACCCTCTTACCGGTGTGGACAGGGAGTGCGGAGACGAGGGGATTATCCTTGAACGGGAGGGTTCTCTTTTTGTGGCCCTGTTGGATGCTCTGGGGCACGGGGAAGAAGCCTGGGACGTTTCCAATCGGGCGAAAGAGTACATTCTGGAACATCAGGAGGAAGAGCTTCCCCTTATTTTAAAGGGACTGAATGAGTTTATGCAGCGCACCCGCGGGCTTGTGGCGGCTTTATGCCTGATTGACGGCGAAAGCGGGACGGTCCGCTTTTCCGGTATTGGCAATATATCCACCCGGATTCATGGGAAGAACAGTTTTACTTTTATCCCCCGGGAGGGAATTGTCGGTTATCTTATGCCCTCCCCCCGGGAACAGGAGGCTAAGTTCGACTGGCATGATACGCTTGTTCTCAACTCGGACGGAGTTAAAGAGCATCTTCCCCTCCTGGAGCAACCCGACCTTCTGAGCGGCACGGCAGAGGAGATCGCAGAAAAGCTAATAACCCGGATGCGGAATCATGACGATGCATCCTGTTTAGTCGTGAGGTGTCGGAAATGCATAAATTAGGTTCCATAGAAAAAGGGGATATCGTAACCCTGAATGATGCGAGGCAGCAGGTTCTTTACCTCTCCCGGGAGCTGGGTTTTTCCCGGATAAAATCTGCCCGGATCGCTTCGGTTTTCTCCGATTTGGTTATGACAAGCGAGAAGGATGTGATACTTACCGATACGGAAATCTTTTTGGATAAAAAGGATGAAGAGGATTGTCTGCTCTTTAACTTCCGCTCCTGTAACCCCGATATGGCAAGGGAGGTTGCGGAGAAATTCTTCTGCGGATACAAGCATGAGAATCAGAAGTCGACCCACTCCCTTTCGGGCTGGTTCATGCTGCCCTATCTGGAGAAGCGACCGGACAGGGCTTTTGTCCAAAAGTGGCAGGAGACCTTCTCCCGTCCCTCCCGTGAATCACTTTTGACGAAGCTTCAGACGAATAACCGGGAGCTGGAAGAGCAGGCGGGCCAGCTCAAACAAGCCAAGGATGAAGCGGTATGCAATTCCCACGAATTGGAGGAACGCCTGGATGATCTGGCCCAGGCCCGAAGGGCGATGCTTAATATCATGGAGGATCTGGAGATTAGCAAAGCGGGCATGTCCGCTCTGATAGAAGCTCTCCCCGATGTTATTTCCATCTATACGAGCGACGGTGTTTTCAGAGATTTCTTTCTGGGACAGGAAGCGAGTAAAGAAGAATTTGATGTTCCCGAACTTAAGGATACTTCCCTGCTTATCGGCCGGAATATACGAGATGTCCTGTCCTCTGAGACGGCGGAGCGAATTCAAAACGCCATTGACGGGGCTCTCTCGTCCGACGGCGTTGCTTCCGTAGAGTACTCTATGAACATGGGGGGGAAAGTCCGTTGGTTCGACGGGCACTTTACTGCCATGAAAAAGACCGAGGACATAAACGGCAGTGATCTCGTAGTCAGCGTATCCCGGGATATAAGCAAACTAAAGGAGCTAACCCGAGATCTGGCCCTGGCCAAGGAAGACGCCGAAGCGGCGACCAAGGCAAAGGGGGATTTCCTGGCCAATATGAGTCATGAAATCCGTACTCCCATGAATGCTATCATCGGCTTGAATAGCCTTGTGGCCAAGACCGACTTGACCCGGAAACAACAGGATTACATTGGGAAAATAGGCCAGTCGGCCCGTAACCTTTTAGGAATTATTAACGATATACTGGACTTTTCCAAAATCGAAGCGGGAAAGATGGATATAGAGGAAACCGATTTTCAGCTTAACGATGTGATGGAGAACCTGTCCAACCTCATTGGGGAAAAGGTTCGCGGGAAAGGGCTGGAACTGGTTTTCCATCAGGATTTGCAAATCCCCAATAATCTGAAAGGCGACCCGCTCCGCTTAGGACAGATCCTTCTGAACCTCTGCAATAATGCGGTGAAGTTTACGGCGGAAGGGGAGATAATCGTAACAATCAAATTGGAAGACCTGAGCGACGATACGGCGTTGCTTCGCTTTGATGTTTCCGATACGGGTATCGGTTTGACCGATGAACAGCGTAATAAGCTCTTCCGCTCCTTTTCCCAGGCCGATACCTCTACGACCCGTAAATACGGCGGGACCGGACTGGGCCTGGCCATTAGCAAGAAACTATCCGAGTTAATGGGGGGCGCCATTGGCGTGGACAGTATCTACGGCGAGGGCAGCACTTTTTATTTTACGGTAAAACTCAAGATCGGCGGCGGGAAAGTAAATCGGATGGCTCCGGAAGATCTTAAAGGGATTAATGTTCTTGTGGTTGATGATAATGAATCGGCCCGGGAGGTTCTGCTTTCCTACCTTGAGGATTTTTCCTTTTGCGCCCATGCCGTTTCCAGCGGAGAGTTGGCTATCCGCGAACTCACTCAGGCTAAGGCCGCCGAAGGAAGGGAGTACGACCTTGTTCTCATGGACTATCAAATGCCCGGGCTCAACGGGTTTGAAACGTCCCGGAGAATCCGCAGGGACCTGGAAAATGTGGAACAACCCAAAATTATCATGGTAACCGGTTACGGCCGGGAAGAGGTGATGCATCAGGCCGATGAAGTAAAGCTGGACGGATTTCTTATTAAGCCGGTCAGCCCCTCCATGCTCTTCGACAGTGTCATGCAGGTTTTTGGAAGAACCTCGCTCTCTTCCCGTAAAAAGCAAACCGTAGAGAAGTCTAAGCCGGAAGGATTCGAGGAGATCCGGGGAGCGCATATTCTGCTGGCCGAGGACAATATTATCAACCAGCAGGTCGCCCGTGAAACATTGGAGCAGGAAGGATTTTTCATTGATATTGTGAATAACGGAAAAGAAGCGACAGAGAAAGTCTCCCTCTCCTATGACTGTGTCCTTATGGACCTTCAGATGCCTGTGCTGGACGGTTATGAAGCGACCAAAGCGATTCGGAGCCGGGCCGAATTCCAGGGCCTCCCCATTATTGCCATGACCGCCGACGCCATGGTTGGGGTGAAGGACAAGGTGCTGCAGGTGGGGATGAATGATTATGTGACAAAACCCTTTGATCCCCATCAGTTGTGGGAAACTCTTGTGCGCTGGATTAAAGCGGGAGAAAGAGCTTTGCCCGATTATTATAAGCCGGCGGCGACGGGGGAAAAGGACGAAAGGGACTCTCTGGAAATCCCCTCTATTGAAGGTTTGGATGAAGATGACGGTTTGCTCAGGATCGGAGGAAATAAAAAGCTCTATCTGGATCTTCTCATGAGGTTTCATGAGGACCTCGGCGGTTACGCCGGTGACATTCGACGCTGTCTTGAAGAGGGGGATCTGAAAACGGCGGAAAGGCTGGCCCATACGGTGAAAGGGGCTGCCGGGAACCTGGGCGCCAGGGAGATGCAGAGGCGGGCCGCCGAGTTGAATACGGCTTTGGGTGAAGGGAGAACCGACTCTTATGACACTCTTTTGGAGTGTTTCGCCGAAGAATTGAGCCGGCTCACATCGGCTATCGTATCGTCGGGAATTATGAAGGCGGATAAAACGGGCGCAGAGGCCGGGAAGGATGAAATCTCCCGGGAGAGTTTGCTGGCTTTGATTGATGACATGATAGGGGGAGCCCGGAAGAGGCAGCCGAAGACGGTTGTGGAAAAAATGACCGAAATGGAATCCTATAAGCTGCCCCGGGATACATTCGACCGGTTTGTTACCCTTAAGGGGCAGCTGAGAAAATATAAATTCAAGGATGCTCTGGGCACGCTTGAAGAGATCAGGGAACTGGTTTAGGGAAGGATCGGACGATGGAAGATGTGTTTGGCAGACTGGAAAAGTTTGATGTCGAAGAAGGGCTGAAGCGAATAGGCGGCAGTGAGGACTTATTGGTTGAACTGCTGGACAGCTTTGTTCGTGATTTCTCCCATACTCAGGAAGAATACAAGCAATTCGCCGAAGATAAGGACTGGGATTCGGCCCGGCGGCTTATTCACTCGGTAAAGGGAGCTGCCGGAAACCTTGGGGCGGGACAGCTTCGCAATTCGGCTTCCCTTTTGGAAGAGGCCCTGAAGAGAGACGATCCGGTCGGGGCTCAGGAACAATGGCCCCGTTTCAACTGCGCTCTGGATGAGGCGGTGGCAGATATACAGCAGTCGGGGATTCCCGATGTGCTATCGGCTTGTCAGAGCAAAAATGATACGGACAAAGAGTCTCTCATTAAGCTCCTGAGGGAATTTCGGGTACAGGCCGACTTAAGAAAGATCCCTTCGGCCCGGGAAAAATACAGGGAAATCAGAATGTTTGTCTGGCCGGAAGAGGCGGAAGTGCCTCTGGATAAGATTGGTGTTTGTGTAAAAAAGTATGATTTCAAAGGAGCGGCTTCCCTTACGGAGCAGCTTGTCGCTGAACTTATAAGGACAGAATCATGAATGATAAAAGCCAGTCCCTAATTGAACATTCCACTTTACTCCTGGTAGATGATACACCGCAAAATATCGATATACTCGTAGAAACATTGAGCGATCAGTATGAATTAATTGTCGCTACCGACGGCCAGGAAGCCTTGGAGGCTGTGGACGAGCAGTTGCCCGATTTAATTCTTTTGGATATAGAGATGCCTGTGATGAATGGCTTTGAGACCTGTAAAAGGCTAAAGGAAAGCGCCCGCGCAAAGGATGTGCCTGTTATATTTCTAACGGCTAATTCGGAAATAGATAAAAAAACGAAGGGCTTTCGCCTGGGCGCAGTGGACTATATTACGAAACCCTTTGATGTTCAGGAGATTTCTGCCCGTGTGGAAACTCAGCTTTCCGTAAAAACGGCTCGGGATATGCTAAGAAACCAAAAAGTCTTTTTAGAGAAGATGGTGGAAAAGCGCACGCGGGAAGTTCTCAAGACTCAGGACGTTACGATTCGCATGGCCGCTTCCCTGGCGGAGACCCGGGATAACGAGACGGGGAATCACATTATCCGTACTCAAAAATACGTGAAGATATTATCCGAGGAAATGGCGCGAATGCCGCAGTATTCCAGGGAGTTAACACCGGGTATGATTGACTTGCTTGTTAAGTCCGCCCCGCTTCATGACGTAGGGAAGATCGGAGTTCCCGATGCCATTCTTCTCAAACAGGGGAAGTTGGACGATGAGGAGTTCAAGGAGATGAAGCGGCACACTCTCTACGGCTGGGGAAGTCTCAAGCGGGCGGAAGATACGATGGATGGAGATATGAAAAATGATTCCTTCCTGCGTTTTGCCCGTGAGATCGCTTACGGCCACCATGAGAAATGGAACGGAGAAGGTTATCCGGAAGGTTTGATGGGGGAGGAGATTCCCCTTTCCTGTCGGATTATGGCTATTGCCGATGTGTATGATGCGCTGATTTCGGAAAGGGTTTATAAAAAACCTTTTACCCATACAAAAGCCTGTTCTATTATTGAGCAAGATGGGGGGAGCCACTTTGACCCGGAAATCGTAAGTTGTTTCCTCCGGTGCAAGGATCAGTTCAGGGATGTGGCTCTGACGCTTATGGAATCGGAGGAAGAGAAAAAAGCCCTGATGCAGTGAAAGCATCAGGGCCGCTCCTTAATTTATCTACTCGTGAATATGGTACTTTTTCTTAAGTCTCGTGGCCAGAAGCTCCATAAGCAGAGCCACAATGAGAATCAGAATGGTGATGTAACCGATTTCCCGAATATCAAAGAAATAGCCCGCCGCCATAAAGAGGTTAAACCCGATTCCCCCCGCCCCTGCGGCAGCACCCATGGCTACGGCTACGGCGAAGTTGATCTCAAAGCGAATGAAGGTCCAGGAGAGCAGATAGGTCACCGAAGAGGGCAGGACCGCCTGGAAGACGATGGAGAGCCATCCCGCTCCGGCTGCTCTGAGCGCTTCAATAACACCCTTGTCCAACTCCTCGAATGACTCGGAGTAGGCCTTGAGTAGGTAACCGACCGTATGAAAACTCATCCCGATAACGGCTGCCACCGCTCCCAGTCCGTCCCCAATCGCGAAAATCAGAACCCAGAGTACGGTGGGAACCGCCCGCACGAGGGAGATGATCCCTTTAAGGATGTTACTTACCCGGGCGCTTGTCAGGTTACGGGCGGCCAGGAGTCCCAGTACCAGGGCCGCTATGGCTCCGATCAGGGTGGTAAGGAAGGCCAGGGCCAGCGTATCCAGAAGGACGCTTACCGCAGCTCCCAGAACCTGGAGCCCGGAGGCATCGGCTTTTAGACCAAAGTGGGTGGCCAGGGCCCGGGGGCGTCCGAACATATCTCCCACGTATTTGAGCGTTTGTCCGGCAGCTTCTCCCATATCCACCCCTTTCGTGTCGATTACAGCGAAACCCCAAAGGGTCAGGAGCAAGAGAGTCAGCATGGTTCCCATAAGGAAATAGTCGGAGCTGTTAATCTTGTTTGTTCGGATTCTGCCGTTTCGCTTTCGTACTATTGGGCTGCTCACAGTATTTTCCTCCTTAGGGTATTGGAAATAATCTCGATGGAGAGAACTACAATCATAATCAGTATGACTAACAGGGAAGAGCTTTTGTACTGAAGGCTTTTGTAGTAAAGGTTAAAGATAAAGCCAATGCCCGAACCGGTAAGAAGTCCCACCAGGGTGGCAGACCGAATATTTACCTCTATCATGTAGAGAATCCAGCTGACCAGTTGGGGCAGGGTTGAGGGTATTACTCCCTGGGCGATGATCTGGGGATAGCTGGCGCCGGAGGCCCGCAAGGCTTCAACGGTGCTGACCGAGGCTTCGTCTATGGTTTCCATGAAGAAGCGGGTGAGCAGCCCGAAGCTGGTGAAGAAGAGGGCCAGGAATCCCGTAAAGGAACTCTGCCCGAAGGTGAGCAGGAATATCATGGCCCAGGCAACCACCGGTATATTTCGGAAAATCAGGGCTACCGTGCGGGAGAATCCTCCGAAGAAACCGTTGGGCCGGGTTGTGGTGGAGCCGAGCAGAGCGAAGAGGAAGGCAAACAGGGCGGCGACCACCGATGACATGATGGACATAAAGACAGTATCCACCATTTTATCCAGCATTTTAGGCAGACGCTCAATGGCTTTGGCGTCGGGCAGGGAATTCTGGAAGGACCAGGCTACCACTTTAGGTATGGCGCTGATCGCATCGAGGCCGTCGAATTTCGTTCGGGCCGATGTGATCGTGGTGAGGGCGATAAGGCCGACCAGGAAGAGAATCAGGTAGACCTTGTTGAATAGCATGAAGCGGTTAGCTTCTTTAAGTTTAGGGGAGGGGGCGCTAGTTGAGGATGAGGTCATTGGCTTCCGTCCCGTAGATTTCTTTAATCTGCTTGTTTTTGAGTTCTTCCGCCGGTCCGTCAAAAACCAGCTCCCCCTTGTTGAATCCCAGGATGCGGTCGGCATATTTACGGGCCACATCTACCTGGTGGAGGTTGATGAAGATGGTAATTCCCATCTCTTCCTGAACTTTCTTGAGGTAATCCATGATAACCTTGGCCGAGCTGGGGTCAAGGGAGCTGATTGGTTCGTCGCAAAGGATCATGCGGGGATCCTGAATGAGGGCACGGGCTATTCCCACCCGCTGTTTCTGCCCGCCCGAAAGCTGGTCGCAGCGGCGGTAGATAAAGTCTTCCAGCCCCAGGAGGGTCAGGATTTCCACGGCCTTGGCTTTCTCTTCTTCCGAATAGATGCCGAACACTCCGGCAAAGGCGTTTTTATAGCCCAGGCGGCCGTGAAGGACATTTTCCAATACGGAAAGGCGGGACACCAGGTTGTAGTGTTGGAAGATCATTCCCAGCTTGGTTCGGGCGTGGCGCAGCTCTTTTTTGTTTAGGGAAAGAATATTCTCATATTCGCTGTATTTAATGGTACCTTCGGTGGCCTCTATGAGTCTGTTAATACAGCGGATTAAGGTAGTTTTTCCTGATCCGGAGGGGCCTATGACAGCCACGAATTGCCCCTTTTTAACCTTGAACGAAACATTGTTCAGGGCCCGGGCTTCCTTGTTGTAATATTTGGTTAGGCCCGTAACTTTCAATAATGCCATTTTTTACTCCTTCCGTGGGGATAAAAAAGGGGCGGTAAATGGTCCGCCCCATTGTTAAATAAACTTTAGTAATGATTATTCGGCAAGAGCCCGAATGGGGTCGTACCAGGCGTCTTCTACGAGGCAGAATCTCTGTCCCTGTCGGAAGAATCCCTTAACATCGGAGCCCTTGGGGGCAAAGATGATTTCGTTGGCAGCAGTGGCGTCGCTGGTGAAAGCCGCCTGCAGCTTGGCAACTTCTTCGTCGGTCAGAACGTTGGTGTTCATTACGATGGGGGCGTTGAGTACGGGCACGGTAGCAACCAGAACCACTTCTTTTCCGGGAACCTGGTCGAAGGGAGCGTCGGCGTTGTTTTTTACCACGATTACGTCACCGGCGGCGGGGTCGTCGTAGCTACCGGATTTCCATTCGATGTATTCCTTAACACAGCTGTTACAGAAAGCGCCGATGTCAGCCTTACCTGTCAGTACGTTAAAGAAGGAACCCTGGTGGGAACCGCCGAACATAACTTCGGAGAACACCATGTCAGATCCGCCTTCGAGCAGGTCTTCGGCGCTAACGTTGAAGTTAGATTTGATGATGCTGGAAGGTACGCGGAAACCGGAGGTAGAGCTGTTGGATACGAAGGAGAATCTCTTCTGCTTGAGCGTGTCCAGGCTGTATTCGCCGTTGATTTTGTAGTCGGCGTCATTTTCGATAAGGGTACCGAGCATGGAGTAGTACTTGGCGTCGGCCAGAGTACCGGACTTACCGGAGTTGGTAACCAGGGGAAGAACGGCGGGCTCTTTAGCGTGACACTGTACGTAACCTTCTCCTCCGAACCAGGAAAGAGCGGCGTTTTCGTTAGCCAGAGTTTCGATGGCAATGGCGTAGTCAGTGGTGAGCTGCTCGGTGATTTCTTTTCCCAGAGCTGTAGAAGCTACTTCGATTACAGCAGCACGAGCATCGGCGAACTCGGGAGTAGATTCGTTGGGATACCATACCCAAACAAGAGCTTCATCGGCTTCGCTGCCACCGTTGGCAACGAGGGAAGTAGCAGCGAGGGCTGCCATCATAAGAACTAATAATACCTTTTTCATGAGAATCCTCCAAAATAATATTCACGGGAGACCGGCTCCCTCTTGAACGGTTAACAAATTAAGACAAAAAAGTTAGGGAAAAGTTAGGGAAATGTTGTTTTTTGCTAAAAAACGGTTAAATGGTAATGTTGTAAAATGTTGTGATAAAAGGAAATAAATGTTTTGTGCGGGCGTGTTTAAACGGGCCTTTCCATTTTTTTGAAAAACAGAAATTCCCGTATTTTTGAGATGTGATTTTTTAATCTTCTAAAGGAACATTTCGTTCTTTTAAGTATTTTTCTATTTCTTTTCCCGCTTTATCGGCACCCCAGGCCAGGAAGAGGCGGCCTGAGCGGAACCCTTTTTTCGGAGTTTGCCGACGGCCTTCCAGATAGTCTCCTCCCACTTCTCTTAAGATGATTCCCGCCGCCGCGTAATCCCAGAGGCTCAGTTTGGCCGAGAGGTAGATATGGCATTCCCCCCTGGCTATCCGGCAAAGAATCAGCGAAGCCGAGCCGTAAGCCCGATGGCCGCAGATTAAAGGAGCCAGGTCGCTTAAATCGGCTTTAAAATCCCGTCGGAGGATGTGGGTGGTATTCATGCTAAAGTCCACCAGCGATTCATGGAGGGAGACTGACTTGTCCAGTCGGGGCAGCTCGTGGCCGTTAAGCCGGGCTCCTCCACCGGAAATCCCTTCGAAAAGTTCTCCCCTTACCGGATCAAGAACCAGGCCAAACCAGGGCTTGCCTTCCCGGTAGCATCCGACACTAATAGAGTAGTCCCGACGAAAGTGAACAAAGTTCGTGGTTCCGTCGATGGGATCGATGACCCAGACAATTCCCTTCTCCAGTCCGGTTCCCCGGTCTTCCTCTTCGGTGAGGAACAGATCCTCCGGAAAGGCGGCGGAGATAGCTTCCACCAAGCGTCTTTCCACTTCCCGGTCATAGGCTGTGACAAGGTCGCTGTGGTTGCCCCCTTTCCACTCGTTCTCCGGCTTGCTTTGTACATCGCTTATGAGAAAGCGGGCGCACTCTTCCATAGCTTTCCGGGCTACTTCCATCCGGGGGATTTCATTAGGCATGGGCAATTCTTCTCCTCTTGTCGTTTGTTAGGGCAAAGTCAGCGGGGGCACAGATCTCTCCCAAGGCACAGCCGGAACCGTAATCCCCGTGAGTATCGCTTCCTCCGGTCAAGGCCAGGCCGTACTGTTCGGCCAGCTCTCTAATTCGAGCTTTGTCCTCTTCCGAATGGTCCTCGTGGTTAAATTCCAGTCCCCAGAGTCCCCTCTCCGCCAGAGTGGGAATCAGGTCAAAACTGTATTGTTGCCCGGGGTGGGCCAGTACAGCCTTTCCCCCGTCGGCCCTTATGGCGTCCAGGGCGTCAAAGACATCGACGTATTCTATGTCTCCCCGGCAGATTCCCCCGCCCTTAAAGAGTTCCTTGTAAAGGGAAGAGTAGAGGCTGTCGGTCAGGCCCTTTCGGATCAGAATCATCATAATGTGCTGTTTGTAGAGGCAGGGCGCTTCGGCCGCTTCTTCTTCCACCTCGGTTAAAGTCACAGGGTAACCTGCTTTTTCCAACAGGTCGATTTGGCGCAGGGTGTTTTCATGGCGTTTTTGGCGCAGGGGGGAGCAGAGGGCCGTCAGATGGGGGGCTTCCCGATTAAAGTCGTACCCCAGCAAGTGGATTTTTCGTCCCTTTCCATAGTCGTAAGCGGAAATCTCTATCCCCGGAATAACCTGTACTCCCAGCTTTTCTCCCCATTCAAGAGCCTCCCCCAGACTGGAGATCGTATCGTGATCGGTTAAACTGATGGCTCTCAGACCCTTCTCGGCGGCCAGGCGAATTAGCTCTTCCACCGTTTGGGAGCCGTCGGAGTGGCGGCTGTGTACATGTAAGTCGGCCCCGCCCTTTATCATGCTACCACCCGGCCTTTCTGCATACTGAATTCCCGGTCGCAGAGGCCTTCCATAAATTCGATGTCGTGAAAAATCCCCAGCATGGTGGTTCCCTCCGCCTTGAGCTGCTCTATGAGCTGGCGGACTTTGATTTTAGAGTGATTGTCCAGGCTGGCGGTGGGTTCGTCCAGAAGAAGGAGCCGGGGGTGTTTCACCATGGCCCGGGCAATATTCAGACGGAGTTTTTCGCCCCCGGAAAAGGTGGCGGCATAACTGTCCCAAAGAGTTTCATCCAGTTCAAAATGGCTTAGCATACGCACCGTTTCCTCCCGGGCTTCCTCAAGGGTTTTTCCCATCTCCAGAACGGCCTGCTCAATAATAGAACGGGCGCTCATACGGGGGAGTACATCGAGGAACTGGCTCACATAACCCAATTCATACTTGCGCAGGTAAAGAACCTGTCTCTCTTCTGCCTCGGAAAGGCTCATGAGACCCCATTGGGCAGAATTGTAGCGGATTTCCCCTTCGTCGGGCAAGTAAGTGCGGTAGATCATCTTGAGAATGGTCGATTTCCCGCTGCCCGAACGGCCGGTAATTCCTATGAACTCCCCCTCTTTCAAGGTCAGGTTAATGCCCTGACAGGCGGAGATTTTCTTATTCAGGTCGTGGATACGGAAGTTTTTTCCCAAATCTTTGATTTCCAGCATGTTTTCCATTTTACTCTCCGTATTTCTTGATAAAATCTTCCATGGTGCCGCAAAAGTCTCCCATGGCTGCCTTAATCTTTTCGTGAGACCAGTCCCACCAGGCTATTTTCTGCAAGGCCTCCCGCTGCTCTTCGGGGAAGCGGTACTTCACTACTTTGGCTGGGACACCCACAGCCACCGCATAGGGGGGAATGTCCTTTGTCACCACAGCGCCGGCTCCGATAACGGCACCCGTTCCAATATTCACACCGGAAAGGACAATCGCCCCGTGGCCGATCCATGTGTCGTGGCCGATTGTCAGGCTCTGTTCTTCCCGCCATTTGAAGAACTCCCTATCGTCTTTGGTATCAAAGCCGTACATGGTGCGCCGGTAGGTAAAGTGGTGCTGAGTGGGCCTGTCCATTGGGTGATCGGTCGGGCCGATGCGTACCAGGGCGGCAATGTTGGCGAATTTACCTATCTCCGCATTTTGTATAATGCAGTGGGGGCCGGTGTAGGAGTAGTCGTCCAGACCGGTGTTTTCCAGGTGGTTGTCCGGGCCCACTTCCGTATAAATCCCCAGCCGGGAGTTAATAAACTTCGAGCCTGCGTGTATGAGCCCCTTTTGAGGTAGTGTTTTCATTTTCTATCTCCTGTAGGTGGTTGTGAGGACGGGCTTCCCGTCTACGAAAGCGTTGGTTACGGCGGGGAATTGGTCCTCCAGTCGTTCCACTACTAAAATGTCCGCTTTCTTTCCCCTTTCGAGGGAACCGATGGTCTCATCCATATTGACCGCCTTGGCCGGGTTCAGGGTGACAAGATTGACCATGTCCACCAGGGAGAGGCCGTACTCTTCATGGAGCTGGAAGACCGCATGAAGCAGAGCCGCCGGGTAGTAGTCGCTGCAAAGAATATTTACCGATCCGTCCACCACCGCTTCCGCCGCGGAGAGATTCCCCGAGTGGGATCCCCCCAGGAGAACATTAGGCGCTCCGGCCACGGTATGCATCCCCTTCTCATGGGCGTAACGGGCGGTTTCCATCGTAATGGGGAACTCGCTTATGGTGGTGCCGAAGGACTGGATCAGGTCGATTTTTCCCGTTGTATCATCGTCATGGGAGGCCACGGCGATTCCCCGGTCCAGGGCCATCTTTGTCAGCTCTCCAATCGTATCGAGGGTGATTTTTTCCGCTGCCTGCTGCTCCATGATGGCCACATCCACCTCGGCATCGCTCATCTTTCTGTAACCCTTGAGGGTGTGCCGGAAGATTTCCAGATCCCTATACTGCCCCTGGCCGGGGGTGTGGTCCATGAAAGACACCAGGTGGATTTTGTCCTCCTCGATGTAACGGCGCAGCTGGTCTACCATGTCCAGGTTATCTATCTCGTAACGGGCGTGGAAGCGGTGACGAATGAGGTGCTTTGACACATGGGAGCCGTGGATCAAGCTGACAATTTTATCCACATTCTCCGGCTGCCGGATGGGCTTGGTATCGAACATCTGGCTCTTGTAGAGACTCAGGGAGTGGAACATGGTGGTGATCCCGTGGGTCAGCAGTTCCCGCTCCGCCTCGTGGAGGGCCAGGGGGAATTTCATCATGCTTGTAGGCCGGGGAGCCGCGATATGCTCGATGTAATCGGAGTGGATGTCGATGAACCCGGGCATAATAAAGCCCCCGTCGCAATCGATTGTCTCCATTTTATCTTTATCTTCTATTTCGTCGGTCAGGGCTATGTCTACGATATCCCCGTGGGCGATGATGAGATCAAAGCCCTTGAGTATCTTTTCCGGTGTGATAATCCGTCCGTTAGTCAGTCTGTACATACTTTGCTCCTTCGGTCCTAAAGCAGGGAGTGGACCAGTTCCTGGGTATAGGGGTGCTGGGGGTCTTCCAAAATCTGGTCGGTCAGGCCCCGTTCAATTACCGTTCCGTTCAGCATCACCATGGTTCGGTCCGCCAGCATGCGAATAACCGAAAGGTCATGGGATACGAGGATGATGGTTACCTTAAAGTCCCTTTGTATAACTTTTATGAGATCGAGAACTTTTGCCTGAACCGAGAGGTCCAGACCGGTGGTCACCTCGTCCAGGAGGAGGACCGGCGGATTGTTGGAGAGGGCCTTGGCAATCTGGACCCGCTGCTGCATCCCGCCGGAGAACTTTTTGGGAGCTTCGTTCATCCGGTAGGGGGGGATGTTCACGTGGTCCAGGAGAACCCCGGCCCGGTCTTTCATCTCTCCCACATTACGGTGCCCGGCGGCAATCATCTTCTCCGCAATATTCGCCACCGAGGAGAAGTTCATTTTAAGTCCCAGCATAGGATTCTGGTAAACCTTTCCCAGGTGGTAGTTGCGAATATAGCGCTTGGCCTGGTCGGAGCAGTCAAAGAGGTTTTCCTCTCCCTCTTCGTAGGAACTCAGGTAGGCTTCCCCGGCGCTGACTTCCTGGTCAAAGTAAAGGCACTGCATCAGAGTCGACTTTCCGCTCCCCGATTCACCTACGACTCCCAGGATCTCCCCTTCAAAAAGGTCAAAGTCCACCTTCTGCAGGGCGTAGACCGTACCGCAGTGGGGGCAGTAGTTTTTCTCTAGTTTCCGGGTCGTTTCATTTTCACAGTTTTCGCAGCCCGGACCGTACTGTTTGGAGGCCCCCCGAACGGTGAAGAGCCGATTATCTTCCTTGATTGTTTGAGCCGCATTCATCAGGCGCTCTCCTCCTGTTTCTTGTTCAGTCTGCCCAGACAGTAGCTGGAATCGTTACACTGGTACTGGGCTTTGCCCGTTTCCGGGTCCTCCAGTTCATCCATGAAAACCCCTTCCGCTCCGCAGAGACGGCAACGGCGGCCGGTCATATCCTCCTGCTCGAAGGGATAATCCTCAAAGCCCAGGGATTCCACCTTACAGAAGGGAGGGACCGCATAGATCTTCTTTTCCCGGCCCGCCCCCAGGAGGATCAGCCCCCGGTTGCGGTGCATCTTGGGGTTATCGAACTTGGGAATGGGGCTGGGGGCCATTACGTAACGGTCCTCCACCTCCACCGGATGGTCCGCTCCGGTCGTCATTTTGCCGTGGCGGATAATCTCTTCGAAAAGCATCAGGTAGGCGCCGCTGTACTCCCCTTCGGAGTGGAGCTTCTTCGTGACCCTTTCCGAGGGCTCGGTAAAGCGGAGCGGTTCGGGAATGGGAACCTGGAGAACCAGAATCTGATCTTCCCTTAAGGGTGTCTCCGGGATGCGGTGGCGTGACTGAATCAGGCTGGCCTCTTCGGTCCGGTCAGTTGTTTCAATGCCGGTGGTTAGGGAGACCAGTTTCTTAATGTTGACCGCATTCACCGACTCGTCCGACCCCTGGTCTATCACCTTGAGGGTGTCCTCCTTTCCCACCAGGGAAAGGGTCAGTTGCAAACCGCCGGTTCCCCAACCCCGGGCGATGGGCATCTCCCGGCTGGCGAAGGGTACCTGGTACCCGGGAATAGCAATTCCTTTGAGGATGGCCCGTCGGATCTCCTTCTTCGAGCCTTCGTCAAAAAAGGCGAAGTGGAAGGAGTTTTTACTTGTTTCTTTAGTCATTGCCGCTCTCCTTACCCTCTTTTCTCAGGCTGTCCAGTTTGGCCTGGAAGGTTACGTAGTGGGGAAGCTTGAGGTGGGAAATAAACCCGGTCGCTTCCACCGAATCGATGTGCATCAAAACAAACTCTTCGTCCTGGGTGGGGAATTCCACCTCTTCCGTCTCCAGGGCCTGGTCCAGAATGCTCATGGCAATGGCCTTGGTTTCGTTCTGCCCGTAGCAGATGCCGTAGCCCACCTCAAACTCCACATCCGATTTTCCCTGTCCCTTGGGTGTGGATACGGGAATCAGGCTCTCCACCTCAGTAAGGCGAATCTCCCCCAGGTAGTAACTGTCATCCTCGTCGTCCCCCTCTCCGTAGGGGTTGGGAATCTCCAGAGCCACATGTCCTACCCGCAGTTCGCCTACCGTGGGATGGAGCACCCCGTAGCCGCGCAGCCCGGCGTAACCCAGGGCTGTCACCGCCCCGGTTTGTCCCCGGGTCAAAATCTGCAGACGCTCGGAGCGGCGCGAGGGAAACTGGAGGCTCCTTTTTGTCACATCCGCCGGTTCTTCCTCTTCGGAAACGACCTCCCGCAGGAGCCCTTCCCGGCGGATATAGTCGATCACCTTGGGGTATTTTTTTACCTTTTCCGGTGTGACTTCCTGCCCGGTGTACTCCTCCAGCCAGGCCTTTAGTTCTTCGGGCGACTCTTTTATCATGTGGTAGTCCAGAAGCCGGTGGGTATAGTCGGAGGACGTTCCGAGCACCTGACCACCGGGAATATCCTTAAAGGCGGCGGAGATACGTCTTGTCACTCTCATCTCATCGGTCTTCACTTCCCGGGTGTAGTGTTTCCGGGGCAGGGTAGAGCGGAAGGCGCGCATCAGAAAAACCGCTTCTTCCGGGCTTCCCTGGGCCTGCTTAATAGCCAGGGCGGCCATAGTCTCCGAATAGAGGCTGCTCTCGGACATAACCTGGTCCACCAAGGCCCCCATGGACGATGACACCAGGCTTACATCGGGTGATTTTCCCGACTTTACCCGGTCATATTTCAGGGCGTCCCGGGAAGCGTCAATCGCCTCCTTCCCCCCTTTGACGGCAATATAGGCCATTACTTAACCCTCCGAATTCGAGTCGTCCGGGGCAGCACCATCAGGCGGTCATCCCCGTCCAGAAGATAGAGCTCCACACCCAGGGGGAACTCCTTGTTTGCCCGGGCCAGAGGCGTCAGCCAGTCATGGCATGAGCCGATCTTTACGTTTTTGACCGTTTCAATACCCGGGCCCTTCAGTTCGTACTCCTCCCCCTCGGCCAGGGAGTCGACCATCATGATAATCGTGGCCCCCCGGTGGGGATCGATCAAGTCGCCCTTGTCCGCCCCGTCCATATAAGGGGCCGGGTCATTTGTACCGGTTAAAATATACTGGGCCCTGTCCAGAGGGGATTTACGGCTGTAAGTCAGTTCGGAAAGCCGCTTGGCCGCCCCCTCGTTCTCGGTAAAAAAGGACACTTCCCCGTCCATCAGAGTAAGGGAAAGGAGAGCCGTACCCCGGGAAAAGGGAAGGTCCAGAGAAATTTTACCGGCCAACTCACTCAAATCGGCCGTCTTACCGGGAAAGGCGGAGCAGTCCGTCAGCAGCCTGAATGCCTTTTGCGTGTCATGAACCGCATCAAAACTCATTTTTCCACCCCCTGATCTTCCATCGTCGAAAAATCCACACGGGTTTTGAGAATGCGACCCTCTTCCCGTTCCTGCTCCCGGGCAATCAGCACCCGCTCTTTCACAAGGCGCTTCGTCCAGTCGGCAATCTGCGGCACCCCCCTGTTCCAGGCCCCGTCCACCAAGGCCAGTCGGTAGGCCCGCTTGGGGTGATGTCCCCGGATAATCCCGATGCCCACCGCCCCGTCCACCTGGACCTTGGCCTCGGTCACCAGCACTTCCCCCAGATAAAAGGGCGCCTTCCGGGCCGAATCGCGCATACGCACCATAACCACCCCTTCGTTGGGCTCGTCTATGGTCTGCACGGAAAAGGATTTTTCAATCTCCTCTCCCAAATCTTTTAAAAGCCGCCCCGATCCCTCAATGAGGATGCGGCATCGTTCCTTTCGGTTCAAAGGGTAACCTCCCTGTCCTGATTCGATGCCATCCTAACTTGTTGCCAAGTCCCGATTGTTCTATTTGTGTTAAAATATGATCATCTTTCCGTTATTTTGGGCCCCCGCCCGTCCCTCCGGTCCGGTCGCCTCTATGTCCGGGAGTCCGCTATCGCTCCCGTCCCTGCCTTCGGCAGGGACCCTTCGGCCCCTCCCAGCGGTAGGACGCAATAATCAGGACATAGATAACCAAATCCTGCTCCTCAGGATTCATCCAGATACTCAGCCATCTGAGGGTACAGACGGGTAAAACATTCGGGGCAGAGTCCGTGCGAGGGAGCACCTTTCAAAGCGGAGAGCATTCCCTTTGACACGGGTATCCACCTGTCCGGGGGAACCTTGACCTTGGTGCAGTTGGAACAGACCGTATACATGGGAATATTCCGGCCGTCCCGTGTTTTCGTCGGGGAAGTTTTAATCATATCCAAAAGGATCTCCGCAGCCTGGGCAAAGCTGTTTTCCTGACCCAAATCGATAACGATGCCCCTCATTTTTACGGGGCGCCCCTCTTCTGTTTCGGTCACAAATCCCCTGTCCATATACCATTTGTACTTACCGTCCGAGGCAAGGATGCGATAGTCGATTTTATAAAGATCAGCCTTTCCCTCCAGGACAACCCTCATGGCATCCATAGTCCTTTCATAGTCCTCCCGGTGAAGAAGGTCCGTAAAATTCCCGTACCCCTTGCCATGAAAACGGGCCGGGTCATATCCGAGCATGGTAGCCTTTAAGTCATTAAATACTACCCTGTTGTTTTTTATATCCCACTCCCACCAGGGAAAGGGAGAATCCTTAAGGAACTGAGCCAATTCTATGATCATACTTATCATAATAGGAGTTTTGCTTTTTTTTTAAAGCAGAAATGAGAAAAAAGTCCGAATAGTGCCAATAGGACGATTCTTTTCTTGCCCCGCCTTAAAGTGGCATAAAACCCCAGAAGGAAGAAATAATGAAGCAGATTTGGAACAAAGGACTCTCTTTATTGGCCGGAGCCGTGGCGCTCTCCGCTATGGCATGTACAAGCAACGGATCGGCCGTCACTAACGATTCAGCCTCGCCGGAGGAGGTCGCCGCAGAAGTGACATCCACGGGCAGGACCTACCCCATTGTGGATACGAATCAGACCCTTTTTTATGGTGACTCATCGGAAATCGAAGCGGTTCAATCGGCGGACCAGGATTTTTACGGGCAGGACGCTCAATACGAAGGACTTCGCCCCTCCTACACGGTCAGCCAGGATGGCACGACCGTTTTTGATAACAATACGGCCCTGACCTGGATGATCGGTCCCAATACCACCCTGGAAACACCGGCGAAGGAGGACAAAATGACCTTCGCCGCAGCCAAAGATTACGTGGCAGAGGTCAACGCCATGAACTACGGCGGCTACAACGACTGGAGACTGCCCACGGCCAAGGAACTCTACTCGCTGATTCAGTTCACCGGCACCGATCCGGATGTGATGGCGGAAAATACCGACGGGCTGATTCCCTTTATCGACGACAGTGTCTTTAACTTCGCCTACGGAGAGCGGGAAAAACGGGAAAGAATCATCGACTCCCAGTACCTCTCCTCCAATGTTTATGTGAGCACCGATCCCGATCCGGATAGCAAACTCTACTTCGGAGTGAACTTCGCCGACGGTCGAATCAAGGGATACGAAGCGAAAATGCCCTTCGGCGATGAGGATAAAACCTACTTTGTCCAGCTGGTCAGGGGAAACGAGCAGTACGGAATTAATGACTTTGAGGACAACACAAACGGTACGATTTCCGACAAGGCCACCGGACTGATGTGGACAAAGGACGACAGTCAGACCGGAATGGCCTGGAAAGAGGCTCTGGCCTGGGTTCAGGAAAAGAACGAAGAAAACTATCTGGGTTACAGCGACTGGAGACTCCCCAATGCCAAGGAACTCCAGAGCCTGATCGA
This sequence comes from Spirochaetales bacterium, assembly GCA_028533045.1. Classification (GTDB taxonomy): domain Bacteria; phylum Spirochaetota; class Spirochaetia; order DSM-2461; family DSM-2461; genus SZUA-368. Next base: position 447 of record JAQQAP010000004.1, on the reverse strand, counting down.
CTACCGGAACGGACCGGACTACAACGGCAAACCGGCGATCGATACGGAATTCTTCAACTGCACCCCTATCTCTAACGAAGAGTTCCAGGAGGACTACCCCTGGTACTGGACCGGCACGACCCACCTGAGTCCTTCCCGGGACGCCCTCTACGCCGTTTACATTCCCTTCGGTCGGGCCATGGGTTATGAGCAGGGCTGGCTTGATGTACATGGAGCCGGATGTCAGAGAAGCGATCCCAAATCGGACATCCTTTCCACCCTCACGAAGGAGGATAACGGTTACTACTACAGCGATGCTCCCCAGGGTGACGCAATCAGGATATATAACTTTGTAAGACTGGTCAGGGATCTTTAGAATCGGTCTGGCAAGGAAAAGCAGTCCCCGGGGCTGCTTTTTTTATGAATGGGAAGACTGGGAAAACACCCGAAAAGAAACCAGCCCTTCCA
>JAQQAP010000003.1 GCA_028533045.1 Spirochaetales bacterium | reverse complement strand
TCCAGCCGATCCAGCCGATCCAGCCGATCCAGCCGATCCAGCCGATCCAGCCGATCCAGCCGATCCAGCCGATCCAGCCGATCCAGCCGATCCAGCCGATCCAGCCGATCCAGCCGATCCAGCCGATCCAGCCGATTCAGCCGATTCAGCCGATTCAGCCGATCCAGCCGATTCAGTCGATTCAGTCGATTCAGCTTGTTCAACCTGCATTTTAGTACTTTCCAGCATATCCATTAGTGACTTGAGGAAGTCCGAATCGCCGCTAAAGTTAATTTCAAATTCCCTGGGACCCTTTGGACCTGTTTCTTCCCGGGGGACGTCCTCTTGGCTGTAAAATTGTCTCATATCCCTTTCCCCGTTGGGGACGGCCGGTTTTTCCTGTAGCCATTCTTCCCGGGGTGGGGTTAAATCCTCCGTTTCCCCCGTCCTATCAGGGGAGGCTTGTCTGTCGGGGAAGGAGTCCCGGGCGGGAGAAGTTAAGGAACCCAGGTCGGGGAGAGCGGCTTCTCTATCTCGATCCTGGCCGCCGGAGACGGGGGGCTGAACGTTATAGGCCGGGGTGTCAGATGAGAATGGTCGCTTGTCAAAATGACCTCCTATATCGCGGTTTAATCCCTCTTCGGCAGTATTATTTTCCGCTTCTTGAAGGGGAACGGTTTCTCTTTCGAGTGTAAGTGGCTTGTTTGGGGCACTGATTCGTTCCTGGGGGCCTTTTTTTTGTTTTGTGTCTTCCGGGGGAGCCAGGTCCGGGAGGGGGTCTTTTAGGTCGAGGTAGGTATGGGGTATGGCCTTTTCCTGTTCGGAGAGCTTTGGCTCGTCCTGGCGGTTGAAGCTTTTACTAAGACCTTTATCACCCTGTTCCACCACATCGTTAATGATGGGGATTATGTGCTTCAGGTAGGCGTAGATATCCCGTTTGACCGAATCGGGGAGGTCCGTATCAATCCGGGAAATCAGGAGGGCGTTCATTACCTTATTCTGTTCGTTCAGGTCCATGCGGGAGAGAAGGATCAACAGGTAGAGTACCGTGTTTTCCGGAGAGACCTTGGAGATGGTGTGTTCTATTTTCATAGCTTTGGTAACAGCCGCTCTGAAAGAGAGGAAGTTACGGGTGGTGAGGTCAAAGGTCAGATCCTGGGGTAGAATGGTATTGCCTCCGAAGAAGTGGGAAAAACAAAATTGCATATCCACGAGGTTTATCCGTCCCTGCAACAAAGGTAGGATGAGTTCAGAAAGATGGTTTCCATCCCTTCCCAGTCTGAAGAGAAGGACAAAGAGAACAAGAATCTCCGAAAGGGTGTCCGGGCCGCTCTCTAGTTTACGGAAAAGCTCTTCCGACCACTCTCTCTTTTCTTCATCGCTAATCGACTCCAAAAAGACGTTTATTTGGTTATTTACCTGAGTACACCAGCCGTGGACACGGGCAAATTCCGTAAGATCAGAGAATTGCTGTTTTCGTTCTTTCTGGGTTGCCATATTATAACGTTCGTATGTTTTTCCCAATAAATCTACTCAATTTTTTCATTTTTTATAAAACTTGTTGTAAATGGCGGCTTCCCCCTTATACTTAAAGTTAGGTTAAACCGATATATATAATAATAAAGCTTTGACAGGGCAAATTTAATGGATGAATATTCAAACTTTAATGAGATATCCGAATTGCTGCAAAGGAATAGTCATCTAGTTTATGATGGGATTCTGGGAACGGCGACCCCACATCAGGTGGGCACCAGTATGGCTTTTGCCAAATATTTGCATCATGTGGGTATTACCAGCAAAAATTATTCTCTTTTTTTAAAGACTCTTGAGTCCAATAATAAATGGGTTGTGGACGAGCTGATAGGGCATTCGGAGCCCCGTTTGCTTTTTACCACAATTAAGGCCAACGCTATTCTTGTAAAGTATGCTTTCCAGCAGCTTTCTACCTGGCATCCGGGACAGATTTATGAAAAGGTTCTTCTCGCTATTCTGGGGATTATAGAGTACTCCTATTATAAACCCGACGACGGTTACCAGATTTATAATCTGGACATACAGGACCTGCATAATCTGGGAAAGTTTCTTATTGAAGAGAGAGACCAGAACGAGGATATTAACTGTACTATACTCCATTGCCTGGATAGAATCGCCCTTTTGGGCAGTACCGGCGGGGATCAGGTAAAAGCAAATCTGGCTAATCACGCCTACAATATAAGGGACGCTTATTTTGACCATACCAAGACTCTGGCAGATATTATACCCGGAATCCTGTTGGTTCGGCTCAAGAGGGAAGAGCGGGAAGTGGATCCTCCGAAAGATTATCTTGATTTCGAAAGAGGAAGGAATAATACTTAATACAGGATTGGGAATATGAGTATCAGTGTAGAACAAATTCGACAGGTTATTAATGTTGTAAACAACTATCCCGGGAGGATTACCAACAGCTATGGTCATCCAGGAGGGCTTTTGGATTTACTCGACTCCGATAAGCCTATGCTGATTGTGGGTGATCTTCACGGCGCTATCGATAACCTAAAGGCTATTGTCGCCCATGAAGATAACGCAGAACGCCTGAAAAGGGGAGAGATCTATCTTGTTATTATAGGTGACGGTGTGCATAACGATCAGACCGGCCAGATGAAGGAGATGGACAGTTCCCTTTTAGTATTGGAAGAAGTTTACCAACTTATCCTGACTTACGGCGAGAATGTTATTTACATTCGGGGAAATCACGATACTTTCGAACCGAGATTGGCCAAGAGCGCTGTTCAGCAGGGCCTGGAGTTCCAAAAGCATCTGGACGCCACGAGAGGGAATGAGTATGTAGAAGCCACGAGTGACTTTTTCGAATCTCTTCCTCTTTTGATTTTGGCGGAAAATGCGGTCATAACCCATGCGGGGCCTGTCAGAAACGGTGCTACCCGGCAGGAAATCATTGATGTGGAAGATAATCCGGACTACTACCGGCAGTTAATCTGGAACCGGCTCCATGAATTTCGCGGGACTCCCAGTCTTAAGGAATATGGAGAAAGTGATATCCGTAAAATGAATAAAAAACTGGGAATGGCGGAGGATTCTCTTTTCATAGTAGGCCACAATCCCATGTGGCAAACAGGTAACAAATCAGGTATTTGGAGGGATATCATTGGTATTAAGAATCATATAATTATTTATACGAATATACCGACTAAGGGCCCTTACTTGTACATCGATAAGGGTGTTGTAACGGAAAAATACGCTATAACGAGTGACGCGGAGGACGCATATGGCTGGCGACGTTATTGATATGAAACTTTCTGATCAGGTGGCTGATCCGAAAATTAGAGAATTCCTGTACCTGGATTTAACGGTAGAAGAATTGATAGAGAAAATGCGGGGGCTCAAGCTCGAAGATATCGGGAATGACGATTACGCCCCCTTTCCCGCCAAGGTGCGGGGATATACGGGCGCTGTGGATGAAAACGGCGATCCCTGGTTAATCAAGAAGGTTGATTATGAAGAAGCTCGGGAACTGAGAATTCAGGAAATGGCTTATTTTATGGATTTTATCCTTAATACTCCCGCCGCCCCTGCCATTTTGCTTAATTATGACGGCACCCTGTATCGGGCGACGAAACATGTGGAAAATGCCATGCAGATTAGCAGCTACAACTACTTGGAGCCTCCCTTTATCAAGGTTTTGGCTAATGATCTTCTGAACCGCTGGCTCTTTTTTGATGAAGATCGAAACCCCAATAACTATTTGGTTAAGCATGACGACAAGAATAAACCCTATGTTGTTGTAATCGATTATAATAAGGCCGATTTGGAAACGCAAAAGATGAAAATCTGGGGGCTGGAGGATAAATTCGGTTGGCATAGGGAAGAAAAAACCCGGTTCCTGACCCTTTTAAAGCCGGACAACTTTGATAGTTTGAGTATTGAAGATTTCGAATGTCGATTGAGCTTGATGGAGTCTATTTCCCAGGAAAGGATTAGCAAGATATGTAAGTCCGTATTTGTGGGGGATGTTTTGAAGGATGCGGAAAAAGAGGGCCAGCAGATAGGGAAGAATCTCTATGACAGGAAGTGTTATATTACGGACTATTTTCGTAAGAGTTTTTCTGAACGGGACGAAACAAAGCAGAAGGAAATTGATGACCGTTATGCTGGTTTGGGCCAGTCTTTCATGGATTATTATAAGCGGAAGTCCTGATACATGAAAAGCGGGCAGATAATCAGTAACTGTTATATTCTACAGGAAGAGCTTGAGCGGAACAGATATTTTATCCGGTATAGCGCCAAGGCTCTCTATTCGGCGGCCCGTTTTTATATTGATTTTTTAAACTGTCCCATTAAGCAGATTTCTGCGGAGGGACAGGATTTCATTCTGGGATTGACCAAATCGGTCTACAATATCCAGCATTCCCATCTTATTGTTCCCTTTGATATTGGTCTGGAGGGCGATCAGATGTATCTTACTTACAACTGGTACGAAGGGGAGACATTGAAAAAAGTCCTCTCCCAAGGACAGAATATTACGATACAGTTTAGCGTAAATGTTTTCTCCCGCCTATTGAAAGCCCTTCTTGTTATGGAACGCTCTTCGGCCCGCCACGGTTCTCTGACCGATGAAAAAGTCCTTGTTCCCAAGGAGGGGCGGGTAGATGGAATGGCTCGTTTGACCGGTGTTTTTGAACGGAATCTCCTTCCTTTTTTTGAGGGGGAAAAAGATACCTATGAGACGGACTGGTTTTCCGATGAGATCAAGGCCGATGAAACACCGTCGGATGTGGAAAATAGGGATATCTATTCTCTTACCCGAATCCTTTCCCTTTTATTGGGAAAGGTAGGGGAGGACGAGAAGAAATCAGAGACCTATAAGGAGCTTCTGCAGTTTTCCGAGGGGCTTTTTATTTCTCCCGGTGAAAGGTTTTCCCTGATCGAGATTGAAGAGCACTTTGAAGAGTGGATTAGAGCTCAAAGGGGTATTCATATTTGGAATGATGATGAAATTACCCAGAGATATAGCCAGATGATAGGGTCCGATATCCGTTCCGAAGAGCTTATCGAGTTCGATGATGATGAAGAGGAGCCCCTTGCTGTCGAGGAACTATCCGAAGACGATGTGGACCGCTATTCCCTTGGGACAAAAGAGCGAGCCTCTTCTGCTGTAAATGGGGAATTCGGAAATAGGGCTGATTCCTCGGATAAGATAGCGGGAACAGCTGACGAGCTTGATCGGGAAGGAGATTATTCCCGCTGGGGCGGGGCATTTTCTCTCCCCGGGAAACCGGAAAAAGATAATCCTGACGTAAATAAAGGTTATCGTCCGGCTATGAGTAGCCGGAAAGAAGGCGTTAATCCGAGATCCAGGAAACGTTCTCCGAGCGATCGTATTAAAGGGGAATATAGAGCCTCTCGGATAAATGAATCCTCCCGCCGTTTTTTGGAAGAAAAAGTAGAAGGCCAAGCTCGGGAGCAAGAGCGGGTTAATACGGTTATTGATGACTTGCAACGACATTACACCGGTCGGGAGGGAGGTGAAGCACTGAATCTATCTTCTCCTGACGGAAATATGGCTTCATCGGAGAGAGGAGAATTTAGAAAGCCCGCTTCCGGGGAAACGGGACAACCCATTCCTAATGGTGATACTGATGGGGCCTCCGAAGCCGAGTATAGTGATTACAGAGAGATTTCCCGTGATGAACGGCCCTACCTTAAGGGGGGCGATGGCCCGGCTTATTCGGGGAGCGGAATAATAAAAGAAGCCTGGAACATCGAGGAACGAGAGCTTCCCAAAGAGGCGGTTTCCTACGATTTTAAGACATCCACCGGTAGTGGACCGGATATGCTGGATGGCACTAAGTTGGATGAGGGAGAGAAAGTCTCCGCCCCTCCTTCTTCCGGGATTGCCAATAGCCGTGAGGGGGATATGTCTTTCCCCACCGGTTCGGATAAACCGTCCGAATCCCTTGAACGGAAGAGTCACAATACTGTCTTACCCGTACGCCAGGAAACGGATTATCCCCGTCAGAAAGAAGCTCCTCCTATCAATTTATCTCAAATGTCATCCGCTCCGACAGAAAGAAAAGAGGTTGCCCGTGAACCTCTCCCGGAAGAAACGGTTGTAGAAGTTCCTTCAAAAGAAACTTCAGAAGAGGTTCTTGATGCAAAAGCTGAGTGGGAAGAAAATGTGCCGGCCGATGTTAAGAAATCTCCTACTTCTAAGTCTTCTCCTGTGGAAGAAGTAAAACCCAAAGGCTGGAGAGGTCTATTCAACCGTGTTCGTAAAGCGTTAGATCAGGTTGTGTCAAACTTTCGTCGAGACCGATAATTCCTTCCTCCTATAAAATAAAAGGACAATAAAAAAGGGGCTGTCGCAAAAGTCATTCTGACTTTAGGCAGCCCCTCTTCTATTTATAACTATATACGCTGTATCGATTTAAAAAGAAAAGGAGGTTGTGAACAATCTCCGAATGTGCTATAATTTGTTTTACCACAAACAATTAGTAGCACACATGGATAATATATTTTTTAGCGGACAAACGCAACTCTTTTTAGACTTAAATCTGACAATTCCCCTTGATTTAACCCCACAAGAGCAGGCTATTTTACTTTTACTACAGAAATTAGACTATTCTGAGTTTTACATTGAGAAAAAGAAGGCCGGTTGTCCTCTTGCCGTAGAACCTTACATAATGATGGTAATAATCATTTATGCCAGGGTTCAACAGAAATACAGTAGCAGAGATATGGAGCGTCTTTGCAATCGCGATCTGTTTCTCCTACGAGTATTAGACGGGAGAAAAGCTCCTGATCATTCAACAATCGATCGGTTCCTTCATACTCACTCTAATGCTATTGAAAAACTCTTTTATCAAGTCGCAGTTCGTCTTAATAATCTGGAGGAACTCGGGAAAAAAGTCGTTTATCAGGACGGAACAAAAATAGAATCAAAAGCGGGGAAATACACCTTTGTCTGGAAAAAAACAACCTCGAAGAATCTTGTGAAAGTAAAACCGATAGCGATGCAACATTCATGAGAATGAAAGAGGATTACATGGGTAATGGCCAACTGAAACCGGCGTACAACCTGCAGGTCGGTAGACAGCAACTACATTGTCGGAACTAATGCAAGTAACGATAGAACTGATTACAATACCTTGATTCCTGCGATGAATAAAATCCAAGAAAATCTTCCTTGGAAGTATGAAAGCTACTGCGCTGACAGTGGTTATGACTGTCAACAGAATTATGAGTATTTGGAAAGTCAGAATATTCGCGCCTATATTAAGCCTCAGTATTATGAACAGTCAAAGAAGAGGGCTTATAGAAAAGACATTGGACGCAAAGAAAACATGACCTATATCCCGGAAGGAGATTACTATATTTGCTCAAGAAATAAGAAACTGGTGAAAACTTATACAAGAAAAAGCAAAAATAAATATGGCTACCAAACAGAAACAAATATCTATCGATGTAAAAGGGGATGTAAGACCTGTAAAGAGCGAGACAAATGCATGAAAAGGAGTCGAGCAGATTACAAGCAGGTACAGGCAAATCTTCGGCTAGAAGCCTATCATAAAACGGCATATGATCTTATCGGCAGCGATGAAGGAAAGGAGATTCGAGTTAACCGTAGTATTCAAGCTGAAGGCGCCTTTGCACAAATCAAAGCAAACTGGAAATTTAGGCGCTTTCAGACAACAGGTATGAATAACATCAACACCGAGTGGATATTGGCCTGCATAGCAGTGAACGTCGTACATCTTGGGAACAGATTAGAGCGTAATCTTGTCGGGACACCATTTCATCACAGGATAGATAAAACGGCATGAAAAAGGGGCTATCGCAATTTTACTTTTTCGACAGCCCCTATGAATTAGCTTTCCTTCCGTCGTTATTGTACGTCGGCCGGTTTTGTTTCGTACTTTGTGTAGTCGTCTGTCTCCAAAAGGAGATCGGGGATGGATTCGTTGAGTGACTTGGTCATATCCAGGAATTTCCCTCGAATATTATTCGCTTGCGCTGCCACGGCCATTACTTTTTCATCTACCGTTTCCAGACGTCCCGGATCAAGCATGGAGGCCAACTTGTCGAGGATTACGAGGATTGTGCTATTCAGCTTATCCATCTGATCCTTTGTTTCATCCAGATGTTTACCTAAATTATTCAAATCGGTTGTATCCAAAGGATAAACCCGGTATCCCTCTACGGGATTGAAATAGGTTTGGCTTAGCATACCAATAGCCATTAGGAGAATCTTAGGGTATACTCCGCCTCGTTTCGCATCGGTAAGAATGCGGAAGCACTCTTTGATAATGAAATAGTTAGGCTGTACGAGTTGGAAAAAAGTTGTTTCATCGTTCGATCCCAAAAGGCTATCTGCTACCCAGTGGTTGTTTACACCCATAATTTTGAGGAAAATAGGGTAGTTATCGGGATGAACTCCCACCTGATTAAGATAGGCGGCGTAGGCCCGAACAACCGATACCTTCACGGGATCATCGCACAGGATGCATTCCTTTAGAAAGCTCAGCTCAAGTTTGTCCAGGTCACTTTCCTGCCAACCGGCTTCTTCCCATGTTTTCATTCTTACGCTCCTTAGAAAACCTGTCCCAGAAAGAGGACAGGTTATTAATTCCGATTAGGTCTATGATCTTTCATAGTCTATTCTTCTGTAGCTTCTTCCTGAGCCTCTTCCTGTGCGGGAGCTGCTGCGGGGGCTGCCTTGGGAGCTGCTTGACCTTCAACTTCTGCCAGGGGCTTCTGGGTTCTGGGGTCTACTTCCGGATCCAGATTAGGTTCGGTCTTAAGGATAACATCGGGAATAACCTGTACAAGCTGCTTAGTAGAGTCGAAGAAATTATTTCTGATATTATGTGCGTGAACCGCCAGATCTTCCATCTCCTCATCCTTTCCCTGACCTTCCAGCTCGCTTACTTTGTCAAGAATGTCCAGGATACTCCTGTTAAGAAGGTCATCCTGTCCTTTTTCTTCGATAAGATGTTTACCGAGGCTGTTGATGTCGGCGATGGTGGGGGGATAAAGGTTGTAACCATCCAGGGGATTGTTGTAGGTAGCCTGGAATACACCGAGAATAATACCCAGAGTTTTAGAGTAGATTTCTGCGGGATGGTATTTTGCGAGAAAGCTAAAACAGGTCGCTACGATGAAGTAGTTAGGCTGAATTGAGCTCATAAACAGGAAGGGGTCACGAGTCCCTAGAAGGGCATCGATAACATAGTGGTTTCTTACGCCCAGTACCTTAAGGAAAATGGGGTAGTTACTGCTGGTGATACCAATGCTGTTCAGATAGTTGGCATAGGTCATGGAGGCTTCTACGGCTTCCATAGTTCTACAGCCCATAACGCCTTTCAGAAGGCTATACTCAATCTGAGCAATATCGGCTTGTGTCCAAGACTGTTTTTTTTCGAAAAGTTCTTTCATTATTCGTTTACTCCTTCAAGCCTTTAGGCAAAAACCTTTTCAGGTGCGATTTCCTTGGCGATGTAATCGGACTTAACAAGCAATACCTGAGGTATAATATCTTCCATTTTCTTTCTCATATCGAAGAAGAAGGTTCTGATACTGTTAGCCTGTCGGGCCATTTGTTCAATGCTTTCGTTTTCGGTAGTACCGGCAAGAGCACCAAGTCTGTCAAGGATGTCGAGGATACAACGGTTGTTGGGGTCATCCTGACCAAGTTCCTTATTAAGGTGCTTACCCAAGTTGTTAACGTCGTTGATACTTACATTGTAAATTCGGTAACCGTCTTTGGGGGAGCTGAAGGCTGCCTGCAGTACACCAAGAATAATAGCTAGTGTTTTAGGATAGATACCACCGGGGTGCCAGTTCGTCAAAAGCTTATAAGCGTTAAGAAGAAGATAGTTATTGGGATGAATTGAGCTAAGAAGGAGAAAGGGATCCTTATCTCCGATGAGGGAATCGATTACCCAATGATTTTCCACTTCCAAAAGACGGAGGAAGAGGGGGTAATTATCATTGTCCAAACCGGAAAGTCTCAAGAATTGGGCGTAACTAATGGCGGCTTCTACAGCTTCCACGGTTCTACATCCAATCATCCGTTCGATAATGTTGATTTCAACATCCATTATCGATTCTTTACTCCAAGCATCTTCAATCTGCTTTTCTTTTTCAAGATCCATGAAATTCCTCCTGATTATTGATATAATCAACTAATTAATGATCGATAATAAAAGTATTTGTTATGAAAAACCCCCTTGTCAAATAAATCTTATTTTTTTTGAGAAAAATGTTTTTTTTTGTTTATTTTAGGTAAAAATAGCCTCTAAATAGTGATTATTTGATTTTTTTCGTCCCATTGTCGATAATAAGTTTAATGAATGAGTACTTAAAATATATTGAAATTGGCCTCCTTATTATAATTGTTGTCCAGTTAGGTATTCTTATTTCTCGGCTGGGAGCTCTTTTTTCCGGAGAAGGCAAGAACCTGGGCGGCCAGACGGTGAATGTTAATATTGACCGGGATGGTAATCTGAGAGAGGGCCGGGACGAGAAAAATGATTCTGATTTAAAAGAGGAAAAGGAAGAGCCCTCTGAGGAAGATAAAGAGGACACGGAAAAGAAGCCTTTTGATGCGGACGACCCGGGAGCCCCATCGGAGGATGCCGTTAAGCGGGCGGAAGAGTTAGAGCAGCTGACTGAAGAGCTCAGAAAGCAAAATGAGCAGAAAGAGAGAAAGGTTGTCCGAGAGTCCCGCGCGACAGAACACACCGCTTACGGTCAAAGTATCGTTAAATGTCCCGCCTGCGGTGGTGAGAATACGGCCATGCGGAAGAATTGCTTTAACTGCGGGAAAGCCTTATAGATTCTTTAAAGAATCCTGTGTTGACTAAAATTTAATCAATTTTTGACAATTCTGAGATCCCACCTTACAATAAATACATGGAGATCACCGGATTCGTGTCAAAAGGGAGTCTCCTCTTTGCAGTAGCTCTCGTTATTTCCCTCTCTCTTTTTTCCCAGGACAAAACAAACATACAGGATGAGTTCGCTCTACAGGATTCGGAAATAAGTATGTTGGTGGAGATTCTTTCTTCCCATCGACTCTATAAGGATAGTATGAATGAGAAGGAATTTCTTTATTCTGTCCTTTCCGGTATGGTCCGTAGTCTGGATCACAAACACGCAGGTGTCCTCAAACAGTACCAGTACCCCTGGCATTTTACATCCGCCGCTTCCGAGCAGAGTGATTCCGGCATGATTTTGGGAACCGATGATTATGGTCGTTTTGTGGTCAGCTCTGTTCTGCCCGGTTCTCCGGCAGAGACGGCCCGTATTAATAAGGGAGACCTGCTCCTGCGCATTGGAAATGTTAATACGTCCGGTGCTTCTCTGTGGGAACTTATGCCTCTCCTTAACGCCAGGAAAGGAGCCTCTATTCTACTGTTTCTTGAAACTCCCGGCGAGGAACCTCGAGAGAGTATCCTCAAAATTGATAGTTATCAGGTAGAAACGGTTACTCTTAAAAGGGGCCGTCTTGTACGGGGCAAATGGAAGGATGATGAGGAAGGTCCGGTCGCATGGATTAAAATACACTCTTTTTTGGGTGAGAATACTTTAGATGAGTGGGACCGAACGGTTGAAGTTATTCAGAATTCTTCTACTGTGCGCCGTCTTATTATTGATTTAAGAGATAATGGGGGAGGGGATAACTCCTGTATTCGTCTGCTGGGTGATTTCTTCCGCAGTTCCGATGTGCTGGTAAGATTTGAGTATCTTCTTGGTGAGGGGGCACGTGAAGAAGTGGTCCTTAACAGTATGTCCCCCCGGAGCCGTCTCATGACTTACCCTGCGGTTGTTCTTATTAATGAAAATACCGCTTCCATGGCCGAAATAAGTGCCATGGCCCTAAGGGATAATCGGTCTGTTCTCCTCGTAGGAGAAACCAGTTACGGAAAGGGAACAACGCAGACCTGGTTAAACCTGGCCGAGGACTTTGCCATTCATTTGACTCTGGGTAAATGGTATTCTCCCAAGGGAACGAGCGTTGAGGGAATCGGGATTGAGCCCGATTTTATTAGGGAGGATAATCCCCGGAAGAAAGGGGACGAACAGCTGAATACCGCCCTGGCTCTGCTATGGGAGGGACTGTAGCTATAAAAAAAACCTCCCCGAAGGGAGGCTTTTAGTAGAAGCAGCGTTACCGCCGCGTAAATTACTTGGTCAGGATCTGAGCGAGCTCAGCCATTCTGTTGGAGAATCCCATTTCATTGTCGTAGAAAGAGGTCATCTTAACCTGAGTGTTATCTCCGGCTTCAACAACAACAATGTTGTCGGTAACCATGGAGGTGTAAGCTTCACCAACACAGTCTCTGGAACATTCGTAGTAGTCACCAAAGTAAAGAACGTTTCCCGTAGGAGACTGAGCGTTGATAGCCTTGGCGTTTTCGGTCATTGCCTTAGCAATTTCTTCTTTGGTTACTTTGCCCTTGAGCAGGTAAACAACTTCTACTACGGAACCGGTGTCGGTGGGTACTCGAAGTGCGGTACCATTGAGCTTACCGTTGAGGTGGGGAAGTACCTTACCTACGGCAATAGCAGCACCGGTAGATGCGGGGATGATGTTGTTCAGGGTAGCTCTGTTCTTGGCACCACCGAAGAAGTCAGCCACTCTCTGGGTTGCAGTAGCGGCGTGAGTGGTACACATCAGACCGGAAATGATTTCGAAAGAAGCGTCAACGGCTTTGGTCATGGGAGCGAGACAGTTAGTAGTACAGGAAGCGTTGGAAACAACTTTTTCTGCACCGGTGAGAGTATCGGCGTTAACACCAATTACAACGGTCTTGGTATCGTCCTTACAAGGAGCGGAAACGATAACCTTCTTGGCGCCAGCGTTCAGGTGAGCCTGACATTTGTCGGTACCCAGGTAGAAACCGGTACATTCGAAAACAACGTCAACATCGTGCTTACCCCAGGGGATGTTGTTAGCGTCTTTTTCTGCATAAACAGTTACGCTGTGATCGCCGATCTTGATAACATTGTCGCCTTCAAGGGAAACTTCGCAGGGAAAACTTCCGTGGATAGAGTCTTTGGGAAGAGCCTTGGCGATTACGTCTGCGGGAACGAGGTCGTTACCGGCTACGATTTCGATCTGATCGTTGAACTTTTCAACAATTACTCTCATGACGTTCTTACCGATACGTCCCATTCCGTTAAAACCAACTTTGATTTTAGCCATTTAAATCTCCTTAAAAATAAAGATCTTTCATTCGTACTTTCATCGAATTGTATACTATAAGACCTTAATTAGTATTATGTTAATGTGGTTTCTATTGTCAATACAATAGAGGAAAATCGCCTCTTGTTAAAGTCGTTCATTGGGGATTTTTCTTAAAAAACGGTATTTTTTTACTGATTTCTAACAGACCGCAGGGGCTATCCTGCCCTAATTTACTTTTCCGTAAGTTATTGATGGGCGAAAGGATTACTGGTAGAATGGCTTACAGGGGGAATAGGGCATGAAGAAAGTATCAATCAGGTGGATTCTTATCTTGGGGATGCCCGGGCTGATTATAGGGATGATCACTTTGATAACCCTTTCCACTTATTTTTCTTCCAAGCAGGTCTTCACCCACCATGCCCGGGACATAATGAGGAATATTTCCTCCTATACGATAGATAAGTCCCGGAGCCACCTGAATCCGGCCCGGGATGCGGCTCTTCTCACCAGCGGTTTGGCGGTAAGCAAAATCGTTACCTCCAGTAACAAGGAGGAGATGGAGAGTTACTTCTACGAGCAGCTTTTAGTCAATTCTCAAATCTCCAATATCTACTATGGTACGGTGGAGGGGGAATTCGTTATGGTTTCCCGGAAGGAGGGAGGCCGGTTTCTTACTAAAATTGTCAGTGCTCCCGATGAGAAAAGGCAGGTCCTTTTTAAAGAGATGGATAGTTCTTTCTCCGAATTGTACCGCTATTCCGATTCCAACGATACCTACGATCCCCGTCAGCGGCCCTGGTTTAAAAAAGCCGTAAGCGAAGAGGGGCTTATCTGGACCGATCCCTATGTTTTCTTTACCTCCCGTAATCCGGGAATTACTACGGCGAGCCCCGTCTATAATGTTAACGGCTCACTTCACGGCGTGGTTGGGGTGGATATAGAAATCTCCGAATTGTCCGATTTTATCAAAACCCTTACGATTGGAGAGAACGGTAAGGCTTTTATTCTTGACAGCAGCGGGCAGGTGTTGGCCTATCCGGAGAAAGATAAAATTACCCACTCCGCCGGAGAGAGCGATACGGTGAGTCTTGTTTCCATTGGGGAGCTTGATGACCCGGTTAGTCAGGCCGCCTATAATGCGCTCCAGACTATTGAGTACGACCTGAATGATAACAGGGAGATTTTCTTTAGCTTTAAACATGAAGGCGAGGTTTATCAGGCTATGTTTGCGCCTTTCCGTGCCTCCTACTGGCCCTGGCTTTTGGGGATCTACGTAGCAGAGGACGACTATATTGGTGTTTTAAAGAGCAATAGAAATTACATCATCATGATTTCGGCTCTTTTGGCCTTTTCCAGTATTCTTATTGGTTTTTTCATTACCAGAAGTATTGTTTCCGCCCTGAACACGCTTCAGAAGGCGGCGAAACAGGTGGGTGACGGGAACCTGGATGAGGCTCTTGTGGTAAATACTCCCTATCGTGAGTTGGATGAAACGGCGGGGATTTTTGATATCATGCGTATCGACCTCAAGGAAAAAAGCAAAATTGAGGAGCAGTTTCAACAGACCCAGAAGGTCGAGTCTATCGGGCGTCTGGCAGGTGGAGTGGCCCACGACTTAAATAATCTGCTTACTCCTATTTTGGGGTATAGCGAAATCCTTATGAGCAAGTTGTCCGATGACGCGAAAGTAACTCGCCAGGTCGGACAAATCCACAAGGCCGGGGTAAAGGCAAAAGAGTTGGTTCAGCAGTTACTGGCCTTTAGCCGCAAGCAGGATCTGGAATATAAAACTATGAATCTGAACGATGTGGTGAGTGATTTTCAGAAGCTGCTGCGACGGACCATTCGGGAAGATATAGACCTCGTGATAAACCTCTCCGAAAAGCCTTCTCTTATCCTGGCCGACCGGGGACAAATAGAGCAGGTTATTATGAACCTGGCTGTGAACGGGCAGGATGCCATGGATAATCGGGGTACCCTTACCATTGATATTTCCCTGGTCGACCGGGAGGAAAGGAAAGGGACCGATGTCCTTTTGGCTGTAAGGGACGGGGGCTGCGGAATGGATGATGAGACTCAGAAGCATATCTTTGAGCCCTTTTTCTCTACCAAGGGCGATCTGGGAATCGGCCTTGGCCTGGCGACTGTTCACGGAATTGTAAATCAGCATCACGGTGAAATAGTCGTAAAGAGCCGGGTGGGGGAAGGAACCGCTTTTGAAGTGTATCTGCCCCTGGTAGGCGACGGGATAGGGGAGGTTCCCAAATCTCTTGTTACGGAAGAGAAAAAAGAAGGGACCGGTACGATTTTGGTGGCCGAAGACAACCTGCAGGTTCTTGAGCTGACAGAAACGATCCTTGAAAGTCTGGGCTATAATGTTCTAACCGCAGAGAATGGTCTCAAGGCTTTGGATATTCTGCGGGAACAAAAGGATCCGGTGGACCTGCTCTTAAGCGATGTGGTGATGCCAGAACTAAACGGGAAGGAGCTTTATGAACGGGCCAGGCTGATTCACGGTGAGCTTAAAGTTCTCTTTATGTCCGGATATACCGATAACGTCATTGCCCGTCACAATGTGAAGGGGAAGGACAGCCCGTTTATTCAGAAGCCCTTTACCAAGGCTGATTTAGCGGGGAAACTCCGGGAGATCCTGGAGACTGATCAGGACTGATCAGAACCTTTAACACTCACTAATCCTTTGCTATATTCTCCATACCCCCTTATAGTATAAGAAGGAGGATTTTATGGGGCAATCGAATCGACTATCGGTTATTTACAGTAATCTTAAAAAAGCGGCGGAAAAGCAGCAGAATTTCGCTCTGGTCACAGAGTATGAAAGGTTAAGCGAAAAAAACAAGGAAGAGGGGGTGGCCGGAGGAACTCTGGCGGGGCTTTTGGAAATGGTCTCCTCGGACCTGGTCGACTTAATACCCAAGGCGGCAGATGTGGTCAAATCTCACGGCGACCGGGGAGGACAGAGAGCTCTTAAATGGGGTGAAACGGTTACAAAAATTCAGAAATCTCTTATGGACAGGTATCTTAAGAAGGGTGACGAAGCCTTTGAAGGTAAGGACTTTTACGTCTGCCAGGCCTGCGGTTTTATCTATTCCGGTACGGAAGCGCCCAAGCTTTGTGCGGCCTGCAAGGCCCCGTCCGACCGATTCGAAAAGATTAAATAGGAGAGAGTTATGTACGCATCAAGAAATATCAGATTATGTAATAAGGATTGTCTCTGCCTTTTTGTCTGCCCAACCGGCGCGACCAATACGGAAACGGGACAAATAGACAAGGATAAATGTCTTCGCGGCTGCCGGGCTTGTGTGGATGCCTGCCCCTCAGGCGCGATCTACCTTGTTCCCGATTTTGACGAATACCCTCCGGTCCAGGAGAAAGACAAAGAGTGCCTGGCCGCTATGGAAGAAATCCTTGCCAGAAAGTCGGATCAGGAAGTTTTTGCCCGAGCCCTTAGGGAAAAGGGGGAAGGCCTTAGTCCGGTAGAAACAAAACTTCTTAAAGCCCTGGAAAATTCCTGCCGGATATTGGCGGAGGATTATGCCCGGGAATCGGGCTACATGACTCCCGAGGCGCCTTTGGTAAAGGAGCTTCCCCGGGAGTAACGTTTAACTCAGCAGTCCCTGGATGATTAAGTCCGTGGCCGCCTCTTCATCAAGGCCGCGGGCCATGAGGGTTTGAAGCTGTTTAGAGTCGACCGATCCTATGGCCGCTTCATGGGTGATGTGGGCCAGGGGATTGTTTACGGCTACAATGGGAATAGCCCGGGCACGTCCGTTGCCCTGGACAATCTCCTTGCAGTCTACATGTCCCCGGCAGTAGGGGGCATTTGCGGCCAGGTCGGAGTAGATGTCCGCGTATGCGTCGTCTCTTACGGCCAGGTGGCTTACCAGTACGGCGACAGCACGCTCTCCATTCAGCTCTGCGGCCTCACGGATTTTGACTTTGTCGTCACCCCGGGCGAAGATCCGGGTTAACATGTCCATCATACTGTCCGCTTTTGCCGTGGCGGAGTAGTCAATGTCTATTTCTCCCACCCGTCCCTTGAGGAGTTCGAATTCCGTTTTGAAGCGGGCCCCTTCATCCAGGGTGATCAAGGCCTTCGGCTTAACATAAATTCCTCCCTCTTCGGCGTGAACATGACGCTCAAAGTAGGAGTAGCTCGCCCGGGGGCCTACATTGAGCCGGGCGTCCATGAGGTGTTTCACATCCACCGCGTTGGGGAAGGTACAGTGGGCCATAAAGGAGACTTCCGCCTCCTCTTCCACATCTACCTGCATATCTATTTTCTGGATCCCCTCTTCGGGCAGCATGCCAAAGCAGAGATGGACCGGTTTCTCCATTTTTACGCCCGCTTTGACACGGACTCTCAAGATTATACCGTTTTCGCTGACATCGCTCTCCATTTCGAATCCGGGAACCGTACCGGAACCGATAATCCGGTTACCGTCGATTTCTACATGGGCGCTCCCTTCCAGAGCCTGCTTATGGGAACTGATTGAGGCTAAAAGTTCGGCTACGGCTGCATCATTACTCATTATTCGACTCCTTTCATGGACATGAATTCTCCCGGAACGGGAAAGTTTTGGTGGGTGCAAGAGAGACATTTGTTACTGAAGTAGGGGAGCATCTTTTCCGTTTCGCCCTCTTCTACCAACTGACCGTGACAGAGAAGGTAGCAGTGGTCCGAATGCTTCAGCACTTCCGGGCTATGGGTAATGAGGATAATTGTCGTCCCCCGGGATTTTAGTTGTTCAATTACCTTGAAAATATAGTCGACCGCTTCGATATCAACTCCCGAATCGGGCTCGTCCATTAGGACAATCCTGGGTTGCATCAGAGCGATGGAGGCCAGTTCCACTCTTTTTCTTTCCCCCCCGCTCAGGGTTTTATCTACCTTTCTACTCCGGTAGAGACTGGGGGCAAGACCTACCAGGTTGAGGGCTTCGTCTATCTCTTCAAAGCTTGCCTTGGGGTTTCCCGCTCCTAGATAGGCCGCTACGCCGATTCCTTCAAATCGGGCCGGTTCCTGCCAGGCCAGGGTGATTCCCTTGCGCGCCCGCTCGTCCACTGGCATTCCTTTGATGGAGTCATTCTTGTAACGGATGTCCCCGCCAAAGTGCTCATAGCCGGAAAGACCCATGATGGTCATGGCCAGTGACGATTTTCCCGCGCCGTTAGGACCTATTACAGCATGGACAAGACCTTCTTCAAAGTTGAGGGAGAGATCGTTTAATATTTTGTTGCCGTCCAATTCCAGGTTGACTTTGTTTAGTTCAAGGATATTCATTCTAAGCCTCTGTTTTTATCTGATGAATCATAAGGAACTTACTCTTTTTTTCTTTGATTAGCAAGATGGGGCGTAATGATAAATCCTCGGAATGGGTACAGGTTCCCCTCGATTTCTGGGTATCTTTGTTTTACAATAGGTGTATAATGAATTTATTTAAGGGAAAGATTAAGTATTTTACTTTTTTTCTTACTCTCCTGGCGGTCCTTTTATCTTCGCTTGATTCTGAAGGTCGGAGTGAAGATCACTCCTGGCTTACTACGGAAGAGCAGGCCTGGATCGATGCTCACCCTCAGATAAGGGTCGCCAATGAAATGGACTGGCCCCCTTTCGACTATAACGTATCCGGCGAACCCAGGGGGTTGGCCATCGATTATATAAATCTGCTGGCCGAGAAGTCGGGAATCGAACTTCAATTCATTTATGGATACTCATGGCATGAGCTAAACGAACTCTTTATGGATAAAAAAATCGACCTAATGCCGGTTTACTATAAAAATGAGTTTCGCGAGTCATTTACTCTCTATTCGCCTTCCTATTTTAAAGCCCAGCTGGCTATTCTGATCAATAAGGATAATCGTAATTGGGACGTGGATTCTCCGGAAAATCTGATAGGAATAGAAAAATCCAACGGAAGCATATTTATCCTTGAAAAAATATATCCCGGGACAATTGTAGAGCTGGAGTATAAAGAGGATATGGTTCGGAAACTGGCTTTAAACGAACTGGACGCCCTTATCGGAAATCCCTTCGTCATGTACCATGTCGCCCGGGAAAATCAGATAGATAGCATTAGTCTGGCCGGCTATGTCCCGCTGGAGGATGAGGATCGTGAGAAAACAGCCTTTCATTTAGGGGTAAGAGATGATTGGCCCATGTTGCTTCAAATCCTGGAGAAGGCCCAGGATAGGGTCAGCCTGGATGAAATGAAGGAAATCACTTCCCGTTGGGCAGATATCTCCATAGTGCGAAAAGTTAACTGGCGGATTTTTGTGCAAGCGGCGGGGGGCGTTACCCTGATTCTACTTCTGCTTCTTTGGTATAACAGGATTTTGAAAAGACGAGTTGCCGATAAGACAAAAGAGCTACAATCCTTGAATGATGAGCTGGAAATTAAAATAGAACAGCGGACAAAAGCTTTAAAGGAAGCGAATATCGCCCTTGAGGAAATGGCTATGGTCGACCCTCTTACGGGATTGAAGAACCGAAGGGCAATGGACGTTTTGATCGAACAGGAAATCCAGCGGAGCAAACGTTTTGACAGGCCTGTCAGTATTCTTGTTTTGGATCTGGACAAGTTTAAAAGGATAAATGACGATTGGGGCCATTCAAAGGGAGATGCCATTTTGTCCGCCGTAGGGAAAACTCTCCTCTCTCTACTTAGAGCCACCGATTACTCGGCCCGATGGGGCGGTGAAGAATTTCTGATCCTCGCTTCCGAAACGGATGAAACGAACGCTTTCTTACTGGGTGAAAAAATAAGAAAAGCCATTGAAGACATGGAAAATCCCGAATTGCCCGATATCACAGTCAGTATTGGTGTTACCCAGTATGAGAAGGGAGAAGAATTCAGTCATTGGTTCGAACGGGCCGATTCCGCTCTTTATGCGGGAAAGGAGTCGGGCCGAAATAGAGTTATTCAGGCTTCGGCGATTCCCGATGAAGGCCTGGGTGATTTTGATCACACCTGAAAAACAAAATCGAAAAATATGGTCCGTGAGGAACAGTTTTATGTAGGCCGCCAGAATCGGAATATAAAAAGAGAGGGCTGTTTTTCCTAGTAGGCCAGCCCTGCTGAAAGGAAAGGCAGGATGCCCCCCCAACTATAGTCCTCGTAGAATATATGGCGAAAGTCGACGCCTACTTCGGTATAGAGGGCTCGGGTAAAGTAGTATTGCAGGGAGAGGCCGGCCGTTCCATAGGGATCGCCGCTCTCTATGGAGGTTCCTTCTATACCGTTGTAGTCAAAGGTGAAATTGCTTACCACCGCACCTCCTCCGGCTCGGAGAGCCAAATGAAGTTTAGAGGAAAAGGGGTACTTGTAGAGGAGATTCACTCCGCCGGAGTAGTAATAGGACAGAATGGATATTCCCTCTACGTCGGTGTTAAAATTCAGTGTTGTGCCCAGTAACTCCAGGCCTAAATAGCCGGATCTCCGTTTAAGAAAGATAAAATCGGCCCGAACCGTAGCTCCCGCCGGGTAGATAAGGCTATCCCAGTATCCGGTAAACCAGTCGTCGTAAAGTATGAAGAGGGGGCTGTAGCCGACGGAGAGGCTGATGTCGAAGGGTTTAAGATAACTGATGGTAACGTCCCCCGGGGCTTGGTGGCTTAAACCGCCGGGGTTGATGACCCAAACCGAATAGGTTCCCGGGTTTTGTCGTTCCTCCGGGAGGTTAATGATAACGCGGCCGTGCTTGTCGATGGTGAAGTCGGTCAGTTTTTCCAACTTATTTCCCGTTTCTTTCTCTATGAGCCAGTATTCGGTTGCCTGACTTAAGTTCTCTCCGGTTAGTTCCAGTTGGAAGTGTCCTTCTTCTATATAGATCTTTTCCGGAGCCAGGAGGGCTATATGAGGAAGTTCCGCCTTGATAATAGACAAGGGGATCCAATCGGTTTGGGTTTCTACTTTGTCCAATAGGTTGTAAACATTTATCCTGTAACGATATTGGCCGGGATGCAGGCTGAATTCGCTATGGGCTGTCTCTTGTCTTTCCCTGAAAATCTCACTATGTTCTTCGTTTTGAATGATAATCTCATAGGCCAGAGCCCCGGAAATTTCATTCCAGCTAAGGCGTTGTTTGAAGAGGGGGGTGCCGTCTTCCTGTAACTCAAAAAAATAGACCGGTGTCTTTGTTGTTTCTTCGGGGAAGGGGATTTCCTGGGCCGTGAGCAGGAGAACGGGGAGGGTCCACAGAGTTGTAAGGAAGAGGTTTTTTTTAAAAATCATTAATTATAAAACCCCAGGTCATAGAGGTTGGCGAGATAGGGATATCTATCGTTTATGTCCAGCCCGGTTTGGTCATACCAGTCCCAAGTCGTGTCATCAAAGGCACCATTAAAAGTGTCGGGAGTCTGCATTTCTACTTCGTATAAGTCGATTCCATAGCTTGTTATGGTGGATATTCCGTTATCCATGTAAAAACAGTTGGTTACGGTGAGACTGGGGCTGGTGGAGATCATACCCAGTTCGTTTCCATCTACATCCACCCCGTAGGAGTAACAGCTTGAGAAACTGGCATTATAGCTGCCGGAATCATTATTGGCTAAGAGCCCCCATCCGTCGGAGGGTAGGGTAGCTATGGCATAACAGTTAGAGACCGTAAGTGAGTTATCATCTCCATCCAGATAACCCAGAAGTCCTCCGACGTAGTGGGATGTCGCGGTGGAGCTGATCGTAATATCAGCAAAGCATTGGTCTATGGTCAAGGTGGTTGAGGCGGATACATAGGCTATGAGACCTCCCATGAAAATATCCTCTTCTTCACGGTCGAATGTCAGGGTTGAATTGCTTATGGCACACTGGGAAATAGAGGTGGAGTTAGAGGCGTAGCCAATGAGCCCCCCGTAGTAATTGGAGCCTGAAGAGGTTGGACTCATATTAAATTCAGTTACCCTATTGTAAGATATTTCTCCACAATCATCGCTGCCTCCGATTAAGCCCCCATTATATTCTCCGGAGGGTGTGAAGATTATCGTATCGGCACTGCTTCCTACTGTACAATAGGTTATGTCCGAGTTCGCAGCATATCCTACTGCTCCACCCAGGTAGTCCGAATCATTTGTTTTTAGGGAAGCTCCGTAGTAACCACAGTTTTTCAGGCTGCAATAATCCATGTATCCCACTAAGCCTCCGACCCTGTCTCCTCCCTCTACGGAAGCATACACGCTACAGTCTTCGATATAACCTTCGTCATTTGTTTCTTCGCTAAAACTGGCATAACCAATGAGACCTCCGCAGTAAGAGTAATAGCT
This sequence comes from Spirochaetales bacterium, assembly GCA_028533045.1. Classification (GTDB taxonomy): domain Bacteria; phylum Spirochaetota; class Spirochaetia; order DSM-2461; family DSM-2461; genus SZUA-368. Next base: position 9,473 of record JAQQAP010000003.1, on the reverse strand, counting down.
TATTATTGAGTCTACCGTGCTGGAACTGCCAACCGAACAGCTGGTAACAGGGGTCTCGTAGGCATAACCGGCGAGCCCTCCCACACAGAAGGTTTCCTCACAGTCTATTTCTAGATTGGTTAGGATAAGGCCGGTAATCGTACTGTAATAAATCCGTCCCACAGCTCCTCCTACGTATTTGTTTCCCTCTACCTCCAAGGTCTCTATGGTAGAGGTTTTTAGTGTGGTATCGGTCGCATATCCAGCTATTCCCCCCGCATGATAGTAGCTAGCGGTTACGCTAATATTATCGCCGTCACAGTTTTCCAGGGTATTTGTGGCGGAGTAACCAACTATACCACCTATGTATTGGTATCCTTCCACCTCTAAATAGGCCACATCGCAGTTACTTAAAGTGGAACTATTTGCATAACCTGCTATCCCGCCAATTTTTTTTAGATTGACAAGTTCGCTGTCCGTAGAGATGGTGTTAGAACCGGTTAAGGAGCAATCTGTCATAGTTATGTCTTCCATATAACCGCAGAAGCCTCCGTAGTTGAAATAGTCCGTACTTTCTGTTGGGGTTACCGTTCCGAGGTTTATGCCGGAGGCGGTACAGCTGGTGAGGCTAATAAGCATGGATGAAGCGAGGTTTGTTGCACTTCCGATAAATCCCCCCACGTAATATTCGGTACCTTTGACGGTAAGAGAACTTCCGTCGCAGGATTCCAGCGTCGTTCCTGTCGTGTCATCAGCGGCAGTTAGGGCGCTTCCCACATATCCTCCCGTATAACTTGTTCCGGTAATGGTAAAATCGCTCGCATCGCATTCGTCTAATGAGGAACCCGTATCCTTCCCCAGGTAGCCTCCTGTATAGGAACCGCTTCCGGTAACGGTAATGTTGCTCCCCGTACAATCATCCAAATCATTCCTCTCTGAATTACCAATGAAGCCCCCTGTATAGGTGGTCCCCGAAACTTTCACATAGGAGAGATCACAGCTGTCCAGGGTACAGTCCGTGCCTTCTCCCAGGGCTCCCCCCGCCGGATAAGAGGTGGCGCTGATGCAGCATGGTTCTGTGCTGCTTCCGCTTAGTTCGCATCCCGTCAAGGTGCTGTAGGTTGCGTAACCGGCCAATCCTCCGGCATGGTAGGTCGAACTGGTGATGGAAGAACCGCCTTCCACATCGCAGGTTGTGAGGGTCGTATAGGCCATTCTTCCCGCAATACCTCCTGCGTAGGTGGAGCTTGATTCTATCGTCCCTTCCACAGAACAATTTGTTAGGGTGAGGTAGGTGGAGGATGACCCATAGGAATAGCCGCAAATACCCCCTACATAGCTTGTTCCTGAAAGGTTCAGGTCGGTAAGCGAGACGGAAGTGAGAGAGGTCGCTCCGTTTATAAGATAGCCTACAGCGCCGCCGGTGTATTCCGTACCGGAAACAGTGATATTGCTGCCGGTGAAGCTTGTCAAAGAGGAGCCTTGTCCGAAATAACCGACGGCCCCTCCCGTCTCTTCCGTTCCCGATAGGTTTGTGTAAGTAACAGATAAAGTTTCCAGGGTACAGTCAGTTCCAAAACCTATTAGTCCTCCCGAATAAGTGCCCGGGGAGGTGATGGAATTTAGTGAGCTGCTAGTTCCGGTTAGGTTACACGTTTCTAAGGTGACTGAGCTTGCCATGCCTATCAGTCCCCCAAAATAGCTGTCCCCTGTATCGGCATCGTCGGGATGGGTGATTGTGAGACCGCTTAAATCGCAGCCGGTGATTTTAAGATTCGAGGCGTAGCCGAATAAGCCGCCCACGTAGGACTCGCCCGTGATAGTGGTATCGCTTATGGTACAGTCCGTTTGGGAGGCTACGGTTTCTGCAGATGAGGCAACTCCGTATCCGGTCAGACCGCCCACGTAAATCACTCCCGTTACGGAAGAGTCGCTAATGCTACAGTTGCTCAAGGACGTTCCATCATAGACACTGCCCACGATACCTCCCACATTCCCCGAATCGCCAGTAGAGCTTATGGTACTGGTATTAAGGGTACAATTGCTAAAGGAAGAATCGTTAGAGAAGCCTGCTATACCTCCCATAATTTCATCCCCATTAAGGGTGATTGTTTCTCCCGTACATTCGGTAAGATCGGAGTACCAACAAGAGCCGACTAAGCCGCCTAACACTAATGAACTGCCACTAGTTTCCAGTGATTTTACCGTACAGGAGGTCATGTCACTATTTGATAAGTAACCAACGATCCCTCCTACGGCAGTATTAGAGATATTTTGGGTCAGTTCTTCGACCGCGCAGCTTGTAAAGGTCGCATAGTTCGCATAACCGGCTATCCCCCCGCTGAAATCGATTGTTTCCATACTTCCCGTAACAGAACAAAGGGAGAAGGTAATGTCGCCGCTGTCCGAAGTTCCTTCCGCCAGTCCCGAAATGCCTCCTGCATTGACTCCGTCGCAGTTCATCTCCCCGGTAAAACTACAGTTGCTTACTGTTCCGCTGCCTGATATTTCCCCGACGATTCCGCCCAGGTTCTGTTCGCTGTCGTCGGTGGTGCCGCCGCTGACCGACATAAGGTCGGCTATGACTGTACAGTCGGAGAGAGTGCCCCCCCCAGCGTACCCGACGGCGCCTCCCAGAGAGTAGCCCGAGCCGGAGAAGCTGTCCAGGTTAATGAAGCAGTCCGAAACTGTCCCGTCTACCAGGCTGCCCGCCAGAGCGCCGGAGTTATTCCCTCCTACGGTCATTGAACCGGAGAGGAAAATACCTTCGACCGTTCCCGCTGAGTATCCCGCCACCACGGCGGTGTGACTGTAGGAACCCCCGTCAAAACTGACGCCTATCAGGTTTAGATCGCTTACAGTCTGGTCCGAGTCGAGGTAGCCTATCAGGCCGTAGTAGTCTTCTGTTGCGCTGAGGGTCAGGTTGCTTAGGGTGTGATCCCAGCCGTCCAGGCTGGCGGTGAAGGGGGAGCTCCCATCTCCCAGTGGTGTGAGGCTTTCCCCGTCCAGGTCGATGTCCCGCGTTAGGTAGTAGGTGCCGCTCCAGGCATCGGCCTCGGCCAAATCCTGAATTTCTCCCGCCGTTCGCAAAGGGGTTCCGTCCACCCAAACGGCATAGAGATTAATGTTGCTTTCTCCGGCGGTTATGCTGTCCTCTTTATCGTCGTCGCTTACTTTATAGTAGACCGTGGTGTCCATGTCGTCGGTGGTGTCCCAGCCGGCAAAGGTGTAGCCGTAGGAGCTGGTTCCCGCCGCGTCAAAATCTACGGTAATTTCTTCCCCTTCGGTTATGGCGGTCTGGCTGATGAGGCTGTCTTCGCTATAGTAACGAAGGTAGGCTCCCCAGACGGCGGTGAAGGTGATGTCCTCTGTTATCTCTACGGGATCTTCCAATTCGTAGAAGTTACCTTCCGAGTCTGTCCACCCGGCCAGGCCGTAATCTTCCAGGGTAATGTCCTCCTCGGTGGGGAGGTAGATACTGCTGTCTGCGGCGTAGCTGGCATCGGCTTCTTCGTCAGTCCAACTGCCTCCGTTTTCATCAAAGCTGACGGCGAAACCTTTTATCACTTCGTATGTGTAGGTGGCGTCACGACCGCTGGGGGCCTCTACGGCCAGGGTGAGGGTTTCTTCGTCTTCGGAGAAGTCCAGCGTATCGCTAAGGGCGCCCGAGCCAAGACTGCCTGTTTCGTCGCCCCAGCTGTAGCTTACGATTCGCCCGTCCGATTCATAGTTGATTCGGATGGCGACCGTTTCGTCGGCGGGTAGTACGATTTCCGTGGTGGTTCCGTCGGTAAAGCTCTCTTCCGTTGTGTAGTAAAGGTCGTCGCAGTAGAATTCTAGGGATGTCAGGTCCGCATCGCCGTTAAGGAAGTCCTCCTCGGAGAAATCCCAGCTGTCGATGTAATCCCCTTCCGAATCGAGCCAGTAAGCTGTGGTGACTCCTCCGTAGATGGTCAGGGTGTCCCAGAAGCTTCCCAGAGTGTAACCGTCGGAGTCGAGGAATTTCATGTAAAGGTAGTATTCTCCCCCTTCCACGGCGCTCTCTTCCATGGTGTAGGTGGAGAGGGTGGACACGTCGAAGCTTTCCGTGGTGGAACCGGCTATAGGGTCGGTTAAGTCTGTCGTGGTTCCCGCGGCCCAGAGAAAGGAGGCCGCTTCTACCGTATCGGGCCAGGTGACGGTGAGGGAGAGGGCGCCCTCTGAGTCGGAGGTGAATGTGGGGGTCAGGGTGATCGACGTGGTTTGGTCGGACAGAACGGTGCAACTCTCTGTGGCGGAGGCAATGGCCGTTCCTGACTCGTTGTAAAACTCTACGGAGAGGGTATAGGTCCCGGCGGTCAGTTCGGTAAAGCTTAATTCGCTTTGCCAGTCGTCTACCGAATCGGTCCAGATGCCTCCGTAAGCGTCGGTCAAGGTAGCCGAAAGGGAGGAGAGGGCCGAATAGAGATCGGGGAGGGCGGAGCGGCTTGTCTCGTAGGTGCAGCTAAAACTGATTGTTCCCGTGGTGGTTGACGAAGAGCTGTCCTCATCATTAAAAAATCCCATGTCACAGGAGGCAAGGGCGAGAATGGCGAGGACCGGTACTAATATTCTTTTAAAGCTGATTAAGACGGATGATTTCATGACTCTTCCTCACTCCTTTGGACTACACGGAATCCGATAGTGCTATTGGCCGTTCTGCCCGTTGATATACTCTCTTCATAGGAGAAGTCTCCCACGCTTAGGGTGCTGTCGGAATAGCTTCCTCCCTTGTAGACCCTTCCCTCATCGTCTTGGGCTTCTTCGGAACCTCGGTAGTTGATTTGATCCGTTTCGGGGGAGGAACCGGCGTACCAGTCGAAGCACCACTCCGAGACGTTTCCGTTCATGTCAAAGAGGGCAAAGTCGTTTTCCGCCGTTCCCACATCCGCCGTGGAACTAGTGTTGTAAACGGGCGTCTCCGAACCGCTTGTCTCGCTGTAGCCGTAGGTCCCGGCGCAGCTGGCGGCGTATTGCCACTCTCCTTCGGAGGGCAAGCGGTAACCGTCAGCCTCCCAGTCGACGCAAGCTTCGTCTATGTCGGCCTCTTCCCCGCTTCCCGCTTCGTCGGAGGAGCTGCGCAGGACTTCCTCCTGTGAGGAGTTGACGTAGTAGCACGGAGTAAGACCTGACATTTCGCTGTAGGCGTTACACCAGATGAGGGCATCGCGCCAGTTTATTGTCGTTACCGGCTGTAGTTCGTCTTCTGTGGGGGCTTCCCCTTCGGTTCCGTCGCTGCCTTCGCAGCCCAGGTTGGCAAAACTGTAACCGTTAATCTGAGCCCAGGTTCTCACCGTATACCACAGCTCATAGCTTACTTCGTAGCTTCCCATATCAAAGGATGACAGGTAGTGATTAAAACCGGTTGCGTCACCGGTGGCCTGTTCGTAAATTAGTCCGTCTATTCCGGGGAGGTAGGTCGATGCAAGAAGGCTTTGATCTACGGCTGTTTCCAAGGAAATCATTTCGTCGTATCCGCTCAGATCATCCAGGTCGTAGTTGTAGCTCCAAAGGGCGTAGAGGGTTATGTCTTCCGATCCCATGGTATATTCCCCTTCGTCGGTGTAGAGGAGTTCCGTTTTAGGATCGAGAGACCATCCGGCAAAACTATGGTCGGTTAGACTATAGCTATTGGCCGTAAGGGTGTCCGTACTGTTCTCGGCAATGCTTTGGTCCGCCATGGTTCCCGAACCGCCGTTTCCGTCGAAACTGACGGTGTAGTAGGTCGCTTCTCCCTCTCCTTCTTCCCACTGGGCAAAGAGAATGAGGCTCTCCGTATCCATGGTAAAGCTGTCTCCCGGAGCATACTCCGTACCGGAACCGTCGGCGGCGCTGTTCCAGTAGCCGGTGAGAGAGTAACCGTCCAGGCTCAGGTCCTCCGGTAGAGCTTCCACTGTCACCGTGTCACCTATATCGTAGCTCTCTGCGTCCGGCAGGGTTCCCTCGCCTCCGTTGCCCGAGTAGTTGACCGAGGGCTGATCCACCACCGTAACAAGGACGCTGCCGCCGTAAAGGTAGCCGTCGTATTCGGCGGAGCAGGAAATAGTGTACTGCCCGGTTTCGTCGGGGCTGTAGGAGAAGCTGCTCGTCGTGCTGTCCTGTTCGGTTCCGTTAACAAACCAGGCCCATTCCGCCTCCTCAAGCTCCGCCGAATCGGGCTCGAAACTGACCGTTGTTCCCGTGTTGCAGGTAATGGCATCGCTGTCAAAGGAGAGAGACCCTTCCCGGTCTGAAAAGGTTATAGTAATGGTTAAGTTTCCCGGGTCACTGCCGGAGTCGGAAGAATCGGAGGTCTGTCCGCTTTCATCATATAAGAGGACGGAAAACACATAGCTTTCCCCTTCGAGTATATCGGGCGGTGTGATGGAACGGGTGTTTTCTTCCCCTCCCTCTGACAGATAATTCTCATCATCAGCCTCTACCTGAAAGGACGTAATTGAATCGGTATCGTTTGTGAGGTAATAGGTTACTTCTATGATGTCCAGGTCGTCATCGGTATCTTCCGAAGGCAGGGTTAAATTAACCTGGGCGTAATTCTCATCGGTTGTGCTAACGGAGATATCCTGTGGGGAATTGGGCGGAGTATCGCAGTTTAGAGAAAAGTATACCGTATCATAATCCCGTTCAATTTCGGGAGAGGAGATATTCAGCATAAATTCTATAGCCTCATGTTCTGCTTCCAAAGAAGGATCAACTGTGAGATAGAGGGTGTTTTCTGAATCAGAGTCTTCCTCTAAACTCAATTCTGTATCGAGGAAGTCGTCGTTTATGACTGTAACGGTGCATATAGCCGTTAGCTCCTGGGGATTATATATGTTTAGTTGGACGGTGGACTCTTCTGTGGAGGGGATATAACTAATTGTTTCGGAGGTTTCACTATCTACGACGCTTCCAAGGGTTATATAGGATAGCCCGTCCTCAATGAAGGGGACAACTTCCGTATCCCAGTCTATATCACAGCTGTAAAGTAGCAAGGGTAGAAAAAAGAGGAAGGTTAGTTGTTTTTTTAAACCAAGATAACGTAACATATTCTTTTTTTATTTCTTTTTTACCTTTATGAATAAACATGCGTATCTGATTTGATACATGGGAACAATAGTTAATTTATCCTATCCTATATAAAAATCCAACGGTTATTAAGGTTAAATATAATTACAATGCGTGTAATATTTTGTCATTTGGTGTAATATTTTGTTGTATGTGTAAAATAAGTATATTTTGCTACACAGCTGTCCAAAATAATTCCCTTTCATACAGAAAGCTCCATTTGCCCACAATCAAAATTATCCGATCCCGGATCTGGTTTTATCTTATTAAGCCAGATCCAGATATCTTTTTTAAGAAAAAGCATAACCAGAATAACTGCCAGATATTTCAAAAGTAAAAATGCGATCATAGCTATCCATATCTGAGTATAAACAGCATTCTTACTTGTTCCGAAAAAGCTTTTTATTTTGAGACTCTGTTTGATCGTTTTAAAGAAAATCTCTATCTTCCAGCGATCTTTATATACGGAGGCAATCGTTTCTGGAGACCATGTATACTGATTCGTCAGAAGAACAATTTTTATATCCGTTTCAGGATCTTAACTCTCTACAATTCTGAGTTTATGTTTACAATCTTTTGCAGCATAGAAGCCGGTTAGCTTAATGAATTGATCAAATCCGATGTTTTCATATGAATCGGTATCCAAGTTCTTTACTATATCATAGACTGCATTGGATTTGATCCTCGTAACGAAATAAATCCCTTCCTCACCGTATTTTGAGAATAGCTCATAGTCATTATATCCCCTGTCAAAGACAAGGACATCCCCTTTCTTTACGGGCATGTTTTTGATTTCCTGACTTTCATGAACACTGGCTGTCGAAAGTGAAACAAAATGAGACGAGCGGCAAGATTTCAATTTCGGGAATAACCTATGGTCCTTCTCGTGGGCTGGGACTGATATTTCCCGGAAAACCAAGGAGCAAAGTGCAGAATATTCTCTTCCTATCCGCCGCAGTTGGGACCGACTTGAATTACTGCCTTGTCTTTTGGATGATGATTCCAGTCCTTATATGATTGAAACTTTTCTTTTTTACTATTACGGTATTAAACTTAGATTTGAATTTAAGGACTTGGAAGGCGGCGGATTAGGTTACGGCTTAAAATCGGCCTTGTATTACAATATCTCCTTTGACCCCAATTATGATTTATACGACACCTATTCATTCAATTTGAAAGACAACTATATACTTTCCCTGGGAATATTTATAAAATTTACTAAAAGTAAACCCGCCGTGTAAATTCTTTTTTCGGCACATCCTTGGCAAGCAGATCATCTAAAACGGCCTGCTTGTCATAAGGAATTTGAAAGTGGGAAACATCTAATTGCCCTCTGTTTATTTCCAGCAGGGAAAAATGGTCGTAATCACCCTTGTGACAACCCTCTGAACCGGGATTAAATATCTTTTCCTATCGGCCCAGTATCGAAAAAGATGAGAGTGGTTAAAGCAAAAGAGAGCCTCATCATAAGCGCTGAATGCCTTCGCTACGGCAAGGGGCGACTCATTCCGAAGATTGGTAAAATTGGTAAATCCGCCTGTCACGGAACGGAAGGGACTGGGACTGTGCATAAAACAGAAGCGAAGCCCCTCCTCCTACCCCCCGAATCCGATAGGGAATATGATTCATGGCTTGATCGTTTAACTGATCCCGAATCCAAAGCTGATGCCTCAATTCCCCTTCGGTTATCCCAAGGGGAGAAAAATCCGGGGATATCCCCAGAATCTGATACTCTTTATGATTGCCCATTACCGCCTCAATACCCCGTTCCTGCATCAACTCAAGACATTCGAGGGTCGGGGACCTATACCGATTGAATCACCCAGACTAATAATTCGATCCGGTGCCAATTGATCAATCTTTTCCAGGACGGCTTCCAGAGCGGGAAGATTACCGTGCAAATTAGCAAAAAGAGCAATACGAAACATTAAGGATCCAAATTGATTAACTCGCCCGACTTAAAATCAAGCCGGCGATAGTAACAATTTCTGGCTTCACCTTTGCTATTTTTTGTGTGGCATATCTTCCTTTTTTTCGGATGAACCAGATAGAGAAGAGAATTCTGTTCATAATTAACCCTAATCTCTTTTATGAAAAAGGCGTTACCCGAGGAGAGGCCTTTCTCCCAAAGTTCATTATGGGAGGTATTCCAGAAAACGGCTTTACCCGTTTCAATGGTTCTATCAAGAGCCTTTTGGTTAGCGTAGGCAACCAAGATCAGCTCCAGAGTGTCCGAGTCCTGAACAGCAACAGGAACCACATCGCACCCCTTTTCTCATATGGAAGGCTAATTAGGCCGAATTTCGAGTTTATACCAATAAGAGCTTCTCTTTAAAAAGAGATTTAAAGCACCATGCTGAGATTGAGTAAATGTAATGCCTGAAGAAGCCAGTAATGCTTCTCGGGAGATTGGTTTCTAAAAGGAATCG
>JAQQAP010000002.1 GCA_028533045.1 Spirochaetales bacterium | reverse complement strand
CATCATGCGACTGATGATGTCGTCCTGCCAAAGGGTTTCCTTTCGCGCCACCCGGGCCATGTAGGGAGATTCGCTTTCCGCTGCCAGGGGGTTCTTTCTCAAATAATAATTCATCTTGGTCATGTCTTTTCTCCTTGGGGCCTTGCCCCGTTCATAAGTTTTTTTGTATAGCCGGCCGGGCCTACATACTATACCTACGAGGGAAAAGTCGAATTCCGACAAGAATTGAGAAAAAAAGTTTAAAAAAGTGGGGAAAGTTCACATGGGGGATGTGAAAAAGCCGTTTCCCTTGTATAATAGCCCCATAACAAGAAAAAACGAGCACCATTAAACGAGGAGGAAAGAATGCATAAGATTGATCCCGATGCATGTCAGATGTGCGGCGCCTGTGAACCGGCTTGTCCTGTTGAGGCCATCTACATTCCCGAAGGTAAAAGCTATTTTGCCATCAAGGATACCTGTACCGATTGTGGTGCCTGCGAAGCAGAATGTGGTTTTAACGCTATCATTTCTGAGTAAAAACTAATTCTACCCGGTTAGACCGGTAGAAAGTGAGAACGGGGTATCCGAGTAATTCGGGTACCCCGGTTTTATTTATAAATAATCCCCAAAAACGCCCCATTCCTGCAAATTATCCCCTCCCCTTATGTATAAACACAAATGGGAGTCCTCCCGCCCCGGCGGCAAGGCTCCAATGGAGGAACTAATGCAAGCTTTGAACAGCATCATTCTCGAGGGAAATCTGGTAAGAAAGCCCGACGCGAAACTCACGGCCAAGGGCACCCCGGTGTGCAACTTCACGGTGGCGTCCAATCGCTACTTCCGGCTGGACGGGTCGGAAGAGACGAAGGAGGAGGTGTCCTTTTTTGATGTGGAAACCTGGGCCAAGCAGGCGGAAATTTGCGAGAAGCATCTGGAGCGGGGCCGGGGCGTTCGCGTTGTAGGGCGGCTTAAGCAGGATCGCTGGACCGACAAGGAGGGCAAAAATCAGTCCCGCATTAAGATTGTGGCCGAGCACATCGAATTCCGTCCGCGCACGAAAAAGCAGGATGACGAACCGGTCCGGGAAGCTCCCAAAGAGGAAAGAGCTGCGACAGAAACGTTTTAATCATTTCCCCGCCGGGCGGGTAAATCCCTTCCCGTCTCCTTTCTGCCCGGCGGGTTTTTATCTTTTTTTTTCCCAAGGAGGGATTTTTCTGTCTGACAATTTCATCGGAAGTCGTTATACTAGCACCATGTTCGGAAAAAAAGACAGATTATCCCGTGAGGAGACCGACCGCTGTCTTGAACAGATTAGAGCGCGGTACGATCATCTCATTACAACTTATATGGCCCCCATTTCCCTCAAAAACGAATTTGAATCCCGCTACTCCTACGCCCTTCAGATGCGTATGGGGATGGAACTTTTTCTCAAAGGTGAAGTGGAAACAGTGGAAGAGCTGATTCAGGAAGAGGAACAAGCCCTGGATGAAGCGGAAAGACAGGCTGATGAACTTAGGCGGGGCGGCGGTAAGCCTAAAAAGTCCTTTGCCGACAAGGTCGTGGAAGATATGGAAGCGAAGATTAAGGACTACCCCTCCCGGTCGGTCCACCCCGATGCGGCCTTGGAAATAGTCAAGCTTTACGGGGCGCTCCAGCAGTTCGAAAGGGACTTCTGGGGAGCGGTGGAAAACTTCCTTCTACGGATTTTTCCCTCCGAACGGAACGGCCTCCTGGCCCAGCTGGACCAGGAACTGTGGAATCTTACTTACGACAGGAACCGGGACCGGGACAATCGAGATATCCCCATGGCCCTGGAGCGTTATGTCATGATGCTCGAAACGGACGACTATCACTACGACCTCCTGGGGGAAACGCAAAACTGCATTAAGCGGGTGGCCTTCTGGCTGCACGATGTGCGAAATTCCATAGACAAAGCGGAAGAACTGGGCTTTTCCGAGGACCGAATAAACCGGGCCCGGGCGGAATTAACAGCCATGATCGAGGACTTCCGCCTTAAGGACATCAAGAAGGCCTAATCGGCCTATACGGTCTGCTCCGGGCCCTGTCCCAGCCAGCATTTAATCCCTTCCTGGGGAAACTCCTCTTTTAGCACCTTCATGCGCTCCAGAATCGTCGGTCCGTGGCCTGTTTCTATGTAAATCAGAAACATCACATTTGATTCGGGCCATATGGCCGAACCCTCCCGGCGCCCCTTCTTCCCCCGCCCAAAGACGGGATGAAAGTAGGTAAACGATTCGCCGTAACCGCACTCTTCCAGCACGGCTATGATATCCTCTTCCACCGCCTTATTGGCGATAATTTCCAATCGTTTCATGCACTTTTCTCCTTAAGGAAGGGAAAGAATCCCCTTATATCGATTCTCTGTTCCCGGTTGACCAGGGAGTAGATGACGGGGGTGACAAAGAGGGTAATAAAGGTACTTCCCGCCAGTCCCCCTACGATGGTCTGCCCAATGGGCTGGATCATTTCCGTACCGGCCCCGGGGAAAAACCCCATGGGAACCATCCCCAGAATGGTGGTCAGACTGGTCATGAGAACCGGTTTAAGACGGCTCTGAGCTCCGGAGAGGACCGCCTCTTCCACATTGATTCCCCGTTTTCTCAGCAGGTTCATATAATCTACCATAACGATACCGTTATTTACAACGATACCGGTAAGAACCACCATTCCAATCATGGAAAAGAGGCTCATGGTAGACCCGGTGAGGGTGTAAACCAGCACCACCCCTATGAGCAGGAGGGGAATGGAAAAGAAGATGATGAACGGATCCACCAGGGACTCAAACTGACTGGCCATAACGGCGAAGATCATCAAAATGGCCACGATAGCTACGGTGATAAGGGTGGGTACGATGTTGGCGATGCTGTGGCTGTCGCCGGAGAATTCGTAGCTTACCCCGTCGGTAAGTATGAGCTGCTCCTCCAGCATGGCTTCTATCTGGGCCTGTACATCGTTGGTGGCCGCCCCGTCCACAAGGTCCGCCGTAACATGGACAGTCCGCACTTCGTCTTCCCGGTTAACCTCCAGGGGGCCCGTACTCAGCTCATAGCTCACCAGGTTGGACAAGGCGATATTCTCCCCACTGTCGGTCATGATGTAGAGCGAATCCAGGTCGATTAGTTCGGTCCTCTCCTCTTCGGCCAGCTGTACGATAATGTCCAGCTCGGTCGTATCATCCCAGAAAGAGGTGGGGGTGTCACCGTCCACCATGGTATCTATGATGTCACTGATTTCCGATACGGTAAATCCGTAGGCCGCCGCCCGGTCGTTGTCGATGACAATCTGATATTCGGGAGTCCCCTCATCCAGATCGGTTACGGGATCCACCGCGCTGGGGATATATTCAAGAATCAGTTCCTTAATTTCATTGGCCGTTTCTTCGGCTATATCCAGGTTGTCAGAATAAACCGCCACATCAATAGCGGAACCTCCGCCAAAGTTACGACCCGAGCTAAAGGTGATTTCCGCATCGGGGAACTGTCCCATATAGCCCCGGAGGATCTCCTGCATCTCACTGGGAGACATAAGCTGATCCGCCAAAGAAGGCAAATAGATCTCTATGCCCCCCTCATTGGTACTTCCCGCGTTGGGGCCTTTCGACTCGCCCACACTCATACTTATATGGGTATAACCTTCGATATTCTCTTCTATAAGGGCCACAAAGTCGGAGGTAATCTCCTCGGTATACTCCATGCTGGTTCCCACGGGCATGGTTATATCAATACTCAGACTGTCGTCGGAGGTTCCCTGGGGCATAAAGTTCATTCCCATTCCGGATATTTTAAGAAGGGACATGATAAAAATCACCAGAACCAAAGTCAGAACCATAAGCCGGTTTCTCAGGGAGAAGGCCAGAGCCCGGGCATAGCCCTGTTCCAGTCCGTTCAGAATGGTCTCGCCAATTTTATCCATTTTAATAAGGAAAGCATGCTTTAAGGGCTTCTGCTTTCTTGTATAGATCTTGATAAAATGGGAACTGAGGGCGGGCACCAGGGTTACGGCAATAAAAAAGGATACCGTGAGGGAGATAACAACCGTAAAAATCATATCGGAGAAGATCTCTCCAAGCATTTCCAGTCCGTCCTGCCAGATGATCATGGGGACGAATACACAGAGGGTGGTTAAGGTCGAAGCGATGATGGCATTAAGCATCTCCTGGGATCCCAGAAGGGCGGAAGGCTTCAGTTTAGCTCCTCTTTCCCGGTATTGGTGGATATTTTCCAGAATAACGATGGAGTTGTCCACAATCATCCCCAGCCCCAGAATCAGCCCGGTGAGGGACATCATATTCAGTGTAATCCCAAAGAAGTACATAAACATGAGGGTTACCATAATGGAGACCGGTATGGAAATGCCTACGACTATGGTACTGCGCACATTTCTCAGGAAGAGAAAAAGCACCGCCATGGCCAGAAGAATTCCCTGCCAGGCCGACTTGTATACCTGCCCCATTACGGAGTTAATGTAGGTGGTACTGTCGTAGAGTACTTCCAGCGAGACTCCGGCGGGAAGCTCTTCGTTAATGCTATCCAGTTTTGAGAGGACCTCTTCGGCAATCTGAATGGAGTTGGTACCACTCTCTTTCACCACGGAGATAGAGATGCCCTCCTTCCCGTCGATGTAGTAGAGGTCGTCCACATCTTCCGTACCTTCGTAGACCCGGGCCACATCTTCCAGACGAACGATGTGGGAGCGGTTGACCGAACCGGATGAGTCGGCGTCACTAATCGTGGCGACCACGGTCCGGGCAATCTCTTCCACCGACTCATAACGTTCGTCCACCCGCAGGTCGTACTCGGTACCGTCCTGGGTCAAACTCCCGCCGGAAATCTGCATATTTCTTGCTTCGATGGCAGTGGTCACATCGGAAGCGGTCAAGCCGTAGGCTTCCAAACGGTTGGCCGAAAGGTCGACCCGCACGGCCCGGGTTTCTCCCCCGGTTACGTCCGCCGAGGAAACCCCTTCGATTCTTTCCAGATGAGGCTGAACCGTATCCTCCGCCAAACGCTTAAGGGTGTCGGCCGTCTCGTCTCCCACCATGAGAAGTCTCATAATCGATTCGGAATCCATGTCCATTTGAAAGATTATCGGAGAACCGGCATCGTCGGGGAGGGAATTCTCCACCTGGTCCACCGAATCGCGGATGTCGTTAATGGCATCGTCCATATCCTGGTCAAAGCCGAATTCCATCATAACGATGCTTCGCCCTTCGCTGGAGGTGGAGGTAAGAGTATCCAGGCCGGAGACACTGGAAAGTCCTTTTTCCAGGATTTCCGTTACGCTCTGTTCCACCTCTTCCGGGCTGGCCCCGCTGTAGGTCGTGGAAACAATAGCCATGGGTGCGTCCACATCGGGGTTCATCTCCACGGCCAGGTCGGGTATCATAAAGAGGGCAATGCCCACCAAAAGAGTGGCTATTACGGCAATTGTTACAGGCCGATTCACCGATATTTCGGGTAAATTCATCCTTATCCTCCTAGTTGACCACGTTAACCGCAGCGCCGTCGGTGATGTTGGAAAGTCCTCTGGTTACGACCATGTCCCCCTCTTCCAGTCCGCTTAATATCTGTACCAGATCGGAAGAGATGAGTCCCACTTCAACACTTCGTCGTTCGGCGGTGTTGTCCGCTCCAATGACGTAGACCACGTCTTCGTCGTAGTGGGTCGTTAAGGCCAGTTCGGGTATGGTAATAACGTCTATCTCTTCTTTAACGATAAGCTTAAGGGAAGAGAACATACCGGCGATAACCCGTGAGTCCGAATCTATGAAGGCCAGGGAGATTTCCTGGGAACGGGATTCCGAATCGATTACCGGGCTAATTTCGGTAACCCGGGCGTAAAAGGTCTCTTCCGGATAGGCATCCAGATAAACCTCGGCTGTCAGGCCGTCCTCTACGGAGGCTACATAACGCTCGGGAATATAGGTGACGATTTCCAGTTCGTCCAGATCGCCAATAACAACAACCGGGTCGCTGGTGGAAACATTCTCTCCCCTGTCGTAGGAAACGGCGGTAACGGTGCCGCTAATGGGAGCGGTAACATCGCTGTTGCTGTATACCTGACCGGGCTGGGAGGGGTCCACCACGGCAACGGTCTGGCCCCGCACGACTCTTTCGCCCAGGGAAACATTAACCGAAACCAGTTCCCCCGCAATGTCGGGATAAACATTGACGCTGGAAGCGGAAACCACGTCTCCGTTCACCTTGATATACTCCCTAACCGTGTCCCGGCTCACCGCTTCCGCTTCTACGGCTACGGCGTCACTGCTTGCCGTACTTTCTTCCATAGCGGAGGGAGCGCTGCCGGGCATTCCGCCCTGGGACATTCCTTCCGGGGCACCTTCGGGACGACCGCTGTCGGAACCTTCGCCCATGGCTTCGCCGGAACTATCGCCGGCGGCTCCCGGGGGAGGACCGCTGGGTCGGCCCGAAGACATTCCGGGGGGGCCTCCGGCGCTTGAGCCGGAGCTGTTGTTTTTCATCATAATGGGAAAGGTGGCGATTCCCGCCGCTATGAGAACAAGCAGAATAATCTGTACAAGTCTGTCCCCGCTTAATTTACCGTTCTTATTCATTTCCTGTTCTCCTTACTGAATAATTTCATCGAGACTTTCCAGTCCCAGGGCGTATCGAAGGTTAATAAGCCCTTCCAAATAACTATATTGACTTTCCAAATAATCCTGTTCCGCCGAGAAGTAGTCCTGCTGGGCGTCTTCCAGATCCAGCTGTTCCATACCTCCCTGGTTGTAACTCTCTTCGCTCTTCTCGTAGGTCAATTTATAGAGTTCCACATTCAGCCGGGACAACTCCAGATTGGCCGCCGCCGTTTCCAGCTGTTCCACGTAGTTAATGATCTCCGTTTTCGCCTCTTCCCGTGTTTTTTCCAAAGAGAGTTCGGCGGCGCGGATATCATCCTTGTAGGAAGCGATACTGTCGGAGGTATCGGAACCGGGAATCCAGTCGTCCAGAGGAATGGTCACGTAGGCTTTGAGGCTCAACGAATCGGAGTAGTAGTCCGAATCGCCCAGGCCGCCCTCAAAGGGGTCGTCGTATTCGGGGGTCCATCCGGCGGAGAGGGTCAGATAGGGAGAGCGGTTGTCGGCCGCTTCCTGCTTCCGGCTGTTTTCCAGAACTTCCAGATTTTTCTGAGCTTCAAGGATATCCCGGCGGTTTGAGAGGTAAGTGTCTATCAGCACATCGCTGTCAAACTCCTGAGTCGGCGTATCCAGAGTGCCGACCAGTTCTACCTGAGTATCCGTATCCAGGCCGATGAGTGTCAGAAACTCGCGCAGGTCCGTTTCGTAATCGGAGACGGCCTGCAGGTAGGCGGGCTTTATGTTTGCCGCGTTAACCTTGGCCTGAAGAACGGAAAGTTCCGAAGTCATACCCCGGTCAAACTCGGCCTGGGTCGACTCATAACGCTTTTCCGCCAGGGCCAGGTTGGCTTCTTCAATGTCTATATTCCGAGAGGAGGCCAGGAGGCCATAGAAGGCGGTCTCTACCTTATTAATCAGCTCTAGCCTGTCAGTCTCCAGTGTTAGCAGCTCACTCTGGTAGGCCAGTTCCAGCTCCTCCACATCCAGGGTCTTGGAAGGGCTCAAAGAAAGGCTCGCATCAAAATCGGCCCAGCTGCTCCAACTATCCGAGTCGGGCTCGCTAAAGGAATCGCTCCCGGTCACTCCCGCCGAAGCGCTTAAACTGGGAAGATAATTGTTCCACGAATGGTCATTCTCCCGGCTGGCCGTTTCCAAACCTATCTTGGAAACCTGAAAGTCCAGATTGTTTTCCAGAGCCAGATTCAAACTTGTTTCCAAATCCAGCGATTCCGCCCCCAGGGGGAGCAACAGTATTACTAACAGAAGCAAAAGACTTCCCTGTCGTTTCATAGACACCTCCGATCTTGCTCTATTATCGCCCTAAACAGAACAAAGAGAAAGTGTCACCCGGTTAGACTTTGTGTGCTCCCGGGCATATGAAAAAGTGACTGCGGTCACATTAATTGGTGCCCCCTTTCCTGTACTTCCCCCTGTGGGCTTGCTATAATTCAACCATGGCAGAGAGTAGATTCCCTTTTTCCGGCATGACCGAAAGCATAAGACTCACAACAATCACTTTGTTTCTCATGTTCATCTCCCCCGTACTCGTAATCCCCCATAAGATGCAGGAAGGGAGCTCTCTGCCCCTCTTTTTCTTTGTGGTCTACTTTTTCGTCTGCCTTCTTTTCATGGGAATGGAAATCTTTGAATATGTTCAGTGGTCCTATAACCTGCCAAGACGGGCCTCTCCCAAGGGTCTCTTCTTTCTTCGTTTAGCCCTTATCCTACTTCCCACCCTTGTAGTGGCCCTTCGGGAATCGGTTGTCACAAAGGACTGGATGGAACACTTTAGCCGGGTCTTTATGCTCATTGGGATCCTCCCCTTCTACGCCTACTTTGCCTTTCCCCGCCGGGTGAGCCTTTCCATTCTCATATCCCTTCTAAGCTTTTCCCTGTTCTTTGATTTTGTCCTCCTGGGCAGGGGGTTTACATCGGTTTTCGAAATAACCTTTCCCATCTACCGTACTTTAACCTACCTTTTCCTCTACGCCCTGGCCTGGCTTTTGGAAAGGCAGCAGCAGAGCTCACGGGAGAACAAAAAACTTCTGAGCGAACTCCGGGCCTCGGAAAATCAGCTTAGGGAATACGCCGGGCGCATCGCCCAGACCGTCGCCCTGGAGGAGAGAACTCGCCTGGCCCAGGACATTCACGACAGCCTGGGCCACTCCCTCACGGTGGTGAAAATCCAGCAGAGCAAAGCCCTGGCCTATCTGAAGGTGGACCTGGACGAATCGGAACGGGCCCTTTTGGCGGCCAAGGTCTCTGCGGAGGATGCCATGAGCGATATCCGGGCCTCCCTTAAGCGGCTAAACGGGGGCGAAGCGGTCCTCTCCCTCAAGGAGAGCCTCCCGGACTTTGTTAAAATGCTAAAAGAGAATGAATTAACCGTGGTCTATGATTACTCGGGCGACGAAAAGGGGTATAATTACTCCGTTCTCATGGGACTCTATCGGCTAATCCAGGAAGGAATCACTAATGTGTTAAAGCATGCCGATGCGGGAGCCGTGCGGATTAAGGCTGACTTTGGGAGCGACGAAGCAACCCTTGAGCTGGCCGACGACGGGAAGGGCTTTGTTCTGGGTGAGGACTATCTGGCAGATAAGGAGAGCGAGCAGTATGGCCTGAAGGGGCTGGTGCGCCGCATGGAGCTGGTGAACGGCCACCTGGAAATCAGCTCTGAACCGGGAGAGGGGACGACACTTAAGGCCCGAGTTCCCCGGAACCCTCTGGCCGTAAATGAGGAAAACCATGGATAACATTAAAGTCATGATTGTGGATGACCAGCACCTGATTAGGGAAGGAATCTCTTCCCTGCTGACCCTGCAGGAGGGCATAGAAGTCATCGGAGCGGCGGAAAACGGCCGCAAATGCCTGAACCGGGTGGACGAACTAAACCCGGACATCATTCTCATGGACATCCGCATGCCCGTACTGGACGGGATAACCGCGACCAAACTGCTCAAAGACAAGGGCTGCCATGCGGTGGTTCTTATGCTCACCACCTTTGACGACGAAGAACTGGTGGTTAAATCACTCAAGGCCGGGGCCCGGGGCTACCTGATGAAAGACACCCCCACGGAAGACCTGGCTCGAGCCATCTTCATGGCCCGGGACGGCATCTACCAAATGGGCCCGGAAGTCATGGACGGACTGATAGGCAGTCTTGAAGCGAAAGAGCAGGAAGAGATCAGCCCGGACGACCAGCTTATCTGGAACAACCTGACCGATAAGGAGAAGGAGATTCTCCGTTACCTGGCCCGGGGCGACACAAACAGCGAAATAGCCCAAGAGGTAAACCTCTCCGAGGGAACCGTAAAAAACTACATATCCCGCATTCTCACCGCCCTGGGGATTAGAGACCGCATCAAGGCGGCCCTTTTAGCCCAGAAAAACGGCTGGATCCTGGAAGAGTAAGTCTTTCTAGGGTTCGTAACATTCGTCCCCGTTGGGATAACCGAAACTACAGCCGCCGGTGGGCGCCGTATGCCAGTCTCCCGCCGAATCGCTGTCTTCCGACAGGGAGGAGCGGCAAAGCGTCCTGGTGCTGGTCGTATCATCGGACCAAACACATTCGTCCGGGAAAATCACCTCCCCTTCCATGAACCATCCCCGCTCCTCTTCCCCCATAAGAGACAATTCCTCAATCCGGGGCCAGATGGTAGAGGTCCAGCCCACATAGCTGTCATCGGGGTCGCAGGTACGGTTCGTATAAATAAGCCGGTCCAGACACACCCCGTTCTGCGGCAGAGAGAGGAGGGTGAGAATACCGCTCGTGCCGGAAAGGTTCATATCCTCATCGGGCCAGAGGTCGCGCACCCCCTCTTCGGACCGGGTCCCTGTAGACAGGCTCAGGTCATCCCCCGTTTCGGAGATTTCCCCCTCCTCCCCTTCGGGGCGGCAGTGAAAGATAATATACTCCCCTTCGGCCAGCTCCATCTCCGGAAAATCGTACTCCCCCTTCCGATTATCCTCGGTTCCCAAGACCAAAGCCAGCCCCGCCGTATTCCCCCCGCTCCGCACATAGAATTCCACCATATCGGGGCGGCTCGATGTTCCGTTGGGAGAGACTTCGTTAATGACCAATCCCGGCTGGTTCCCGTTGGGAGCATAAAATTCCAGAAGGAACCAGTTCGTATTCCCCTCCCCGTCGGAAACATCCAGGTAAAGGGTACTTTGGGACCCGGCCGTGCGGGGAGTAGGGAAAGAAACCACAAGCCCTCCCGCTTCATCGGCGACCACAGTCATTTCACCGGCCGGATCAAGACTCATGGTCTCCTCATCCACCGAAACAGCCTCGTCAAAGCTAAAGCGGACCTCCGAAGCACTTATCACACTATAATCCAGAAGCACCGGCGGCGTGAGATCTTTGTTGGACGAAAAAGAGTCGCTCATGGGGCTTCCCCCGCAGGAAAGGATGAACAACACCGCCAAAAGAGATAAAAGGAATTTCATAACTACCCTCCGAAAGAGGGGGCACTCCTTTTTTTCCCCCTATCCCGTTTTTTATGAAAAAAAGAGTTAAAAAGCCCGATTCAGCCTTAGACTCAGCAGAATATCGGCCCCTTCGTAAGTAAGGGGGTCCTCCTCGAAGTAAAACTGGAGAGTCCAGGGGCCATAAGCTTTTTTCACGCCCATTTGGAAAGCCGTCTGGGGCAGGGTAAAAAGATTCACCTCACCGATGGTGGTGAAGTAGCGGGATCGATCGGAGCTGATGGGGGACGTGTTTATCCTGAATTGGGAGAGGAAGCTCCAATCGCTCCGGGGGCTGTACTGTAAAGCCAGAAAGGTCTGGGACACGGGATATTGGGAGTAGGAATCCACATCAAAAAAGATATCCCCCAGCCAGTCACCGGGGATAACAAAGCCCTGCTGGAAGTGTAAGGCCCACTTGGGGGAGAAGTCCCACTCACCCAAGAACTGAAGGCCCCCGTCGGCCCACCCGGAACCGGAGCAGTCATTCAGGTTGCCCGTGGGGAGCTTGAGCGCCCCGGCCAGGGCCAGATATAAGACCCGGTCCTCATAAAAGGTCCACACCCCGTAGAGGTCCGTATCCCCTAAGGCTATGACAGAATTGTCCAGTGTCAGGTCCGTTCCATAACGATTATCCACATCGGCGAATACATCGTCCCGATCAAAATACTGTCGCCCGGCATTGGGAAAGCCAAAAAGGCTGTGAAAGGACTCAATGACCGAATCGGCCCATCCCCCGTAATAGGAGATAATCCGCCCGTCCACCCCCAAAATCAGCTTATCCGCCGGTCGCTGCTTGTAGGAGAAGTCGAGAATGGAACTTTCGTAGTCTATGGCCGCCGTCTCTTCATCGTAGGCCACAAATTCATTCAAGGTGGTATAGGCGGTAGAAAGATAGCGGTCCCCCTCCTCTCCTGAACGGGGAGAAAAACCGGGAAAACTGTACACCGGAAGGTGCACCAGGTAGTAATTCTTCCCGTAAAGAGGGCCCGAAAGAGAGTAATCGTCACTCTGGGAAAAGAGAGAAGCGCTAAGGCAAAGCAGGGCTAAAATCAGCTTAGACCGCCTTTTTAGGCTGAATATCACAGGGCGGACTCTCTTTCTTTAAGCAGTTCCAGAGCCAGTTCACCCATCTTGTACTTCTGAATCTTTCCACTCCCGGTCATGGGATAGGAGTCAACAAAGAAAACGTATTTGGGGATCTTGAAACGGGAGATCTGCCCTATACACCGCTCCCGCACATCCTCCTCTGAGAGAATCTTCCCCTCCTTGAGGATGATAAAGGCCCCCACCTGTTCGCCGTACTTTTCATCGGGTACTCCGGCGACCTGAACATCCTGAATCTCCTCAAAGGGGTAGAGGAACTCCTCGATCTCCCGGGGATAGATATTCTCGCCGCCCCGAATAATCATATCCTTGATGCGGCCGGTAACGCGGAAAAAACCGTCCCCGTCCATGATTCCCAGGTCTCCCGAATGGAGCCAGCCCTCCTTATCGATGCACTCGGCTGTGGCTTCGGGCATTTTGTAGTAGCCCTTCATCACATTATAGCCCCGGCAGCAGAGTTCCCCCTGGACCTCCGGCGGGCACTCCTCACCCGTTTCCGGGTTGAGTACCTTCACCTCAATCCCGGGCAGGGCGGGGCCGACCGTGGAAACCCGTTTTTCCAGGGAATCGTCGGTACGGGTCTGGGTCATGACGGGAGAAGCCTCGGTAAGGCCGTAAGCTATGGTGACATCCCTCATATTCATCTTCTCCACCACCTGGTTCATCACATCCATGGGACAGGGAGAACCGGCCATAATACCGGTGCGAAGGGAGGAAAAATCAAACATGTCAAACATGGGGTGATTCAGTTCGGCGATAAACATGGTGGGGACACCGTAGAGGGCGGTACATTTCTCCTTCTGAACCGATGCCATAACCAACAGGGGGTCGAAATTCTGAATGGGAACGAGGGTCGCCCCGTGGGTCAGAATGGCCATAACCCCCAGGACTATGCCAAAGCAGTGGAAGAGAGGGGGCGGCAGGCAGAGAATCTCATCGGAGGTGAACTTCTGGCACTGGCCTATGTTGTAGCCGTTATTCAGAATATTGTAGTGGGTGAGCTGGACCCCCTTGGGAAATCCGGTGGTGCCCGAGGTGTACTGCATATTAATAACATCGTGACAGTCGAGCATCTTTCCCAGGGCCATAACCTCGTCATCCTCCTGGAAGGAGCCCATCAGCATAAGTTCATGGGTGGTGTACATGCCCCGATGTTTCCTGTCCCCCATGGAAATAACCCTCTCCAGGTAGGGGAATTTCTCGGAACTCAGCCGGTCCCTCTCGCAGGTGCTCAGTTCGGGGACCAGCTCCCGAATCATGGCCACATAGTCCGAATCGCGCCAGCCGTCTATGAGCGCCAGGGCTTTAAGGTCCGACTGTTTTATAAGGAACTCCAACTCGTGGAGCTTGTAATTGGTGTTGATGGTTACCAGAATGGCGCCGATCCGGGCTGTGGCGAAGAGGTAAGTAAGCCAGTCGGGAACATTGGTGGCCCAGATGCCCACATGATCCCCCTTGCCTATACCAACGGCCAGAAATCCCTTGGCCAGGTCATTCACTCTGTTGTTGAAGATTTCGTAAGTCCAGCGCAGGTCCTTATCGGAATAAATGATGAAGTCCTTTTCCGGAGTCCGGGCGCACACTTCTCGGAAGACTTGATCTATGGTCTTCTCAATCATTTCACTCATGACAGCCTCCACAGAAATCTTGGGGGAATTCCTCTCACTTGTCAAGGTTCATTTTTCCGGTCTACAATGGCCTTTATGATTAAGAAAGGGATAAAAGAGGGCCTGCCGGTCTTCGTAGGTTATTTTACTACCGCCGTGGCCTACGGACTGATGGGACGGAACACGGGGCTTCTGTTTTGGGAGACCCTGATTGTCTCCCTCATCGTTTTCGCCGGAGCCTCCCAGTTTATCTTTTTGTCTCTTATTGCCGCCGGAGCGGGGGGCGTGGAGATTGTGATAACCACCTTTCTGGTAAACCTGCGTCACATGCTCATGAGCTCCTCCCTGGCGGTGCGTCTGGAAAAAAAGAGTCTCCTCCTTCCCATTGCCGCCTTTGGCGTGACAGACGAAACCTTCGCCGTGGCCTCCTTTGGGGCGGACCGAATTACGGAGAAGTACTTGATTGCCTTGAACGCCACCTCCTATCTGGGCTGGGTCGGCGGCACCGCGGCGGGCTACCTGGCGGGAAATCTCCTTCCGGGCAAACTGCAGAATATCATGGGAATTCTTCTATACCTGCTCTTTGTTGCCATTCTTACCCCGGAAGTAAAAAAACGCTTCTCCCTTCTCCCGGTTATTCTGATTTCCGGGGGGGTGAACTGGCTCCTGGCCCGGGCGGGCTGGATGAGTTCGGGGTGGAATATGATTGCCGCCATTATCGTGGGCTGTACGGCGGGCTATTTTATGGAAGGCCGATGGGAAAATCGGTCGGACAGGGGGGCTGAATGAATCACTATCTTATTGTCGCAGCTATGATGCTCGTAACCTACCTGCCCCGGCTTATTCCCTTTCTTGCTCTGGACGAGGAAAAAATCCCCGCCGGCGTCAAGCGTTGGCTGGGCTGGCTTCCCTACGCGGCACTGGGGGCCCTTATTATTCCCGGCGGGCTTACAGCCATTGACGGCCCCTGGTGGATTTCCCCCTTGGGGCTTCTCATCGCGGCGGGGATATCCTGGTTTTACAACAATATGATCGTGACCGTGTTGGTTACGCTAGCGGTACTGTATTTTATTCCCCTATAAGTAAACCGTATTTGCCGGGGC
This sequence comes from Spirochaetales bacterium, assembly GCA_028533045.1. Classification (GTDB taxonomy): domain Bacteria; phylum Spirochaetota; class Spirochaetia; order DSM-2461; family DSM-2461; genus SZUA-368. The sequence goes on along the minus strand of JAQQAP010000002.1, from coordinate 88,565 downwards.
GGCGGTAGGCATTACCGTGGACCTCACGGCTCCGGTATTCCCGTAATTCATCTACGGGAATGTTTGCCATATAGATTCCTTCCGATTCGCCCGCTTCTACAATAAGGGTATCCCGGGAACAGGACTCACTCGGCCTGTAAGCTATTCCGTCAAAGGCAGAAGAGTGGCCGTTACAATCGGGTTTTCCCTTGGGATAGTTTGCCGTGGCGATGGCGACCATATTTTCGTAGGCCCGGGCCCGCAGCTGGGACAGGCGGTTTATTTCCATGGGGCAGGCATTGGGGACCAGTATGACCTCCGCTCCTTTGAGCATGAGAATCCGGGCGCTTTCGGGGAACTCCCTGTCATAACAGATCATGGAGCCTACTTTGACAATTCCCTTCTCCGTATCCAGATCGGCAACATAGAAATCGTCCCCCGGAGAAAGACGGCACTCATCGCCAAAGTCACAGGTATGGACTTTGGCGTAGTTCAAAACAGGTTCACCGGTCCGGTCAAAAAGACAAATGCTGTTTTTCGGCTTAGGTTCGGACTTTTCAAGAAAGGTTACCCCTATTGCCATATTGAGCTCTTTGGCCAGGTTTCCAAAGGTCTTAACAAAGGGGCTGTCGACTTCCAGGGATTTATCTTCCAGTTCCTTTAAGTCGGAAGGGATATGGTAGCCCACACTCCACATTTCCGGAAACAGGGCTATGTCGGCTCCCTGCGCCTTCGCTTTCCTACAGTAGGCTATACCTTTCTCACGGTTCTTATCTATACTGTCTTCCGTCATTATTTGCAGCAAGGCTATATTCAGATTTTCCATAGCAAAAGCCTATTCCCCGGCATACCCGATCCGGGCGGTCACCACATCGCCCTCTTCACAGGAAGCCTTGAAGATGGCATTCCCCTCCTTGTCCGCTCCCCGGTAAATATCCAGCCGATCTCCCATGTGGGCCTCTTTCTGAAAGACGATCTGGAAGGAAGTCAGTCTATTATTCTCATGCTGCTCCCGGCTCAGGGCATCGGAAAGAAAGCGAATATAGGAGGCGTTGTTCACATGACCGTTCATATCCAGGGAGGAGTAAAACACTTCCCGGCTGTAGAGGGGAGACTCTTCGAACTGCCCGCGAATCTTTCGAAAAGAGAGGGAACAGAGGTCACAGGCCGGATCAAAGTCAAAGTCACCAAAGAATTTCTCTGCCAGAACGGGGGTTCTTTTTTCTATATCCATGATTATCCAGAAGGAAGTACATTTTACACATACCTTTCCGTCCTTATCTATCAAAAGAAGGTCTCGGGGAGCCATAACCGATTCCCCCAGACGAGGAGCGGTCCGCAAAGTGAGTTCCTCATTCCAAAGAGGCATTCGGTCTATCTCCATGACCACCCGGGTGAGCGCCCAAAACTGATTCTGGGTTTGCAGGTAATCCCAGCCCCAGCCCAACTCCTCCGCATGGCGGTAGGCGGCTTCCTGGAAAAGCTGGAAGAGGTTATAAAGGCTCAAACGGGAACGGGAATCGGTCTGGTAAGAATTAATACGGACCGGCATTTCATAGGGGGTTACATGTATCATGATGGCTCCTTTTCCCAAATATTACAGGAACAGGCCTTTTTTAATCAATCATTTACGGAAAAACAAGGAAAACACATAATATTCTTCTGTTATTATGACTTTCCCTCATGTATGATTAAAACAGGGAGCTTTCCATGACAAAGCAGCATATACACACAAAAGTGAAAGAATCTATAAAACAGGAAAAAGCCCTGGTTCTGACCACGGTGGATTTGCTGCGAAACATAGAGGATCAGCTGTTCCTCTTTCTCCGCCTCTTTTTGGAAGAACTCGAGCTCTTTGAGTGTGAAGAGATGATTATCTACGCCATTCGGGAACTGGCGGCCAATGCGAACAAGGCTAACATGAAGCGGCTCTACTTTCTGGAAAAAAATCTGGATATCAACAACAAAGAACACTATGAGATAGGCATGTCCTCCTTCAAGGATGACACCTTTGTTGATCTGGACCGCTATGGCCGACAGCTCTCCGAACAGGGACTTTATGTCAAATTCAGCTTCCACGTAAAAAATGATAATTTTACCATTACCATCATGAATAACACCGCCCTCTCCCATGAAGAGGAAACCCGAATAAACGACAAAATAAGCAAGGCCTGGGACTTCCACTCCATGGCGGAAGCAATGAGCCACATCCTTGATGGAACGGAGGGAGCCGGACTGGGAATTGTCTCCATCATTATGATGCTCAGAAAAATCGGGATATCCGACAGGAACGCCCTGAAAATCCGAAAGAAGACCGGAGAAACCCACTCCATAGTCCGGATTCCCTATAAAAGCCCTCAAATCGGCATCCCCACCCCCAGCCTGGTGGAAGTACTCTAAACGTCCCGGGCTCGGGGCCACAGCAACCATGTATCCCCTTTGAAAACTTATTTTTCATTGTTTTCCCAAAAAACAGGGGCTATACTGTTACCGATGCGTTTAAAAAACAGTCCTCTTAGTAACAACCGCCCTACTATTGCTGTTCTCACCAATATGGTGGCCACCCCCTATTCGGAAGGGATCATCTTTGGAGCCACCGATTATGCAAAGAGCAAAGGCTATAACGCCCTCTGTTTTTCCGGGGCGGAATTTGCCAAGCCCGAAGCGGTGAACATGTCCCGGGACCGGATTTTCGAGCTGATCGACAGGGAGATGATTGACGGGGTGATTCTCCCCATGGGGGCTTTGAGCCGATTTTTGACCATGGAAGAACAGCTGGCCTTCCTGGAGCAGTTCAAAGGCCTCCCGGTCATAACGATAAACAGCGAAATTCCCGGCTATAAAACGGTAGGTTACAGTCCCCGGCAGGGAATGTTTGACCTTATAGATCACCTTGTAAAGAAACACGGGGTACGACGTTTCTCCTTTGCCGGAGCCACCGGCATGCACCGGGCCAGCATGGTAAAAAAACAGTTCTTCCTGGAAGCCCTGGAGTCGCAGGGGCTGGATTTTGACGAACGGCTCTACCTTACCAGCGATATGGGACGAAATGCCCCCGTTCCGGGATTGGCCAAACTCTTCTCCGGCAAGGAAGAACTCCGCCCCGAAGCGATTGTAGCCAGTTCTGACAATCAGGCCCGGGACATCCTCTTAGCCCTTAAGGGACTGGGAAAAAAGGCTCCCGATGATGTGATTGTAACGGGAAGCATGGGAAACGTGGTAAGCCTCTTTACCGAACCTCCCCTTACAAGCATTCTCGAACCGACCTACGAACTGGGATGGCACGCAGCGGAAAGAGTTATTTCCGCCATAGAGGGACGTCCCTATAAGGAAGACCTGATTCTTCCCACCTCTCTAGTCGTCCGCCAGTCCTGCGGCTGCCATAAACCGGGTAAGGATTTGCCCGTTCCGAACGACGCCCCCTCCCCTCTGACAAAGGAAAAAGTCAGCCTTGAAATAGAAAAGGTTCTGGCCGAAGCTCCCCCGGAACAGAAAACCGTGATAAACAGAAAGACCGTAGAGAACCTGTCCTCCCTCCTGGAGGAAGATCTACAACGGGGAAGTAACGAAGCTTTTGCCGCCGAACTGCACCGCCTGTTGGAAAGAGCCGTGAGGGAAGAGGAGTTCTACCTCTGGGGACAGGTAGTGGAAAGACTTCACTTCCTGCTTATGGAACAGGCAGGGGGAGCTAGCCCCCGGGGCGTAGAAACGGAAATAGGAGCCTCCCTTTTTCACATTGTACAAATCTGCGATGAAAAAGCCGGACGTTACCGCAGTTTTGAAGCGGAGAAATACGTGGGAATTATGCGGGAAATAGGGATTCAGCTCAATTCGGAATTCAATATTGACAGCATAAGCCGAATTCTCTCTGAAAACCTGAAAATCAACGATTGCTATCTCACGATATTTGAGGACCTGGAGACCCCCCTGGAAACGGCAAGGAGTGTCATGGCCACCAGGGGCGGACAGCAATTAAAGGTTTCCGAAGATCTTTATCCTTCCCGGCAACTTCTGCCGCCGGGGGTAGAGAGCTATGATGAACCCTATGCTCTCCTTGTCATGCCCCTCTCCTTCCGGCAGGACTTTCTGGGCTTTTCCGTCATGACTATGGAAGAACGAAAAGGGATTGTGTACGAAGGTTTACTCACCCTTTTCTCATCGGCTTTAAAAAACGAAAAATACATGCACAGCCTTATGGAAGCGGAAGAGAAGTTTCGCATTCTCGCCTATCGTGATCCTCTCACAGACCTGGCTAACCGAACCCTGTTCAATGATCGGCTCAAGAATACAGTGGCCGTATCCAAACGGGGGAAGCAGGAATTTGCCGTCCTTTTTGTAGATCTGGACGGTTTTAAGTGGGTTAACGACTCTATGGGCCACGATGCGGGGGATATCCTCCTGAGCAAGGTGTCCGAGCTCTTCACTCACTGCTTGAGGGAAGAAGATACTCTGGCCCGCTTCGGAGGAGATGAATTTGTGGCGATTCTCCCCCGAATAAACAGTAGGAACGATGCCATGAGGGGGGCGGAACGGATGATAGAAGCCCTGAGCAACCCCATAGAAATCCGGGATCAATCGGTATTCATCACCGCCAGTATTGGGGTAGCCCTCTTTCCCGGAGACGGAACCACTCCGGAGACGCTCCTTAAAAATGCGGACAAAGCCATGTATCGCTCCAAACAGAACGGGAAGAACCGCTTTAGCTTCTATGAGCCGGAACTGGAAGATGCCCTGAACCGCACCATCATGATTCGTAATCTCCTCCATAATGCAATTCGCGAAAAGGGGTTTCATCTTCTTTATCAGGCCCAGGTAAATGAAAAAAGCCGAAGGGTGAGCGGAGTGGAAGCCCTTATTAGATTAAGCGGCACCAAGGCGCAGTTTATAGGCCCGGGAGAATTTATTCCCCTGGCAGAAGAGATCGGGCTGATTGAGCAGATTGGGCTCTGGACCTTCCGAACAGCCTGTGAACAGCAGAAACAGTGGAACCGAGAGGGATATCCCCTCAAGTGTTCCATAAATGTTTCTTCCAAGCAGTTCCAGAATCCCCATCTGGCCGATGATTTTATACAGATAGTCAATGAAACCGGGGCGGATCCAAAGAAAATAACCATAGAACTAACGGAGAATGCCGTATTGGACGACACCGAAGGAAACGCCAGCAAAATACTTACAACTCTTTCAAACTACGGTATGAGCATTGCCATTGATGACTTTGGAACAGGCTACGCCTCTCTAAGCATTTTACAGAAGATTCCCGTGGATATCCTTAAAATAGACCGTTCCTTCGTAATGGACTGTGAAAGGAACGACGAAAACGCCAACATTATCGCCGCTATCGTAATGATGGCCAAAAGCCTAAGGCTTAAAATCGTTGCCGAAGGAGTGGAAACGGAAGACCAACTGGATTTCCTTAGTCGTCTGGGCTGTGATGAGATTCAGGGATTCTACTTTTCCAAACCCATGTCGGAGCAGCAGATTGTTGACTTGACCAATTCCTTAAGTCTATGAAAAAGCTCCCACTCTCCCTGCTCATTCACCTCCTCCTATTCTCTTTGACCGGCTGCCAGGAAAAACCGATTGTCATTGTCCTGCCCGATGACTTTGAAGGCCCTTTGAAAATAGTGGAAGATAAAAAAAACTATGATCCCTATTACGGGCCGGCCTATGAAAACTTCAAGACCTATGAGTTCAAAGTGGGTATGGATAACACCCTGCGGGTTAAAAATCTGGGATTATTTGAAAAAGGAATGGATCAAACCTTCTGCTATGAGAGCGTTGCTCCCGGTCCGAATATCTCGGAAGTCATAAAAGAGAATAGATCGATAATCCTAATATTTGAATAGCTTTTTTCGAAAAAAAAGCTGCCCGAATCACTCCGGACAGCTCTTTAATTCAGTATGAAATCTTACTTCTTACCGGAAATGCCGCTGGCAATTCCCGCAGGGAAGTAGTCCCAACCGGCGTAGGCGGAACTGGGCAGTTCGTCCTCGATCCGCATAAGCTGATTGTACTTGGCCACGCGGTCGGAACGGCTCATGGAACCGGTCTTGATCTGTCCCGATTCAAGGGCCACAACCAGGTCGGCAATGAAGGTGTCCGAAGTTTCACCGGATCGGTGGGAAATAATAGAGGTGTAACCGGCTCTCTTGGCCCGTTCCACCGCTTCGATAGTTTCTGTCAGGGTACCAATCTGGTTTACCTTGATAAGGATGGAGTTTCCCACACCCTGTTCAATTCCCTGGTTCAGTCTCTTGGTGTTGGTTACGAAAAGGTCATCCCCAACAAGCTGAACCTTATCGCCCAGACGGTCGGTAAGCTTTTTCCAGCCGTCCCAGTCGTCTTCGTTCATTCCGTCTTCAATAGAAATGATGGGGAATTTTTCACACCAGTTGTCCCAGAAGTCTACCATCTGATCGGCGGTGAGCGTTTCACCGGAAGACCATTTGAGGGTATAGGTATAGGAACCGTCGGCCTGCTTTTCGGAGAATTCCGAAGCGGCCGGATCAAGGGCAATCATCATATCTTCCACAGGCCGGAGACCGGCCCCTTCAATAGCTTTCATGATAAATTCCAGAGCTTCCTCGTTGGATTTGAAGTTGGGAGCGAATCCCCCTTCATCACCAACGGCTGTGGAGTATCCCGCATCTTTAAGGAGGCTCTTAAGTTTATGGAAAACCTGGGCAATCCACTGAACGGCCTGACGGATAGAATCGGCCCCAACGGGCATAATCATAAATTCCTGGAAGTCTACGGAGTTATCCGCGTGACTTCCCCCGTTAATAATGTTGGCCATGGGTACGGGAAGAAGGGAGGCATGGGCATTTCCCAGGTAGCGGTAAAGAGTCATATCCAGATAGTTGGCAGCAGCTCGGGCTGTGGCAAGGGAAACACCCAGAATGGCGTTGGCACCCAGCTTACCCTTATTCTCCGTACCGTCCAGTTCAATCATGGTCCGGTCGATTTCCACCTGTTCGGTGGCGCTCATACCAATAAGCTCTTCGGCGATAATGTTGTTTACATTATCCACAGCGGTAAGAACACCCTTTCCACCAAAACGGTCTTTGTCGCCATCGCGCAGCTCTACCGCTTCGTGTACACCGGTGGAAGCTCCGGAAGGTACCGCTGCTCTACCAAAGGACCCGTCGGCCAGAACCACATCCACTTCCAGTGTGGGGTTTCCCCGGGAGTCAAGAATCTCTCTTGCCTCAATAAACTCAATAGTATCCATTATATCCTCCTGATCTAAATCACATAAGTAACCTAAACTAACAATGTTATTTAATCTTTAATTACAATATAACAACTCTTAGAGGAAAAGTGTAGTCCCTCTTTAGGAAGTTGATGATTCATTGGCCTGCACAAGCTTGCGGGCCAGGAGTTTTGAAATAAACATGGAGTACTGGGGGTACTCCTTAATAACCGTAATAAACGATTCCCGGGGAATCTTGATGAGCTTACCGTCCCGGTCGGCCACAACCGTAGCGGTTCGGGTATTGCTCAAAAGAAAGGCCATCTCACCCATAAAAATGTCCGACGGCTTTATACTTCCCACCGCCTGGTTGTTGTGATAGACGGTGTACTTACCGCTGGTAATGTAATAAAGGCAGTCGGCTACTTCACCGGCCTTCATAACCACTTCACCCTTCTTTACACGAATAACCTCTTCTGTGGAAAATCCCACCGGCGCGGCCTGCTCCATCTGGGATTTCTTGTTAAAAACCAGGGAAACCCGGTTCCCCTTTCTGTTATAAATGAGCTTGTCCGCAATGGACTTGGCCAGAAGAATACCCCTGCCGTGAAGCTCCCCTTCTTCCGGATGCTTAAGGGAAGCCACAAAAGAGGTCACATCAAAACCGTCACCGCAGTCGGTGATGTTAAAGCGCACCTCACGGTCGGAAAACTCCCAGTCAACCCGAACGACCTTTTTGGAGATATCCGGGTCTTCATTCTTGAAAGAGATAAGCTCCGCCATCCCCAGCCCTTCCATCATGGCCTGGGTCTTCATCTCCTTGGAGATTCCGCAGTTGCCGTGCTCAATCCCGTTAATTATAAGCTCACTTAAAGCGAGTTGCAAATCCAATCGCTCCTCTTTTGTCTTCCATCCCATGCGCACCATACTCATGGACAGGAGAGCGGCGTAAACGGGCACAACCGTAAAGTCAATATTCCTAATGCGGAAAGAGCCTGAAACCTGATGAATAAGATTTTCCGTAAGCCAGCCGGAAAAAATCAACTGCCGGTTTTCATAGATGATTTTGAGGGTTCGCCCCAAAATATATTCGGTCTTCTTCTGCTCCAAAAGAGAAAGAAGGTTAATACCCTTATATTTCTCAAGGAGTTCCGAATCCTCCTTGCGGGCCCCGTCATAAATCCCCACAATACCAAAGTTATGGAGCCAGGAATCGGCCTGAATTCTTTGGGCAATAGCTTCCGTATCGATAAAAGGGTCTGTCAGGTTACAAACTACCAGCTCGGGCAGTTCAAATTCGAGCAGCTCCAGCGCTTCCTTTTCGGTGGTGGGAAACTGGAGGATAAACTCATCGGAGAAGACGTCTTTGACGGTTTTGGCGATAACCATATTCAGCTTTTCATCGGTGGAGATTATGACTATGTAATTCATACTACTGATTATAGACTTATAAGCAGCGAAAGCCTAGCAAAATATTAGGAATCCCGATTTTCCCGAACCATTTCCCAAAAAGGAAGAGAGCCAGGTTCCAAAAAGACCTTATTGACCACCCGGAACCCCCGTTTGCCGTACCATTCAACATTCTCTTCGGTCTCTGTCTCCAGGTATAGGGGACGGCCTTCCCGGTCACTTTTTTCTATAAGGGACTGCAACATAGCCCCGCCGAGCCCTTTGCCCTGATTCTCCCGGGTCACTCCCAGGAGCTGGAGATAAATGAAATCCCGATCTCCCATATTTTGTTTCATATCTGAGGAGGAGACATCAAAAAGAGGCTTCATCCGATTGGCCAGCTCCATCCCCATTGCCAGGGCGGAAGGAATAGAACCGCTGCGAATCATGCGCCACAGGGTATAGCCGGCCTCACGTCCTTCCGTCCAGGCGCAAACTCCCTCCAGCTCTTCCGAAGGAGCGTAAACACCACCATAGGTTTGACAGAATTTCAGGGGCACCGTAAAGCTGGCTAAACGGTTCTTTACGGGAACGCCGGAAAAAAAATGAATCCAGAGCGGGTCATGGGCAAAGGCGTTTACCATGGCCTCCGCCGCCGGGATCAGATCCCGTTTTGTCAGATCGTACATAATTCCTTCCTCCTGGAAAAATCGATTTGGGAAAAAACCACCGCCCCAAAGATGAGAAAAAGGCCGGCCAAGTGAAGAAGACCAAAGGTTTCCCCCAGAATCAAGGCGGAGAGAGTCACCGTAATGAGGGGAACCAGGTAGATAAACTGACTGGAGCGGACCGGTCCCAAAGAGTTAACTGCCACAGTCCAACTTATGAAACAAAAACCGGAGGCGACGACCCCCAAAAAGAGGAAATGCCCCAGGTATTCCGGGCGGATGACCCGGGCGAGCTCGGGAACCTGGCCCGTGCCGAAGGTGAGTCCACCAATGAATATCCAGCCGTACTGGAGGGACTTTCGGGTTACCAGAAACGGCGAGAGGGAGCCGTCTACTTTTCGCAAAAGCAGAGTGTAGAGTGAGAAGACGACGGCGGCCGCAAGAGCAAGGAGGTCCCCCAGAGCAGAAACGCCCGCCTTGGCCCCGGACTGGGACAAAATCAGCACAAAGCCGGTCATGGTCAGAACAAAGGAGACAAGGTAGCGTAGACGAAAGCGGTCCTCTTTATAAAAGAGCGGTGCTAGCAGGCTGGTAATAAGGGGAATACTGGTCACTATAACCGAAACATTGGCCGCATAGGTGTGTTTGGCCGCCATATTCTCCAAAAAATAGTAGAGAAACATCCCCAGAAACCCGGCCCCAAGGAAGGGAAGCTCCCCTCGCCACTCAAAGGCCGCCCTCTTGGGGGGAGCAAGCAGGACCATCACCGCCAGTCCAATGGAAAAGCGTATGAACGATATCTGCAGGGGAGAAAAGGAAAGCACCAGGATTTTCGTGGAAATATAGGTGGAACTCCAAATCATTACAGAAAAAAGGGCCCCCGCCAGGCCCCAGCTCTTGTTTTGTGTCATAGCATTACCTCTGTCTCCACTTTAGCACCGGCGGAGGAGGGAGAATTGGATAAAATTGCCCTTCTGTACTCCCGGGGAGCAAGACCGGTGTAGAGACGGAACTGACGGATAAAATGGCTCTGGTCGGAAAAACCGCAGTCTAAAGCTATGTCTGTCAGGCTTAAATCGGTCTCAAAAAGAAGAATGGCCCGCTGGATTCGGCAATTTATAAGGTCCGCGTGGGGGGTGAGTCCGTAACGGGCGGCGTATTTTCGAATAAAGGAGAATTTTCCCATTCCCGCCTCCCGTGCCAGCTCTTCCACTTTGACGGAGAGTTGAGGCATAAGGCTGATTTTGCGGTGGATTCCACTCAACCTGTCCCGGTTGGGGAGGCTATCCTTTTCGTCCATATAGAGCTCCGATAAAGCCAGAAGGCCCTCTTTGAAGCGGCCCGCCCCTCGGTCTGAATCGGTCTCCTCCCTCTCTAACTGCTCAAAAAAGTCTTCCCATTCCGACGAAGCGGGAAGAGCCAGAGTGGAAAAACTTTCCGGCGAGCGGCCCATAGTTTTGATCCACCACTCCCTGTCGATATAGAGCATGTGAAAACGAAAAACCTCCCTATCCCTGGGCACACAAAGATGAACCGTACCGGCAGGGATAAGAATAAGATCGCCCTTTTGCAGCAAGTAGGTACGACCTTCCACGGAGATGTTCGTCTCCCCCTCCCGAATGTAGCCCAGGGAAACTTGCCGGTGGGAGTGGGAACGGGAGGAATAGTCCTCTTCGTCCCGGGTTTTAAGGGTAAGAAAAGGAAAGCCGACCGGGGATTTAATCATCGGAAGCGACTCTTATTCCTTTTTTCCGGAAACCAATAAAGCGGCAAGCCCAAGAAAAGCGGGAACTCCCTGGGTAATGAGAATCTTTGTTTCCACAGTAAAAGCGCCAAAAACAGCTGCCACCAAAACACATCCCAGGAAGAAGCGGGCCACCCGAAAACTCCACGCCCTATCCTTAATAAGGAGGGCCCAGATGAGTCCGGCCGCAAGAAAGCCGTTGTAGAGCCCCTGATTGGCTGCCATGGACTTGGTCAGGGTAAAAAAATCCCCGGAGAAAACCGTAAAGACACGGCTTCCGACAGTTTCCCAGGCAAACATCTCTATCCACAAAATAAACAGATGCTCCAAAGCCACAAAGGCGGTCAGTATTCTAGATATCATCTTCATAGGAACTCTCCTTTTTCTAAAGAATACATGGTTCTTTATTGAACATCTATCCCCCCGAACGGATTGACCCTTTTTCAACTCGGGAATACCATGCCCCCATGAATAAAAAGAATAACGGCGGCCTGGTGTCCGCCCTCTCGGCCTACATGATCTGGGGGCTTCTCCCCATCTATTGGAAAGTACTCCACTCGGTCCCTTCGGCGGAACTCCTGGCCTGGCGGGTGGCCGGAGCGGCCTTCATTGCGTGGGCCTTTATTCTACTGCGGGGCCGTAAACCGGTTCCTTTGACGAAAGTCCTTTTCCTGCGGGTTCTGGCAGCGGCCCTGCTGATTGGTTTTAACTGGGGTATTTACCTTTGGGCCATTGAGTTTGAACATATGGTGGAAGCAAGCCTGGGATACTACATCAACCCCCTTTTGAACGTCCTACTGGGAATGATTTTCTTCTCCGAAAAACTGGGGAAGACCCGCCTGGCAGCCCTCCTTCTTGCCGCAGTCGGGGTTCTCATCATGACCTTCCAAAACGGCGTCTTCCCCTGGCTCAGTTTTGCCCTGGCCTTAAGCTTTGGTCTCTACGGCCTAGTAACAAAGAAGTTCCCCCCAGAAATGGATAGTATTGAAGCTCTGGCCCGGGAAATGACTCTGTTGGGCCCACCCGCCGTTCTCTACCTGATCTTCCTTGGCAGCCGGGGAGCCTCCCACTTAAGCGGCTACGGGCAGAACGTCACAGTCCTCCTCATCCTGGCGGGTAGTGTCACACTCCTTCCCCTCTGGCTTTTTGGGCGGGGGGCAAAGCGACTTCCTCTGGGGGTGCTTGGTTTTCTCCAGTACATAGCCCCCACCCTCATGCTCCTCCTGGGAACCCTGGTCTACGGAGAACCCTTTGGCTGGGGGAAGGCGGCGGCCTTTGCTTTTATCCTAACCGCCTTGGCCCTCTACTCATCCACCATTAAAAATAACACTTGATTTCTCCCGGGGCAGGGCGTACTTTAGATCCATGACTGCAAACGAACTGCCCGAAGGGGTAACCTGTCGCGTGTTTGAAGGGGATGAGCTGATTTTTGAAAGCGGTTCCCACTGGCTTCACCCCCTTTTTGAATTGGGGGCCTATTTAAAGGAACATCCGGAGCATAAGCGAAAAGACCTCTCCCTACAGGACCGTATTATCGGCCGGGCCGCAGCCCTTATGATAGCCCGACTGGGCATCAAGCACTGCTCCACTCCTGTGGTAAGCGAACGGGCCCTTCCCATTTTTGAAGGGGAAAAGATAGAACTAAACTACGAAAGCACCACGCCCTGTCTCCCCTGTAAAACAGAAGAGATACTGGCCCAAGAGACCAATCCCGCCCAGGCCTGGGCTCTTCTGGAAGAGCGTGCCCGTAAAGCCGCCGAGGCCCGAAGATAAAAATGCCCCATAACCTACTGGAAGTCAAAGACCTAAGGGTAGACCGAGGCGAAAGAACCATCTTTTCCCATCTGAACCTCACCCTCGCCCAAGGAAGCCGTACCATGATCTGCGGAGGAAACGGCTGTGGCAAAACAACCCTTCTCAAAGCGGTGGCTGGACTGCTTCCCCACCGTACGGGAGAGATCCTTTATAGAGGAAAAACCATGGGCTGGGTCCCCCAGGAAGGGGTGGTAAACCGATTCCCCATCGCCTCCCGGGAGGTAGTAACCATTGGAACGGCCTCACAACGACTCTCTCCCAAAGCCCGGAAGGAAAGGGTGGAAGAGATGATGGAACTTACCGGCTGCCTCCCCCTGGCGGACCGCTGCTTTCACCACCTCTCGGGAGGAGAAAAACAACGGGTTTCCCTCGCTCGCTGCCTTTGCCAGCAGGCAGAACTCCTCCTTCTGGACGAACCGGCCTCCTATTTAGACCGGGAAAGCCGGGAAAACCTGGACACCCTTCTGGGAAAAGTGCAAAAGGAGACAGGAACCGCCCTTCTTCTCGTTACCCATGAACACAAACTTTTTGACCGGGAGAACTGGACCATCCTTAATATGGAAGGGGGAAGACTGTGTTAGAACTGTTAAGCCTTCCCCCGATTCAACGGGGTTTTCTGGTCCTTCTCGCAGCGGGAGTCACCTTTCCCGTCACGGGCGTCTTTATCCTGCGTCTAAACCTACTTACCATGCGCTTTATGCTTATGCACGGGGCGCTTTTGGGTGGCGCAGTAGCCCTGGCCCTGGGATGGGATCCGCTCCTCATTACGGTAATGGTAAATGGCCTCCTCATTGGAGCGGCCTCACTCTCCTCCCAGCGGCTCTCCCTCAATTCGGGATTCAGCACCACCTTCTTCATGGTTTTTGCCATGGCCGCCGCCTTTGCGGTGATGTATAAGTTCAACGTCCCCGCCCGGGATACGCTGGAACTGCTCTGGGGAAACCTCTTTGCCGTAAGCCGGACCGATCTGGTCATAACCGTCTGCTTTGGCCTGCTTCTGGTCCTCTTTTACTTCATGTTCCAGGGAAGCCTGAACGCCCTCATATTTGACCGGGACGTGGCGCGAACCTCGGGAGTCCCCGCCGATCTTTTCACCTACATAATTATGTTCCTGACCGGCTTTACGGTGGCCTTCTCCCTCCAGCTCATAGGGGCTCTTCTTCTGGATGCCCTCCTGCTGCTTCCCGCCATTGTAGCCTCCTTCTATGCCCGGAGTATCAAAGGAATCGTCCTTCTCTCCATGGCCCTGGGAGGTTTATTCAGCCTGGCCGGATTTATCCTGGGAATTGCCCTGGATATCCCCATAAGCGCCGGGGTCGTCATGGCCGCTACGGTCGCTTTTATTTTTGCCAAACCATTGGCCCGCCTTTTGGGCCGAACATAACAAGGAGTTTCTATGAAACGAATATTCATACCGATTTTAGCCCTTCTTTTTGGCCTGTCTCTCTCTGCAGCAGGACAGCCCGAATCATCCACGATACTGGCCACTACCTCCTGGACCGCCGCCTTTGCCCATCTGGCCGGGGTGGACGCCGCTCTCCTGGCTCCCTACGAAATGCAGCACCCCTCGGAGTACGAGTTAAAACCTTCCGATATGGCTCTGGTGGGAAACGCGGAAATGATCGTTTTCGCCGGGTACGAGAATATGGTAGGCAAGATTCAGGAGAACGCCGGCTCGGATACGACCCAAATGGTCCAGATCACCACCGTGATGAATCAGGCCACCATGGAAGAGTCGGTTATGAAGATTGCCGCCGCAGCGGGAACGGAGGAAGAGGCCCGGAAAAATCTGGACGAAATGTCAAAGCTCCTGGAAAGCTCCCGGGCAGAACTGGACAAGGCAGGTTACAAAGGCCAAAAAGCGGTGGTCCACTTCTTCCAGCAGGCCTTTGCACGGGAAATGGGCTTTGAAGTGGTCGCCGTCTACGGCCCCCAGCCCCTTCAGGCCGCCCAGATTGGAGAGATTGCCGCCCTGGAAGCGGATATCATTATCGACAACTGGCACAACGCCGTCTCCCAGCCCCTGCAGGAAGTCCTCCCCTACGCCAAAAGTGTGGAATGGATTAACTTTCCCGGCAAGGGAGAGACGGAGACGCTTTTTGATGTGGTGGAGTATAATATCGCGCAGCTGAAAGCTGAAAGCTGAAAGCTGAAAGCGACGCTAATTAAAACAGCAAAATACGTCAAGAATAACCACGTCGAATGACGGTTGATGTCACATGACAAGTAAATAAGTAACAAAGGCGACATTTCCGCTGTCCGCTGTCCGCTTTCGAAAAAGGGATGGAAAGGGGGCGGAGCCGTCACGGCTTAACCGGGACCGGAGGCGCAGGCTGGCGCATGACGCGGAGCGGCCCAGCCAGCCGGTTCAGCGCCGAAGCCCTGGACAGCCCGGCCCCGGGCTAATTACCAATTTGTAACCCGCAGGTCACCTTTCCGGGGTTTTCCCAAAGAACCACCTATGTTATACTGCGGTAAATCTGTGCCCGCCTGCGAGCGGAGTTTAAGGAGGAATGATGAACAACCGTCCCTTTAGGATTATTTCAACATTAGTGTTGTTCACAACAATTATTATGTCAGGATGCAGTAACAGCTACCAGGATCTGGCCGACGGCCTATATGCAGAGATTGATACGACCCGCGGACCTATTCTCGTGGAACTCGAATATGAAAGAACGCCCCTTACTGTTTGTAACTTTGTGTCCCTTGCAGAGGGAACGATGGATACGGACGCTCGGGAGGGCAAATACTACGACGGTTTGAATTTCCACCGGGTTATCGCCGATTTTATGATTCAGGGCGGTTGTCCTCTGGGTACCGGTACAGGCGGCCCCGGTTATAGATTTGCCGACGAGATCGATTCGGCTCTGAAGTTTGACGGTCCCGGTAAGTTGGCCATGGCTAACGCCGGTGCAGGTACGAACGGAAGCCAGTTTTTCATTACCCATGTGGCCACTCCCCACCTTGACGGGGCTCACACCATTTTTGGTAATGTCGTGGAAGGCCAGAAGGTTGTTGACTCTGTTCAGCAGGGCGACGAAATCAAGTCGGTTACCATTATTCGAAAGGGTGCTGCGGCCGAGGCTTTTGAAACGGGTCAGGAAGCTTTTGACAAGCTGAACCGCGAAGTGGAAGAAAAGCTGGAAGCGGAAAAGGCGGAAAAGGCTAAGGAAATCCTGGCGGAGATCCAGTCCCAGTTCCCCGATGTGAAGAAAGACGACAACGGTGTTTACTACGATATTACCCGTGAAGGAACCGGCGGCGAGCCTGCCAAGGGTTCTTTGGTTAAGGCCCACTACAAGGGGACTTTCCTGGACGGACGCAAGTTCGATTCTTCCTACGACCGGGGCGAGCCTTTTGAGTTCCAGGTTGGTATGGGTCAGGTTATTCCCGCCTGGGATTTGACTCTGCTTCAGATGAAGAAGGGCGAAAAGAGAACCATCGTGTCTCCTCCCGAATTGGCTTACGGCAGCCGCGGAGCGGGCGGGGTTATTCCTCCCGACGCCTGGTTGGTTTTCGAAATTGAACTGGTAGATTTCCAGTAAGACCACAGGGGGTATAGGGTGAAAAAAAATCTGTTTGTTATTTGTCTTGTTTTTTTGTCTCTTCTTGCGCCTCTTACGGCGGTTGACCGGGAAGCTTTGAGTCCCGGTCTCTATGCTGTGATGGAAACGGCAAAGGGCGAGATGGTGTTTGAACTGGATTACGCCCATACCCCTTTAACGGTAACCTCCTTTGTGGGGTTGGCGGAAAATACGATTGACCGGCCTGTTCGTGAGAATACGAACTTCTACGACGGGCTGACGTTTTACCGGGATATTGAGAACTACGCTCTCTTCTCCGGGGACCCTTTGAACAACGGCGAAGGCGACCCGGGCTACACTCTGCCCCGAGAACAGGATTTTGTTCTGAGCGCCGCCGAACCGGGCACTCTGGTGATGACCGGCCTTGCCACCGAATCAAACGGGGCGGGATTTTTCATTACCAAAGGGGAAGGAGACTCTTTCCTTGACAGAATTTACACTCCCTTCGGCCGAATAGTGGAAGGGGAAAAGGTTTTAAATAAACTGACTGCCGGAGACAAGCTGACAAGCCTGACGATCCTTCGTAGAGGAGCGGAAGCGGAATCCTTTAAGACCGACAATGAGTCCTTCATAATGCGCTATACGGCGGGTCGTGAAAAGGAACTTGTTAACCTGGAAACGGAAGAAGCCGATGTGGCGGCCGTTGTCAGAAGTCTGGAAGGTTACAGCAAGACCATGTCCGGGATTTACTACTACACCATTTACGAAGGATTTGGCGATACGCCCCAAATGGGAGACACCGTAAGTGTTCACTACACCGGTGCTCTTCCTAATGGAACGGTCTTTGACAGCTCCGTAGAGAGGGGCCAGCCCTACTCTATCACGATTGGTACCGATTCGGTTATTCCCGGCTGGCTGGAAGCGATTCTTGCCATGAAGACCGGAGAAGTACGTACCATTGTCATCCCCCCCGAGCTGGCTTACGGCGAAAGAGGGGCGGGAGAGATTATACCTCCCAATAGCTGGCTCATTTTCCAGATTCAGCTTCTCGCCATAGAGTAGGCGAACCCGTCTATGGCGCGGGAAAAAACCCAATACCTTTGCAAGGAGTGCGGCCACACGGAGCCCAAGTGGCTCGGTCGCTGCCCCAGCTGCGACAGCTGGAACAGTTTTACCGAATTTAAACCGGCCAAGGGCAAAGCTTCCGCTTTGTCCGGAGCTCCTATCTCCGAACCTCCCCGGGTCCAAACTCTCTCCCAGGTAAAAGAACCGGAAACGGTACGTATAGATTCGGGCTTTCCCGAGCTGAACCGTCTCCTGGGATCGGGCATAATGTCGGGCTCTTCCGTTTTAATCGGAGGAGAACCGGGGATTGGTAAGTCGACTTTGCTACTCCAGCTAACCGACCGGGTTAAGACGGAGGGCTCTGTTCTTTATGTCTCCGGAGAGGAGTCGGCGGAGCAGATTAAACAGCGGGGACGACGACTAAAGATTGATCTGGACCGTCCCATGGTCCTCACAACAGCCCGGTTGGAAGAGATTCTTCCCGCCCTTAACGAACATAAACCTTCTCTCATAATAATTGACTCTATCCAAACACTCATGACCGACGGGGCCGGAGAAGTTCCCGGGACGGTGAGTCAGTTAAAGCTTTGCTGTTATGAGCTGATTAAGGCGGCCAAAGAGCTGGGAGCGGTTCTTTTTCTTGTGGCCCACGTAACCAAAGAAGGGGCTATTGCCGGTCCCAAGGCGATTGAACATCTGGTGGACACGGTACTCTATTTTGAGGAATCCGGGAGCGATTTGCGAATGCTTCGGGCCCAGAAAAACCGCTTTGGCGCCACCGATGAGTTAGGCCTTTTTCGCATGGGAGGCAATGGTCTGGAAGAGGTACGCGATACGTCGGGCCTATTTCTCGTTCACCGAGAAGGGGCGCCCCCCGCCGGTACCGCCACGGCCACACTGTATGAAGGCAGCCGGATTCTCCTGGTGGAGATTCAGGCTCTTACGGTTCCCGCCAAGGGGAGCCTTTCCCGAATTTATTCGGACCGACTGGACCAAAACCGGGTGTCCCGCATTGCGGCTATTCTCGAAAAGCACGGGGGACTTAAGTTCTCCGACCATGATATTTATATTAACGTGGCCCGGGGGCTTCGGATTACCGAAACCGGAGCAGACCTGCCTCTGGCCCTGGCCCTTTTTTCCGCCCGCACAGGCCTGGCTCTACCCGGCGATCTTCTCGCCTTGGGAGAATTAACTTTGGCCGGGGAAATACAGCCGGTCTCCCACCGGGAGAAGCGTATTAAAGCCGCTGCCGATACGGGCTACGGCACCATGGTTCTCCCCCGCCGTAAAGATGATGACAAGGGACCGGAAGGGATGAAACTTTTAAGACTTGAATCGGTCCGTGATTTTGGAACTCTTCCCTGGATAAAAGTACAACAGGACTGATTTCTTAACGTCTCACTTTGCAATCCCCCTTACAATCTTTTAAACTTAAACTATCTTTCTTGGAGGAATGACATGGAATTAGGTGCCTTTTCTGTAAGTTTAACCGTAAGGGATTTGGATGCCTCCTCCGACTTCTATGAAAAACTGGGGTTCACGGAGTGCGGAGGAGACAGGGATAAGAATTGGTTGATGATGCGGAACGGTTCCGCAGTTATCGGACTTTTCCTTGATATGTTCGGAGACAATATCCTTACCTTTAATCCCGGCTGGGATCAAAGCGCCCGGAACCTGGATAACTTTACCGATATAAGAGAAATACAAAAAAAACTCAAAAAAGAGGGCATAGAGCTTCTGGAAGAGACCGATGAGAACGGCCGGGGGCCGGCCAGCATATCCGTTGTCGATCCGGACGGGAATATGATACTATTTGACCAACACCGTTAGGAGAAACAATGAAAAAAAGTCCTCTTACCCTGGATAAAGACCGGAAACAGCAAGTTATCCATAAACTTATTACCTACATCGACGATGAATGGGAGCTGGAAATAGGTTCCTTAAAGGCCGAGTTGCTTCTGGATTTTCTTACGGAAACAATGGGGGCCGAACTTTACAACCGAGGGGTCGGCGCTTCCCGGGAGTTCCTCCTTAAAAGAATGGAAGAGATGGACCTGGATATGGACCAGCTTAAACTATAAGGTCCCCTTCCTTTTCCTCCAGGATAAGTAGAGAGGAATCTCCCCTAAAGCAACCAGCTTATCACAAATATTTACGAGCCAACTTTCCCTGTAGCGGGGAGGTAAGGGCGTCAAAGGAAACATATGGCGGGCAATAATATCCCGCTCTCGTTTATTTAACTCAAACCTGTCCTCGGAATTCCTCAAAGCCTGACCGGGATGGGTAAACCCGTGCATTTTCCAGATTTCATAGGAACGGCGAGGGCCGCTGCTGCCCTTCACTTTCCAATCATATAGAAAGAAGTCATGCAAGATAGCGCCCCGGGCCACCGACTTTCTGTCCCACCCCCATCGTTTAGAAAGGGTCCAGGCAAGACAGGTTACTTTAAAGGAGTGTTCCAAAACGGAATTACCATGATGATTAATATGTGCCAGACGTTGGAAATCTTCCTGTCTCCAGATATCCTCCAGGATCAGGTATAGCTCCCAGTCAATGGTCATTTTTTCTCTCTTCTCTTATCTAAAGCCTTCCGAAGAGGGGCCAGCGGTTTGGGAAGATTCTTTCTGTGGGCATTCAGCCGCTCTCGCAAACTGCCCCCCAATTCTCCCTGAAAAGGCAGAAAGAACCGAGTCCGGTTCACAAGACCTTCCTGTACCCGGTCACGCAGTTCCAGCTTGAACTTTTCAAAGTCAAGGGACCAGCGCTCTTCCGTATCTTGAACAAAAGCCTTAATACGCATAGCCAGGTTAAAGGACTGCCAAAGATCAACAGAGAATAACCCGCCGTAAAGACCGATAAAAAAGGCCATTTCCCTGTGTTCGAAGAGAAACAGGACCATCACCTCCAGATAGGGATAGATAAACAGGGAAAAAACCATTCCCAGAATCATCCAGAATACACTGTAAAGAGGACATACCAATCCCTTTAGATTCCCCCAATTCTGCGAGTAGTCCCACAATTTAATTTTAAAATGACCTATGAAAATCATTCCCGCCACAAATTCCAGAACGGTTAACGACACCAGAAAAACGGGAGCTTGAATATAAACAGGCCACTCGGGAAGACAAAGCAAATATAAAAAAATACAGCCAAAACCGTAAAGGGGAAGCCAGGGGCCGTTCAGAAAACCCGGATTGATCCACCTCCGGGCTTTCCCAAAATAGCGCCGCCAGAAAAGCTCTATAAACCAGCCCACAACGGTACCGGTAAAAAAGAGCAAAAAATACTTTAAGAAAAAGAGCAGAAAACGGCTAAATAATACCATTATTTCCCATTATCCGGCAAAGATCATCGCTATGCGGGCACCCGCCCAAAAGGTTCCGATGGAACTTCCCAGGCTGGAAAGAAAGAATACCAGCAGAACCCGGGTGACCCGGTTTCGGTACCACCCTTTGAGAGAGCCCGTATCTTTAGACAGGTTTTCCAGATCTTCCACCTTGGGTTTGCGGAAAAAATACTCCAGTAATCCCGTTACAAATCCTACTCCAATGGTGGGATTCATGGACGTTATGGGGGCGGCAATAAATGAAATCAGAATAGTCTGAGGCCGGGCCAAGGCTATAATGGAACCGACGGCGGCACAGATTCCGTTCCCCAGAATCCAGGCGAGGCCCATTTCTTTAAGTGTATCCCAGCCTCTTATTCCCCCCAGAACAAACAGGGAGGCTATGAGAAGCGGTATTATCCAGGGGAGGATTTTCGCGCCCGCTTTCTTGGGGGGGATGTGGGAGATTTCTTCCAACGAATCGGAGACTTCCCCGGCGGCCAGTTTCTCAAGCCAGCCGATGAGCCCAGGCGCATGACCGGCTCCAATAACAGCTACAACCTTCTTGCCGGGACATTTAAATATATTTGTGGCCAGATACTGGTCTCTTTCATCAATAAGAACTTCTTTGACGGGAGGAAGAAAATCGGCCAGTTCGCCCATCATGTTTTCGATGGCGCTGCTCTTCTTTAACTCCTCCAGTTCCTCTTCACTGATTTTTTCATTGGTAAAGGCGCTGGAAATCAAAACGGAGAGAAGCTTGAGCTTATTCCAGAAATTACATTTGGCCCAGGCTCGCTGCAAGGTGGTTTGAATGGGGCGGTCATCAAAGGAAAAGGTGAGTTCCTTCTCCTTGGCCACTTCCAGGGCGGCCCGCATTTCATCTCCCGACTTGGTACCCAGTTCAGCTCCCATTTTCTGCTGGAAGGAACTGAGTACAAGGTTGGCCAAAACAAGAAAAGCCTTTCCTTCCCGTATTATTTTGGAAAGGTCCATACTCTTGAGGCTGTTCCCCTCTTCCAGGGTTTTATAACGTCCCGAATCGAGCTCAATACTTACATGATCGGGACTCTCTGCCTCAATGGCGTCCCGCACTTCCCGGGCGCTCTCCGCCGAGATGTGGGCCGTACCGATCAGAACGATCTCCTTATTTTCCAGTACAATTCTATTGATAGTTTCCGATTCGTTCCGAACAGTAATAGTTCCCATTTACTCGTCTACTCCTCTGTTATGCCAATTGGCGATATCCGCCTCTAAATAGCCGTCTTCTTCGCTAAGATTCAAAAAAGCTGCTTGTGCCGAACGGGGAGAATCCTGCAGCAGGTACATCTCTCCCAGATAGAACCATGCCTTATTCCGTTCATCCTTATCCGTTTCCCGGGCAATTTCTCCGGAAATAAAATAGTCCGAACCGCCGTCTTTCATATAGCGGAATACTTCATAGGTCAGGCTTTCTCTATCAAGGCCTTTGCCGGATTCCGTAAGAAGTTCCTTGGCCTCGAAGTTTTTCCCCTGGTTTTTCATAGCCAAGGCGGCCATCAGTATAAACCCTTCGTAGGGATAAATCAATTCGTATGACTTAAGGAAACAGCTTTCCGCTTTATCATACTCTTCATTCATATAGTAGATCTTTCCGGCCCCTTCATAGGAATAGGCATAATCGGGACGGGCGGCCATGACCTTCTCGTAGTACTCGAGAGCAAGATCATACTCCTTCAAGTCATCGTAAACTCCGGCGGCATAAATATGGGCAAAGAGGTTGTTCGGATTAATAGCTTCAATAGATTTGATATCTTCCACAGCCCTGTCCAACCAACCAAAATACTTAAGATTAAGAACGAGCCGGTCTAAATAGTGCCACTCCACATCCGGTTCAAGCTCAACGGCTTTGTTTAAATCTCTCATAGCCCGGGTGGTTTGCCCCAGAACAGTTAACGCCCGGGATCGATCCACATAGGTGTACACATAATCAGGGGCGATCTCCTCCACCTTATCTAACACTTTGACCGCATCGGCAAGAAATTTTTCGTTTAAATCGTCGTTACCCTTTCCCAGGTGCATCAGAACATCCGCTTTAGCCACCAAAGCGGAAAAGTTTTCCGGCTCCCGCTCCAGTACCACGCCCAGATATTCGTTGGCCCCTTTATAATCCTTCTTCCGCAGTTCCATTTCCGCCAGGTAAAGATTAACGTCGGGATTGGTATTATCCAATCCATAGGCCTTCTGAATAAGAGTGTCCGCTTCTTCTCCTCGTCCTTCCATATCGTAAATTAGAGCATTCATATAGAGAACATTTACATCGTCGGGCTTCTCATCCAGGAGTTGCGCCCCCAGAAGTTCGGCCTCTTCCAGACGGGAATCGGCCATAAGGAGGGAAAGATAGAGGGTACTCATTTCTCCCTCAAGCTCATCCTTGTGCTCGTCAAGAAGACTTAACAAGCCTACCGTATCGCCCATGCTCTGCAATCGTTCCAGCTCGATTCGCCAGTCGTCACTCTTTTCTACCGCCCGACTCTCTTCCGGTTCGGGCTTATCCGCCCCGTGGAGGGAAGGGCTCTGAGAGAGGCAACCGGTAAATAAGAACAGAACCAACAGGGGCAGGGGAATAACTTTCAACATTTTAAAAACTCCTTAAAGAGGGGGATGAACAGGATTTGCCTTCACTGCGGGAGTTGTATTTTTGGTTTATATGAGCTAATATTTGCCCAATGAAAACCGGTATCCCCAGAAAATATCTGCTTGCGCCCTTTCTGCTCATTGCCCTATCTCTCTATTTTCTGACACTTCACTTTATCAAGCTGGAGAGGTTCAGCGGTGTTGTAGGAAATATCAGCTATATTGGCCAACGTACAACCGGCGCCCTACTCTCTCCCGTAAAAATACGGAACCTTTCGGTTTCCTTTAACGGTATGGAATTCAACTTCACCCCCTTTTCCCAACTGGTCATCACAACGGGAGACGGAATAGAGCACCCTCTGGTGCTTCAGGAATACAAGGCGGAGAATGACAGAATCACCGTCATTTTTGATAAAAACGTGTCTCTTATCTTTATATCGGATATCCACAGCAAAAAGGTTACCCTTTTGCCCAATCTTCCTTTAACGATTCCACCGATTAATGAAGTAACCCTCCCGGCAGGGGAAGTTTCTGGATTTTCCCTCATAAAAGAGGATAACAATGAGTTGTTCAAACTCTCCAAAGAAGATGAAAACTACTATATAACAATCCCCTCCGATACAATAATGGACCTGGAAAACGGCCATATTTATCTCAATGTATCGAACAATATTATCAAGAGCATTGTTCTTGAAGAGACTCTTTCCGGGGCGGGACGGAGCCTTTCCGACTGGTATGAAAAGGAAGGGGCCCTTCTTAACAGCATGATTTACAGCACCTCCCTTGAACAGTTTCTGGACAGGGTAAGCCAGTCTCTCCAGAACCACCTGGACACCCGTACAGCTCTCCTGACCCGTCCCAACGGGGAAGGATCGACCTATTTTTCCGAAGAAGCTCTGGCGGCCTTTGTCATGGGGGCCATTCCCAAGGGGCAATTTAACAACGTTGTGTCCATGCTGGAGGGAGGGGTTACCCGCCAATCCTCCCAGATGACCTGTTACTCCTCCCCTTTCTTTGATGATGTAGTAAATAAGGGAAATGCCCTTATCGTCGATGACTGGCGAAAGGGAGGTAACTACAAGACCTTGCTTCAGAATCAAAACGAAGAACTTCTGGAAAAGGAAGACCTGGTGGAATTCTTCGATTCCCAGGTAGACCTATTCAAAGAAACGGACGCTCTTTATGAGTTTGCCCTCCAAAAGCCCGAAGAGGATGAACCTTTCACTACCCTTCTGGGGCGAATGGCTATACAGCTGGAATACATGAGAAAGTTTCCCGATCGGGCCGACAAAAACAGTCTGAACCGAATCATTGAGATCCTTCAATCCCGCACCTTCTGGATAAAGGACGACCTCCTTCTCTTTGATGATCAGGGTATTGCCGAGATTAGCCCGACTCTTGAGTTTGGAAATCTTCTTATTCGCTATTCCGATATTCTTGATAATGATGAACTGCTTGCTTCGGGATGGAAATATATTCTTTCCTGTTTGAAGTACAGCGATATTGACGGTTATATTCCGGAAAGGATCGTATATACCAACCAGTCGGAACCGGAAAAAGAGGGAGCCATTCCTCCGGAAGAAGTCTATACCCTCTTGAATCGTTCCAGCTACAACCCTCGCAGAATGAGCTTGAGAAGCCAGCTGGGGGCCGGTTCCTGGGCCTATACGGCCTCGTCCAAACTAACGGTAAAAAGCACTCCCCGGGAAACAACAATCAACGTAGACTTTCCCATCGGCTCTGAACACTATTTTATCATTCGCGGCGTGCAGCCCTTCACAGAGCTTCAGATGCACGGAATACGTTGGAAAAGTGACGGAAGCTTCCAGCGCTATTCCGACGGCTGGCTCTACGATGGGTCCAAAAATACGCTCTATGTAAAAATTCGACACAGACGGGCCACGGAAACACTCCGCGTTCTCCATTATGATCCCAATAGTGAAGAAACAGAAGAAGTTGTAGCTACCGAAGAACCTACGCTGTAAATAATCGGGGACCTTAGCGCATCAACTGATAGAGAAAAAGATCCATCATGGGCCCTTGCATTTCCTTACGGGAAGAACGGGCCTTTCCGTCATATTCGGCAATCAGGGCAACCGCCCGCTGAAGTTCCCCGGCGGAATAGCTTCGCGTACCACTCAAAAAGAGAGCCTGCCGTTTCTTACCAAAAACCTTAAGTTGGGTAAAAGCTTGCTGGGGATTCATTCCCCCTTCCAGAAGCAGGGCCACTTCCAAAAGTTTCTTAATCTGCCAGAGTAGCCCTCCCAAAAGCTGAACCATATCACCTCCGGCAGCAAGCCGGATTTTAGCATAGATATCCAGAGCCCCTTCCAGATCGCGAAGGGCTATTTTATCAAAGAGGGTAAATACGGTTTCTTCCTTGCTATGGTAAAGGATTCGGTCTATATCGTCGGTGGTAATTTCGGCCCCTTCTTTAAAGTAGAAAAAGAGAAGGGAACAGGCCTTTTTCATTTCCTCCGTATTGTTCTCTACCATTTCAAGAAGATCGTCTACCGCTTCGGGCTCAATAAGCATTTTCCTCTCACGGAAATACTGGAAAACCCAACTCTTCTTATCCCGTTCAAAAAGCTCCCAAAAGACCTTCTTCCCCGCTTTGGGAACGACGCTGTCCAACTTCTTGTCCACACTGTTTTTTTCACTAACCAAAACAAGAGTGGCGTCTTCGGCAGGCTTTTTAATATACTCAATCAAGGCTTTTTGCTGATTCCCCTTATAAGCTTCCACATTGTACAGCTGAACAAATCTGTGGGGGGCAAAAAGAGAGCCGTTAGATATGAGAGAAATAATTTCTGAGAGGTCTTTCTCGTCGGGATAGAAACGGTAATCCTCCGGTTCTTCCCCCAGGCTCTGTACTAATTTATCCCGGAGTGACTTGATGTGGGCTTTTTTCTGCCCCTCTTCCGGACCTAAAAGTAAATGTATTTTATCCATACTAATCGTAATTTCTCATAAGGTGTACAAGGCGTCCTAAAATACGGATGTCACTGGCATAAATAGGGGAATATTCCGGGTTTTCCGCCTGCAGTCGAATACGACTCTTCTCCCTGTAAAAACGCTTCAGAGTAACCGCTTCTTCCACCATAGCCACCACAATCTGCCCGTTTTCCGCCTGTTCCTGCTGATGAAAGACAGCTAAATCACCCTCAAATATCCCCGCATTAATCATGCTGTCCCCCTCTACATAGAGGGCAAAGAGATTCGTCTGGGTAAATAGTGGGGAGGGCAGTTTTACGGAGCCGTTAAGATTTTCCTGAGCCATAAGAGGCAAACCGGCAGCCACGTGCCCCAGAATAGGAATATCCAGGACTTCCACATCCTTGCTCCGGTTAATAACAAAGGAGCGGGAGGTGTTGTTTCCGCTCTGAATAAATCCTTTCTTTTCCAGAGCACGCAAATGATCCCGGGCTCCCATGGCGGAAATACTAAAATGCCCGGCTACTTCCCGTATGGAGGGAGAATAGCCTTCCCTCTCAATAAAGTTTTCGAGAAAATCGTATATCTCTTTCTGTCGGGAAGTCATTTGTTTCATTTCTTAGTATCGATTCCGTATTTCTTGATTTTATTGTGCAGGTTACCGGGATACAACCCCAGAACACCGGCTGTCCGGGAAACATTATAACCGTTTTCTTCCAGCTTTTCAATGATCATGCGCTTTTCAAATTCATCGCGGGCTTCGCTCAGCTTCATCTCTCCCAAATCCCCCAGAAAGGAAGGAGCGGATTTTTTATCGCCCTCTTCAAAACGATGAAGAAAGGTGGAAACTGAAGCAAGGCCAATGGGATTGTCATCGCTCATAACATTAATCCGTTCCACGAAGTTCCTTAACTCTCGAATATTTCCTGGCCAGGCATAGCCGGACAGCTCTTCCATAGCTTCCGCAGTAAACTGCCTTGTCCCTGCGGAAAACTGATTAATAAAATGCTCTAAAAGGAGAACCACATCCCCCTCACGTTCCTGAAGGGGCGGTACATTTATGGGAATAACATTCAGTCGAAAATAGAGGTCTTCCCGGAATCGGCCCTCCTCCACTTCCTTGCGGATATCCTTATTGGTCGCCGCTATAATCCTTACATCCACACGAATGGACTCTTCTCCCCCTACGCGCTCAAAAACCATTTCCTGAATGGCCCGAAGAACTTTTGCCTGGGCATTAAGGGACATATCGGCCACCTCATCCAGGAAGAGGGTCCCCCCGTCGGCCAGTTCAAACTTTCCTTTCTTCCGTCCCACCGCACCGGTAAAAGCGCCCTTCTCATGGCCAAACAGTTCGCTTTCGATCAAATTGTCCGGTATGGCGGCACAGTTCACTTCGATAAAAGGCTGTCCTAATCGGGGACTTCCCTGATGAATCATCCGGGCAATCAGCTCCTTCCCCGTTCCGTTTTCTCCCAGAATCAGAATACGCGAGTCAGAAGGAGCCCCCTGGGCTATGGTTTTCCTTATGTGATTAATCCCCTGGGATTCACCTATGAGAAGGACCTTCTCTTCGGAGCCCTTCAACTGGCTCTTCAAAGATCGGTTCTCGGTCTTGAGCTTTTTCAGTTCTACCGCTTTACCGGCAAGAGTAAGGACGCTCCCGATATCCAGAGGTTTCTCAAGAAAATCGTAGGCCCCCAGCTTAATGGCCTTAACAGCCAAGTCGACATTGGCGTGACCGGAGATGATAACGACCTCAATATCACTGTTTTCACTCTTGATATCTCCCAGGACGTCAATCCCTCCCCGCCTGGGAAGCCAGATATCCAAAAAGACAACATCTATATCGTTATCCCTAAGAACCGCCAGACCATCCTGACCGTCTTCGGCAGCAAAAACCCGGTACCCCTCATCCTCAAGAATCTCCTTGAGAGTATCCCGGATAGAATCCTCATCATCAATTATCAGCAGATTTCCCGATTGTTCTTTCACAAACTCCTCCCCGCAGGCAAATCTATATAAAACACCGTACCCTCTCCGGGGGAAGATTTCACCCAGATTCGCCCTTTATGGTCGGTGACAATTCTTTCAACAATGGGTAAGCCCAAACCGGTTCCGTTTTTGCGGGTCGTGTAATAGGGTTCAAAAATCCGCGACAACGTTTCCTGATCAATCCCCCGGCCCCAGTCGCGAATCGCCACCCGACAGAAAGAGACAACCCCCTTTCTGACAGAGGAAATACGCACGGACAGACGACCTTTAAACTCCATGGCCTCCAGGGCATTGGAAAAGATATTACGAAACACCTGTTTTAGCTGGGACGGATCCCCCTGAATGACCCGTTCCTTCTGCTCATCGTGATGGGAAAAAATGACATCTTCCGTCTCTTTCCCGTAACTGTCCCACACCTCATCGACCAGTAAGGAGAGGGGAATAGACCGGAGAACGGGAGCTCTCTGGCCGGCGAATTCACGAAATTCCCGAAGGAGCAGATCCAATTCATCCACCTCTTTGAGAATACGGTTCATCGGCGTCATAAGGTACTTTTGGGTATCCTCATCCATTTCCGCCGTTTTAAGGAGGATTCTTTGGGCATTCAGCTTTATGGGGGTCAGGGGGTTTCGTATTTCATGGGCCAGACGCTGGGCAATATCTCTCCACACACCAATCTTTTCGGTCTGAACCAGCTCGGAACGGGAATTATTAAGCTCATCGATCATCTCATTAAAGATATCCACATAGAAATCATACATCCCGAATTCCTTGGAAGAGATCCGATAGGAATAGTCTCCCTCGGTCACCCGTCTGAGAGCCTTTCCCAGTTCCCGTATGGGATGTATCATATTGCGCGCAAAGAGCAGCCCCAGATTAATGGAAATGAGAATCAAGGGAAGAGTAAAAAACACCAGAATATATAGCTTCCAACGCAAACTATCCTGACGATAGTGGTTATAGGCAAGAAGCCTCTCCCGGTTATCTATCAATCGCCCCCCTAAATCGGCGGTCCCCGGTAAAAGAGACGCAGTAAAGACAAGCTTAAGATCACCTTCCTGTCTTACATAAGTGATAAGCACCCGTCCGAGAACAGCCCGGGCCGGTAAAAGGCTATTTCCATAGGGTTCTATTAAAGCCCCGTCCACCCGGTATTCCGGAACACCATAAAAGTCCTCTTCTCCGGAACGAAAAAGCTGTAAACTCTCAATGGACGGGTTAAGCTGACTCAACTCTTCCCAGGGGAAAGAACCTGTCTCTCCATACTCATCCATCATAGTTCCCAACGCGGCGCTTTCTCCCATGCTCAGGATCTCCCTTTCCACACCTTCATAATAAGAGGTGAGAAAGTCGGAACTGTCGTCGAGAGTTTCTTCAAGACTACTCCCGCTCCAGGAACCCAAAATCGATTCCAGAATTTCCATAGCCAAGAGAGTCTGGGGAATGGAAGCAAAAAGAATGAGGATAAAAAAGAGTAGAACAAGCTGATACTGAAGCCTCAAGCCATCCTTTTCTCTAATAAAAAAATGATAGAGATGGGTCCCGACCATTATGAGAAGCAGAGTAATAATAAGACAGAGTATGATTATAATTCTACCGTCAATATAGGTCGGACCAAATTCGATAATCCCCGTAATTATCCGGCCGGCCAGGAAAAAAAAGAGAATAATAAGAATGAGAGACCCCACCAGGGCAGCATTTAAATTCCGTATCCTGGCTACTCCGGAACGGTTCAGAAAGCTCTACTCCTCAAATTTGGATTCGAAAAGGGCAACAATAGCACTCAAGGCGTTCTGTTCATCATCCCCTTCGGCAGAAATGAGAAGCTCAGTATTATAAGCTCCCCCCAAAGTAAGAAGATTCATAATGGATTTGGCATTTACCTGAACATCTTCCTTATGTATGTAGATTGTAGAGGAGAACTGAGCCGCCGTTTGAACAATCATAGAAGCCGGTCTGGCGTGGAGACCGGCCCTGTTTTGTATAATCACATCCTGTTTTACCATTTCTATTCCTATATATTATGGGATCGCTCCCGCTTATTTTCTAACCATAATTATCAAAGTAAAGCTTGCGGGCATTCTCGCTTTCCAACCACTGGATAATATCCTTGTTGAATTCCCGTGCTGCAAAATAGCCTCTTTGTTTCAACCGCTCATTAAGAACAGCCGTTTCAATTATTATAGGTATGTTTCGACCCGGTTTTATGGGAATAGTAATACTCGGGACATTCACCCCCAAGATATCAACCGTGTCACTCTTGGTGCCCATTCGGTCATACACTTTTCCCGCTTTCCACTCTTCCAGGTCCACAACAATTTCCAGTTGCTTGTTCTCCTTTACGGCCCCGATACCAAAAACCTGGGCCACATTAACAATCCCCATCCCCCGTATTTCCATATGGGAAGCCATGGCGGGATTGGTGGAATACCCCATTAGCATATTACCGTAAAGGCGTTTAATCAATACCGCGTCATCCGCAATGAGCCGGTTTCCCCCGCGCCCGATAAGTTCAAGGGCCGTTTCACTCTTTCCTACCCCACTTTCACCGGTGATAAGGACACCCGTACCGTGCACTTCGACAAAAACACCGTGCAAGGTCTTGCGGGGGGCAAAAATATCCCCCAGGACCTGCAGCAGCCGTACGGTAAAGTCGGATGACTCCAAAGAAGTATGCAAGGTGGAAACACCGTACTCTTCCGAAAGAGCCTGAAATCGTTCACTCGGGGTTAAGCCATGACAAAAAATACAACAGGGGGGGTGGATGGCAAAGAACTTCTCCACATACTGGAAGTTCCCTTCCGCCTCCAATTTTTGGAGATAGGCAAATTCGCCCTGCCCAAACACCTGCATCCTCTGACCTACAAAGAGCTCGAAAAAACCGCTCAACGCCAGGCCGGGCCTGTTAATCTCGGGCAGGGGAATTTCCCTGGCAAGACCTTTTCTGCCACAAAGGCATTTAAGGTCCAGATTACGGGGCGGTTTCAAATCAAGTTCCAACAAGTCCAGAACAGTAAAATTTTTCATCTCACCCCATTATAGCATAAATAATTTAATGTTCCTTGATTTTTTCCTTTTCTTTTGATGTCTTCGCATCGATTTTGTCAAAGCAGACATCAATCGCCTTGTAAAAATCCCGATCACTTACGGCAACGTGAGCCATGGTTCCCCATCGATAATGAATATCGGAAGTAACCGTATACTCTCCGTTTGTTTCCTTTGAAAGACTGACATGAAGGTCCTGAATCAAGTCCTCGAATGTGGCTATACGATTCATTTTCTTGTCCAGGTATTCTTTCGTTCTGTCACTAACATGGTAATTGTGAACACCTTTAATTTCTACTGTCATATGAGACCTCCTGGTAATTACGCATAAGGAATTTCCCCCGCGGTATACCTAAAGTATAATCATCATTTTTGGGAAAATCAATTTAATTAGATAAATGGAGGAAGGGCCTATCTCTAGCGACCGTAGGAGGAATCCAGATCCAGCTCTTTTCTGTATTTGGCGGCAGTTCTTCGGGCAATCTTAATCCCCCGTTCAGCCAGAATATCGGTAACCTTCTGGTCAGATAGTCGTTTAGGACCTTTATGGCCTTCGATAATTTCCTTGATAATTTCCTTCACCGCTTCCCGGGAGTAGGACGAACCGGAGGAACCGGAACCGGAGATAGAATTGGTAAAGAAATACTTCAGTTCAAAAATACCCCATTCGGTCTGGACATACTTATTCGTGGTAATCCGGGAAACGGTGGCTTCGTGAACATCAATTTCTGCGGCAATATCTTTAAGAGTGAGGGGGACAAGCCCTTTGGCCCCCTTATGAAAGAAGGCTCTCTGATGCTCCACAATCGCCCGGGACGCCCGTAAAAGGGTACGGTTTCTCTGCTCCAGACTATTAATAAACCATCGGGCGTCCTTCACATGGGACCCCACAAACTGGCGAACCTCTTTCTCCTGTTCCTTGGTCCCGTCCAGCTCTTCAAAATACCCGTTTATCCTTAACTCGGGAATGGGACTGTCATTAAGAAAAATAACCAGTTCGTCCCCCTCTTTTTTCACCTGGATATCGGGGATGACATAGGAGAGGGTTTCCCCGGAGTACAGCCTCCCGGGATAGGGGGTCAAAGTGCGAATAAAATCCAGATGGTCCTGAAAATCCTCTTCACTCAAGCCGGAATTTTTAAGAAGAACTTCATGCTTCTCATTGCGTATCTCGGGAACAATTCTATCTAGAAAATCAATGATATCAACGGGGCTGTCACTTCGCTGGGCCGACTGAACCTTGAGAGATTCCATCACATCTACAGTACAGCATCCCACCGGCTCCAAACATTGCATCCGGGGCAGAACCTTGTCCAGCAAAGGCTCATTCCCTCCGGCCAATACCAGAGGTTCCTCCCGGTGAAAACCGTTTTCGTCCAGATTATGGATCAGCCTGTAGGCCAGATCATATTCTTCTTCGGAAAAGCCCTTCATTAAATGGAGCTGCTCTTCCAAATGCTCCTGCAGAGTTTCTCCCCGGGATACGGCCCCTTCCAGAAATTGGCGTTTTGTATCTTCACCGCTGGCGGTGTAGCTGGTAAGGCGGGGTTCATAACCGGGATCGGAGGAATTTTCAAAGGGGTCGTAATCCTGGGTAGCCCGCTCCTCCTCCTTACCGGAGGACATATCGGAAAGGGATAGTTCCCCCTTTTCCCGGGCCACTTCCAAAGCGGGATTTTTGTCCACCTCGTCCCGAATGCGCTGCTGCAGATCGGTCAAGGGCAGGGACATGAGCTGTATCGACTGAAAGAGTTGAGGAGATAGCTTAAGTTTCTGTTCCTGTGTCAGAACAATTTTCTGAGACTGCACGACCCTGATTTTCTCCCTTTTTACATCGAAAAGTTGTCGCCCAGATATATTTTCCGGGCCACTTCGCTGTTAACAAGTTCCTCGTGGGAACCGCTTACTACGATTTCGCCGAGATTCATTATATAGGATCTGTCCGTAATTTCCAAGGTGTCTCGCACATTATGATCGGTAATTAGTACCCCAATCCCCCGAGAAGAGAGGTGGGAAATGATATTCTTGATCTCGTAAACGGCGATGGGGTCGATACCGGCAAAGGGCTCGTCAAGGAGAAGAAAGTGGGGGTCCATAGCCAGGGAACGGGCAATCTCCGTTCGCCGCCGCTCTCCACCGGAGAGAGTATAAGCCTTCTGAAAACGCACCTTCTCCACGCCCAAGTCTTCAATAAGACCTTCGAGCTTTTCCTTTTTCTCATCCACGCTAATATCATTACGAGCTTCCAATGCGGCCCAGATATTCTTTTCCACCGTAAGCTTACTGAACACAGAAGGCTCCTGGGGCAAATAGGAAATCCCCATTCGGGCCCGGCGGTACATGGGAAGAGAGGTAATCTCCTCGTCGCTCAGGTAGATTTTCCCCTGGGTGGGCTTAATAAAACCAACGACCATATAGAAAGATGTGGTCTTGCCGGCCCCATTCGGTCCCAAAAGCCCCACAACCTCCCCTTCTCTCATTTCAAAAGAGACATCGCGGACGGCAGTTTTCTTCCGGAAGACTTTCTTAAGGCCCTCAACTCTCAAACGGGGATTGTTATCACTCATTTCCTTCTCCTGGAGACTCATTCTCGGGAGGTTCATCCCCCGGGGCCGGCTCAGCGGGATCACCTTCCTCGGGAGGCTCACTTCCCTCTTCGGGAGGAACATCAGGGTCTGCCTCTTCACTCTCTTCGGCCTCCGTCTGGAGAGACCCTTCAATCCGCCCGGTCATAATAATCTCGTCCGTTTCCAGGTTTACCGTAATGCGGTCCGCCCGGTACTGGTCGGAGCCTTTATATACCACGGGAAACCCGGTGAGCTCAAGAAGATTCTCTTCACGAATATAGAGAGCGTACTGGCTGCGGCAGATAATATCGTCCTTAAAAAGACGAATCCCAATCTCCATAACCACCCGGTCTTTCTCTTCTTCCACACTCAAAAGCTGGCAGCGGATAAAAAGATCGTTCGCCCGGTCCTCCATCCTCACATCGCCCTTGGCCCGGAGGATTCCCTCCGCAGAAGAGTAGGAGAATTCCTGTGCCTTCAGGTCCAGATCTTTCTCCAGGTCCTTAACCTGAACCGCCCCGTCCCCGGAAAATTCCGGATCGTCCACACCGCTAATGGATACCCGGTCGGCATAAATTTCCTTACTCTCGGAAATAATGGACACATCTCCTTCAATGGAAGTGACCTCTTCCCCTTCGCGCATAACGGAAAAGGATCGGTCACCGGAGAAAGAGTAAGTTTCTGCCCCTAAGGGCAAAAAGGTAGCGAGTAACAGGAGAAGGACTAATCTAGTCTTCAAAGTGAAGCACCCCCTCTACGGATTGGTTAAAACTTATTTCATTCAGCTTAAAATCGGCCTCAAATCCGGTTCCTGAGATTTCCGTATCCCCCTCTCGAACCATGGTAACCTTGCTGTTCCTGGGAGCCGTGAGTTTCTGAAGCCCGTCCTTCCAAAAGAAAGCTTCCCCCTCAACCATCACTTCGTCTCTAAAGGATTCTATACGCACCCCGTCGGTAAGGTCCGCATCGTTTTTATTGTAGGACCGGGCCTTCCCCATGGTACCCAAAAGAAGCACATCCCCTTTGGCATCGGTTTCCCGGAATTCAAGATTTTCAAAAAAGGTCTCCCCCTCTTCCGAAAAAATAGACGCTTCGTCGGCGGTTATGACAAAGGAGGTTTCCCCCCCGGAAGTCTGAATCTCCTTCAATCCCTTCATATAAATATCGGGAATGGAATCATCATCCTCTCCTCCGGCCAGATCATAATTGATTTTACAGGCCGATAAAAGGAGAAGAATCAATAGGAGAAGAAGGAAAAAGGGTCTCAAAGAAGCTCGTCCCGTCCCTCATCTTTCAGGGAATCCACCACATTCTTGACAAGCTGGCTCTCCCCTTTTTTACAAATCAGGACAGAACCGTTCTTTACCACAACAATAAGATCTTCCACACCGCAAAGAGCCACGGGAAGGTCACTGTAAACATAGTTGGACCCGCTGTCCCCGCCGAGAACATCGGAAGGCAGGGTAAGCGATTCTTCGGCAATCACATCCCAGCTGCCCACATCGTTCCATCCCATGGTGGCGGGCACCACTTTAATCCGGCCGCTTTTTTCCATTACTGCGTAGTCCACCGAATCGGCGGCGGTTTTATGGTACACGTCGCTAATGGCGGAAAGATTGGCAGGCACATGTACCCCGTTCTTCTGTTCCAGGGGAAAAGAGTTTTTGTCCAGGGTGGCAAAGGGCTCGAAAATAGCGGGAGAAGAGCTTTCCAGCTCCTCCAAAAAGGTCTTGACCGAGTAGGCGAACATACCCGAATTCCACAAATAATTTCCCTTGGTAAGAAATTCCTCCGCCGTGGACCGGTCCGGTTTTTCCCTAAAGGAAAGCACATCGCGCACCGCCGCATCGCCCACGGACGTCTCTACATAGCCGTAGCCGGTGGAGGGAAAGGAGGGAATAATACCAAAGGTCACGAGGAAGCCCTCCGAAGCGGGAACGGAAGCGGTTTCCACATCACCCACAAAGGCCTCGACCGGTGAGATTAAATGGTCCGCCGCCAAAACAAGAACCGTATCGTCGACGGAGTGATTATGCTTAATCCACTGGGCAGCCAGAGCCAGGGCGGGAGCGGTGTTACGGGCTATCGGTTCGGCCAGAACAACTACCTTCTCCCGCTGCTCGTCACTAAAATCCCTGCAAGCCTCAATACAACCTTCCACCTGACTCTGATGGGTCACAATAATAACTTTCCCTTCCATATTCAGGGCAAAGGCCCGCTCAAGGGTACCGTGGAGAAGGGATTTTCCCTTATTCAGTTCCAAAAGCTGCTTGGGAGTTTCCTTATTGGAGGCAGGCCAGAGCCGTTTTCCCGCTCCCCCCGCCATGATGACCACGTGTTTTACCATTTATCTACTTCCTTAATTCTATTTTGTTTACCCTAATGTAGAGCAATTTTAGGAAATTACCAGCTTCGGGACAAGCCGTTTTTTCCGGGCGTGCCCCCTCACAACAAATTTCAGCCCTTCTTCTCCAGTTCGCTCTGGACGGTACAGCATTCGCCCTGCTGAATAAACCGGCAGCTGGGAGAGGCCAACGCCGTTCCCACGCAGGGTGCGACCAGATAAATCCAGAGATGTTCCAGGCCGGGAGAAAAGAGAGCCGGGCCCAAAGAACGGGCCGGATTCATGGAGGCTCCCGTAAGCGGGCCTCCCACCAGAGCACAGAGAGCCACAGCCCCCCCTACGGCCACACCGGCCATAATGCCCTTTTCCATATGCCCCGACGAAACGTTCAGGATAATGAACATAAGAAAAGCAGAAAGAACCACCTCTATAATAAAGGCCTGCCCCGGAGTTCCGGCGGGAAGAGTCGCCCCGATATTCGCCTGCTCGGGAAAGGCCAAACGAAGCACAACAGACGCGGCGACGGCTCCCAAAAACTGGGAGGGAAGATAGACAAAAACATCCCTGGCCGGAATACGGCGGGCCATAAGAAATCCCAAGGTAACGGCCGGATTAAAATGGGCCCCGGAAATGTTTCCCACAGCGTAAATAAGGACCATAACAATAAGACCAAAGGCAATTGCGACTCCGTGATGGCCAAAGGCCCCGGTCACATTACTTACTACAGCGGCCCCGCAGCCAAAAAGAACCAGGAAAAAAGTTCCCATAAATTCTGAAAAGATTCTGTTCATAAACCCATGATAGTCGGAGGGGGGCTTTGGGGCAAGGGTTAAATATTAACATTGAGGGGAAAGAGAAGATTTTACTGGACAGACGAGGCTTTGTATATTATTTTTTATATATAAGACAGGAGGCACTTATGAAAAAAGCCGTCATTCTATTTATCATATTAACCTTTACTCTCCTCTCCTGCTCAGCCCAGGAAGAGAGCGACATATCGGGCTCCCTCAAAGGAGGGCTCCGTTATCTGGCCGTTGATTCGGGCAATAAGCCCCTGGAGTACACCGTTTACCGGGGCGACTACATTGTCCTCGAATTGCCCGCCGGCCCCCAAACCTTCTCCGTGCCCGATCTGGACATAGAAGTCAGTCTGCCCCAACCGGCCTCGGAAAAACCCTACGTAAAAATGAAAGAGTCCGGTGTTTTCCCCTTTACTCTGGGAGAACGGCAAGGGACCATAACCGTAGTGGAACTCACCGAAGCCCATTATACGGAATTCACCGCAGAAGAAGCGGCGGCCTTTATTAATCAAACCGAACCGCTTGTGCTTGATGTGCGTACAGAAGGGGAGTACCGGGCGGGACATCTGGTGGGAGCGAGCCTCCTGCCGGTTCAGGTCCTTACGGAAAATCTGGATAAACTGGAGCCCTACAAGGATAAGGACATCCTTATCTACTGCGCTTCCGGCAACAGGAGTACAGTGGCCTCCCGCATCCTGATTGACGCCGGATTCACCCGTATTTACAACCTGCGCTACGGTTACGGGAATTGGGTCCGGGGAGGTTTTCCCGTAGAGTAGAGAAATAATTTGACAAGAAATCAAATCTGTGGGACCATCACCGGGTATAATTTTATAAAAGGGAACATACCGGATGGAAACAATCGTTGTCAAAGAAGCCCTTCCTCTCTACCTGAAAGGCTCCCATAACAAAGCCGTTCTGATTATTCACGGATTTACCGGTTATCCCGGGGAATTTTATCCCCTGGGAGAAAAACTGAACCAACTCGGTTATACCGTATTAATCCCGCGCCTGCCGGGGCACGGCACCAACCGGAAAGACTTTCAAAAAACCGGGGCACGGGACTGGCTGCGCCATGTGGAGGAGTGCTACCGGGACCTCCGGGCCGCCCATGAGGGAGTCTCCCTCGTAGGGCTTTCCATGGGGGGCGTTCTAGCCTTGATTCTGGCGGCCCGCTATAAACCGGAACGAACCGTATTACTGGCCCCGGCCATGGCAGCCTGCAACAGACTGTTTTACCTCACCCCTCTCCTGCGC
Source organism: Spirochaetales bacterium (assembly GCA_028533045.1). Taxonomy (GTDB): domain Bacteria; phylum Spirochaetota; class Spirochaetia; order DSM-2461; family DSM-2461; genus SZUA-368. The sequence continues at coordinate 50,306 of JAQQAP010000002.1, read as the reverse complement.
TTCTTCATCCCCCGGATAAAATCGGAATGGAAAGAGGAGAAAGACGATTCAAAAGACCGAAAGATACTCGGGCCGGAATATTGGACCGTAGACATCCCCGCCCAGCTGGCGGAACTCAGAAAACTTCAAAAGATAGCCCTAAGGGAAATAAAAAAGATTTCCCGGCCGCTTCTCCTCATGTTATCCGAAAAGGACGCCTCCGTGCCGCTAAGGGCGAGTAAGATAATAAAGGACAGACTAAATCCGGCTTGTCCTGTTAAAGAAATCATTTTAAAAGAGAGCCATCATGTCCTGGTAACGGGATGTGAGAAGGACTTGGTCAATCAAAGCATTGCCCAATGGCTGGAAGAAAAGGAGTAGAATATGAAGCAGATAGAAACCCTCCCCTACGGAAAAAAAATACTCTATGCTCTGGGACAATTGGGATGGTCCCTGGGGTCCTTCGGAGTCATGAATCTCCTTTACTACTTCTACGATTCCAACTCCAACGACGAAGGGGGACGAATGTTCCCCGTTTACCTGGGATCGGCCGCCGTATTGGGAATAATCGCCGCTTTGAGCCGGGTTTTCGATGGTATTACCGACCCGCTTATCGCCGGACTTTCCGACAGAAGCCAATCCTCTTTGGGCCGGAGAAGAACCTACATGGCTCTGGGAGCCCTCCCCTTCGCCCTTCTATCCCTGCTGATTTTTCTGCCCCCAAGCAGTTCAGCCTCCCTCAATACCCTGTGGCTCTTTGTACTCACCTTTCTCTTCTACCTCTTTATGACCATGTACGTGACCCCCTTCTTTGCCCTAATGAGCGAACTGGGGCACAGTCCCGACGAAAGGCTGGAACTTAGCACCATGATATCCGTAACCTGGGCCCTGGGATTTATGATGGGTAACGGCTCTTACGCTTTCCAGGGGATACTGGAAGGGGCCGGACTGGCTCCGGTTCGGGCTTTTCAGACAGTTCTTGGCATATTCGCCCTGATCTCGGCTCTCCTCATGTACCTTCCTGTCATTTTCATTGACGAAAACCGTTACTGCGAGAAGCATCACTCCGAAGAAGGCTCTTTTAAAGCCGTCCTGAGCGCTTTTGGGAATCGGGATTTTCTCTTCTTTACCCTCTCCGATCTTACCTACTTCCTGGCCCTCACCTTTATCCAGACGGGAATCAGCTTCTATGTCATTCAGCTCTTGGGACTTCCCAAAGAAAATGCGACCCTCATCATGTCAATTCTCTTTATCCTGAGTTTTCTCTTCTATGTACCGGTAAGTCTGGCAGCAAAAAAAGTGGGAAAAAAGAAACTTCTTAGCGCCGCGTTTATACTTTTTATCGTAAGCTGGGTTATCGTATCCTTTTGGGGAAAGCTTCCCCTGCCCCCCATGGTTCAGGCCCTGATTGTCGCCGTATTGTCCGCCCTTCCCCTGGCCATCTTCGGGATTCTTCCCAATGCCATCGTGGCCGATATTGCCGAGGCTGACGGACAGGAAACGGGCAATTTCAAGGCGGCCGTCTTCTTTGGAGCCCGCACCTTTATGAGTAAAATGGGCGCCTCGATCACTCTATTGATATTCCCCCTTATCTCTCATCTGGGCGGTGAAAAAGGAGGAAGTCCCACCGAAGGGGGCATCCGTCTGACCACCTGGACGGCCATTTTATTCCTGATCCTTGGGCTGCTGCTCTTCTCCCGTTACAATGAGAAACGCATCATGACTCTTTTGGAACAGGAAGAGGCCCCCACCGCCCCATGAGATCCGCCTCCTCAGACCTGACCTGCGGCTCCCTGGGCCAGCACATGATAAATCTGGCCATTCCCGCCAGCACCGGTTTCTTTTTCAACACCATGTACAACGTGGTGGATACCTTCTGGGCGGGACGTCTTTCCACAGACTCTTTGGCGGCCCTCTCCCTAAACTTCCCCCTCTATTTACTGGTCATGTCCCTGGGGGTCGGTTTTACCAGCGCTGCCGGCTCTCTTATTGCCAACGCCTTGGGAGCGGGAGAAAAAGAACAGGCTAAGAAGTATCACAGCCAGTCGCTAACTCTAACGGTTATACTGACTTTTATCGCAGCGGGGATTCTCTCGAACCTCCTGGAACCTCTTTTCCAGCTTCTCAACAGCGAAGGGGAAGTCCTAAGCGGGGCAGTAGCCTACGGAAGAATAATTGTTTTGGGAATGCCTCTCATGAATCTGACACCCGTAGCCGGAGCGGGACTGACAGCCCGGGGAGATACCAAAACCTTTCGCAACGCCCTCATGGGCGGTTTTCTTTTAAATATTGGGCTCGATCCCTTTTTCATCTATGTCCTTGATATGAAGGAAGCGGGAGTCGCACTGGCTACCGTAATAATTCAGTGTTTCACCCTTTTCTATATGATATCCCGCCTCAACCGGACAAAAGGCTTAAGCGGCCTGAGAATCAAAGACTTCATTCCCCAAAAAAAATGGGCTTGGGAAATACTGGGGCAATCCCTACCGGCTTCTGCTAACTACCTGACCATGGCTCTGGGCACCTTTGTCATCACCTGGTTTATCGCCGCCTTCGGCTCCTACCCCGTGGCTGCTTACGGGGCAGCGGTTCGCCTGGAACAGATTGCCCTGGTGCTTGCTTCCGGTCTTAATACGGCCCTGGCCGCTATGGCGGGCCAGAATAATGGAGCGGGAAAAATGGACCGGGTACGGGACACCTTTAAGCTCTCCCTAAAGGGGGGAGCCCTGGTTATGATAATTGCCTTTCCCCTCATCCTTATTTTTGGAAAATTTCTCCTGGGGTTATTTACGGAGACCGCCGAAGTCATAGAGATGGGATATGACTATCTTCTTTTCCAGGGAATCACCTTTTACAGCTATATTCTCCTTTTCCAGAGCAACTCCCTCCTCCAGGGGCTCAAGAAACCGGCCATGATTATGTATATGGGGATATATCGGCAGGTATTGGCCCCGGCTGTCATTTTCTCTCTCTTCTGCTTTGGCCTGGGGCTGGAGGAGAAAGGCGTATGGATAGGACTCATACCCATCAACTGGTCCGCCGCCCTCATAACCCTCTTCTGGACAAGAAAGATGTTTCGCCTCAGACGGGAGGAGTGCGCCCCTCAAAATAGTCTTCCATAAAGGGCGAAATATCCGTGAGATCCCGGCAGCTGGTAAATCTCTCACGGTTTTTCTCCGATCCCCCGATGAGGAGACCGGGAACGGGGTTAAGCGTATGATTCGCGGTGCTTATATCTTCACTGTTCCCGTGGTCACTCACAATGAGAATCGCTTCCCGGCTCAGATCCATTCTTTCCACCAGGGCGCTCACATAGCCGTTAATCACATCCACGCAGCGATCCAGGGCGGGGCCGTTTTTACGGTGCCCATAGTGATCGGTCATAAAATACTCAAAAAAGAGAAAATCCGCCTCTTCCATTACGGAGAGGGTATTCCGGGCGGCCTCTTGAGGGGAAATAAGTTCTATATCATAGCCTCGCTTGCGGATCAGTTCATTGGTGATATCGGCAAAGACCGCTTTTCCCCGCCGGTAGTCTTCTATCATGCGAAAGGGAACGGAAGAGGCTTTTATGGTCAAAGTAGAGGCGGGGAAACGGTTTCTTTCCGCCCCTTCCCGCTGTTCAAAAAACTCCCGGGAATACATATTGAGGGATGTGACCGGAATCCCCCGATCGGCCAGCTTTTTCATAATGCTTTGCTCTTCAAAAAGGGGCAGCAAAGGCTCATTGGGAAAAGCGGTTAAATGATACCCCAAATGGCGGGGGGCATTAACTCCGGTAAAAAGAGTGGTTTGGCCTGTGGCCGACTGGGGGATGCCTTCGACCCCCAGGCAGGCATCGAGAGGCAGCAGCAGAGACTTTTCCGATTCATGAATCCCCTCAACGGGAAGCAGTCCTCGCCCTTCTGTTTCCCGCTCAAAAAGCCGGGAAATCCGGTTGTCTTCCGAAGGGGGAGCCAGGCCGATACCGTCGATAAAGAAGAAAATCAGTTTGTCCATAAAGTGATTAATACCCAAGAAACATCATCCTTTCAAGCGACTCTTTGACTTGTTTATGGAATAAATGCTAAAGTTGATTTATGAATATTCCCGCCTGGCAGTATGCCCTTTCGATGAGTTTATATGTAATAGTTCTCATGTTTGCCGTAGATTTTATGCGTAAACATTCCCGTTTTGCCCTTTGGTTCTGGATAGCCGCCATTTTTACCTTCCCTCTTTGGCCTACCCAGCTGCACGGATGGTTCCGATGGGCAAAAACCCTCTCCGTCATTATTCCCACAGCTCTCATTGTGGGCCCCGGCCGAATCGTCAGTCTGGGAAAGAGCAAGGAGAAGTGGCAGTTCTATAACAAAGATTGGGTTCTCTGGTCTCTCTATGCTATTTTGGGACTGAATATTCTCGAAGCCTCCCTCAAAGATCTCTCACTGGGGAACTGGTTTAACGGGGTTTCCGGTTTTATCCTCATAGTGACCATGCCCCTTTTTAAATCAAGACGAACCTCATGGAGGGGCTGGGAATTTTCTGAAGATCGGGGCGACCTCATTGCCCGGACCGACCTCATGTGGAATTTCCTCTACACCACCTGGAATATCTGCTTTGTATTCGGGGAGAACCCCGGCTATGCGGCAAGCTCTCTTTGTATTCTTCTGGCAGCCGAGCTCTACCCGCTCCTGAAAAAACGTCCCGAGCTCTACATCACAGCCCGGGTTTATACTCTGGCCATTCACATTCTCATACGATCCACCTACGATATATTCACCCCCCTCATGGATTCTACCCGTTTTGCCAATCAGCAGGTTGTCTTCTGGTGGGGGATTGCCAACCTGGGACTTCATCTCCCTTACCTCTTCTACCATTTTAGAAGACAGCAAGTAAGAAGCAGGGCGTTTCCTCTAAAAAAGAGCGCCTAGTCAAGCTCCGTCAGGAGCAGTTCCAGAGGCATGGGCTTATAAAAATAGTAGCCCTGAATATAGTCACACCCCTGGGCGGCAAGGAAATCGGCCTGACTTTTCTCTTCCACACCTTCCGCCACAATTTCCATGCCCAGGGTGTGGCCCAGATCAATAATGTTTTTCATAATGGCCGATGTCTTTTTCTCTCCGGGAATCTCATCAATAAAGGATTTGTCTATTTTAAGACAGTTCATATCAAATTGCTTGAGGTAACCATAGGAGGAGTAGCCCGTACCAAAGTCGTCAATAGAAAGGCGTACCCCCAGCTGTCTCAAACGGGACATAATGGCAAGGGATTCCTGTGTTTCCTCCATGGCGGCATGTTCGGTAACTTCAAAATTCAACAGGGACGGCTCAATGCCGCTTCCGCTCAGAATAGCTTCTGTCCGATCAATCAATTTGGCATCCCGGAACTGACGGGGCGACAGATTGACAGCCATTTCCAGGGGACGGGAGGAACGTCGATTTATTGTGATCAGATCTTTTAGGGCCCGCTCCAAAACCCAGTCTCCCAAGGTATGAATGAAACCGGTTTCCTCGGCCAGGGGAATGAATTCAGCGGGAGAGATAGCCCCCATAAGCTCACTGTTCCACCGGACCAATGCCTCCAGCCCCATAATTTTCCCGGAAGGAATGGATACCTTAGGCTGATAGACCAGAGACATTTCGCCCCTCTGAAGAGACTTCTTTAACTGATTTTCCAGCTCCAGCCGCTTTTTGACCTGCCGATTCATCTCCTTGTTAAATAGGGAGTATGTCCCTTTCCCCATATCCTTGGCCTTGTACATGGCAAGATCGGCATTTTTCATAAGAAGATGGGGCGAATCACCGTCTTCCGGAAAAAGAGTCACTCCAATGCTTACCGAGGGATGCAACTCATGGGTACTAAGGAGAACCGGCTGCCCCAGAGTGTCCTGAATACGGGTGGTTATTTCAATAATATTATGCTGCTCCGTTATCTCAGGAATCAAAACGACAAACTCATCTCCCCCAAGACGGGCCACAGTATCTTCTCCCCGACAGGAAAGCAAGAGCCTTTCCGCAATTATTTTAAGAAAATCATCCCCCGCTTGATGTCCCAGGGTATCATTAATATTTTTAAAGTTATCCATATCCAGGAAAAGTACCGCCAACGGTAAATTCCCTCGGTGAGCCCTGGCCAAAGCCCTATTCAGACGATCTTCAAAGAGAATACGATTGGGAAGACCGGTCAACGCATCGTGGGAGACCTGATGGCGCAACTTTTTTTCGCTCTCTTTTAAATCGGAGATGTCCTTGAATATTCCCACATAATGGATAAGCTTTCCCTTGTCATCGCAAATACTGTTTATTGTCAACCATTCAGGATAGGCTTCTCCGCTCCTCCGCCGGTTCCATATTTCCCCGCTCCAGGTTCCGTGTTTTTCCAAACTATCCCACAGCTGTTGGTAAAACTCCCCGTTATGATGGTCCGACTTGAGAAGCCGCGGATTGCCCCCCAGAACCTCCTTCTCCTTAAAACCGGTAATCTGCGTAAAGGCCGGATTAACGCGAATGATGGTTCCGTCCGGATTGGTAATGACAATCCCTTCCATGGTATGGGAGAAAACACTCTCCGACATAAGAAGCAGGTATTCGTCCTCCTTCCTTACGGTAATATCCGCAATTAGAAGATAGTAGGATTCCTGGAATTCATAATAGGAACAAATAATATTATAGGTGCGGTTCTTAATATGATATTCAAAATCGGAAAAATCAGCTCCCAACTGGGCAATCATCTCTACCAGATCCTCCGGAAGTCGGGTATGAAAGGCTATTCCCCAGTATTTCATCAAGGCAATAGAAGCCTTGTTTACGTAAAGAATATTCCCTTTGCCATCCACACGCATAACCGGATAGGGATTTCCGTTGGTAAACTGGGCAAGAATCCGATTCTCCTCTTCCGCAATGAGACGATTATTGGTTTCCTCTTCAATATCATCAAGGAAGTTATTTATACCCCTCCCCAAAAGGCTGAATTCATCCTGGCCTTCAAACTGAATTCGCTCTCCCAAATCATCGGTGCTTTTCTTGTTGATAAAGTCCACCATATCCATAAGAGGCTGTACGAGAAGACCGGACAACCTTCGGCTGATAAGATAGTAAACTACCAGAGCCGTAAAAAACATAAAAAAAGCAATCAAATAAAACGTATCAAGAACGGCGGTGTAGCTTTTTAGGTCTACGGCGGTCCCCAAAATCCATCCCAGCTCGGGCATATGACGGTAAAGCAGAACCTTATTAACAATCCTTCCCGTCCCCTCATCGTCCCACTTATAGCTAATCTCCCCGTTCAGATTACGGGGTATTTCTGCCAGAAAGGAGGCATCAACCTTCTCCCTTTCCAGATCATAGACATTTTCCTCTTCAAGAAAGGGATGAATCAGAATATTACCCTCTTCATCAATAAGAAAAGGGTAGCCCCCGTTTCCTACGGGTATGGTTTCCAGGCTCACTCTAATATCTTCGGTACTTATGAAGGAGATAAACTCATTCCTGTAAGCGGAGGCCGATATAATCCAGTCAAAGGGCTCAAAATAGGACATAAAAAGAGCCTTGTCACGGAGCTCCGATTCTCCGGGATTCTGCCATTCATACTCCAGATAACCTTCCCGGACCTTTACTTGGGTGCGGACAAATTGATACTCGATTAAAGACTCCCCTTCCAACTCGGCATAGGGATGTACCTGAAGTTTTCCCAGGCTGTCCATAACAAAAAAATATCCCGATTCCCCTATAGTGTGATCAGCCAGAAAGGAAGAGATCCGGGATTTGATTTCTTCATCGCTCAATCCGACCTCTTTTCCCTCCCGGTAATAGTAATCGATAACATCCAGGACGCCCCGGGACTTCCCTCTAAGCTGATTCATAGCCACATGGTGGATATGAAGACTTACTATTTCCACAAGGGTAAGGGTAACATTCTCCAATTCCCGTTCCAGATCGTCCTGCCGTTCTTCATAGAAAGCGGCTCCGAGAATAGCCAGAGAGAGAAAAATGACCACAGTAAAGAGAGTCATAAAAGATATGAGTATTTTTTCCCGAATGGGAAAGCGTTTTAGAAGCACAGAACCCCCATAGACAAATTATAGAAAGTCCGGGGGCGAATTGCAAAAAGAATATTCCTAAGAAAGGATTAAAAGAGCGCTTCCGGCAAAATTGTAGCAACAAATGGCAATAATCACGGCCATGACCCCCATAAAAAGCCGATCCACCGCCCGATGGCTCATTTTTCTTGAGAAATGGGAGCCAATCATGCCCCCCATAATTCCCCCGCCAATCATCATGGCCAGAATGGGGGGATCAAAATCGGGAATCCGTCCGCTCAGAGTAGTAAAAATCAGATTGGTGATCTGGGAAAAGAAAATAATGTAAATGGAATTGAGAGCGGCCGTTTTACTGTCCATGGAGAAGAAAAAGTAAAGAATGGCCAAGTTAATAGGCCCTCCTCCAATACCCAAAAATGAAGCCAGACAACCCAAAATAAAACCGATGAGAAGAGTCACAGAAATTCTATGGTTATGCCGGGGAGTTATACTCTCCTTTTTCAGAGTAAAAACAAAGACAAAAAGGGTTAAAAGAATCAGCAACGCGGACTGAATCAGGGTAACATAGGCAATCTGCTCCACCCGGATTTTAACCAGGTCAAAAACACACTTCCCCGTGAGTCCTCCGGCAATACTTCCTGCGGCCAGGAGCCCGGCGGTTGCCCGATTCAGATTAACCTCCGATTTCCTGTTGCGAATGAGGGTCACCACGGACATGGAAAATACGGTGGTACCGGAAAGAAAGCTTATGGTCACAACATCGAAGGGAGAAAGGGTATCCAGTACGGGCTTAATGATAACCCCGCCTCCGATACCGCTGATGGCCCCCGCAATGGAAGCAAGTAAACTGATTAATAGATAACCCATAATGGGGCCGATTATAGCATCTATTTGAAAACCAGCCAATCATGAATGATACTTTGTAGTATGAATAATACAGGAAGCAGGGGTATCCCTCTTTTTTGGCGAATGTTCTTCTATCAGTTGTGTTTTCTCCTATTGCTCTTCACGGCTATTGAGACGGGAATGTTCCTTACCATGGAAAAAGAGGTAATAAGAATTACCGGGGAAGAGCTAAAAAAAAGAAACCAGCTGCTCCAGCTGGCTCTTGAGGATCCTTTTCAACCGGAGAAGAGCTTTGATAGCCCCGATTTCGAAGGGACAGGAGAGCTCCCTCCGCCTCATCCGGTTTTTTCTCCCGAAAGCGGAGAAATTCTCCCCCTGCCCCCTCCCCGGGAAGGGACGTTCCTTCCCACCGCAAACAGTCAAAGAACAATCTCGCAGCGCATGGTAAACACTCAGCTGGAAGCCCGAATCCGTGAAATTGCAGAGCTCACGGAAACCCGCTTCACCGTACTCGCTCCCGATGGGGAGGTAAAATTCGACAGTCTCTACGAGTACGATAAATTGGCCAACATGAGCTCCTATTCGGAAATCGCCGACCTTCTTTCCGGGAAGGAACAGGAAGCCTCCCTCGCTGTCCGGGTAGATGAGATTTCCCGAAAAAAAAACATATACCAGGCACTCCCCATCATAAGTAAAGGCCGTATCATCGGTATCACCCGCGTATCCGAGCCCTATAAGTATATAGAAAACCTGACACGGCGCATGTCGCGAATTGTCAGAATCTCCGCTACGGGAGCCATAGGCCTTATAACCCTTCTTCTCATACCTCAGATACGCTGGGAAGTAAATCTGGTAAAAACCCTGGAAGAAACGGCTCTGGCCATTGCGGGAGGACAATTCAACAATCCCCGCCCCAAGGCAAGAACACGGGAGTTCAACAGTCTCATAGCGTCCATGGACCATATGGCCCATATGCTTAAGGAGCAAATAGAAACAATTGAAGAACAGAGCCTCATAGACGAGCTCACCGGCTTAAGCAACAGGCGCCGTTTTAATGAAAAGCTCGATTATGACTGGTGGCTCTGTCTGAGAAGTAAAAAACCGCTCAGCTTTCTTATTCTTGATATCGATCACTTTAAAAACTACAACGACAGCCTGGGCCATCCGGCGGGAGATAGGTGCCTACAAGAAATAAGCACAATTCTAAGAGAGTCGGCCAACAGACACACCGATTTCCCCATTCGCCTGGGAGGAGAGGAATTCGGCCTTCTTCTCCCGGAAACAACAGAAGAACAGGCCTATAAACTGGCCCTGAAAATCCTAAATAACATCAACGGGGCCGCCCTTCCCCACCCCGATTCGGAGACAGCCCCCCATGTAACCGTCAGTATCGGAGTGACCTCTCTGCTTCCCTCCCTGGACCGGGATATGAAGGAACTGATGGAACAGGCCGACCAAGCCCTGTACAAAGCTAAAGAAAAGGGGCGTAACAGGGCCATTATACATTCCCGGCTGGACCACCTTGCCTAAATCCCCCAATTCCCCTTAAAATTAATAAAACTCAATCCCGGAGTGTTCCATGAAGAATTTTCTTAAACTGACTGTCCTCCTGTTCGTCCTGTTTCTGCTTTTTTCCTGCGGTGGGGAAGTGAGCGAAGTCAAAACTCTCAACCGTACGGTTCCCGCCAAGCTCACCCCTTTTGACCCGGCCCAGATCAGCGACCGTTACACCACCATGGTTCTGGGGGAGATCTGCGAAAGCCTCTACGAATATAAATACACCACCGACACCTACCAACTGGAACCGGCCGTGGCCCAATCCATGCCGGAAGTGTCCGACGACGGTTTAATCTATACCATAAAGCTCCGAAAGGATGCCTACTTCTACGACCCCCTGGGAGAAGTATTCCCCGATAAGCAGGGCCGCCCGGTTAACGCCCATGATTTTGTCCTTTCCGTGAAACGTCTGGCCGACCCGGAAAACAAGGCCAACGGCTGGTGGCTCTATGAAAGCCGAATTGTGGGACTCGACGAATGGGCCGATGAAGGAGCGGACTACAGCAAGGAGGTGGAAGGTTTTAAAGCCCTCGATGACTATACGATTCAGCTTACCCTCACCGCCCCCTACCCCCAGATTCTCTACACTCTGGCTATGAACTACACCTTTCCCCTGGCCCAGGAAGCGATTGACTATTACGGCCCGGAAGAATTTGCCAACTACCCCATTGGAACGGGAGCCTACTATTACGACCACTTCGAATCGATTCCCGGTTCCCAGCACGTGCTCCTGGCCAATCCGGCCTGGCACGGCAAAACCTTCCCTGCCGCCAGTGAAGCAGGCCCCCTAGTGACCTCCCGTTTGGGCGCCGATGTTCTCGCCGAATACGAAGGACGGGAACTTCCCTTCTGTGACCGGGTCATTTACTATGTGATTGAAGAGTCCAGCGTACAGTGGCTCAAGTTCCTTAACGGGGAATTGGATGCCTCCGGTATCCCCAAGGATAACTTTGACTCAACCGTTATTAACGGGGAGCTTACCAGGGAAATGGTAGACAAAGAAATCAAGCTGGAAGTGAACGGGACCCTGGATATTACCTACAACTTTTTTAACATGAATATCCCCCTCTTCCGGGACAACCCCAAACTGCGCCAGGCCATGTCCCTGGCCTACAACCACGAGAAAGTGGCGGAAATATTCTATAACAACCGCTGTGAGCTGGCCCAGACCCTCATCCCTCCCGGCCTGGGCGGTTATGACCCGGACTATGTAAACCCCTATGCCCACCATGATCTGGAAAAGGCAAAGGTACTTCTTGCTGAAGCGGGCTTTCCCAACGGCGAAGGTTTACCGGTACTTAAATACCATATGAGCGGCAGTTCCACCACACACAAACAGATGGTGGAGTTTTTCATAGAGAGCATGGAAGAACTTGGCATTCAGATTGAAATTATCCCGGGTGACTGGCCCTCCTTCCTGGAAGCCATAGACAGCGGAAACATCGAAATCGGAGGGCTTGCCTGGGGAGCCGATTATCCGGACGCCCAAAACTTCCTGCAGCTAAACTATGGTCCCAATGCCGCCCCCGGTCCCAATAACGGAAACTACTCAAATCCCGCCTTTGACGCCCTTTACGAACAGGGAGCCTATATGCAACAGAGCCCCGAACGGGATGCCCTCTACGCACAGGCCGCCCAGATGGCGGCAGAAGACTGCCCCTGGATTATGGGAGTCCACCGCCAATCCTTCGGCCTGATCCATCCCTGGCTCAAGACCCGGGTTTTTAGGGATATCGGCCACGGCTACTCAAAGTACCTCGACGTGGATGTAGAGGAAAGAACCCAAAAGTCCGGTAAATAGTCGTGCTCCACTACATCATTCGGAGACTTCTGTACCTTATCCCCACCCTTCTGGGGGTGGCTCTCATCTTCTTCCTTATATTCAATGTGGTGGGAGGAAATGAGAAGTACCTTTACAACATGCTGCCCCAAAAGGCCCGTTCCGAAGAGCAGGTGGAGTTCTACCGTGAGAAATATGGTCTGGACAAGCCTCTTTTCCTGCAGTATACGGACATGATCAAGCAGATGGTGACCCTCGACTTCGGCCGCTCCGAATCGCGCAAGCTGCCCGTCTCCACCCTGATAAAACGGCACGTGCCCAACTCGGCGGCCCTTACCTTTCCCGCCTTTTTCCTTGAGTTGACCATCTCCCTTACCATCTCCTGCCTCTGCGCCTTCTACCGGGGCCGCTTCATAGACCGCTTCTTTACGGTCTTTTCCGTGGTGGGCATGTCCATATCCATGCTGGTTCTTATTATCCTGGGGCAGAATCTACTCGCCTATCAGTGGGGGCTCTTCCCCATCTCCGGCTGGACAAGAGGCATAGGAGCCGTCCGTTACCTCATACTCCCCTGGATACTCTGGGTAACCGTCTCCATCGGCTACGACATACGTTTTTTCCGGACCGCCCTTTTGGAAGAGGTCCACAAGGACTACGTTCGAACCGCCCGGGCCAAAGGGGTGAGCAACCGGCGCATCATGTTCCGCCATGTGCTGCGGAACGCTCTCATCCCCATATTAACGAGCGTGGTGATTCAGATACCCTTCCTTCTCACCGGCTCTTTGCTCCTGGAACGGTTCTTCTCCATCCCGGGCATCGGCGACCTGACCCTCCAGGCCATTACCAGCTACGACCTGCCCGTCCTCAAGGCGATGATCGTCATCTACACCCTCTTCTTCATCACCTTTTCCCTTTTGACCGACATCCTCTACGCCCTGGCCGACCCCCGGGTCCGACTGAGTTAGGAGCACACCATGGCAAATACAAAGACATACGCCGGCAAGACACCCTTTCAACTCTCAATGATACGACTGGGTCGGAACCGGGTGGCCCTGATCTGCCTGGGCATACTCATAATCTACGTCCTCACCGCTCTGGTAAGCTTCACCAACATAGGCGGGCTGCACGACAGGGCCACCGAATTCAACCTGGAAAACCGCTTTGTCCCGGCCTTCTCCACCATGGACCACCCCTTTGGGACGGACAGCTTTGGCCGGGATGTCCTGGCCCGGACCATCATGGGCACAAGAATAGCCCTCTTTCTGGGATTCACCACGGGACTCATCATGATTCCCCTGGCCATCGTCATGGGGGCCCTCTCCGGCTACTACGGCGGCTGGGTGGACGATATCATCACCTATCTTATGACCGTCATCTACTCCATCCCGGGGTTGCTTATTATCATGAGCCTGGTCCAGGTGATGGGAGCCAGTTTCTACGTCATTGCCTTTGCCTTCGGCGTCACCGGCTGGGTGGGGCTGGCCCGTGTCATTCGGGGAGCCTTTATTCAGGCCCGGGAGTACGAATACGTCCTGGCCGCCAAGAATCTGGGAGCCGGGGATATGAGAATTATTTTCCGCCATATTGTACCCAATGTGATGCACTTCGTCATAGTCCGATTCGTGCTGAATTTCGTGGGCGTAATTAAAGCGGAGGTCACTCTGGCCTACGTGGGGCTCTCCATCATCGGCGTGCCCTCCTGGGGCAATATGATTGACCTCTCCACCTCGGAAATCATGGCGGGTAACTGGCAAAACATGATTGCCCCCACCCTCTTCATGTTCCTCTTCCTGGCCTCCCTGAACATCTTTGGGGACGCCCTGAGGGACGCGCTGGACCCCAAACTTAAGAACGTACTTTAGGAGAACGGCATGGGTGAATTATTACTGGAAGTAAAGGACCTTAAAACCTGGTTTCATACGGAAGAAGGTATCGTTCGGGCTGTGAATGGCGTCTCATTCGGCCTGGGCCAAGGAGAAACCCTGGGGATCGTGGGCGAATCGGGCTCGGGAAAATCGGTCAGTTCCTACTCCATCATGGGGCTGGTCGAGATGCCTCCCGGACGGATTCACGGGGGTGAGATCCTTTTCAAAGGCCGGAACCTGCTCGACTTGGATGACCGGAGCCTTTCCGCCATAAGGGGTAAGGAGATGGCCATGATCTTCCAGGAGCCCATGACCGCCCTCAACCCCATCATGACCTGCGGTGAGCAGATTAGGGAAGCTTTGGAAATTCATACTGACTTGACCCGCAGCGAACAGGACGGGCGTATTGTGGAGCTTCTGACCGAAGTAGGCATCCCCGCCCCGGAAAAACGGATGAACGCCTACCCCCACGAACTCTCCGGCGGGATGCGCCAGCGGGTAATGATAGCCATAGCCCTGAGCTGTAACCCCAGCCTTCTCATCGCCGACGAGCCCACCACCGCCCTGGACGTTACCATTCAGGCCCAGATACTGGAACTCATAGGTAAACTGCAAAAGAAACACAACATGGCGGTGATACTCATTACCCACGACCTGGCCGTAGTGGCCGAAACGGTGGACCGGGTGGCCGTTATGTACGCCGGAGAGATCGTAGAGAACGCTCCGGTTAAGGAGATCTTCAAAAATCCCCGCCACCCCTATACGCAGGCCCTTCTCAAGTCCATCCCCGAACTGGGACGGACCGATAAAAAACTGGAGGCCATTCCCGGCCGCGTCCCCAACCTGACCGAGGAGATCCCCGGCTGCCCCTTCGAAAACCGCTGCAGCCGGGCCATGCCCCTCTGCCAAACCACAAAACCGGAGCTGCTACCCCTGGACGAGGACCACCTCTGCCGCTGCCTGCTCTACGGGGAGGAGAAATAGTCATGTCCCAACAGAACAAGAACCTGGTAGAAGTTTACAACCTCAAAAAGCACTTCCCCGTCAAAGCGGGCCTCTTTAGAAAAACCGTGGGCCATGTGAAAGCGGTGGACGGAGTCAGCTTCTCCCTTGAACGGGGAAAAACCTTTGGACTGGTAGGCGAATCGGGCTGCGGCAAGACCACCGCAGGCAGGACCCTCATTGCCCTCTACCAGCCCACGGAAGGGGAGATGTACTTTGACGTACCCCCGGAGATAATCGCCCGCATGCGGGAGCTGGAGGCTCAAGTGAAATCGGGCGACCGGAGCCTGGCAGCCGAACTGCAGGAACTAAAGATCAAACACGATATCTACTCCTTCCCCAAGGGGGAACTGCGCCGGGCCCGAAGCCGCTTCCAGATGATGTTCCAGGACCCTTTCGGCTCACTCAACCCCCGTATCCCCGTGGGAGATATCATTGCCGAAGGCCTGGACATCCACCGGGTCTACCGGGACAAGAATCTCCGCCGGGAGCGGGTGGAGTACCTTATGGAAGCCACCGGACTGGACCCGTCCTACATCAACCGCTACCCCCATGAATTCTCCGGCGGGCAGCGGCAGAGAATCGGCATAGCCCGGGCCCTGGCCCTGGAACCGCAGCTCCTCGTACTGGACGAGCCCGTTTCCGCCCTGGACGTTTCCATTCAGGTCCAGATCCTGGAACTTTTGAACGACCTCAAGAGCAAAATGGACCTGACCTACCTCTTTATTGCCCACGACCTGAGCGTGGTGGAGTATTTCGCCGACCGGGTGGCCGTTATG
Organism: Spirochaetales bacterium; assembly: GCA_028533045.1. Classification (GTDB taxonomy): domain Bacteria; phylum Spirochaetota; class Spirochaetia; order DSM-2461; family DSM-2461; genus SZUA-368. The sequence continues at coordinate 34,481 of JAQQAP010000002.1, read as the reverse complement.
TACCTGGGAAAAATCGTGGAAATCGCCGACCGGGAATCACTCTACGAGAACCGCTTCCACCCCTACACGCAGGCCCTGATCTCGGCGGTACCCGTGCCCGATCCGGAGGGGGAAAGGAAAAGGATACTACTCGAGGGAGATGTACCGTCCCCCATTAACCCTCCCCGGGGCTGTCACTTCCACCCCCGCTGCCGCCACTGCATGGACAAGTGCAGGGAGGAAACACCCGTACTTAAAGAGGTGGCCCCGGGGCACGAAGCGGCCTGCTGGCTCTACGAATGACCTTTTATGCTGTGCGAAGGCCCGATGAGAACCGGCTTGTCTTCTCCATGAATCCCCTGCTCCGCTTAAGTTTGCTTTTTATGCTTTTCTCCGTGGGGCTCACCTTCCTCTTCAATTTCTCGGTGAAAGACTTCGCCCTCGCTTCAAGGGCGGGCCAAATCAGCATAATCCTTACTCCTACCCTCCTTTTCCTGGGAAGCTTTTATCGCTGTTCGGTCAGTTTTGATAAAAGAGACGAATCCTGTATTGTTCGCCGGGGGCTGATTTTTCTTCACAAAAAAGAGAGCTTTTCCTTTGATGACTTAACGGCTCTGAACTATCGGGTTTACGAATATCATCAGGAGGGGACAGGACGAGGCTTGGGAATCCCCCGGCGCAGTAAGGCTGACTTTGGCCTCTACTTTAAGGGGAAGCTTTTTCAACTGGAAAAGGGAGCCTCAAAAAGGGGAACCGAAGCACTCTATTTAGGCTTCTCAACCTACTTCCCCAAAGAATTAAGAGCCGAATAATGGCAAAATGTCCTTTATTGTCTTGACTTGTCCGTCATCATAGACTAGGCTGATCCTATGAGAAAGCTGATTCAGACCTTTCTTCTTCTACCCGCCCTCCTCCTTGTTTGGGAAATAACCCCGGCTATAAAAATCATAGAGACAGGGGGGCCCTCTTTCCAGAGAATAAGTGAGAACTCACCCCTTCCCCTACAAATTCAGACCGAGGGAGAGCTGGAAGAAGAGGAAGAGGAGACAGGCAACGAAGAGAGTCCTCTCCTTTTTGCCCTCTCCGGCCAGTTAAAAGTCAGCCTTTCCCAATCGGGACAGAGAATTAACCATCTCCCCGGCCTTCCCCTTTCACCAATTAAGAAAACCTCCCCTTCCCTAAGAGCCCCGCCCGCCCCTTTTTAATCTTAATCACTCTCAAACCTAAAGATTAGAAAAGGAAAAGAATATGAAAAACACGGAACTCACCGAATTAATTACCCCCAGGGAAACAATAACCTTTCCCATGGACGCCAGCCTTTACGATCTTCTCCTCCCCCTAAGGGAGAACTGGAAGATTCACAACTTTTATTTTGTCGACAGGGAAAATCGGCTTCAGGGAGTTCTGACTAAATGTCGGATTCTCGAATTTCTCGCACCTCTCTACGGGACGGTTAGCGGAGGACAAGAGCTCTTCATAGAAGAACGTTTATCCCGGGCTCGGGGAAACAAAATACTCCAATCCCCTTTCCCCTTCCTCCAAGCGGGTCACACTCTTTCAGAAGGGTTGGCTATTTTTGTGCAATACGAAACAAACCACCTTCCCCTTCTGGACAGGAAGGGGCATCTATTGGGAGAAATATCGGCGGACAGGCTGCTCAAACTCCTTCCCTCCAGCGAAAGGGAGCATCTTTATGCCGTTTAAAAAATACCTTAGCGAAAACGCCCTCTTCATGGACCGGGACTTTTCCAACTGGGAAGAGGCGCTGAAATTCCTCTCCGGGGAATTTGAAAGAAAAGCTCATCTAAGCAGGAGAGAAGCCCTGGCTCTCCTTAAGCAGCGAGAGGAAATCGGTTCTACTTGGGTGGGTTATGATACGGCCATACCCCATAACCACTCACCCAAAATCGAAGGAGTACACATTCTTCTTGTTCGCACGAATAAGCCGGTGGAACTTCCCGATGGTAACCATGTCCGCTATATTTTCTCCCTCCTCACCTCCGGGAATGAGGGAAATACCTACCTTGCCATACTCCAGGAGATTTCCCAGTTGATGATGAATGAGCGGAAGAAGCTGGATGATTGTAAGACTCCCTCCGAGCTCCTGAACCTCATCAATGAGACCTGTCACCTCACCGGCCGAACCCTCAACGCCTCCGACCTGGCCGCACCATGGCCCATAATTGATGAACAGGCCAGCATCGGAAAGGCCCTGGATCTAATGAAGCAGCACGGGGTCTATTTTCTTCCCGTCCAATCAAAAAAAACGGGAAAGCTCTGCGGTGTACTGGATCTGGTGGACCTCCTCAAGGCCGGTTTCCCCGACTACGTCTTTAGTCTGAGCGACCTCTCCCTTATCCAGGACTTTAAACCGGTCAAATTTTTCTGGAGCCGGGAAGAAGAGCTTAAAGTGGGGGATTTTATGCGGGACTATCGCCCCTATGTGATTAGGAGCGAATCGAGCTACCCGGAACTTTTTTTTCTCATGATCAAGGGAAATCGCCGCCATCTACTCGTTATGAATCCGGGAGATAAATTCAAAGGAGTCATTCGCCCTACCCAAATCATAGACAAAATGCTGAGGCCCTAATGAATATACACACCATTCTTGCACTGGTGATTTTTATCACCATTTATATACTTTTCGTTACGGAAAAGGTAAACAAAGCCATCGCGGTTCTTCTGGGTGCCGGGCTCTACCTGGTTTTCCACTTCATCCCCTACCACGAAGCGGTGGAGCACATAGACACCAACGTCATCTTCCTGCTTATGGGAATGATGCTCATTGTCAAAATAACCGAACAGTGCGGTGTCTTCGAGTTCGTAGCCATTCGGGCAGCCAAAGCGGTAAAAGCCGACCCCCGTCAATTTCTGGTTGTCCTGTTTCTCATAACCGCCTTTTTTTCCGCCCTCCTGGATAACGTTACCACCGTGCTGCTAATATCCCCGGTGACCCTCCTTCTTACCACCCAGATGGAAATAGACGCCCTGCCCTTCATCATCACCGAAATATTAGCGTCCAATATCGGGGGAACAGCCACACTCATAGGAGACCCGCCCAATATTATGATAGGCTCCGCAGCCCACCTCTCCTTTACGGACTTTCTCGCCAATGCGGCTCCGGTTATTTTGATAATCTCAGCGGGAACCATTCTCATCCTTCTGGGAATATTCCGTTCCACCCTGGTGGTATCCCGGGAAAACCGAAACAGGATTCTTCTTATGGACGAATCAAAAATGATTCACAACCGGCCTCTCATGATAAAATCCCTCACCGTTCTGGGAGGAGTGATACTGGGCTTCCTCCTTCATGGAATCCTGGAAACCGAACCGAGTGTCATCGCCCTGATAGGGGCCTGTGTTCTCATAATCTGGTCCGACAGCGACATGGAAGAACTTCTCCGTCACGTAGAGTGGGATACGATTCTTTTCTTCATCGGACTCTTTATTATGGTGGGTGTTCTGGAGTATGCCGGAATAATCGACGGTCTGGCCGATTGGATGATAAGGCTGACTCAGGGGCGGATGAAAGAGACCAGCACACTCCTTCTGGGATTTTCAGGGGTCTTCTCGGGGATTCTGGACAATATTCCCCTGGTAGCGACCTTTATTCCCGTGGTTAAGCTAGTGGGGAGCGGTCAGGACGCTGCAACGATAAATCCCCTCTGGTGGAGTCTCTCCCTGGGGGCCTGCCTGGGAGGTAACAGTACTTTGGTGGGAGCCTCGGCGAATGTAATCATGTTCGGTTTTGCCCGAAAAAACAACATTCCCCTAAGCTTTATGAGCTATCTGAAATACGGGATTCCCATGACACTGTTTAGTCTGCTTATTTGTTACGGATATATTTTGCTACGCTATTATTAGGGGGGAACTTTTCATGGGGCCGGAAAACCTGCCCTTAATAAGCCGAACTAACCGTTCTCGGCGATAATTACGTAGGCTGTAGTTTTATCGTCGGGAGCTAAATCGGCAGGAACTTTATCCTTACCGCAGGAATTGAAGACCATATAGCGGGCGCAGTTCAGATTATTGTTCTTACAATATTTATTCTTCATCTCTTCGTCGTTGTTCCCGTTAAAAAAAGGGCAACCTGCTAAACATTCACAATCGGTCATGATCTTCCTCTGATTTTTTGAATAGTTTTATTCTCGTAAATTTACCCCTACTAAGTCAAGAGGATTTGCCCCGTCCTTTCCAAAAAGCCTTATCCTAATACTGATTCGTACTTAAAAGAACCAGAGTGCAGGCTTCCATCACCTCAATTCCTTCATTTTTCAACAATTCCCGGAATTCGGAATTTTCCGTTCCCGGATTAAAAAGAACCCTTCTGGGACTGAGCGATTTCACATAGTCATAATAGGCCGGCTGATTCCGGGGCCCTACATAAAGGGTTACCGTATCAATATTATCCAGGGGAGTCTGTTTGGTTATGAATTCCACATCTCCCACTTTACCCGGTTTGAGTGCCAGAGCCTCAACGGGATGACCATGGGAGCGCAATTTTGTTATGGCCTTAAAGGCGTATCTTTCGGGCTTTTCCGAAGCCCCAATCACTAACGTTTTCTTTTCCATATATTAACAATAACATATTCTCTCGGGCAAATCCAGTAAAGTGCTTGTAAATTTGACGGGAGTCTCTCAATGAATATAATTAATACCATGAGGAATAAGCCCCTTTACTTATTGTTAATTCTCCTGTTACCCGCTTTACTCTGCGCACAGAACAGGGACGTCCAGATAGGAGTTCTTGCCAAGCGAGGCGAAAAGATAACCCTGGAAAAATGGTCAGCTACGGCAGACTACCTCAACGAAAAAATAGAAGGATATGACTTTTCTATCATCCCCGTCCCCTTCGATGAGATGGATGAGACGATTCGTATGAAGAAGGTCGACTTTATCCTGACCAACACGGCGAGTTATGTCGATTTGGCTTCCCGCTATGACGTCAGCCGTATTGTGACTATGAAGAATGATATCCTGGGAGAAAGTTTTACCTACTTTGGGGGAGTTCTTTTTACCCGGGCCGACCGCATCGATCTTAATAGCATAACCGACTTGAAACAGAAAGAGCTGGCCGCAGTCGACCGGTCCTCCCTGGGCGGATGGATTGCCCTTTGGAGGGAAATGGCCGCCCGGAACATTACACCGGATACTTACTTTGACCAAATAGGCTTCCTCGCCTCCCACGATGAAGTAGTCTATGCCGTAAGAGACGGCCTTTACGATGCGGGAACAGTCCGAACGGACACTCTGGAACGAATGGCCTCGGAGGGACGGATCAGTCTCAACGATTACAAGCTGGTTTTCCTTGAAGACCTGAATAGAAGTTTCCGGGACCAGGACTTTCCCTACCTCCTCAGCACCCGTCTCTATCCGGAATGGCCCCTCTCCAAACTGGCCCATACCCCTAACCACTTGGCCGAAAGAGTTGCCACCGAACTCATATCCCTACCCGCCGAAAGCAAGGCCGCCCAAGCCGCCTCCATTAGAGGCTGGACGATCCCCCTGAACTACCAGACTGTCCACGACAGCTTTTTTGAACTGAAAATTGGCCCCTATCAGTCATCGGAATCCATCAAATTCTTCGATGTCCTCTCTCAATACCTTCTATGGATTATCCTTATATGTCTCACCATATTCTTCTTAATCAGCATAGTTCTTTACATTCTGACACTTAACAGAAAACTTAAGATATCGGAAGAGACCATGAGGAAGATGGCAACACACGACCCTCTGACGCAGTTGCCCAACCGCCGCTACTTTCAGGAATTTGCCGAAAAAACCCTGGAACTGTGCCGGAGACGAGGATGCCGCATGGCCATCTACTATTTAGATCTGGACTATTTTAAACCTGTTAACGACACATACGGCCACGAAGCGGGAGATCTCCTTCTTCAGGAAGTAGGCCGAAGGCTCATTAAACAGATGCGTAAAAGCGACCTCTGCGCCCGCATAGGAGGTGATGAATTCGTAGCTCTCATACAGGATGTGGAACAGGATGACGGATTTGATAAAGTCGCCCGACGTCTACTTAACGAGCTCTCCCACCCCTATTTTATTATGGAGACGGAAATAATAATAGGAGTCAGCATAGGAATCAGTTTTTTCCCCGAACAGGGAGGAGACCTGGAAGAACTGCTAAAGAAAGCCGACCAGGCTCTGTATGAGGCAAAAGATCAGGGTAAGGGCCGTTACCGCATTTACCGGGGAGATTAGAATATGTCCACCGGAAAAAGCGAAAGCATATTCCGCCGTTTCACACTAACAGCCCTCCTCATTCACACTCTTTTTACCATTCAGTACGGCAGCTATCGCATTCCCCTCATCATCTCCGCCTCATCAACTTTTCTGTACGCCCTTCTGGTCTATCTTCCTTTACGACGGCACCATACCCGGCCCTATTTCAGGACAGCCTATCTGGTAAACCTCTATCCCTTTCTCTTTCTTCTCCTCTTTCTCTTCTTTCAGAACAGGCTCTATAGAAATCAGCTTTATGTTGAGTTAGGTCTCTCCCTCATGCTCGTTACGGCAGCCCAATTTCTGAACAACCGTAAAAATTATGGTACCATTCTCTTAACTGTTATGGCGGGATGGCTCCTTTTCCTCTCTTTCATGGGAGCTCTCATCCTGCTTAAGGGGGTCGACATCAGCGCCTCCGCCTATTATAGTTTGTGGAATCACTTCTTTAATTATATTTTCCTCTGTCTCTCACTGGGGATAAGCGCCTACCTGTCCTTCCGGAATCTCCGGTTTCGCCTGGAAGATAGGGAAGAGAAGGAGAAAAACAGTAAATACATGGAGATTCTCACCCGCGAATCTCGCTTGGGCCTCTTTCTCATGGATTTAAAAGAGGACAGGATTCTGGCCAACAACTCCTTCTACCAGCTACTGGCTATCGATCAAAATATAGACAATATCCCCCTTCAGACTCTCGTAGATAACCTGATAAGCCCGGATGACCTGAATATGGCAAGGGGTATAGTGGAAGATTTAAAAGCCAAAAAGGCAATAAATCTCCCGGTCGACTTAAAACTGAATTATAAGGATAGGGAAAAATGGTTCCGTTTTGACGGGACCTTCAGCACCAAAGAGGGAGAAGAAGACCTCTTTCTGGCTTCTCTTACGGATATTGATGATATGATACAGCAGAATCGAAGACTTGACCAATCCTTCATCGCAAGCAACTTCGTCCCCTGGAGCTGGGATCGGGAACTGGGCATGACCTTCTTTGACAAGAACTACACCCACCTTTTGGGAATCCCCGTGGATAAACACGCCCTCTCCCAAAGGGATTTCTTTAATAAAATCGTGCATGGAGATGACCGTAAAGAGATGGTTCAATTCTTCTCATCCCTCAGCAAGAAGGGACTGGGAGCCAGCGGTGTCGATACCGCCCGTTTTAGGCTCCGCTTTACCCCCCTGGACGATTACATCTGGGTGGAAGGCCGTATTATAGAGATGAAAAGCGACCATAATGGTTTTCCCCTCCAGGTAGAGGGCATCTTCCGCAATATCACATTGGAAAAGGAGCGTGAGGAACAACTGGGAGAAGAAAAGAGAGAACGGGAAGTGGCAAATATGAAAAATAGTATTATTTCCCGCTTAAGCCATGAACTGCTTACCCCGATGAACGGTATTATGGGTATGGCGGATCAGCTGGAACACAGCGAACTGGGCCGAGCTCAAAGAAATATTCTTGACAAATTGAATGCTTCATCGGCCCTTCTTTTAAACCGCATCCACGAACTCCTGGACATTACCGACTTAACCCAGAGTTCCGTCTCTTTAAAACACGATATATTCTCGCCCGCCCGGCTCATAGAGGAACTGGTTGACTCCCAGATGAATGGGGCTCAGGCTAACGGTATTAAACTTATCCTCGAAACCCCTTCCCCCCTCCCCCCTTATCTCAAAGGAGATCGCAGCCGCATAAGTCAAATTATCCTCAATCTCATCAAAAACGGTCTGAAGTTCACCCCCCGGGGTAAAGTTACTGTAAAAGCGGAGATAAGAGAGACGACCGAAAATAACTGCCGCCTGAGAATATCTGTTAAAGATGAAGGGATTGGGATACCCGAGGAAAAACTGGCCCTCATATTCGAACCCTTCGGACAGCTGGATAGCTCAACCCAACGGGAAAGGGGCGGTATAGGGCTGAGTCTGGCGATTAACAAACAGCTCGTGGAAATCATGGGAGGCATGATGGGAGTAAAAAGCTCCCCCGGGGAAGGGTCGGAGTTTTATATTGAGCTGCCTTTTTTATTGGGAAAGGAGGAGGAAGCCCAATCCCGCAAAAGCCATCCTGTCGTCCCCGGAAGCCGTATCCTCATCGTGGATGACAATCCGTTGAACCGTGAAATCGCCGCCGACCTCCTGGCCCTGCGCAAAGGAGAAGTGATTACAGCAGCCGGCGGCCGGGAAGGTTTGGATGCCATAAATGAGCTCTCACCCCATCTTGTTTTCCTGGATATCCAAATGCCCGGAATGGACGGTTACACCATGGCTCGTCTGCAGAGGGAAAGAGAAAAGGACCAAAATAAAGGACATACTCCCATCATCGCCCTAACGGCAAATTTTACAGAAGAGGACAAAAAACTTGCCTACCAAGCCGGCATGGACGGCTATCTGACCAAACCGGTCAATCTCCCTGCCATAGACCGGGTTCTGGAGAAGTGGCTGGAGCCCTTTCTCTCCCGGGAAGACAGTTCAAATGAGAGTCCCGAGGAACATCCGCCCATACCGGGAATTGCCCTGGATGAAACCCTGGAGCGGTTTGGAGGAGAGTATCATTTACTCCTGGAACTTCTTAAGGATTATCTGGAAGACTACCGGGATTTCCCCGGTAAAATGGAAGAGCTCTATGAAAAGAAAGATTTCAAGGCCATCCATCAATCGACCCATGCCCTTAAAGGAGTTTCCGGAAGCCTGGGGATAGAAGATGTCTTCACCCACAGCGGAAATCTCTGTAACAAGTACATTCGGTCCGGCCTTTTTGAACGGGAAGATCTGTCTATTCTGGCCGGGAAGATGGCCAGGTTCCAAAAGAAATTAAACCACTTCCTGAATCAGGGTTAGCACTCCTCTCCAATTCCCCTATAATAGGGTATGAAGATATCAATTTTATGCGATAACGAAAGAGAAAGCGAACGCTACCTTACGGAACACGGCTACTCCTGCTGGATAGAAACTGTCGATGAAACCGGTGCCCCGGTCAATGTTCTCTTTGATACGGGCCAAACCGATATTTTCCTTACCAACGCCGCCCGCATGGGCATCGATGTAAAATCCAACCACTATACGATAATCAGCCACGGCCACTACGATCATGGCGGCGGGCTCCCGGCCCTTCTTAAAGATGCCCCCCACTCACGCATCTACCTTTCGGACAAGGCCTTTGCCCCCCGTATCAAGGGTGAACCGGGCGAAATGTACTACTACGGAGAGAAAAATCTGGGTCTTTCCCCCTCTCTTCTCAAAAACAATGAGAAAAACTTCATTCCCCTGACTGGAGAAAAATCTCTGGAAAAGGGTATTACAATCCTCCCCCCGGCCCCTCTGGTCTATCCCACACCGCCCAACGCAAGGCTTTGCATGGTCGATGAAGAGCAAAAACTCCGCCAGGACAACTTTGAACACGAAATCTACCTGACCGTTCAGGAGGGAGAAGAACTTTACCTCATTACCGGATGTGCCCACAGGGGCATCGGTAACATTGCGGAGATGGTAAAATCCCGTTTCCCCGGCTGCCGCCGCTACACCATCATCGGGGGCTTCCACATAGCCAAAGACGATTCGGATAAACAGATTAATCTGCTTAAAGCCATAACGGCCGGAGAAACGGAAAAATGGCGCTTTATCACCGGCCACTGTTCGGGAAAGGCCAAAGCGGAATTACTACAGCGGGAACTTGAGTCGGAAGTGTCTTATGGCTTTACCGGAATGAGCCTGAACCTGAGCGGGAAAAACTAGGAGGCTGTCAGATTTAAGATTTTGTTGTGAGTCGAGACGATCCGGCGGGAAAATCAAGTGAAGAAGAAGCGCCATATCAAGATATGGTGCGACAGATGAGCTTGATTTACACTCGGAGATTCCGATTCAGGACAAAAAGCTACCAGTATGGTCCCCCAGACCTTATTTTATAACGAACGGAAACATGGGTATACGTCGCTCTCTCAATCTTACGACTAGAAAGAAACCGTGGCAATAGCAATATAAAATTCAGCGTGTAAATTCCTGCGGTCTTAAATCTGACAGCCTCCTAAGGGAGCCCCTGGATGTAAAGGCTGTAGGAGGCTCCCCCCGTATAAGAAGTGTCTTCATTCTCGGTCCAGAGATAATAACTCTCAGCCGGATTTACCAGTGTAAACTCCACTGTGCCCGTGGCCGGTTCGGAATAGTCATCCTCATCATCGGAGGACCAGCTGTTGCCGCTTTCGTCAATAAGGTTAAAATCAAGTGCCGAGTCCTCATCGGTCCAGCAAAGGCTCACTTCAAGGTTCGTGAGATCGGCCCCCCCGGTAAAATGGTAGGCATCCACACTATTATTGGCATCGCTCGTACCGTCCACCCGGACCAGCTCATAGGAGGAGAGACCCGTACCGTAAAGGACGCTGTCCAGATCGGAGACAAAATTCGTATTTGTTTGGGAGACATTATCAAAGGAGTTGTTCTCATCCTCTTCGGTATAAACAGAGGGAACCGCAAGGGGGGAACTCACCCAGCTATTATTTACCAGGTTCTCCTCATCTCCTGCGGTAATCGTAATTATCAGGTAGTAATAGCTTCCCATGTCGGGCCATTCGGCATCATGAAATGTGAGAGAATCGGATGTTCCCTCAGCCTCCAAAGCACTTTCCAAACCGTCTGCCAGGAGAGTATCGGAGCTGTCCAGAGAAGCATCGTAGGAAGCGTAGACCTCCCACTCGATGGACTGAGCCCCGCCGTTACCGGAGGTTTCACGAATTTTAAAGCTGAATTCGCCCTCATCGCCCAAAGAGCTTCCGGGAGATCCGTCAGTATAATCAATAGCCACAGCATCGTCAGTTCCGTCATCTACAATCTCATAATCGGGAGGGTCGGTAAGCGTATAGGGTCCGTTATACCGGGTATTGTTACTGCTGTAACCATCGTCGCCCGCCCCAATCTCAATAAAAAGATAGTACTCCCCGGCCGTATCGGGCCAGGTACCTGTGATAGAATTGTCCAGATAGGAGGAACCGGACGTAAGAGCAGAAAGGGTGGATGAATCAATGAGTGTATCGCTCGCCGTCTCCAGAGTGGTGTCCGTAGAGGCATAGGCGGACCAACTTATTGTTTCCGTTCCATTCTCGCTGCCCAGGTTCTTGATAGAGAAGGTCTCCGAACAGGTGGCCCCGGAGCTCAAGTTGGGGTAATCCAGGGAGATGCTGCTCACTTGATAGTCTACCGTCCCGGAGGTGGCATAGATGGTTGTCGCATCACTTACCAGAGAATCATTCGAGCTATCCCCGTCATCGGAAGTGATAAGCCTGGCTATAAGGTAATAGTCCCCCGCAGAGGCCGGGGCCGTACCGGAAAAGGAAATTGTCTTCGTAGCGGAGGCAGCCAGGGGTGAATTGGTCCCGCTATCCAAAAGGTCGTCCTCGCTGTCACGAATCTCGTCATCGGAAACATAGACATACCAGGCCGTATCATAGGCTCCGGTTTCACTTCCGTCATTACTATAATCAAAGGATCCGGAAAGGGTATCGCTCACTTGAACCGTCCCTTCGTCTATCGTAATGGAATCAACAGAATAGTCCGCATCGGCCGGATCGGGAGCAGAATCCTCATCGGCCTCGGCAGAGTCATATTCCCCATTCATAACTTCGCTAAAAGTAAAGGGCTCCCCGCAGGAGATGAACAGAAGGAGTATAAAAAGCTGAAATAAGTATCGTGATTTTTTTACATTTTCATTTATCATTATTCAAAAAATATGATATACCAAGGGAAGGAATAAATCCAGTGAGGAGAACAGATTCTTCCGCAAAAAGAGCATAATCCAGAGCAAGAATACCGGACAAATTATCCGTAAATGACAGGGACGCCCCCATTCCGCAGGAGAGTGAGGGTAGGAACTTCCCTAAAGTGCCGTCCGTCTCCGTTTCCATAGTCAGGTAACTCGCTCCCCCGCTCATCCGGGTAAAATAACGAAACCGACCGGAAGGGGGAGATTCAATACCGACTTCTGCTCCCAGGGACCAAAGAGCCCCGGAAGACTCCCTATTATCCCCTTCTGCCGTAAATCCGGTAAAACGGACCACACCCCCATAGAAGAGGGAAAAACGGGAGTCATATTGACGAAATAGACAGCGGAAAGCGGGAGTAATGGCTGTTTTGAAATAATCGGCCGACTCAAAAGTAGAAATATGTCCTCCCAAATCAAGGAGAAAAACAAAGTGATTCTTTTCTGAACTTTCCTCACGGGAAGGTTCCGGCTCAGAAGCTAGTTCCCTGGAAAGAGAAATCCCCTCTCCTAACTGACGAGCTAAATCCCGGGCTTCTTCCGAGTGCAAATGGTCCGTCATTATCGGTATGATAATCTCTCCCAAAGCTAAATCATCCGGCATGGCATGGGATGGGAGGAGATAGGCTTCCTCCCCGATCAAAGCTCCGTCCCAACTACTGTAGGCCCTCAAAAGAATATGGCAATTATCATCCGACCGGCTCTCCAAAATCTCAATAATAAAAAAAGCCCCCATCCACAGAGCTGAACCTATCAGTTCGGTAACACCCGTCTCTCCGTCCATTAATATAGCATTAAAATGCTCCCCGGCCAGGGCGGAACTCAAATGATCCTCCAATTCGATCTTAAAGGAGGCGTTCTCCTCCCCCATGAGTAAAGAGTGATAGACCAAAACATTCGGCTCTCGAATAGTCTCCTGGGCAACGAGAATAAATTGACAAAAGAAAACAAGACCAAGAACCGGTAAAAAACGCTTAATAAACCTACTCCTCTTCCCCATAAAGCAAATCTCCCGCTTCCGGTTTAAACTTAGTCGTGGAGAGGGAAAGGATTTGCCCTGACAAAGGGGACTGGCCGGTAATTTTACCCCGGCCCAGGAGGATCTCCTCATCTCCCTCTTTGCGGACAATCTTAAAAACCGTTCCCACCGGAACAGTAGCGCCCGTAATCTCAATCATGTTAAACCGAATGGAACTAATCTTGCCTATAGGCTGTGGACCGGCTGGCTCAGTGGAGATAACCTCAACGGGAGCTGGTATTTCTACGGGGGAATCGAAGAGCAACAATCTCTCTTCAAGATTATTCAGGCTCTCTATATCACGATCTATTAGGGATAAATTGTCATTATTAATGTAACTGTTTCTCTGTTCTTCAAGGTAAACCCGCAACGAGAAGACTTTCTCCCGGGCAGCCTCTGCCTCCCCCTCTCCCAATAGTCGGAGAAGCTCCCGATACTCGACCAAAATGTAGGAGTCCCGTATATTCTCTGCTGTGGAAAAAGCCCTTTGCTCCCTTTCTGCCGCCAAGGAGGCTTTGAGACGGTCATTCTCTTCAATAAGTTCTTCCCTACGGCGGATTTCCTCTTCCAATAACTCTTCGCTGGAATGTTTTTCTCCCAGGATACGATCAATCTCTCTATTAATCTCATTAAGATTTAAATCATAGTGTTCCACTTCAGAAGGGGAAAGACTCGCCACTAATTCCTTTTCCAGGGCCTTCCTTTTCTCTTCAACCTCTTCCACCCCCAGCCCATCGGATAACCAGAAACGAATAGCTTCCTCAAGCTGATCTTCAATAATCCGCTTAGACTCAATCAGTCCCTTAAGCACGTCCAGCTTTTTATCGTAGCTGGCGATCTCCTGGCGGTAATAATCGATTCTCCGATTCTTCTTTTCCAATTCCGCTTCTGACTGAGTTTTGAAATGCTGAAGGATTTTCCATTCCGTATCTCCCATAAAATCGGGAATAACCGTCTCGGGAACATCAATATCCCTACTTCGGGAATTTAAGAAAAAAACAAGAAAGACCAGGGTAAACAAAATTGTGGCAATTCCCGTAATGAGAGGGAAAACCAGTCCCCGGGGAACCGATTCGGAACGAGCCGTTTCGCCCAGGTCAAAGGAGCGGGAAAAATCCTTCTCGACTGCGGCAATAATTCCCTTACGTTCTTCCGCTGTAATGACATCTTCCACGAGGATCAATTCATTTTCCGCAGGATTATCCTTCATAACTCCTATTATAGTATTTTTTAGCCTTTTAAGCGAACACATCTTGAATAATTGAGGAATTCCGATCATCTTTGAACTATTATTAATTAAGAGTACAGAATGAAATTGAACCGCATAGGTATAAAAACAAAAATTCTCCTACCCGTGATTCCTCTTCTGGTAAGTTGCTTTTTCATAAGCGGGGCTCTTTCCCTCCGCATGTCCCGAAACAACATAATTACCCAATCGGGAGGGTTTATTCGTTACAAATTAAACCTTGTAAGTCAATATGCCGCCGGTCAGTGGTCCCAGCTGGTGATAAACGACATGCTCCAAAGAGACGATTACCGTAAATATGCAGAAGAGTCCATTAGGGATTTCGCCCTTCAGACAATCACTCCCTCGGAAGAGATTATCCTGACTATACATGAGGAAGAGAATCTCGTTTTCTGTACGGATAACGTCCTGGGCAAAGAGTATGACTCTCTTTCTCAACTAAAACCCACCTCCTATTACAATGGTCAACTATATGAATATGCCCTGGGGAATCAGCTTTTTCTTGGTCAGGAAAAATACATTGAAGGACTGGAATGGCATATTTACTACCTCCAGAAAAAAAATCTTTTTACCGCAGATATTCGCAGGATAACCATTAACAATATTATTATTTTTACCACCGCCTTCATCATAATCATTGTGGGAATTGTTCTGGTCCTTAACTTTATGATCAATCCCATAAACCAGGTTAAAACAGCAATTCGAAAGATTATGGATGAGAGGGACTTTTCCCATTCTGTACCTGTCCGCTCTACCGATGAAGTGGGCGATTTAACCATGAACTTCAACAACATGATCGCTTCGGTAGATCTGGCACAGAAAAAGCTCAAAAGCTATGCCGTTAAGGAAGCGGTTTCCAGCAAACTTGTTTATCAACGGGAAATAGAGGCCCTGGAACTCCTGGGACGGGCATCGGACTATAAGGATGTGGAGACGGGAAACCATGTTAAGCGGGTGAGCGCTTACTCCTGCCTCATTGCCGAAGCTATCGGTATTGCCGACGAATACATAGAACTACTCTCCCTCTCCGCTCCTCTCCACGATATTGGAAAATTGGGCATCCCCGATAATATTCTCCTAAAAAAGGGTAAACTGAGTGGGGAAGAAAAGGAGATTATGCAATCCCACACCACAATGGGTTTCGAGATTCTGTCAAACTGTTCAAGTAAATATCTCAAAGCCGGAGCGGTTATCGCCCACACACACCATGAAAAATATGACGGGACCGGTTATCCCCGTGGTCTGGCGGGTGAAGAGATTTCCCTCTTTGGTCGAATCGTGAGTGTTGCCGATGTCTTTGACGCTCTCACCACTGTTAGACCATATAAACAAGCCTGGCCTGTAGAAAAAGCCCTTGAACTGATAGAGAGTGAAAAGGGCCGCCATTTTGACCCTAAAATGGTCGATGTATTTATTCAACGACGTAAGGAAATAGAAAATATCCTGCAACAGCAGAAAGATTTCTAATCCCGCCCCCTGAATAATGGATTATTTCACCTTCATGTCCCAATCATGGATAGGATGAAATTTCTCATGAAAGCTTTCGGGAACAAGAAATTTAAGGGCCTTGTTCTTTACGGAAAGACGAATAGCTTCATCGCTTTGAAATAGCTCACCGTCAATATGAAAAGATCGTTCTTCCCGGGGAGAAAATTCCATCTCCTTTATTTTATAATGCTCTATCAGAGGGAGACCTTTCTTGGCATACCTTTTATTAATCCGATGATAAAGGCCGTTCCAGAGATAGGGAAGATTCCTTAAGACACTCAATCGACTTGCCAAATTGAATAGGTAAGCATCCATATATCCATCATTACAAACCACATCGGGACAGATCTTATAGTACCATCCATAATAAGGTCTTACACCAATTTCGATGAGGGGCGCCCGGGTCTCTACGGTATACTCCTGAAAGGGAAATTCTGCATTTGTACGGGTTCCCCGAATGGCAAAACGCCCTTTACTCATTTTTATGTACTGCGGCTCGGCCAGAAGACGGGCCTCGCGGTAGGCCGTTCGTATAGCGGGAATAACATAGGGGATGAAGCCGGAGCGGGGGGCGTTATCGGTTCCATTGCGGGTTATTCCATTCCGTGCCCCCAGAACATGAGAGTCTATTCCGGAACCAAAAAGCTGCCCGTATTCAGTCTGTCCGTCAAACTGAACTTTTAACAGGTCCACCTTCTGTGTAAACCCTTTCTCCATGCTGTTTAAATAGGTACGAACCTGGGCTTTAAGATTGTGAGGAACCTCATAGCTATCCTGAATCCCGTTACCGCTTCCTCCTCGAAGAAAGCCCACGGCAATACTCTTAAGACGTTTTTTATCGGACCCTTTCATAAGGGAATTTAGGGTCATATTAGCCGTTCCGTCCCCTCCCCAAATAAGAAGGTAGGGATCATTACCCTTAATAAAATCCGTTATAAGCTCCCGGAAATGTCCTTCGTCCCGGCTCACATGAACGGTTCCCTTGGGAATATACTTAACCAGATGCTCTAACTGCTTGGCATAGTAGGGATACCGGGCGGGATTTATTATTAATTGAAAACATTTATTCATAGGGGACTACCTCCCCTATAAAGTATAAGAGTTTCGTTAGTATTTTGTCAGGAAAGGGAGAACTTTTCTAAATCGGTCTCGTGATTTTCCTTACGGATAATATCGATTATCTCCTGATAGAGCCAACCTTCCCTAAAGGTTTGGTATGACTCTGTGGAACGCCCCTCAATGTCTGCCACAAAAAGATCCGCCAGGATGGCCCAGTTTCTTAGAGTATCATCTTCTATATCGGGCTGAGCCGATTTATAACTGGCCGGAAGAGAGAGTTCTTCCCATTCATCACGACCTTTTTGTACATATATAGGGCCGTGACCGTAGTGCCCCTTAATATAGAGAGATCCCTTACTACCGTAGAAAACCAGATGGTCTTCATGGAAGCGGGGAGTCAAACCGCCGTGACGAAACATAATAGAAACGGGATCATTCGCCATAGCACTTTTAATCTTTGCCAGAACGGTGTAGGACCACTCCGCATCCACTTCGCCCCACTCCAGAGAGGGATCGTTAATATCATCGGGGATGAAATTACGTCTCTCCGTAAAGTTGTGCACCCCTTTTACGACGGGGGCTTTTTTCATATCGTTCCGGACTTCACCGCTTACGCTAAGAATCTCCTCTCCCAAAACATGGGTCATAATGGAAAGGAGATGGGTAAAGTTATTATTGAGTCTTCCCCCGCCCTGCTCTATCCGGTGGGACCACCCCAGGGGGATGTGGGGATCAAGGTGAAAGTGGGAAATAGATTCGGCTTCCCTCGGTTCTCCGATAACTCCCTCTGCCACAAGGTCTTTGGCAAAAAGCACACAGGGCATGTAGCGATAGGAGGCTGCGTAGGCGGTTTTGACACCGCACTCCACCGATTTTTTATAAAGGAGAGCCGCTTTTTCCGCACTATCGGTCAAGGGTTTATCACTATAAACATGACAGCCCCTGTCCATGGCGGACATGGCGGCCTCAAAGTGGGCTCCCCCCGGCGTAGCCAGGGAGACAATATCCGGTTGACAGGCTTCCAGAGCCTCTTTCCAGTCCGTCCCGGCGTAGGGAATGTCCAGTATTGCAGCGGTTTTCTCCACCACATCCTTAGTACGACTCACCATTCCTACAACTTCCGCACCGGCTCGCCGAAAGGCATCGGCATGGCCCTGTCCGGCAAATCCGGAACCCTGAATAAGAACTTTCTGTTTTCCTGCCATTTTAACTCCTCTTTACCCCTTAACAGCCCCTGCTGTTACACCTTGAACAAAGTGTCTCTGCAGTAAAAGGTAAACTACGATAATTGGTAGGGTCAAGATCATAATACCGGCAAAGAGCTTACCAAAGGCCACCGTTTCCTGCCCCTGGAAGGCCAAAAGACCTACGGGAAGGGTTTTCTTATCCTGAGAACTCAGGAAGATAAGGGGAAACCAGAAGTTATTCCATACGAAAACGATGTTAAAAATAGCCACCGCCGAAATGGAAGATTTACTCAAGGGAAGAATAATCTTGGCAAAAAGAGAGAACTCGGAAGCCCCGTCGATAATGGCCGCTTCTTCCAACTCCGCCGGTATTCCTTCCATAAAACCGGTGATAATATAACTGGCAAAGGAAATTCGGAAAGCGGCAAAAAGGATGATAACACCAATCAAGGTATTATAGAGCCCCATATTCTTGATCTCCACAAAAAGTGGCATAAGACTTACCTGTACAGGTACGGTAATACCTATGATAAACAAAGCATTGATAATCTTTTTACCAATCAGGTCCTTTCGACTTAAAGAAAAAGAACAAAAAGTAGCAAACAGAAGAATTATGGCCACCGATGCGGCGGTAATAATAATACTATTCATGTAATAGAGGTGAAATTTCCCCTTTACCCAAGCATCCACATAATTGATAAACTGGAACTTGTAGGGTAGCCCAAACAGGTTGGTATAGATTTCCGTATCCTTCTTAAAGGAGTTAATAAATACCAGCCAAATGGGGAATAGAAACACCACCGAAACGGCCGAGAGGAAAAGGTATTTTAACCTTTTCATTGTTTTGTTATACGATTCGTGTTTCATTTTACGCTACCCCGTTCTCTAATCATCCACTTCTGTACGGCCGAAGTAGTAACAACCACAAAGAGAATCATAACGGCTATGGCATTGGAAAAGCCCACCTTTCTATAGCTGAATCCCTGACGGAACTGCATGGTGGTAAGAACCTCCGTAACACCCGTAGCCGAACCGCCTTCTGTCATAATAAAGATAAGACCAAAAGCACGCATACCAAAAATCAAAACCAGAATCATGACGATGGAAGCAACCCTTCTTAGGAGGGGAAGCACAATGTGCCAGATATACTGTACTCGGTTGGCTCCTTCTATCGAAGCGGACTCATAAAGCTCTTCCGGAATCTCCTGGATACCGGCAATATAAAGAATCATACTGAATCCCAGGTTCTGCCAGACATGTACCACGGCCACACTGACAAGAGCCGTATTGGGATCGGCCAGCCAGGCAGTGGTGAGAGCATCCAGATGCAGAGCGCGAAGAACAGTATTCAACATTCCAAAGTTAGGATTGTACACACCCAGGGTCCACATGGAACCAATGGCTACAGTGGCCAAAACACCGGGCAGGTAGAAAATTGTTCTGAATATGTTATTTAATTTACTCGGTTTGTAAATAAACAGGGCCGCTAAAAGCCCCAGCAAGTTGGAACCTATCATCAATACGACCGTATAAACGAGGGTATTGCCAAAAGCCTGATAAAACAGAGAACTCTTGGTAAACAGATCCACATAATTCTTCATTCCCACGAAGGTCATCTCCGGAGAAAGTCCGTCCCACTTGTAAAAACTCCATACAAGAGCCATAAAGTTAGGATAGAAAAAGAATACGAAGTAGAGCGCCATGGGTACTGCAAGGAAGGCATAATAGGCAGCATTCCTCTTCAATAGCGCTTTGGTTTTGGATTTCATTAAGGCACTCCTTATCCCAAAAATCATTTCATAAGAAGGGAGAAGGCCCCCCGGGCACTTCTCCCTCTAAGTTAATCGAAATAAGATCGGGCTTATCTTTCGATAGCGTCGATCTTAGCCTGCATGTCTGTCAGAACGGTGTCTACATCGCCGCCAACCATGATCTGAGTCCAGGTAGCGTTAAGGTTGCTGTAAACTTCGTTGTTGGGATTACTCAGGTTATGTCCCAGAACAGGTCTGGTAGAACTGATGTAATCGGAGATCATCTGGATAGTGGGATTCGCAATTGGAGTACCCTTAACGGTGGGAACCTGACCGGTTACGGTACAGTAGATCTCTTCCATTTCGGGAGTCATCATGAAGTCGTAAAACTTGAGAGCCGCATCGATGTTCTTGGACGCGGGGAAAATCATGTGCGTCTGGTTGGGGTGTACAATATTGATCATTTCATTAGCATCACCCATGAAAGGAATAGAGAAGATTCCGAACTCGGGCGCCCCTTCGGTTCCAGCGATAGTTCCGGCTCTCCAGGTACCTTCTACGTCCATGGCTACCTGACCCTGGGCAAACAGAGCCGCAGCACCATGTTTATCCAAACCGGATACGCCGTCTACAAAATAACCCTTTTCAACGAGGGAAGACATAGCTTTAACAACGGTGTAGATAGGCTCATCCATAAGAGTCATCTTTCCGTCGCTAATCTGTCTCCAGTAGGTAGAGTCATCGGGAGTGTAGTGTCCCATCATCATCTTCCAGAAGTTCTGGGCAATATAGCTCTGGGAGAAACCGGCCGCCATGGGTGTTACACCGGCGCCTTTTAATGTTTCACAGATGTTAAGGAACTCATCCCAGGTTGTGGGGGGAACCAGTCCGTATTCGGCAAAGATGGCCTTGTTGTAGAAAACACACATGGTACTGGTTGCCTGAGCAACACCATAGGTCTTTCCGTCTATAGTACCGGCAGCAATAGCACCGGGGATCATTCTGTCAACAAAAGGCTGATCACTGATATCCAGGGCATAACCGGCGCCTACAAGTCCGGAAACCTGACCACCGGGCTGGGCGGCGTAGAAATCCAGCTCCCCGCCGATACCTCTGGTAGAAATGATTCCGTCATAGGTAGAACCGCCTTTGAAATACTCAACATTCACAGTAATATTGGGGTTTTCCGCCTCAAAAGCGGCAATAATCTGATCATAAGCTTCTGAATCATCCCCTCTCCAGGTAATGAAAGAGAGTGTCTGCGGCTCCATGCTGTCACCGTCTTTTGTACGATTACAGCTTACACTCACCATTAAAAATGAGCACATCAAAGCCAAAACTACGATTTTTTTGAAACTAAAAATCCTTTTCATAAAATTTCCTCCTAAATATCTTCTACTCCCCCTAAGAAGAGTAAACCAACTAATATAACAAGCTCCCGGGGGAGCCAATTAACGGATTCTGTTTTTACCCCACATGTCAACATCCGCCCCCAGCTGCTTCTTTAGTTCGTCCGTTGCCTCCGTTAAGGCGGCAAGCACATCGGGGCTCAACTTAATATCGAGTAAATTGCGCAGGCCCTTGCTCTGTTCCGCATTACGGGTACCTACAATAACACCGCCCACAGCCTTTTGAGCCTTAAGCCAGCCCACAGCCAGCTCTTCCATCCTTAAACCGGTGGCTGAGGTGATTTTCCATATATCATCCAGCGCTTTCTGACCGGCCTCTTCCGCACCGTGTTCCTTGTGGGCACACTGTTCCCAACGACGGGAATCAAACATTCGGGTCCGGGCTCTCGAAGCGGGAAAATCCGCCAAAGAGCGATATTTCCCGGCCAACAATCCCTGCATAAGGGAGGAATAACACATGATGGGTACTTTTTTCTTTTCACAAAGAAGCTGCACATCGAATTCAATGGATCGGAAGAATAGATGATAGGGAACCTGATTGGCCGAGATATCTCCCAGCTCCAGAGCGTCGGTCAAATCTTCTTTACCAAAATTGGAAACACCGTAATAGCGGATTTTCCCCTGCTCCTTAAGCTTCTTTAAGGCTCCAATGCTGTCCGCCAAGGGGATATCCCGATTGGGCCAGTGGATCAGATATAAATCAAGATAATCCGATCCGAGGTTCTTTAAACTTCTTTCACAGGCGGTCTGAATACCTTCGGGGGACAGATTTTTGGGAGAGACTTTACTGGAAATAATGATATCCTTTCTCTTTTCCCCAAAGGCCTTTCCAAGCAACTGCTCCGAATACCCTTTGCCATACATTTCTGCGGTATCAAAGAAATTAACACCCGCCTCATAGGCACCGAGCAAGGCTTCAATAGAATCCTTTTCTTCCTGGGGACCAAAGGCTCCGGCTCCGCCCATGCATCCGTAAACAACAGGGCTGGTTTGTAAATCGGTGTTTCCAAATTGTCTGTTCAATTTCATCTCTCCCTCATCCATATTAGGACCAATCGTTCGCTATTGCAACTACCAATTCCACAAAGTTCCGTCCTCTAGCCGACTCACCGGCAAATAGGACCTTTTATAAGGATGAAGATCCGCTTCATCTTCATTAAAATCCACCCCTAATCCGGGTTTGTCTTCCAAGAGAGCCATCCCATCTTCCACTCTCATGGGATAGGAGAAGACCCGGTCGGAAACCTCCGTACCAAAGCGTACGAATTCCTGAATCCCGAAGTTGGGCACCCACAGTCCCAGGTGCATATGGGCCGCATGGCCAATGGGCGAAATATCCGGCGGGCCGTGAAAGGCGGTACGCACATGAAAAAGCCCGGCGTAATCGGCGATGCGTCGAACCCCGCTGATTCCTCCCGCATGGGTGGCCGCTACCCGAATATAGTCGATGGACTGATTTTCGATCATCCCCTTACAGTCCCAAATCGTGTTGTATATCTCTCCAATAGCCAAAGGAGTTGTCGTATGCTGCCTAATGACAGCACAACTCTCCTGATTCTCCGCCGCCACCGCATCTTCCAGAAAAAAGAGATGATAAGGCTCAAGGGCCTTTCCCAAACGGGCGGCTTCGATAGGAGTTAGGCGATGGTGCACATCATGGAGAAGCTCAACGCTGTCTCCAAAACGCTCCCGGGCCGCTTTAAACAGGTCGGGAATAAAATTTAAGTATTTTGCCGTAGACCAGGGCTCTTCCGGGGGTAAGTAGCGCTTGCTTTGCATGGCAAAGTAATCTTTCTGCTCCTTCGTCTTAACCCCGTATGTTCCCTCAAGGCCGGGAATAGCGCATTGGAGCCTTACGGCCTTAAAACCTTTATCAATCCAAACCTGAGCCGCTCCCAGCGTTTCCTCAATGGTTGCTCCCTGGGCATGGGCATAGAGGGTAACGCCCTTCCGGCTACGTCCCCCTAAAAGCTGATACACCGGCAAACCGGCCGCTTTCCCTTTCAGGTCCCATAAAGCCATATCCACAGCGCCTATGGCAGCCATATTAATCGGCCCTTTACGCCAATATACGCCGCGGTATAGATACTGCCAAATATCCTCTATGTTGTGGGCGTCCTTTCCAATAAGACAGGGAGCGACATGATCCTTAAGATAGGCGGCCACGGCCAGCTCCCGGCCATTCACCGTGGCATCACCTAAACCGTAAAGTCCTTCTTCCGTAATGATTTTAAGGGTGACAAAATTCCTGCCAGGAGAGGCAACAAAAACTTTCACATCTTGAATCTTCAAAAAAAGGCTCCCTAAAAAAAAGTTGTCCAATCGGTAATTCTGCTCTATTATAAGGTCAGATTCCCCACGGCCAAATGGGAAAAAGGAAGGCGGATTTACCAAAATGCAATATGATCGTTTTGACCTGACAAGCTCCCGAGACCCCATTCCCTCCCTCAAACTGAACCTGCTTTACTGGGAACACTGCCAGCGGGATGAGAAAAAACGGGACAGTTACCACTTCCACGATTACTGGCAGGCAGAAATACTTATTGCCGGCCGGGGAATCGCCTGTTTTGAAGACCAGGAAATCCCCCTGGATGAACACCGGATAATTGTCATCCCTCCCGGTCTCCATCACAGCTTTGAATACATCGGCTCCCACTGTGAATACTACTCTTTCAAATTTAATTGTGAGACCCGCAAGAAAATTGACCGGCCCCTCCTCTTTAGCGACCCCCGTAATATCACCCCGCTCAAACACTACATTGCCGAATTTCTAGCCGATGAAGAAGTGGAAACAGACCAGGTGTCGGTACATATTCAAAACGCCCTTAAAACCCTTATAGAACTGGAGCATATCTACAACAAAGAGGTCAAAACCATGACCACCGCCGAGAGGATAAGAAACCAGCTCTTTACCAAAACAGGATATTTCCCCACCGCCGACGAAATAGCTCAACTGATGGATCTGAGCCGCCCCCATCTCTCAAAAAAGCTCAAAGAAGAGACGGGCTACTCTCTCAAACCCTTTCTTGACAGGGAAAGAATAGAACATGCCCAGACCCTGCTCCATCTCTCGGACCTCTCGGTTACGGAAATATCCTATCACCTGGGTTTTTCCGATATCTGGGGATTTTCAAAATTCTTTCGCCGAATGACCGGCCAAAGCCCCAGCGATTATCGGACAGCTTCCTACCGGTAGCACATCCGTTGACATTTTTACATTCCAAATATAGAATAAACCATATGAAGACCTATAGTTATAAACCCAAGGGCGTATGTGCCCGAAAAATAGATATCCGACTCAACTCAAACAACATCATTGAAAAAGTGAGATTCACAGGAGGTTGCGCCGGCAATACGGCAGGTGTAGCCCGTCTGGCCGAAGGCAGCCATGCGGAAGAGATCATTAAGGCACTGGAAGGCACTCCCTGCGGGATGAGGGGAACCTCCTGCCCCGACCAGCTGGCCCAAGCTCTTAAAGAGATGCTGGCCGCCGGGGAAAAATCAGCCTAGATTCATCTCTCCCCTTATGGTAGGATGGCTTATTGGGGGAACAAGGTTTTGAATAATAAAAAAACTATTGCCGCATTTCTAAGCACCCTTACCACGCCTTATCACAAGAATGTATCCTTGGGTATCACGGACTGTGCCAAGCTTAATAATTACAATGTTCTTATTTATGCCGGTTTGGCACTTAATGCCCAAAAACCCTATTCTCCTTTTAGAGAGAACATATTTAACCAAGTTCACAAAGATCAGGTTTCGGGAATTATCATTCCCACCAGCTCCCTTTCCCGCTACCAGTCAAAAGAGGAATTTAAAAAGTTCCTGAACCGCTATAAAGATTTTCCCATCGTAACAATATGCGGTGATGACGAAGAGTATATCAATGTAAAACCGGACTATGCGGGGGGCATGGAAAAACTCATGGACCACCTTATAGAGACTCATAATTATAATAAAATTGTCTATCTTCGTGGCCCTAAAAACAACAATTCCTCCAATGAGAGACAGATTGGTTATGAAGCCGCCCTTAAGAAACACGATATCCCGCTTAGGGAAGAGCTGATTATTTCAAAGGATATCAATAGTAAAGCAGGCGCCGAAGTAGTGAACTACCTGCTGGATAAAAACATTGACTTCGATGCCATCGTAGCAGTAAATGATAACGTTGCGTTTTCTATTATTAACGCCTTGAAGGAACACAATATTAGAGTCCCCGAAGAGAAGGCCGTCTGCGGACATCAGGGGCGATTCGAATGCACCTATTCCAGCCCGCCCCTCACGACCTGGGATGAAGATTCCTACAAACAGGGCTGGAAGGCTGCAGAAAGTTTAATCAAACTTCTGGAAGGTGAGGAAGTAAAAAAAGAAGTAAGCTTCGACACTAAAATGTACATTAGACAATCCTGCGGCTGCTCCACCGGAGAGATTCAGGAAGTCCTCCTTCCTAACGATGTGGAATTGAAAAATGACAACCTGTCAGAATTAATTACTCTACTCAACAATAAATCTCTGTCAAAGAGAGAAATATCGGAAAGGATGTTGGAAGTTCAGGCCCGAGAAATCAAGTACCACAAGGACAAAATCGTTGAACTATTCAGGAGAATAACAGGGACGGTCAGTCTTACGGAAGACTTGGATAAAAGCATACAGTTCATTTCACAACAAATTGGAATGAAACACTGTTATATTATGTTTTACGAGAACTTTGATATGGAGAAGGGAAAGGTCATATTCCAGAAGGCCTTTGTTGATAAGAGGGGACTGAAAATTGATTCGGAAGATAGAATTATGACGGAGAGGCTTCTTATCCCAAACAAATATCTTCCCAAGGAAGAGAATTATGCCCTCATAGTGGAACCTATTTTCTTTAAGAATATGGGGATGGGGTATATTATGTTTGACTATTCCTACCGGGACGGAGCCGTTTTCGAATCCCTGAAAGCCCTCCTGGGCTCCCATATTTATGCAGAATACAGATATAACCTTCCTTCCGTAGAGCAGTAATCATAAAATAAGCTTCCCCGCCAAACTTTTAATGGATAATTTCTTATTTGTATCTTATTATTTAAGGTATACCATGCAGGGATAAAAGATTTGGATAATTCAAAAAAAACAATCGCCGCTTTTCTAAGCACTATGACAACTCCTTTTCATAAAAACATTTCCCTGGGATTCATGGATTGCGCCAAACTTCACAATTACAATGCCATTATTTATTCGGGAATCCCTTTGCATGCCAACAGAGGCTACTCCGAGTTTCGGGAAAATATTTTTCTCAGGATTCAGGAAGATCAGATATCGGGAATTGTGATTCCCTCCAGTTCGATGGCGCGCTATGTGAGTAAAAAGGAATTCAAAGACTTCCTGAAGCGATATAATAACTTCCCCATTGTCACCATTGCGGGCGAAGATGAAGACTATATCAATGTCCAACCTAACTATCGATTGGGAATGAAAAAGCTTATAGACCATCTAATCGAGGTTCACAACTTTAAGAAAATCGTCCTCCTCCGGGGCCCGGAAAACAATAACTCCTCAAACAGCAGACAAACCGGTTATGAAGAATCCCTGAAAGAACACGGGATTGGCATAGATAAAAAGCTCATAATATCGCGGGATATTTCCGCGAATGTATCTGACGGAGTGGTAAACGACCTACTCAACGAACAAATAGAATTTGATGCGATTGTTACCGTTAATGACAACGTGGCTTTTGCCACAATAGAAGCCCTAAAAAAGCATAAGATCAGGGTTCCCGAAGACAAAGCGGTCTGCGGCAATCAGGGCCGATTTGAAGGAGTCTACTTTGACCCACCCCTTACCACCTGTGACGAGGATTCATACAAACAGGGATGGATAGCAGCGGAAAGTCTCATGAAAGTGATAGAAAATCAAAAAATCAATAGCGAGATACGATTTGACACCAACCTCTTCATAAGAAGATCCTGCGGTTGCAACGGCGATAGCTCTAACGAAATACAATTACCCAACGACATAGAGATTAATAACGACAATCTTCATGAGCTGGTAAACCTGCTGGACAATACGAACCTCAATAAACGGGAAACCACAGAAAAAATCCTGGAATTGCAGTCTCGGAATACAAGGGTTCATAAGGATAAAATTATTGAGTTATTCCGAATGATCTCTTCTACAATAAGCTTATCGGGAGATATAGTAAAAAGCATTGGGTTCATGGCAAAATTTATCGGCTTAAAGCACTGTTATGTCATGACCTACGAAAACTACGATATAAAGCAGGGCCAAGTGCTATTCCAGAACGCCTTTGTTGATCAAGAGTTGGTAACAATCGATGAAAACGACAAGATTCTGGATAAGATAACCCTTATCCCCCCAAAATACTTACCAAAGGAAGAGAACTACTCACTTTTGGTAGAACCTCTATATTTTAGAGAAGTTGGAATTGGTTATGTTATTTTTGATTACTGCTACCGTGACGGAGCTATTTTTGAATCGATCAAAGGATTACTGGCCTCCCATATTTATTCGGAGTATCACTTTCAACAATCCAAACTTGCCAATGAAAGAATCCTCTCCATTGCCTCAAGTATTTCGGAATGGCTTTGGGAAACAGATGAAAATATGAACTTCACCTTTACCTCGGAGGGCTCCCTAAAAGTCATAGGCTATGGGAGTGGAGAAATCATCGGCAAATCTCTCTTTACGTTCTTCCATCCCGACGAAAAAGAAAATATAGAAATGATTAAAAATCGCTATATCACACAAAAGAAAGATATCCGCGATGTCAGGTGTTGGAATCTAAGTAAGGAAGGATATAAAAGAGCTTTGCTCATGATGGCTGTCCCCATAGTGAATGACCGGAAAGAGCTCATGGGCTACAGAGGCGCCTTCAAGGATGTAACGGAGCAACTTTTTTAAATTTCCAAAAGACAACAACCACTTTTCCCCATACAATATAGGCAAACCTGTTTAAGGAAGTGAAAAAATTGAATATGGGTAAAAAATCCATAGCTTTATTTTTAAGTACCCTTACCTCTCCTATGCATAAAGACATTTCCCTTGGAGCAATGGACTGTGCAAAAAAATATCATTACAATATAATCATATACTCCGGTTCTTCCCTTCAGGCAAATACTCAATATTCCCATTTCCGAGAGAACATTTTTAACTTCGTTTCTCCGGAAACAATAGGGGGAATAATTATCCCTTCAAGCTCCCTGGCCAGACATATTTCAGAAGAAAAATTCAATATTTTCCTTAAAAGATACAGGGACTTTCCCATAGTGACCATCTCCGGAAACCATCGGGAATATGTAAACATCCAACCGGACTACGTTGCAGGAATGAGGGAATTGGTAACCCACCTGATTGAAGAGCACAACTATAAAAAGATAGTCCTCCTCCGGGGCCCCAAAACAAACAAGTCCTCCAACGACCGGCAGGAAGGATATGAATCAGCCCTGAGGGAACATCAAATAGAGATCGATGAGGATCTAATTTTCTATGAAGATATCAATAGCAGTATTGGAAAAGAGACCGTAGAGGATCTTCTGGCTGAAAAAACCGATTTTGACGCTATAGTTACAGTTAACGATACGATTGCCCAATCAGTAATAACAACCTTGCAAAAACATAAAATAAAGGTCCCCGAAGATATAGCGGTCTGCGGCTATCAGGGAAGGTTTGAAAGTGCCTTTTTCTCTCCTCCCCTAACGACCTGTGACGAAGATGCCTATAGGCAGGGCTGGCTTGCTGCAGAGAGTATGATCGGAATACTGCAAGGCGAAGAAGTAAGTAGAACGGTAAAATTCAAAACACCCCTTATCTTAAGAAAATCCTGCGGTTGTAAGGACTTATACCAGGAAGCCCAGCTACCCCATGACATAGATTCAAATAACGAAGTCATAGAACACTATTCCCGATTGATCAGAGAAGACGCCGACCGGGATCTAAAAAAAATAACCAATAAGATAATAGAACACAAAACTCAGGAAATAAAAACCAATAAGGACAAAATAGTATCCCTGTTCAGACACATCACCCGCTCTCTCAGTCTATCCGGCAATATTGTGGATGCCATACATCTCATGTCCAGAATTATAGGGTTAAAACACTGTTATATTATGTTCTATAACAACCTCAATGTTCATAGTGAGGAAATTATTTTTCATCATGCCTTTGTAAACAACAAAGACCTGGTGATAGAAGAAAAGGACAAACTCTTTTCCAGGGATCAACTTATCCCCAATCACTATCTCCCCCGGGAAGAAGGCTATTCCCTTCTGGTAGAACCGCTTTACTTCAGAGAAATGGGCATTGGCTACATAATCTTTGACCACTGCTATCGTGACGGTATTGTTTTTGAAACAATAAAAGAACTCATAGGCTCAAGCATCTATACGGAATATCAATACACCCAAACAAAACTGGCAAAAGACCGCTTCTCTGCCATAGCCTACAGTACTTCCGATTGGCTGTGGGAAGTGGACGAAAACCTGAATTTCACCTTCTCATCGGAGGGGGCTTATGAAGTTATCGGTTACAGGGAAGAGGAAATCCTTGGAAAATCTCTCTTTAGCTTCCTTAAACCCGGAGAGGACGGAACAGAAGATATACTAAAAAATTACTATATATCCAACAAGAAAGAAATAGACAGTATTGAATGCTGGTGCTGCAGCAAAGAAGGCCCCAAAAAAGCGTTACTGATATCGGGGACCTCTGTTGTAGACGAGACGGGACAACTCAAAGGTTACAGGGGGGCCTTTAAAGATATTACCGAAAGCAAAG
Source organism: Spirochaetales bacterium (assembly GCA_028533045.1). GTDB lineage: Bacteria > Spirochaetota > Spirochaetia > DSM-2461 > DSM-2461 > SZUA-368. The sequence continues at coordinate 4,589 of JAQQAP010000002.1, read as the reverse complement.
CGGCCCAGGAAAAAATCTCCCATATGGCCTACTACGACCAGCTAACCGGTCTTGCCAACCGAAGTTTTTTCATGGAGAAATTACGCTTCTTTATAAAAGAAGGAAAACGGGAGAAGAAGGAACTGGCCGTATTCTTTATGGATTTGGACAGGTTTAAGTTCATCAATGACACACTGGGTCATGACCATGGGGACGAACTCCTGAGGGAAGTAACAAAGAACGTGAATGAAGTCATCCGATCCTCCGACGTCTTTGCCCGTTTTGGAGGCGATGAGTTTGTTCTGCTCGTAAGGAACCTTAAGTCTGTCGGCGAGTATAACGCCTTTGCCAGAAAACTGATTAAAGCGGTGGCCCAAGATACCTTTGTATTCGAACAAGCCATTAATATAACCGGCAGCATTGGTATAGCCCTCTTTCCCCGGGACGGAGATAGTGGCGACATTTTGCTAAAAAAGGCCGATATGGCAATGTACAAAGCCAAGGAAGAAGGAAAAAACAAGTTCTATTTCTATGAACCCGATATGGACCGCCAGTCCAAGGAGAGGCTTGATATAGAAAGCCAACTTCTCAAAGGCCTGGATAGGGGAGAATTCCGCCTTGTTTACCAGCCCATTTATACTTGCCGGGACAGGCAGCTCTATTCTTGCGAAGCCCTGTTAAGATGGCACAATGTAAAGCTGGGAGAAGTATCGCCCCAGAGTTTTATTCCCATTGCGGAGGATATTAATTCTATCGACAGAATTGGGGATTTCGTTATAAACGAAACTCTGGCACAACTTAAAGAGTGGCAAAACGGCCACTCCAGTCTTAAAGTCTCAATCAATCTTTCCGTTAAGCAATTCAACGACCCCGGATTGGCAGAAAAGATTATCCATAAAATCCATAAGGCCGGACTGGATGAAACCCGTATAGAAATAGAAATCACAGAAAATATTTTCATTGTAGAAACAGAAAAAATCCTAACCCAACTAAACATCCTGAGCGAACATGGTATAAAAATACTACTCGATGACTTTGGCACGGGCTACTCTTCGCTAAGTTACCTGCAGAAGTTCCCCATCGACACGGTAAAGATAGACAAGAGTTTTGTCTTTGGCTTGCACAGTGACAAGAATGCCCTGTCCCTAATCAAGGCGATAATCAATATGGCCCATTCTCTTAATAAAACGGTTATTGCCGAAGGGGTGGAAACAAAAGAACAACTTGAGATCCTTCAGGGATTAAACTGCGATTACGTACAGGGTTACTATCTTTCCAAACCCCTTCTTCCGGGGGAAATATTATGATCCGGTAGACATATACCATCTCAATGAACGCCGAAAAAGCCACAACGCCAACAGGAAAAAAAACGGTCCCGCCACAGGAGAGAACCACCCGAACCCTATCCAATCCATCAAAGAATCGGTCTTTCCCAAAATAATCAGGGAGGGATAGTAGGTAACACATCCAAGAGGCACTACAAAGGTAAAGAAACGCCTAAAGAAATCAGTATAAACCGAAAGAGGGTACTGGGCAGTCTGTACCCCTCCGTAGGTGAGCACATTCATGAACTCCAGGGATTGAACCGATTTGACCGAAAGGGAGGCCTGGATGATGATGAGAGAGATGAAAAAGACCATACCGCAGGGGATCGTATAAAGGAGAAGGAGAATCTTCCCCACAGTCCAATCCAGTTGAAGCTGACTTAAGGCCCAAATCAGAATAAGCAGGCCCTGCCCCATCCGTCCAAAGCGCCGCAGAGTCACCTCATAGCCGAACATCTGCAAGACCAGGGAACGGGGTCGCAGGAGGAAGCGGTCAAACTCGCCGGTACGAATCAGGTTCCCCGCCATATCAAAGCCCCGGCTAAAAAAATCGGCCGCCCCGAAAATGGTCCCCACCAGCCCATAGCAGAAGGCGGCTTCCGGCAAAGTCCAGCCATTCAGGTTCCCAAAACGATCAAAAAGGGTCCAAAGAGCAGTAAATTCGATTATATTGATAAGAAACTGTCCCACAATTTGAAAGAGGGCCGAAGCACGATACTCCAATTGGGATTTGACAGACTGAGCCGCATAGGCCCCGTACATACTTATACTTTCCATATTAACCTCCCTGTACCACGAGCCGCTTTGTTCCGGCCCCCACCATGAATCGTCCCAGTGCCACAAAACAGAGAATCCAGAAAAACTGAAGACCCCACTCAAGAGGTACTTCATTTAGGGGAATATCTCCTGTGAAGATCCGGGCAGGACCGTCTAGAAGACCATGAAAAGGCTGTAGCCTCATAACAACCTGCCAGCTGTCCGGAAAGAAGGGTAAGGGAATAACCATTCCGGAAAAAAGAGTGACAAAGGTCCCGATAAGCTGGCCTGTCCCGGTGCCGGAGATACTCCAGAGAAGGGAAATGTTGGCTGCCGTAGTAATGGCCGTGCTTAAAAGCAGGGCCAGAGAAAGGGAAATAAGCCAGGCCGGATAGACCACCGCCCGTCCGGGAAGCACCAGAGCCCACTCGGGGAGCCCCAGTAGAGGCAGAACCAAGGCGGCGAAAATCACCTGGGGAATCACTCGCAGAATCATAGTGGAAAATCGCCAGCTAAAGGAGCGGAGGAACCAGTAAAGATAGAGGTCCAGGGGGCGGAGCATCTCGTAGCAGAGAGAGCCGTCCCTTATCATTCGGTCCATATCCTTGTCGATATTCCAGGGAAGCATTCCTAAAAAAGCCTGGCCCAGCCAGATGTAACTTACGGCCCGTTTCAGGGATATGGGAGGCACCGCAGAGGAGGAGCGATAGAAGGCCTGAAGAGACATAATCATAATCAGCCCCCAAAAGAATTGGCACACAATCCCCGCCCAGGCCGCCGCACGATACTGGAGTAAGGACTGAAACCGAACCGATAAGAACTTGGAGTAAGGTCTTAAGCTACGGGAAACACTCATCTCAGGGCCTCCTCGCGATAGAGACGGCGGATAACCTCTTCCAGTTCCACACCGGCCCCGTCTTCGTAGGCCTGTCGCAAATCTTTCACCGTCCCGTCCCTGAGGATTCGTCCGTGACCAATCAGGAGCACCCGGTGACACAGGGCTTCCACATCGTCCATATCGTGGGTGGTGAGGATAACGGTCACTCCCTTCTCTTCGTTTATCTTGCGGATAAGCTCTCGTAAAGTCAGCTTGGCCACCGCATCGAGACCAATCGTCGGTTCGTCAAGGAATAGAGTATCCGGGCCGTGAAGCAGGGCCGCCGCCATGTCGCAGCGCATCCGCTGTCCCAAACTCAACTGACGTACGGGAGTCTTGTAGAGTTCGGCCAGTTCAAAAAGTTCAGTCAGCTCTCCCAGGCTCTCCCGGTAGTCCCTATCGGGAACCCGGTAGATCTCTTTAAGCAGGTCAAAGGACTCCTTAACGGGCAAATCCCACCAGAGCTGGCTTTTTTGACCAAAAACCGTCCCTATCCGGGCCACATGTTCCTTCCTGTTCTCCCAGGGAACACGGCCGTTAACAAGACAGGTACCGCTGTCGGGCACAAGAATCCCGGACAGGACCTTTACGGTGGTACTCTTTCCCGCCCCGTTCGGCCCAATGTAACCAACCAGTTCGCCGGGAGCAATGGAGAGGGAAATCCCGTCCAGGGCGCGTACTTCTTTGTACTGTCGTTTGAATAATCCACGGACCGATCCGGACAGACCGGCCCCTCTTTCGGCAATCCGGTAAGTTTTAACCAGATCCCGCACCTCAATTCCGGGCATAATAATGCCTCCTTACATGTCATGAAAGGCTCAATGAAGACTTACGGATATTTATTGAGTGTGTCAGAACGCAGCATGAGCGTCAAAGACAAGTTCTGGCAGACTCAATCCGCAGTATCTCCTTTCGACGGTTGCATGTGAAAGCTTCACCGATTTCGGGAGGAAGCTCTGTATTGTGAACACTCAATCTAACATGGTCTCTTTTCCCTGTCAATATTTACAAAAGCTTGGAAAATCTCTTAAAAATCAACGGAGACACAGAAATATAGATTAAGGAGACCTTGTAACTCATAGAATTAAGTAATAATGTAAAATAACTATTGTTTATAATAAAATAAGGGAGAAAAAAATGAGTTTTGATTTTAATGACGACATTGAGTTGGAAGAAGCGGGTAACGGTGTTAAACGTAAGATTTTGTCCCACAGCAAAAATGTAATGCTTGTTGAAGTGTACTTTGAAAAAGATGCCGTAGGCCCCCCTCATAAACACATTCACGAACAGATAAACTATGTTCAAAAAGGATCCTTTGAAATAACCATGGACGGGGTTACCAAGGTTTTGAAAGAAAAGGATTCCATGTTCATCCCCCCCAATTCTCTCCATGGCTGCGTAGCTTTGGAAGAAGGGATACTTCTGAATATCTTTACCCCACGCAGAGAAGACTTTCTCAAATAAAAAAAGAGGCACCTACGATTACTCGTCGGTGCCCCTATTATCATCTATTTAGGCCGAATTTCGAGTTTATACCAATAAGAGCTTCTCTTTAAAAAGAGATTTAAAGCACCATGCTGAGATTGAGTAAATGTAATGCCTGAAGAAGCCAGTAATGCTTCTCGGGAGATTGGTTTCTAAAAGGAATCGTT
>JAQQAP010000001.1 GCA_028533045.1 Spirochaetales bacterium | reverse complement strand
TTTGCCAGCTCGTTAAATTCGTCTGTGTCGTACAAAATAAAAGCTCCTTACTTTTTATACAAAGTTTTGGAGCTTTACACAAATTTATTTACAGGGTCCGAAGCCCAGGATTTTCTCCCAAGAGCGCGCTATACTTTAGTACTACTTATATTTGAAGGACAAATAGGGTGTCCACATATAAAATATCAACGATTCGTTCTTTTAATGAAATCCTCAATATTTGAGCAACCACCCTTAGGAGAAGTAGACCTCAATCCATCTATATGCTCATTTAATGATGTATCAATCATATTATGCATAGGGTCCAGAATGAAATCGATCCCTTCTCTTCTTGCGACTTTTGCTGCAGGTACAAAATCGGTATCGCCTGCAATAAGAATAATCTGATCAACTAACCTTTTATATGCTAATGAAGCAATATCCAATCCGATCTTCATATCAACTCCTTTCTGCTGAACCTGATAAACAACATCTTTAGCATCAAGATCATTGATTCCTTTTTCTTCATTAATTAACTTCTTTGTTAGAGATGCTTTAATCTGCCAACCGCCATTGTCCTTTAGCTTTCCTAAACGAAGGGCAACTTTTCTCTGACTTTTTAACTGTTCAAATACGGATGTTCTATATTTATAGATATCAGATATGGCATAATTAACAGGCCTACCTGTTACAGGATTAGTAACTCTTTTTGCTAATGGAATACAATCATAAAAGAGAACCCTATATAAAAAACAAACCCCAGGGTCCGCATCCTTCAAATAACGAAAGAATTAGAAGCCTGGGGCACTATGTACTGTATTAGTAGAGCTTACATCTAAATTATCGTCAAAACATTCCATTTTGTCAATTTTTACCTAAAGAACAGTCTTTAAGATTATTGTAATCTCTACGATCAATATACAACAAGAACTATAGGATGTCTAGATTTTATTATCTACCACCACGTAAAACGTATTTCATAAACTGGGCGGGGTGATTTCCTACATAGAATCCAAAATCGGCTGCAACGCCTCCTTCAGAACGGAAAACTCCAGGTCAATCTCACCGCAGTAGTCTCGAACCGGCATGGTTCGGGGCCCCGGCTCAACACCGCCCAGCGCCTCGCTCACCTGAGCTTCGGTCAGCCCCCATGTGTAGAGGTCGCCAAAGGTGGTCTTCCCCTTAATCGTGGTATCGGTCACCACCGTTTCCTCATGCTCCTCTTCGGCGGCAATAGCCTCTTCCAGGTTCACCTCAATCCCGTCAAGAGAGACGAGGCGCCCTTCCAGTTCGGCCAGTTCAGCCTCAGTCAAAGCCCCTTCCTTCTTAAGGATGTTCCATGCCGGTTGGGGAAGACCGGTCGTCTCCTCCGGCTCATAGGGAAGTCCCTTGTAACGGGCTACGAAAAGACGAAGACTGTCGGTCCCAATCTCCCAATCGCCTATAAAGCCGTAAACCTCTTCAAAGAGCTTCGCCTGCAGGGCGGCCGGGTAGTCCGAATCGGACATTCCAAAGGCCTTGGCCGTGGTTTCCGCCGGAATCCCGAATACCTCTTCCACATTGCCGAATGAGTAGGAGCCGCGAATATCGGCGGGGTTACTTTCCCCGGCAAACTGGCCCGTATTGTACTTGGCCGGGTCCTTGGAGCTTTCCGTCTTCCAATAGCCGGAGGCCATAGTCCCTACAATACCTATAATAAAGAACAAAGGCAGAATCACTGCGGCAGTTTTAGCGCTAACTTTCATTATTTCTCCTCCTTATCAGACTCTTCAAAGGAGCCGGTACGGAACTCCAGAGTATTCGAAACAGGACAGGCCCCGTCGCCGCTGGTACACTCGTAACAGCTAATACACTGGTGATTCCGGATCGTTCCCGCCTCGGAAAGGGGGATGTTCATAGGACAGGTTTTGTCACACTTCTTACAGCTAATACAACTGGAAGCGTTCCGCTTAAGGGGAACCAGACGAATCAGGTTAAAAAGCCCCAGAGTCGCCCCAAAGGGACAGGCGTACTTACAGAAGGGCCGTTCCACGAAGAGGGAAAAGACTATGGTCAAGGCAAGCACCACAAAGCCGCCTATGGCTACCTCGCCCGTCCAGAACTGGAAAAGAGCGTAGTAGGGATCGGCCCCGGAGAAGAAAAGCTGGCCCGAACGGGCGGTCATAAATAGCACCCATGCCAGCACAGCATAGCGCAGGAATCGGAGGTACTTGTCCACAGAATAGGGAATAAAGCGGTTATACTTCTTTTTAAAGAGCTTTTTGCCCAACTTGGCCATCCACTCCTGAAAGGTCCCGAAAGGACAGATCCACCCGCAGAAAAGGGGCCCCATAATCAGAGCCGCCGCAAAAACAATAAGGGCCAGAACCAGGCTGGACTCGTGAACCTTCTTTACAAAAGTCCCCGCCGTAATGACCTGGTAGAGACTCACCACTCCGCCAAAGGGGCAGACCGCATGGAGAGATGCGTTGGATATAAAGGGTATGCCCCCTCCCGCCTCGGATAAAGTGTGATTCACCGCAATAAGGGCGATGATGACGAAAAACAACACTTGAATGATTCTCCGCAGAGGGAGTCTCTTCTTTCCCATAAATTGTTCCTCCAAACAATAGACTCGATATAAGTGTAAGCTATAGGGAAGATGTAAATCAAATGTGAACCAACGGTGAACTACATATAGATATGACTATATTTATTGTTTTGGCAAAGCCCCTCTGAAGGAGGTTGGGAGTTTTTTACCGGGGACCACGCAGGGGGCCGGGCTTTCCATTCCAATTCGCTTAACCGGTACGCTGTTCCGGGCTTCCCTCCGGGTCGCCCTGCGCACCTGGCTCATTTCCTTTGCAATCCCTCGTTGGTTTAAGCGATAATTATTGCTCCTGCTCGCACAATATATTAAACTTACCTATGAGAGTTATGCTAAGAGGAGAAAACAAAGATTGCGACATCTTAATTGAAGAATCACTAGGGCTGGCCAAACGGATAGAAGCGGGTGAGTCTGAACTTATCCCGCTCCTAAACCTGCTCAACGACAGAATCGAAGCCTATGAAGATTCTCACTTCCAACTCCCCCAAAAAGTCTCTCCCGAAGAGATGATGATCGCCCTCATGGAAAAACACGGCGATAATCAAAGCGCTATGACCGACATTGCTCCCCGAACTGTTATCAATGCGATTGTTAACGGGAAAAGAAAACTGACTCTGGATCATATTAAACGCTTATGTGTTAAATATAATGTAAAGGCGGATTGGTTTATTTAGCCGCCTGATTAAAGCAATTCCTTAAGTCTATCCTTGGGAAAGAATCCTTTTTTCGAACAGAGCATGGGAGTCTTATTCAACTTTCGAATTAACCCTTTTTGCAGAATTCCCTCTTCCGGATTAAGGGCTCCCTCCATTGATAAGTGGCCCGTAGCGTAAAAAGGGAGCAGCTTCCCATGATCATTCATACTCCCGAGAACACTACGGTCGTGGGTTTTGAAATACTCCCACTCGCCAGATGGCAGGAGAGTATTTATCTGATCATTGCTATAGCCGTCAAAGGTTAAATATTCCCTTAAATTGCTTACAAACAGTAAATCGATATTCTTTACATCCGACTTTTTAATGCCATAAAGAAGCAGGGAATAGCGGGACATATCGTGCATGAAGAGAATAGACTTTTTTCTATTGATGATGAGTAGATTGGCGTGCCAGGAATGAAGAGAGGGAAAGGGGCTTTCATAGGGAGGCAACTTTTTGATTCCCAAATAGTCGCCCAGTTTTTTTGTCAGGCCTATGGTCAACATAATCAGATTCCTTGGAGCAAGAGGATATTAATTCAGTATATCCTATTTGAAGATTTGGCAAAGCCCCTCTGGAGGGGATTGGGGGTTTTCTGTGGGGACGTCGCAGGGGGCCGGGCTTTCCATTCCAATTCGCTTAACCGGTACGCTGTTCCGGGCTTCCCGCTGGGTCGCCCTGCGCACCTGGCTCATTTCCTTTGCAATCCCTCTTTGGTTTTTGTTTTAACCACGGGGTATGGGGATTGTCTCTGGAGCCACGGGGTAAAGGCCTGAGGCACTGGAGGGCACGGGGGTTATAGTGGGCTCTTCTCCTACTGTTTTTTTAATTGTACCTTTCACTTTTTTATTGTAAAGGCACGCTTGCGCTTAAAGCCTTGACAATAATAAAGGTGAAACAGGGTTTGGTGTGGGAAAACAATAGGAGGTAGCGAGTATGTTGCTGCATCAGAAATTATCAGACAGGTTGGTTCCGGCTTTTTTTCGGGTTCACAAGGCTTTGGGGTATTTAGTTAATTTTCGGAATCCGGGGTTGGAGAAGAGGCGGTTGGTGCTTTAGTTATTCTCCGTTGCATATCTTGCAACGGGCATGGTCGATACTCATAACCACAGGAGGTGTGAGTTTGACCCATTCCAATATGTTGCTGAATATTAACGGGATTATTAACGACCTGGATTTTTACCTTAAGAATTTTGATTTTATTATCAATACGCCCAACTACTACTTTATTCTCCTGGAGGAGGCTCGTATTAGTTCGGCCTTTAGGGGAGTTGACCGCAGCCAACTCTACCTGGGAGAGCTCTTAACCCTTTATTCCCAGGATAAGTGGATATCCACCTGTCCCCATTGCGGGGGGCGGGTTTATCTTAAGAGTCTTGGCGGCTCTCCCCTCTCCGGGCGGGGAAGCGGGACCGGTTACTGTCGGGATTGCCGGAAGACGATTAGCGGGATTAAGCCTTTTGAACGGTATTTTGGGGAGTTTATGGGGTTGCGGGGGGAGGACGGGGAAGTTTGTTAAATCACCCTTCCCACCGCTCTATACCCCTACGGCTGGCTGTCATCTCAACGGTTTCAAAGAATCGGTTAAACAGGTCAATTTCCCAACTTTTTACAGAAAGTTCCGGCACGCCAAGGAACCGGCAGGATTCTGATGTGAATAGGTCTTTCTCGTCGGACTTATAAAGTAATTGCCAATTGTAGATAATGGCAGAACGTCTTTTCTGAATAAGCCCGTGACTGGGAAGCTTATCACTTTTATCAAGATTAACCTTTCTGTCTGAAGGCAGCAGGTTCCAGAGGCTGTTGTCATGACGAATGGAGAAGGGAATAGCATGGTCTATGGCCAGATTTTTTTTGGTAAGTTCTTTTTCACTCCAAACGCATACTAAATCGCTTTGGGCCTCATAGGTTCTTCGGGCCGGGCCCATTCTCCTTTCGCTTTCCGGCTCCATCAGCAACAGGCTTAAGGCTTGATTCATGGGAAACTCAATGGTGCTTAAACTGAATCCATGGATCAACTGAGCCCACTTAAGAATCAGGCTATCTCCAATCCAATGCCCCAGTAGCACCAACTCACGCCAAAGCCCTCCTTCCATGATTACGGTCTTGTCTGCCGGATCATAGAAAAAAGTCTCACCACTGGTATAAGTGATGGGGCCTTTCTTTATGGTGTTCCCAATCTTCTTAACAGCCTCTCTATAAAGAATCTCTCTCTCGGCAGAAAACCGATTCCGGTCCCGATCATCGAGAAACTGCGCCAGACCTTGAGGGGTTGAAGGATAATAAGCACCCAAGTCAGAAAGGAGATTTCGGAAAGCGACAGGCTTATTCGAATCGCTCCGTTCCCCCCTGTTATTGGGGACGAAAGTATCATGTCCCATCATGGGTAAGTAGTACTCAATCCATTTATTACTGATCGCCTCAAGAGGGACCTTAACACGGCCTTTTGAAGTCCAATGAGCCTGGTGCGGATCTTTCTGGGCTATCTCACATAAGGCCCGTAATAAAGCGAGTTTGTATGTGGCGGTTTTCCTGTCATTATTGATAATCGATTCAATCCGGTCCACCGAGTCGGAACAGGTCTCTCCCCTAAACTCAAAAACCAGCGTATCCCAGGAAATACCAGCCCTCCGGAGCTTATCTTCCGTATGATAAAGGTCTTTAAGCCTAAAACCCAACTCTTCAAAAAGTAGCTGAATCTGCTCAGATGAGCGAAGAATAAAGAGCCGCCCCTCCTCATCACGATCATCGATAAGGGGGACGTCCTTAATCGGACAGTGACTAATAATGGCTAATCCTCCCTCCTTGAGGAGGCTCCGTAACGAATACACACTCTCAAAAAGTTCATTATCCGGGATATGCATAATAACAGCCGAAAGAAGAATATGATCAAAAGGATCAGCAAAGGGACTTTCCTCCAGAGGTAAAGCCCCCTTGAAGATTCGATCCTGTAACAAAGGCTGACACTTAACCGCTTCCCCCCAGAGAGAATCGCTTGGCTCCATACCATAGGCATCACACCCTCGTTCCAGGAGGATCCCTAAATCCCGTCCGCTTCCACAGCCAATATCTAAAATTCGGTCCCCTTCCTTGAAAAGAACGGGGAACAAGGCCGCATAGGGAGATTCTACAGAATTGTAGCGTTCCGTGAGATAGGAGGCATTATGGTTGTAGAAGTTGACCGTTTTATCGTCCATTTAAGAGTATGAAATAGGAAAATGGGGTTGGGGCAAAGGGAGGGGGGAGAAATAGGATTGTGAGAGTATGACTAGAGTGGGTTATTCTAATACTTTTATGAATTCACCAACAATGCGTAATGACCCTGTAAATAAATTTGTGTAAAGCTCCAAAACTTTGTATAAAAAGTAAGGAGCTTTTATTTTGTACGACACAGACGAATTTAACGAGCTGGCAAATAAACTAGCCAGTAACCTCAAGACTCCGCAAGATGTCTCTGAAATGACCAAGATGTTGACCAAGGTTGCCATGGAACGAATCCTTGAGATTGAGATGGAAGAACATCTAGGAGAGAAGAAGAAAGGTCAAAGGCCGACTGGGAATTCCAGAAATGGGTATACTCAAAAGACTCTGAAGACAGATACTTCTGAAATCCCCCTCGATATACCCAGAGATAGAGAGGCAACTTTTGAGCCTCAGTTGGTCAAAAAGAATCAACGACGTAGTGGAGATCTGGATAGCAAGATTCTTTCCCTTTATGCCAAGGGAATGACAACAAGGGATATAACGGCCACCTTCAAAGAAATGTATGACGTGGATGTCTCTCCTACCTTGATTTCCAAGATTACCGACGGAGTTATGGACGAGGTTATTGCCTGGCAGAATCGTCCATTGGATTCAGTGTACCCCATATTGTTCCTAGACTGTATTGTCATCAAAGTGAGGGAAAATAAGCGAGTCATCAATAAGAGTGTATATCTGGCCCTTGCGGTTAACTCAGAGGGTATGAAAGAGCTACTAGGCCTCTGGATCAGCGAGAATGAAGGCTCAAAGTTTTGGATGAGTGTTCTTACAGAATTACAGAACCGTGGCATCAGGGATGTATTTATTGCTGCTGTTGATGGCCTGACAGGATTTCCAGAGGCAATAAATGCCGTTTTCCCCAAGACGAAGATTCAGCTTTGCATCGTTCATCAAGTCCGTAATTCTCTGAAATACGTTTCTTACAAAGATAGAAAAACTGTGGCTTCCGATCTTAAGAAAATCTACCGATCCATTTCTGAGAATGAGGCCAGAATGGAGCTGGATCGATTTGCTGAAAAGTGGGATTCCCAATACCCATCAATCAGCAAGGGGTGGTATAAAAATTGGGAAAATCTTATCGCTCTTTTTGATTATCCCGACGAGATTCGGAAAATCATCTATACCACTAATGCGATAGAATCCTTGAACAGTGTTATTAGGAAAACCACCAAGAATCGGAAGATCTTCCCTAATGATGATTCAGCTGTTAAAATAATCTATCTGGCTATTCAGCAGGCTTCCAAGAGATGGTCCATGCCACTTAGGAATTGGAAACCTGCTATGAATCGGTTCGCCATTGAATATGAAGGGCGATTTGATATTTGAAAAGTGAGCTTTACACAGAAAGATTTACAGACTCGAAGTTCAAACTATTTTAAAATATAGAATTCCTAAACTTTATCTTCGGTTTCCCTGATTGTATTACTCTTTAAAAAAAGAAGCAAATTAGTATATGTAAACATTAGTAAAACTAATACTAATACGATCTCAAAGAAAACGGTTCCTTTTAACTTTATGAAAACTAATAAAATTAAAAAGAATGAAATAGTGAATAATAAAACTAAATATCCAGCGACTGTATAAGATTTTTTAACCGACTCCTTAAAATTATCAAAAAAATCAGATTTTAAGTTAAGTAGGCCGAATTTCGAGTTTATACCAATAAGAGCTTCTCTTTAAAAAGAGATTTAAAGCACCATGCTGAGATTGAGTAAATGTAATGCCTGAAGAAGCCAGTAATGCTTCTCGGGAGATTGGTTTCTAAAAGGAATCGTTCC